>NZ_BAAHBD010000024.1:222148-394057 GCF_054776975.1 Spirosoma harenae | reverse complement strand
CAGGTCTTCGCAGCGCCAGAATTCATCGCCCATCACCTGAAACAGGCCCCAGGAAGTGGCCATCAGGGCCGCATCCGGATCGAGCGCCATGGCAATCTTCAGCCGGGCATAATCAGAAACCGGCCCTTTATTGTACGGGCAATTCCGCATGTACTTGTGCGAAATGGTTGGATGACTCTTATCGAACCGTCCTTTGGTGTATTGCCGGAACCGGTGGCCTTCGAAGCGGATCGTAATTCGACCATCGGGCAGGTAGCCGAACCCGTTACTCTCCACGTCGCGCACGGCTTTGACGTAGGCGACAGGCACGCGCAGCAGGGCGGCCGCTGCTTCGTAATCAGCCTGGGTTAACCGGAGGTGTTCCATTGCCTTTTTTGGTAAGAGAATAGGTTTTTGACAGCTTGTAGGCGACAATTCCACCGATAATCAGAAAGAGAAAGAGTAGAAACAGTCCAGCCGCCACCGCGATCGCAATCCAGAATCGACGCTGGTATTTAGGATCGACGCCCCAGGTTTGGTTTTTAATTTGGGTGGCAATTCGTTGGCTGACGCTGGCTGAATCGCATTCGGCGATAACCGTAGTGTTGGTAGGTTCCCGGATGACGGTTACTGTGGCCCGGCCCTGTCGTTCAGTCCGGATGTAATGCGTGCAATCGGTTTTAAATACATGCGAAACAGTATCCCCCTTTATCCTGGCTGTTACCGTCGAATAAATTGTGTCCGTTTCTTCAGTTGCATAGCGGGCTTTGGCCCGGTCGTACAGGCTCGTACAGCTGGAAAAGAGTAAGCTACCAATAAACAACAGCATTAGGAAGCTGACCCCTGTCAGACAACTGAGTATTTTTCGATCTTTATAGGCGAGTTCTTTCATAGGGGGAGGTTCGTTAGATCATCACAATGGGGCCGCAGTCGTCGCTCAGACCCGTCCACTCATCATTCGTTGTCGTGGGAGTTGGGTTCAGCGCTTCCAACTGCTGATCGACCGTCGACCAGAAGGCCGTGACCTGATTGAGCAGATTCTGTTTCACCCAGTCGAGCATCTCCCGCCCGGGTGGGGTGTAGTAGCTCGAATTTCCACCATACTGCGAACCATAGTTGATCTGCACGTTGACGCCAGCCAGCTCCACCGACAGGTTGGGTAGGGCCGTGATCACTGCTTCGTAGGCCAGACAGCGCATCAGGTTGCGCAGCAGGGGTTTCTTTTGATCGGCCGTTACGCTACTAGGTAGTGTATTAATCTTCTGCAGATACGTCTGACCAAAATTGTCTTCCACGGCCGAGATGTAGGGGCGAAGTGCCCAGAATGTCAGCCAGCGATTCTGAATCTGGTAGTATTTGGAAAACTCGGCCGCACTTTTGAAAATGGCCTCGGTTAATTCCTGATTGTAGGGGGCTTCAGCCCAGCCCGGAAACTTTTCCGCATTGGCCGCAATGAGCAAAATCAACTCATCAAGCTTAGTCCAGCCACCTTCCCTGAGTGATTTGTCGAGTTTCTGGGTCTGGTAATCAAACGCAGCCCTCCGGTTCTCGACGGCCGTGATGGTAATGCCATCATTGCCAATCTGAATCTCGGCCGCAGGCAAATACTCGGCGAAGCCTAAGCGCGCAATGACGGTTTGGGCGAGTGTAAACGAGGATTTTATGACTGCATCGTTCGATGCGCTCGATGCGGCCACCTGCTCGGCCAGGGTAGCGCCCAAAAACCGGGTGAGCAGGCTTTCCTGCGTTTCCTGCAGCGTCGTTTTCAGGCTCTCGGGAACCGTGAAATTCTTAATTAGACCCGGCACGAACTTTCTCAGCTCATCACCGGTACCATCGAATAGTGGGGTCATTAGCTTAAGATTTTATCGGTGCCGGCACCAGTATCTAGGGTGGTCAAAATCGTATCGTCGAAGACAAAGTCGAGTAGAGGAATGGCCGCCTTCCAGCCGTCATAGCGGGCTTTGAAGCGCAGTGGTTCCAGCAGCATATCCCGGAAGGGACGCACTTTCTGCTGCTTGATCAGGTGGGCTTCGCGTTTATCCGAGCCGCCCGATTTCGCCCCCATTTTATCGCCACCGGCAAAACCCGAGGAGGTCGGGTCGACGTTGAAGGCGTACAGAATATTGACGGCCGCTTCCATGTTGTCCTGGATGTACTTGCCATCGGTAATCGCATCGGTAATGGGGGTGACGGTAATGTGATCTTTCCAGACCCTATTGACCTGGTCCCAGCTAACATCGGTGACAATGGAATTGCCGGTTTTGGTGACGTCGGTCAGACTCTTGTTCATCTGCTCGAGCCACTTTCGCTTGATGTCCCGTTTCTGGGCCGGCGAGCCTTTGCTATAGGCATCCCCATACATATCTTTCCAGTACTCCTTATCGACCTTCCAGTGATACTTCAGCGTCATCTGATTTTGCATCAGAAACTTTTTGAATTTTGGGATCGCGCGGTGGACGTCCAGCCAGCCACTTTCCACAATTGAGTAATGGTGGGGCAGAGAGTAGTACCGTTTGCCTGGCGTTGGGTAGCTGATTGGATAGACGACTTTATAAAAATCACCCTCCCGCATCCATTCAATCAGGTCGGGCCGGTAGGGATCAAGCGTGGTGAGCGTCTCGGTGAGCGTGGGTTGGTAGCGCGGCCAGTTGGCATTGAGGTGAATGAACGGCTTATCACCATTGGCCCGCATTCGGCACCAGCGACACTCTTCGGCATTGAGCGGCTCCAGGCTGGTAATGATACTGCGATCCTTACTGATGATCAGCTCGACCCAGCCGTTGAAGAATTCGGTCACATCGGCTGCCATTTCCCGCAGATAGAGGCTAAACTTTGGGTGGGAAAGAAAATCCCGGATCTCGGCAATGATGGCGGGATCGCCCGTTAAGGGCTTATAGATCTTCTGGCCTTTTTCGTTGACGTCGACCAGCACAGCCATGACACCACCGCCCACTACGGTATTGGCCAGATCACCCAATGTGGCTGGAATTAAGGAATCCTGGTTGTAGAGTTCAGCCAGGCGCTGCGGAAAATCGTTGCCTTCGCCCCAGGGCATGATGTCCTCCAGGGCAGGACCGTACTGAGTTGTATCCGGAACGGCTACACTGGGCGTGGCACCAGGCTCTTTTCCCGATCGGGGCGCTGCTTTGGGATTGGCCTGACCCGCTCGCCGTTGCGAAGGCCGATCGGCTTCCATCGTCACGCTGACACCGGCCTGGGCCAGAATGGCCAGGGTGCTGTGATCGCCCTCAAAGACGGCTATATCCGAATTGCGTTTCGCCATTAGACCACTTCCAGATTGTTGAAAAACAGGATGAGGTCAAGGTGCAGGCGGATGGCGTCTTTACTGCCCAGGTGCTGAACCAGCAGGTAACGCTCGGATTGGCGTTTTTTGGTGAGCAGAATGACTTTTCGCAGGTCGAGCAGCTTGCCGCCGGTGTTGCGCTGACGGTCGGCCGTACAGACCACCAGGTCAAACGCGATGGGCTTGCCCCTAGCGTCGAGCAGCCGCATCTGCTGAAGCATCTCCTGCACCTTGATCATAGGCGCGAAGGTGCAGGCTCCTATTGCCTAGGGCCGCGACACCGGGTGAGACACGGAATACTCGATAACTACTTGTTGAACCGGCGAACGGGACCTAGTTTGGATCTGTAGGGGGTGCCGACGATATCATCCGGAATCGCTTTCCAGTAATCATCAGCGGGGCAGTACACCGCATCTTTGGCCTGCAGAAGATCTCCTTTCTGGAGCAGCCGGTAAATGGCTTTTTTAGTCGACACAATGGGTACCATGGGCCGATTTTGGGCAAAAACGGTGGTCATTTTAGGTTTGTTGTTTATGGGTTACGGTGATCTGAATTGCAAAATTTACACTTAAAACGCTGAGGCCCAAAACACCTTGAGAAAACGGTACCATTACTACTTTTTCGTTTTTAGGGTGATTTTGACATTCAGTTTTGAGTCATTTGGCTTAGAATCAGAAGTTTAAACCAAAAAAAACGTCAAAATCATCGACACGGGTCTAAATCGCCCCCCATGCCACGCACTGAGCCGAAATGCAATTGCAAATCGTGGGTCAGCACCATATATGAAACGGCCTGCCCAGAGCGCTCTGGGCAGGCCGTTTAGACAAAGGAAGCAGCAGATGACCGTAGGCTAACACGGCCGTGGTGAAGAGCATTCAAGTCAGTACCTTAGTAGCATGAAGCTCAGAAACCTGGTTAGTAAACTCAATCCTGTTCGCGTGTTCATGTGGGTTGTCGTTGAGCTACACTGCCTATTGTACACCAAGAAACCGTAAGCGGTATAGCTTAGCTTCCTGAGAACACGGCATCGAAGGCCTCGCGGCTCTCGAACTGATAGAACTGGTGAGCGCCCACAATCAGCGTGTCGACGCCATCGCTGAGGTGAGGAGTCGTGCGCTGATCGATCTCCCCAATCTTTTTCTCATCAGCCTTATCTTTCTCAAAGCCACGCCCCCGCTTTCGGATATCAACGCCCTGCATCGACTGGCGGGTGTAGTCGCAGTTCTGGCGGTTGAAGCTGACGTCGAAGAACTTCTCATCGCCACCGGTGAGACAATAACCCCATAGCTCATAGCGCATCATGGGGGAGAGCGTCGGCCCTAAGTAGATCATGTCGACCTCCCAGCCGTTCTTTCTGAGCACATCAGCAAACTCATCGGCATAGCTCATCTCCATCGATGCGTTGGTCCAGATGGTGGTGTGATCATAGAAGTAACGCACCGTCTTGGTGGGGTGATGCTTGTAGTAATCACAAAACGCTTGTGCGGCATGGCGTACCTTCTTGGGATACATCGTACAAAACTCCTTCAGGACCCGGTACTGGCGGCCCTTGGGCTGCCCGACCAGAATGCTGGTGATGCTGGAGTTGTAGTCACCCCCAACGTCCAGAGGGCTCCAGGGATCGACGTCGGCGTCCTTTCGAGAGTCTTCAAGCTGCCCTTTCCCAAGCTCAAATGGCCCTTTTCCAAAGTCAAATTTGTCGACATGCCCATACTCGATGGCATCGGTAAAATGACGATCATCCAGGTCCGAATAAAACGCTTTTTCGGAGAGGTAGGGCTTTTCATTCAGGATGGCCGTGCGGAAGATGAACGGCGGCAGCTGCTGGCGCATCTTGGCGATCATCTTGATCCCATAGCCGTGGACATTTTCCAGCGTCGATGCGGACGAAAAATAGATGGTATTGGCCCGAATGGCATCCCATTGCTTCTGCTTTTTGGCGATTTCAGCCAGAATGGCTACGCGTTTGGCGGGCTTTTTAATCAGCAGGTCGTACAGTTCATAAATCTGAGCCCGTATGCTCATCAGCAGTTGAATCCGGTCGATTCCCAGGGCTTTGGTCTGCTCCATCATTCGCTTCTCCTGATCCAGAATCCACATGCCCGATTTGGTGGTCGGCATGTCCGTACAGAACAGTAGCGAGTGAAACTCGGGAATACCGCCGAAATAGCGCTCGTCGCCCCGGTTGGTCATCAGTAGCTCATTGTCGAGCTTTTGCTTGTCAAGGAATTTGGCCTCGTCGCCTATAATCCAGTGCACGGTTTTCCCGTTGGCAGAACCCGGCCGATCCTGAGAGACCATGCTGGCCACCGTGCCGTTTTTAAAGAAAATGCAGTGTTCCGCCGTGGTAGGTCCGACGATGGGTTGGGGGATGTGTTTGGGCGGCTTTTCCCTGATCCAGAAATCCCGGCGTTCCACCCAGCCCAAATTTTCTTTCCACCCCTTAATCACCGGTGGCAAGGTGCGCTCCAATAGCTGCAGATAGGTTGCACCCACAAAACAGCCATGAGAACGGGGCATCACGTCGACATTGCGGGCCGATCGGGGCGAAATGCGACCTTCTGATTTTCCGGTGCCACGTCCCCACACGTCGTATTCTTCGTTAGCTTCGACGAGCATCGAGCGGATTTGGGGCTTATTGTAATGGCGGTGAACGATTTTTACGTCATCCGACAGCCGGGTGGCGTCCAGATCCACCTGGGCCAGTTTGACGGCCATGGACAGGTCTTCGCTGACTAGTCCAGCCAGATCGAGATGAGCGGGGAGCTTACTTGCCTGTGACATCGATAAAATCAGCAAAAGGGTTTTCGGCGGCTTTCCGGTCAGCGTTTAGTACGTCATTGATCAATGCTTCAATCTGCTCTTCCGGCAAAATCTGCACACCCAGTTGCTCGGGGTGGTAGCCAACGATGTTGATGATGGTCGTATTCTCGACAGCCTGCTGCTGCTTATCGGCACCCATGACGGCAATCAGGTTTTTGTCGGCCGCATTTTTGGCCTTCAAATCACCCTTCTCGACGGCTTCGCGCTGGGTCTGTTTGATGCTGGCAATGAGCATGACCTTTTCGAAGGCTAGTTCCGGCTGGGAGACCACGCCAAAAAACCGGCGCATGTCCTGGAGCGTGCGCCGGGCTGTTCGTTCGGAGAGGTCTGGATACTGCTTTTTGACCAGCTTGATCAGCTGAATGTCCGTTTTGTAGCGGTTTTTAGGCAGACAGATCTTGTTATAGAGCCAATCCCAGCGCTTCAGCTGTTCTTCGAGGTCTTTATGCAGTTTGATCTTTTTAGGATCATCATCTTCGCGTTCATCGTTGTACCATTTGATGATGCGGTCGAACTTATCGTCCCATTTAGACGGATCGTTCTCCGAGGTCGTGGTGGCAAGGGCTTTGCTCATAAGGAGAGGTGCTGGAGCTGGTTGTCCAGGTCGTGGAGTTCACTTTTGAATTGGGTCAGTTTGCGCCCAAGCTTTCTGCGACGACCCGGATCGAGCGGCCCTTCGAGTTCAGCCGAATACTTGGTAACGTAGGTGCGCAGGTTGTTGCGCCGGCGTAGGAGCAGCGTCGGACTGTCGGCCTCGGGAACACTGGCCGCTTCAGGCAGGAAGTGATGCGTATCGAAAAAGGTACGACGGCCGTAAATCTGGTCCAGCAGATCCTTGATGGTTAATACCCGAAAAGCCATCACCTTCAGCTCAGCACTTTCCCGAATACCTGACAGATACAAATCGCGCATCTTCTGCTTGAGAATGATGCGTTCATCCATGAGCTTACCGGCCTGAGCCAGTTCCCCTACTAATGAGTCTGGATACGAAGCCTTCCGCTCCAGTTCGGCCTGCTGCAGTTCAGCGAGTTTTTTCTCCAGGGCAGACCTAAGCCATTCCCGGTTGTGATCATCGATGCCGGTTTTAAACAGCGTCAGGTAGAAGTCAGCGCCGATCAGCTGCTCATAGAGCCGCACCCCATCCGTATAAATTGGGCGGTCTAACCAGGCAGTAAGGGCTTCAATGGGAGTTTTCATGGGTGGTGGGTAAAAACAATAAGAGCCCGGCAAAACCAGGCTCCTTTGCCAGCAATCATTCACATACAGGCCAGAACGCCTGGGTTAAAAATTATTCAGTTACAATAGCGGGGGCCGAGGTCGAATCTGTGGCTTTCAGGAACGGAATCTTATCCGGATACTGCAGCAGGAATGCGGCTTGCTCGTCGCTTAAATTGGCCAGATCATACTGATTACCTTCAAATTCAATCGGCATGTGATCCTGACGCTGAAGCCCAATAATTTCGTAGGCTGGTTTCTTGACCGCTTCGGCCGGGGAAACCTTCGTGTCTTGCTTGGCCATTTTAAGCAGCAGGCGTTAAAGGCACAGCGGCCGTGTAGTAGAGCAAATCTGGCTGATACGACATCACTTCAAACTCCCAGCCTTTACCCCGGCCGGTGGTTTTACCCGATTTGAAGTTGCCGGTGATATAGGCACAGAAGTACTGGCCACCTAGTTGCACCAGCGTGCCATCGGCTAAAACCGGAATGACCACGAACTTGTCGTTTTTGCACTGGTTGGAAAAGCGGAGTGCGTCTTTCTTCGAACCGGGGTAGAAGAAGGTAAACTTCGGATTGTAGCTCTTGCCGTCAATTTCCCCGATGCTGCCCGATTCCAGTTCACTGGTATCGATCGTGCAATACATCGTAAAAAACTGCTTGCCCGACTTCATGGTATGCGCGGTGGTGATGTTATACAGATCATCCGCATCCGATGGGTTGGCCGCTGGCGCACCAAACGTTAAAATATCGCCCCAGGGCGCGAAATGGAAAAACTGGCGGGTACCGCCCATGTTGTTTTCCGTTCCATCGGGGCCTAGTAAGCTTTTGTAGGTTGGCATTGTCCTAGAGAGGAGTTAACTGCGTGGGTTTAGAAAGGGCCAATCAGCTACCGACATGGATGTCGGTGGCTGATTGGCTTTTGAGTGCGTGCTTGGGAAGCCTGGGATAGTTAGGCTTTTTTCGAGTCGACCAGGCGCAGATCGGCCATGCCTTCTTTCACCAGTTCAGCGGCCAGGGCGGCATCTTCCTGCAGGAGTTCCAGCGTCACCAGCTTTTCTTTGTAGAAGAATTCGCTGAGGAATTCGTAGGTCTTGCTGCCGACTTTAATGACGGGGATCTTCTTGCTGCCAGCCGCCTGGTCAGACAATTGATTTTTCAAGTCACCAACGACCGATAATGCCTGCTCGGCCTGTTTTTCAGCCGCTTCCTTAGCTTGTTTCAGCGTGCTATTTTCCGTAAGCAATTCTTTGTTTTTATCCAGAGCCGTAGCCAGTTGCTGCTTAAATCCAGTACTGTCGGTTTTAACTTTCTCAAGGAGTTCCTTGAGTGTATCCCGCTCTTTAGTGAGCGTTGCCACTTGGGTCTCTAGCCCAGTGATTTTCTGTTCGTCGGTTTGTGCTTGGTCCGCCATGGTGGTCGGGATGGGGTTTGGCCTACTGGAAGAGATGCTAACGGTATGGTCAGAATCTCTTCCAGTCAGCGGGTTGGTTGAGAATTGTCAGGGGATGCCTTTTTGCTTACGCCTGGTCGTTGACGAACAGCACGTCCAGATCCTTGATCTGATAGCAGAGGATCATTTGCAGTTTGGCGTAGTAGCCGTGCACGTGCTCGACGACTTTGGTCACGCTGGTGAAGTCGGCCGTCACGTCGGTACCCATTTTCAGGTTCTTGTCGATATCGGCGATCAGCCGGCGCGAGCCGCTCATCCAGGAGGCTGGCTGCAGGGTGAACTTACCGTCCGAATTGAGGATATCCTTACCGATGATCTTGCCACCCGCATTGCGCACGTCCAGGAACGACGTGCCGGCCGTGAATTTGCTCAGCGCGTGCTGGTTGTAATCATCGTACAGCCCCTGCGAGCAGCGAATGATACCGCCTTTCTTGCGAATCGCTTCGGGTAGACCCAAATAGAAGCTGCCCACTTTATCAAACGCATTCGACGAAGTGATCGACCCCGTAGCAATTTTGTTGCGCGATGGCAAGGCTGAGTATTCTTCGGCAATGATCACCCCCGGCCCTTTGCAGATGCTGGAGTTGTTCACCTTCAGCCATTTGGCGGCATGCGTCAGGGGCGTTTGACCCGCCGACGTCGCTACGATACAGCTGTAGTACGAATTGTCAGTGAAGACCATCCGGTCACCCACGTTGTAGGCGGTACCGGCATTGTAAGCCAGAATATCTTCTGAATCCACGCCCAGGTAGGCGTTGTCGTTGATTTCGGCTTTGATTTTTTTGATCTGCTCTTCCCAGAAATACTGCGCAAATCCACCCGGATAGTCCCGGGCACCCGCTTTCAGCTGCTCCGAGATAAACGTCTTACGGAGTTCTTCCGGAATGACGTTGAGGATCTTCATCGCCGTTTTGGGCGTGATCGTCCGCTGGGTGAGTTTACCAGCCTGACCGTCGGGCGTGGTCACGTCGACGTTGAAGGGACGCAGGCCATCGTTGGCTGCGTATTTGCCCAGCTTGCGCGGGGCGGTAAGGTTAGTGATCAGATCCAGATCATTGGCGATATCCAGGTCGTTGAAAACCGACGTGATGATATCGTTGGCATACTGACCCGCGTAATTATTGATCGCGGTGATGTCGTTTTGAGGAGTAGCCACGGTAGGAAATTGTTAAGGGTTTAGTTACAGGAGTGGCCCCAAAACCGGAGGCTTTGGGGCTGGGTAGGCGTCAGTAGGCTTAGCCTCGTTTCATTTTGGCTTTTGTCTCAGCCAGGATCTGATCGGTTTCGCTCAGGGTTTCAGCGCCCGCACCGGTTTCGGGAGCGACGGCTTCTTCCTCTTTTGGCACTTTGGTGCCCATCGCACCCGGCTGTTTGCCCAGGCGAGCGATTTCCTTGTCTTTGGCCGCGATATCGTTCTGCGCAGTCGTCAGCTGACCCTGCAGCGTTTGGATCTGGACGAACTGAGCCGCACTAATGGCATGCACGTTGAAGTTCCCAGCCTGGAAGGCCGCATTGATGGCATCGATCTGCTCTTCCGTTACGTCAGCAGCTGCCACACCAGCAATGGCCGCTAATGCGGGCAAATGGGTGTAACCGAAAATGTTCATGGGTACAATTGGATTTGGGGTTGAAGAATTGGAATTGGAATCGCCTTCGACCACCACAGGGGTTTCGGTAGGCTCGCTATCGCTCAGTTCGGGAGCAGCCGTTGATGCTTCTGGAGCATCGGTTATCGTAGAGGGCTCCTCGGAAGTGAGGGGAGCCGCTTGTTCTCCAGTAGATTTAATGGAGGCAATCAGGTTCTCAGATTTGCCGGAGGTTGATGGAAAATTGACCGTTTCAACAGTCGTTACCTGCTCGACGGCATAACTTCCACCCGATGATCGGGGCGCAGCGGATTGTTTACTGGATTTTCGAGCGTTGTGGAGTTCAACCACCCGGGCCACAGCGGTATTCAGGTTGCCGAATCCATCGATGAGGCCCAGGTCAATGGCCTGACTGGCGTAGAATAGGCCACCTTTGAAGACATCCGCGCCACCTTTTTTAACTGGTTTCAGCCGGTCACCACGACCTTGTTCAACAGCTTCCCGGAATAGGTCTGCAGCCTTGTTCAAATCTTCCCGAAGCAGGGCTGGATTGCCGGCCAGGGCTTCCCGGAAGGGCAAATTCTTTTCGGAGCTTCGATCGGAGTAAATCGAATGGGTCGTAATGCCCATTTGCTTTTTCCGTTCGGTGTAATCGTCGAATTGGACATACACACCAATGGAGCCGACCTGGTCGGATTTCTGGGTCGCGTAGATATCATCCGAGCCACACGCTAACCAGTAGGCCGCACTGGCCATCATGCCTTCGTTAATCACCGAAACCGTGGGTTTGGCTGGATTGCGAAGGGCATCGTAAAGGGATGGTGTACCGGAAAGTTGACCACCCGGCGAGTCGACCAGGCAAACAATCCCAATGATTTTCTCATGGGCATAAGCCTGATCTAACAGTTTGCAGTAATCCTCGGTACCAATCGAGCAGCAGTCACTTTCTTTGAAAATGGCTCCACGGATATCGAGTACGAAAATGGAATCGTCGGGAAGTTCCGGATCGTCTAAAGCGTAGCGCCGGTCCGCCGTTGCGGTTTGGTTGGCACTCCCGTTGTCGCTGGTAGCGGCAGTAACTGCGTAGCTAATGCGGCTAAGCCGATCAGGGCCGTCTTCTTCTTGGTCGTCTTCATCGTCTTGCAGAAGTTTAGGATTGAATTCACCGGCCAGGAAGGATTGAATGAGAGGGAGGTGCGCTTCCGCGAACGTTGGCTCGATGAGCCAGACGCCCCGTCTAAAGGCCGAGATTTTCCGAAATTGCCGATTCATGGGGCGAATCAGCCCCCATTTTTTCTCGTCAGCCGCGACACCGGGTGAGACACGGAAATAAAAAAACGGCCTGAAAGCAGGCCGTTTTGATGATCATCCGAAGCACTAGAAAACACTAGCTGTGCAGTAGGCCACGCCCGAAGTGCATCGTGGAAAGCGCCTGGCGGATATGGAGTAAACAGATCTGTGACCGCACCTGGATATCACTCGTCAACCGGCCAAAGAGAAGGAGCAGTGAACGGACAAAGGCAGACAGAAAGCGTTTGGTCAGACCGACAATTCCATAGGCGTAGGTTGCGGGATAGTCAAAAGGTCGGGCTTCGTAGTTAAAATCAGGGCTGGGTTCAGCGGGCAATTGAAACGCTAATAGCGTAATCAGCCCGATTAGTAAGATGGCAAGTGTTAACATGGTTGTAAAGCGGGGGTTCAAAATTTGCTGATCAAATCAGGATAAAATCGAGGCAGATAACCGCGACACCGGGTGAGACATAAAAAAACAGCCCCGTATGACAGAGCTGGTTTCCAAACCGTAAAAAGTAAAGTATTCTAACCCAAAGTCATCACTTCGGCCGGTGATGAAACCGCTGGCCATACAAGTTTATGCCGTACTGCCGGTTCATGATGTGCAGATGTTTATAATATAGTTTTTGGGAAATCCGCCAGCCCAGATCGCAGAGGATTTTATGGTACCACCAGCCGATCGGACGACGGTAGCCTTTGACAACAGTATTCCAGGCCATACAAAAGACTAGTTAAAATCTACTAATCACTAACTGAATTAGTAGGTTAGACAACAAAAGGAGAAGGACTGGTCAGCTGCCCTGAAAACGTGAGTACAGTACCCCGACGTCCCCCAGCTGCGGCCGAAATGCCAAACTGATAGGTGAGTTCCAGATTCTGCTCGGGCGTGCCGATCCGTCGCCAGAGGCCCAGGTTATCCTGTACTTCGATGATGAACCGGTGGCGAACCATTTCATCCAACGAGGATCGGTTGAGGGGAGAATCACCAGGTAAATACAAACTCAGTTTAACGGCCCAGACGGGACCGTTTTCGGTCATTTGCTGCTCTTCCTGATAGTCTTTCGTGCCTTCGGTACCGTAAATGGAAAACCAGGCAAAGCCTTCAGAAAAGGTAGGCTGTTCACTTGTTTGAATCGGACCGGAGGGGGCCGGTAGGGGAAAGGTGAGGATGCCCACTACCGGCGCGCAGCGGACTTGGAACAGTCCGGCGATGTTGTTGCCCCCTTGGAAGTTTAGGTCCGTCATGAGGCAAACTAAAAGCCGATGGCGTTTTTTAGCCGCGACACCGGGTGAGACACGGAATAAAGAAAGAGAGAGTTTCTTGGTTGATCAATAGGTTGAGGAAGCAACTTGACGGGACTTACTGGATAGCCATTTTACCCAGGGGTAGCTCGTCCAACGGCCGCACCGTTCACTCACTAGGATCGCAGCGCCATCTCGGTACCGTAAATAATTCAGCGCGGATACGTCCAGGTTGACAGCATGCTCAGGTGAAGGCACATATACCAGCAGATGGTATTCCGGTTGATGATACGTGTGATCTTTGCCACTGCCACTCCAGTAGCCAGGTTGATACTCATGCTGGCGAACAACACCCTGGCACTGCCGGGTCTTACCCATCGAGCAGTCGGTGACAATGAGCGCAACGATGATCAGTACAATTGCGCCGATCCAGGCATTTTTATCCATTTTGGGAAATGATTGATAAGGGGGAACAATTCGACCTTTTGGTGGCGATGGAGGTGGGGGAATGGGCATAGTCTTTAGGCAGCAACAGGAATAAACTGGTATTGGGCGTGGACGATAGCGGAAAACGAGGAGGCTGCTTTGCCTTTTCGATAGCGGAGATACATCTGCTTAATGGCGTCTTCGCTGATATCGGTAGGACTAAAATCGTACTGATCGCAGAAGGCTTTGATGCGGGTCATGGGGGGCATGTCGGTACGCGCCTGACAAAACTGAACAGCCTCGTTGTAGATGAGGTAGTCCATCACGTTGGAGAAGATTTCCAATTCGATGTAATTCAGCAGGTACTGATGCCGCCGGTAGTGATATTCCCGAATGCCAACACCAATTTCAGCCGTCAGTTTTTTTTCGAAGTGAAGTCGTTTGCAGGGTCCCCGATCGCCAGCGGCCCCCGTATCGCTGGCTTTGCGTTCGTAGCCAGTGATGAGCTGCTTTTTATCGGCCTGAGCCATTGCCCAAATGAGCTGGCCAGGGCCAATGGCTTCGGGACTGGCTAGGAGGGGATGCGCCTGACCAGATGCATCGGTTAATTTATGCCGGATGAACTTCTGTACCCGGGGGAGTACAGGGAGCTCAAAGAGCACGGGGTCCAGGAAGATCATACAAATTACGGTAGAGAGCTTTGAGCAAAAGCCGAAACGAAAATACGACCGAGTCTTGCGTATTTTTACCTACCAATCCTCACTTTGCGCAAATACTTTACCGTAAAAAAAGGATACGAAAACAAAAACGGTAGGCCGTTTAGGTGACCTACCGTTTACGAAAGAAAATTTGCGGTAACAACGAAGAATCGAATACGTCGATTTTAGTTAAGCCTGGGTTTCAGACTGGTTTGAATCAGCGCCCGCCTGAAATGATCCGTCGTTTCATCGTCCATCTCAAACTCATACAGCGTTCGGCCGTCCTGGGTCTACTCAATCCGGCCAGAGAGGTAATCCACCTGGTTAATCGGGAAAACGTAGGTTTGAAAGTAATACGCCATCCAGTCGGTGAGCGTGATCGTCCACCGATTTCCCACTTTTTGGCCGGACTCGTCGAATAATTCCTCCAGATGGAAATGGCTGGTTTCAGCCGAAAATGTAGGCTGATTAGGCTTCATTTTCCAGTTTCTCCAGTTCCGTTTTCACGTACGTGGGCTCCGCCGATGTGCTGGTCTGTTTCCAGTACTTATAGGCCTGATTGCCTGCAATCGCTGTATCGATGTAAAAACCGGTTTCGTCGGGCATCACAAACAGCAGACTGCCCGAGCGTTTATGGGCCAAACATTTGACGGTGCCTTCGTCGTAGTTGAGCGAACCCAGTTCGACATAGTCGGTTCGGCGGCTTTTGCGGTTGGGCATTTGGCTCTTATCCTGGCGAACCGAGGCAACGGGACAGATTTCAGGCGCATGCGCCTGAGTTGGGGCTTGGTCTTGTGACATATACAGAAACGGGGGTTAATTAGTTAATAAAGTAACTTCATTCATCCATTTTTTTGGCACGTAGCAACCCGCATCTTCATACCGCTGGATAGCTTCCTGAACCAGTTTTTTGCGCTCCAGCATTTCCTCGGGCGACGGATCGTCCGGCACTTCTAACAATTCCAGCCATAAAAAGCGAGGCAATACGCCTAGTGGGGGACGATTCATACTCAATTGGTAAGTGAGGTGGAGCGGTAGGTGAGATACCGCCGGTGCACGTCCAGCCAGCGACGCCGGGCCACGGGTAACAGCTCACCCGTCGTGAGTACGAGCGCATTGGGTAGCCGGTTGAGCGATCGTACGTGCGCCAGGTTGATCAGATGCCACCGGTGGGCACGGATCAGCTCCGGCAACCGGCTGGCCATAGAACTGATGGGAATGGCCACTTTTAAAAAGGTGCCGTTTTGAAAGTGGATCAGACTGTACGGCCCCTGGCCTTCTACCCAGACGATATCGGCCAGTGGGACTAGTTTAAGGGGCCGGTGGCAAACCGTCCGTGACAACGGGGACACTATAGACATAAACCTAGGATGGGAAAGGTGTGTATGAATAAATAAAAGTTAGATTTGAGTTTCACACGTAAACCTTTTCTCGATGGAAACTAACAACAAGGATTGGAAATCCTTAATCGAAAAATCTATCTACCAAGATAACGTCATATTGGCGCAAGTATCATCGAAAATTCGCATTAAAGGATATGAAGTTAAAGAGTCGGCACAAGAGAAATCGACTCTAGAAATAACTACAGAGGAAGTTCCTCATCACAGGCTCAAATACGCACTTATCTATTATCTGTTAGGTGATGAGTCCTTTGGCTCAAGATCTGGTTATCCTAACCGACCTTTTCGTGAGGATCAGATTAATAGGTTTCCATCATTTATAATTGAGCAATTTGTTAAAGACTTTATCAGAACTCAATTCAGTATATACTCTCCAAATGCCCTTGAATATATTGTTGATTACTCGGAAAGCCGGGGTTCTTTGGACATTAATGTCGTCGTTCAGGTAATGACTGTGTGTGCCAAATACAAGGAAGTAGCCGAAAGCATTGGTAGGATTTTTGAAGATTTACGGACTATCTTCGAGCAGTTAACGGAACGCTCTAGATCTAAGCCCGAATCAGGTAATGTGAGGTTAGAAGTTAATGAAAACCCGCGGATTGAAGAGAAAATTCTCTTGGCTAATCCCCCTAACACCGTACCCAATGAACCGCTGGCAGTGCCAGGTGACAGCGGTTCACAACCCACAAAGCCTTTACTTCCTGCCTGGATTTCCAGTTTATTCTCCTTTGCTAGTTTTTTGGCGGTAACCTGGTTTTTGGTACTACATGAAACGGATAAAAAAGAAGAAACAATGTCTCCGCAAATGGAGCAAGTCATCCAGAAAAAAATTGAAGACGCCATCTTTAAAGAACGGATGAACCTGTTATACCAAAAATCAATAATTGGTACTGAAATCTCGACACGTCAAGCTTCACCAGCGACAGTAGCAATACCTTCTACCTCTAAACAAACTGAAATTGTTCCTCGTAAGTAAGTGGATAGGTATAATATGAATTAGCTGTCTAAAGCTTCCACTTGTACACCCCACTTGGCGGCCGTGGCCAGCATATCCTCGTTCATCAGCTGCATGGCTTCAGGCGTTAAAATCCGGCCAGCCTGTAACATCAAACTCATTAACGTATCAACGACCTCATACGAATCGGCCATTTGCTGCATCATCACCTCATTGGTTTTGATATCGCCATGCGTGAAAATGCGCTCGGCTTTCTCCAGCTCCGCCATGAATTTCTTGGCGGAATACTTCAAGGCCATTGAAAACACCTGCTGCGAATTGCCTGGAGACAGGAACTCCAGTTGATTGAAGGAGTTCAGGAGGAAACCCACGGCCCCCAGGATTTTATAGACCTCATCGGCACGCTGATCGAAGAGGGGTTAACTAGGTTGAGTAACGTTCATAATTCAATGATTTGTTGGTTGTGAAAGCGCCCTGTGGGGCCATAGCGCCGACGTTTGGCGTTGTCTCGTCTATCGTGATTCAAATGATCGCGTTGACAAAGCGCAGCCAGGTTATCAAGCTCGTTATTATTGATATCATGATCCAGATGGGCAACTGTCAGGACAATTACAACGAGTCGAGGAATGGAGCTATCCTGACTGGCTATGTGCTCATTGTACTCATCCGCATACTTTCTGGCTTCTTTATAGGTACCATACCCAGCGCCCAGGTTGTCAGCCTCCGCATTGCCACACAAGGGTTGCCAAATGCCCTTTTCCCAGTACCCCACCGCATAGTTTTTTACACCGCAATGTTCACAGCGATTCCTGGCTTTCAGCCGCCGAACAAAGCGGCTGATTTTCTTCCAGGCAGGATGATATTTCGAGTAGTCAATCGGCATGGTCCTGGTCAGAAATTATCGACAGGAAAAACGATAGGTGTTAATTCGGCTTTTGAATAGCCTATGGGTTTGAGGATTTTACCATCAGAATTGCGAACAATGACAAAGCAGCTACCCCGATCCTCAATTTTACAATCCGTACCACTTTCCCGGTGATGTTCTGCGCTTTCGTAAGCCTGAACCATTGACACACAGGACTTACTCATATTAGACCGATGAACCTCATCAAATAAGGTTTCTTTGATCTCGGTCATTCCAAATTCCAAGTAGGAACCATCCAATACATATTGCAGGTCTGTCAGTGCATCAGCAACACCGACTAAATCACCTTCTTGTGCAGCCTGTTGGAGTTCATTTAATTCTTCCTGGAGGAGGTTAATTCGCAACGCGATTCGGTCTTCTGGAAGGGCAGGAACCAGCAAGACTGGGCAATTGGTCATTTCATGAAATTCGGCTACTCGTTCTAATGTAGTTTTCATAATTCAATTGATTTCGATATGTCTAGGGTTAACTTATAAGTGAAAACAGGCTTTGAGAAACAGGATAAACAGCGTTCCGGAGATCAGCAGCACCATTGTCCAGGGACCAGGGATCAATCGTTTCAGGAGCCTTTTCATGTGCGAACTGGAATTAGCAAGGTGTCCTGAATCTGCTTCTGATCAACGCCTTCCGCCGTCAAGGATATCGTAGCCGTAGGCACGCCCTGATTACTAGCTGGACAGATCCAAACCTCACTAGCAGAGCCATCTTCCAAATAGCGAATGGCCACGCTACTGACCCGGATACTGCGATTCTGCGAGCAGTAGATATCCCGCTCCAGCTGAAGGGCATTCTGAAAATGCTCCAGATTTTTAATGGGAACCGCGCCCTTTCCATTGAGCACTCCCCATTTGCCTTTGGACATGGCCTGCGCCACCTGGATCAGGTGGGCTTCGAGGTTATTGACGGGCTTGCGCGAACTTACGGTGACTTGAAACTGCATAGTATTTGAGGCTTAACGGGAACAAACAAATGGATTTAAGAACGTTCAGGAAGGCGACCGGCCAGGAGGGTTTGCGGAGCCGCTCGGGTTGGTTTTGGTATTCTGATACCATCAGTAGAAAGATGATCAGACCGAGCAGTAAGACCAGGTACATCGGGCCACCCATCCAGCTGGCAAAGGCGGCAAACGCTGTGCATTTGGGGTTACACACCAGGCACCTCCTTTTTGGCTATTGGCTTGTATTCAATGACCCAGAGATAGGGGTTGATTGCCGAAGCCCCTGTGCCATGTAATTTATCCCACAGCGAAAGGTAGGAGGACTTAGCTGAGCGGCACCATTTATGATTGGGATGATCGAAATCGTTTCGGTCCAAATAATTCTGGTAACGAACGACAACATTATCATCTAGCGTTCTTGCCAGGCAAGATCTAAGCCCTTCAGCACTGGCATCGTCTTCTGTAATATCCTGCAACCGCTCCAGGCGAACATTGGTGATTTGGTGCCAGATCCGGGCGGAAAAGCGAGGCATGTGAATCGACGTGCAATAATCAGTTTCCTTATGGTGTGCCCAGGATACTGCGTCTAACTCATTCGCTGGATCAACCAGAACGGGAGTTTTGTCTGCGAAATAATGCCACTCATTGGTCTGCTCATTGAGGTACAACCGCTCCCGTCCATACAAGATATCACCAGGCTGGCCATAGGGACAGGTGAGCACGATATCATAGATACCAGGGCATTGGAATCGCCAGGCGGGTGTATCAACCAGGTCGAACAGCTTAGGCTGACGAGACTGAACGACATCCTTCGTAATAGTCCAGTTATAGCTCAAATTCTCATTAATCCGTTTGAGCTTTTCGCCGGCAATTCGGCGCGTTTGGCTTTTGATACCAGCCAAATTGGCCAGCACCATTGGCGTCGAATAAATGATGCCTCGTGGTTTTTTCATGACTTTTCTGTTTATGATTTGATTGATGGTGGAGGCACTGGGTAATTCCCCTGGTCACTAGTCCCTCCAGATAGTGACCAGGGGAGAAATTTTAAAACGGCAAGTCATTACTTTCGTCATCCATATGCTCAAAGCCACTGGCGACAGGCTGACTAGCGGGAGCCGGACGACTAGGAGCCTGAACAGCGGGTACTGGGGGAGCCTGGCGCGGGGGGGCTGGTGTCGCAGCTGCGGAGGCCGTCGTGACTACATCGATTTTCCAGGCGATCAGTTCCGTGATCACACCTTCCCGGTTATCCTGCTTCGAGCGGAATTTGCGCCCATCGATGTTGAATTTGACTTTCAGCTCTTGCCCTTTCCGAAGGTTATCCACTAAGGTGACTTTATCACCTTTCAGTTTGAATTCGGGCGTATTGGGCCACTCCGAATTGGTGGTCAGATCCAGATAAAACTTGCGGATCAGGTAATTATTCTGACCTACGGTCTCGGTAGGCATGGCCCCTAAAAACTTGCCGGTGACGACTAACTCGTTCATTGCTATATGTTTGGTTTAAAATGGTAATACAGTTTGAGATGCCTGGTAGGCGGGGGATTGACGGTAGGCGATCTCCTGATTGAGCAGATCCAGCGTCGCTTGCCAGATGGGAATCATGTCGGGCATTCGGGCCTTAGCGATGGCCTGCTCATAGGCGGCTCGATCCCTCTCCAGGGAGGTCATTGATGACCGCTGAATTTGCTGGTAGAGCGTCATGGGATAATCGGAAGGGTTAAGCGTTGCAGAGTTCCCGCCCGAATCCAGGCCTCGACGGTTGTGCGCTCCTCGTCGATGGTCGCTTCAGCATCGACATCCAGGAGTTCGACCATTGGAACAGAGGTAACACCCTTCCGAAATAGACAGGTAATAATCCAGAGCTTATTATCGCCGTCGGTGTATCGTTCCCACCGATAGAGATCGATTCGGGCTTCAGAAGCCGCTTTTTTTAATCGGTCAAGGTTGGCGGAGGTTGCTGTGGTGTTCATCGATTTTCGCGGTTTTACGGTGTTTTTATCCTTGAAAATGAGGGTCTGTAGTGCACTACATTACTACAGTTTTATAAATACCTGATAATTAAGTAGTTATGTTGTTTTTGGTGTAGTATTGATGTAGTCGGGAAAATACATTACTTCAGTACTACACGATTACTACACAAATACTACAGCATTACTACATTTATATATATTGATTATCAGATAGTTATAGTGAAATGTAGTATTGTAGTTGCTTTTTTGACATTTCGCTTTTCAAATCGGGAAAACAGGCTAATTTTTCTGTTTTCGCTGCTCCAAATTGAGTCCGTAGCGCTCCATGAGCTTTCCATAGTCCATTACGCAGCATCCAGGCCGGGGGAGAGTGGGAGCATCGGAGCGGGATTCGCCATCGTTGCGCATCCGGATTTGCTGTTTCATTGATTCCCAGTCAGGCATCCCTTCAAAGGCCGCAATCTCACTTTGAATCGTATCCTTATCAGCCGGTGCCTTCATGTATATACGTCGGTACTGCTGGGCGTACAGCTGATAGAGCTGCGGGAACCAGAGTCGCACACTGCACCGCTCGCCCAGCATCTTAAAATCGAAGTGTATTTCTTCGTGGATCTGGTACTGATCGTAGAGTTGCTGCACGATATCGAAGAATTCCGACAGCGCCGTTTTTTCGGACATGATCCGGTGTTGCCGTCGGATGTTTGCCGCACCCACCCGAACAAACTCAGCCAGAATATCGAGCGTGCTGGTAAACTCCGTGAGTTGCAATTTGCCGGTGGTGCAGAGAACGAAGGCCACCGCCAGCGTTTGCGCCATATTGCCGAAAAACCGCTCGGGTATCTTTTCCCCCTTAAACTCAGTCATCAAATGCTTATGGAGTAGATCAAACGCGGCTGGATACTGCTGCTCCACAATAGATCGGTGCTGGAGCAGCTCCACCGTCAAACAGCCCAGTCCCTGCTCCTGAAGTTCCTCGAGTCGGTAAAACGCCAGTCGTTGATCGTCGCTTTTCTCCTGGCTGGTAATGGGCACAAACACGCAACGGGAAAAGAAAATGGGATTTTCGGGCAGGTAGTTACTGGTTAGCGCCAGGGCCGAATGAATCTCGATGGCATCCGTTTCTGAACTCGAGTTGTCTTTGGATCGGTGATAGCCGTCGTTATCGTAAGCCGCCTGAAACAGTCCTTCACAGGTGATTTCGTTGTGATACTCGTCGAACCAGATCGGACAGTTGGATGCCTGGCTCATCAGCTTCACCAGGGCGGCTTCCGTGTTTTTGGATTTGAGGTTAACCCCTTCCTGCTTTTTACCATAAGCGCTGGTCAGCACCCGGATCATGCTGGATTTTCCCGTTCCAGCGCCACCTTTTAAAAACAAGATGGGCGAAAAGTTCTTGGTTTTTAGGGCCACATCCCGAAACAGAGCCATCAGGTTCCAGGCGTAGGGAATCAGCGCATTTTCATAGCCATGCGCCTGAGCGTAAATCTGAAAAAATTCGTTGTTGGTCATTTGGGTATCGGTTAATGTGAAGCGGTGCGCTTTGTGCTTATTCTGAACGGGCATTGAAAGCACCATTGGTTTATCGTCTTTCTTGGTGCTGACCATGCCAAACTCGTCGGGCGTAAGGAGCTGGCCATTGACGGCCACATTGGCAAAAAAGAAAACGCCCGATGGAATGTGATAGCCGTAGCGAACGATCTTGATGGCGGGGGTGAATTTGGTTTTGCTGAACAGGTAGCTTTGCAGTTCGGAGAGTTCGCCATCGCTGATTTTCAGGGCGTATTGCTTGGCCGTAATCACCCGTTTGAGCCGGGACGCAGAGCAAAAATCATCGTGGGTAACTTCGATGTAAATCGGTTCGCCTTCCATTGGCCGGATCTCCAGCAGCCAGCTGATATTTTCCTCCTCGTCTTCGTTTTTGTATTTGATGTAGAGGTGAAAATTATCAGCGATGGTGTTCCAGCCACCCTTGCCGGATTTGACCATCATTTTG
The DNA here is from genome assembly GCF_054776975.1 of Spirosoma harenae. NCBI lineage: Bacteria > Pseudomonadati > Bacteroidota > Cytophagia > Cytophagales > Cytophagaceae > Spirosoma > Spirosoma harenae. The sequence continues at coordinate 371,852 of NZ_BAAHBD010000024.1, read as the reverse complement.
CCTTCCCGTTTGGAGTACCAGACCGAGCCTTCCATCAGCTCATCGTCCTCGTCCTGCTCCAGCAATTTGACGGTCAGCTTCCTAGCTTTTTCGACCTGTTGAGCGAGTCCCTTCGCTTCGCAGTCAAACAGGGTGGCTAATTTTTTGACGTATTTTTTGCGCCAATTCTCATCCTCGACGTGGGAAAGTAGCTGAATGGCTTTTGATTCAGCGGCTACCTGATCGGCCAAATCGTCGGTTTTGTGCCAGGTTTCCGTGAGCCAGAGATAGCCATCTACGGAACCCTTTTGAATATGTTTAGCCAGTTCAAACTTTGGGGGCAATTCACTAGCCATAAACAGCCTGGCCCAGCTGTCGGCATCCGGTTTTAAGCGCTCATTGTTAGCCAGAACAATCTCATCAGGTAGTAAAAACACCTGAACCCGAAGGCCGGAGGAGATTAGTCGTTCGCAGTCGGCCAGTAACGCTTTCTGACCAGCACCCGATTGATCCACATCGTAAATCAAAGTCACCTGATCGCAGATCCGTTTGAGTGTGGCCACCTGCGCATCCGTCAGGGCTGTTCCACCCTTGCCGATGGCCGTATCGACGCCGAAGCGGTGCAACGTAATCACATCGAAATTGCCTTCCGTTAAAACAGCGCTTCGATTTCGAGAGATGGCTCTTAACGCCTGGGGCAGTCCAAAGAGCAGCTCACTTTTTTTGAAAATTGGCGTCTCTTTGGTATTCAGGTACTTAGGTTCTTTGCCATCCAACGTTCGCCCGGTAAAACCAGCGATTTGCCGATTTTCACCAACGAGCGGAATCATCAGCCGGTTGTGAAAGAAATCGTACTTTTTGTCTCCATTTTCCACGCAGACACCTGCCTGCACACCGGGCACAAACGCGGCCCGTTCCAGTAGGGGAGCCGTGACAAATTTCCAGTCGTTTGGCGCGTAACCCAGCTGCCAGGCTTTCACCGTTTCCTCATCGACCTGGCGGCTGGTCAGGTATTTTGACACCGGATGATCCGGGTCAGAAATCGTTTTCAAAAGATGCTCATGATACTTTCGGGCAACGGCCTTATTGATATCGTAAAGTTCCTGATGCTCAGATGCGAAGGTCATGGAATCGGCTTTTAGGTCGGTCAGGACGGGATTCATACAGTACGGTTTCGTTACAGCGGCCAGCCACGTAGTGCACAGCCTCGGAAAAATTCATTCGTTTAAAAGCCATCACAAACTTGTACACGTCGCCAGCTTGACCGCATCCGTAGCATTTGTAAATCTGCTTTTTGGGGCTTACCGTGAAGGAGGGGGTATTTTCGTTGTGAAAGGGGCAGCAACCCTTGTAATTGCTACCCACCTTCTTAAGCGTCATCAGCTCACCGATGAGGGTGACGATATCGGCCTGTTGACGCAGTCTGTCCACAAAATGAGTGTCAATCATAGGGGTAATTGGGTAGGATTAGCAGCTTCTTTGTAGATTGCAGCCGTTCGATCCGTCGAACAATATGATTTGATTGATGACAGCCCGGCCATCGCTGATAGCCAGGCTGTTTTGTTTTACCGGGCTAGGTCTTGCAAACGTGTGTCATGCCATCCGATCCGCGACGGCGATTGGAAAGAATCAGCTCAGCTTCATCGAGTGCCACTTCCGTTTCCCGGATAATGCCAGCCACCAACACCGTGTCTTTCAGATTACTGGTTTTCAGCACTTGAATGCGCTGAGTGGCTTTCTGACAAAATTCTTCCAGTACCTCAGTGGCCTCCTGATCGGAGACGGCCAGGCTGTCGATAATAGTTTGGACGCTCATCGTCTTGGGGTTTTTTATTGAGAAACATATCGAAAAACAGGACGGTCAACAGACCGACAATCAGGGCGATCAGGATGAATTCGGCGCTTCCGGGATGAGCAACCATCCAGGCGATCAGGCGCTGCACGTAGGTTGGTTCGTGGTCAGGATTCATGACTTTGCAGGTTGAATGTTATCTTGCCGCATGGGAAAATATGATTGGGTACGCGAGGTGTCGGTCGATGACCGAATCATCATGCTGGTTGATGAACTGGCTGAAAATGAAAATGCGGGCGTAACGAAAGACCTTGAAAAAATCGAATACAACTGCTCATTGCTAGGGCCAGAAGTCGGCTTAGAGGCTAGTTTTCGGCTACTGCTCACCCAGGCAGAAGGAATCAGTACGGTTTTTGGCTTAGGGCGTTACATCGTTTGGCTTCAACTAGCCAAGGATGAGCGACGCGGCTCGATGCTGTTTACCGATCATTCGATTTCAGGTAGCGATGAGCAGCTTCGGGCGGGTGTGCTGCGTACCGTTTCCGATGAAGTAGCTGAACGATGGTTAACCATTCGGGGGCAAATGCGGATCAGTTATTCACCCATCGAGGACAATATTATTCGACTGGTAAAGGCGTGAACCGTTGGGGCCATAATCCAGCTTGTCGTAAGCGGCTTGGAGGAAATTCTTAACTGGAAAATCAGCGGTGAATTCATCCAGCCACTCGATTTGAATGAGCTTGCCACCAGGTAGTCTAAACGGTTTCGAAGGAATCCCTTCGAACAAGATACGTTTAAGGGTAGGGGGGGCTTGTCGTAGATCATAGTCTTCAATTTGACTTACTTTTTGCCAGTACTCCAGTAAATCAGCCGATTGAAGCGTTGCGTCGAGTTTAGCCTTTGTGGCTGTGTCTAGCTGACAATACACTGCCCAAAGGGTTTTCATTGGTGCCATAGTTGTAAGGGAAATGATAACGGTAGTTATCGTTCGATACTGGTAGTTATAGTTGAGAGGGTTAACGTGGCATTGCCATGTTCTGCCGTCTAATTCGATTTCGTTTTGCTTTCTCCTTGAAGAAGGACACAGCAGCTTCTACAGCCTGGGTAATTTCTGGATCAGAGTTATTGACAAACCAAGCCCTGCGCCATCGGTTAGCAAAAGCCAGACTATCCAGGGAAGGATTTAGCTCAATGACTTTAAGAATCACCTCCTGCTGACCGACCTTGATGGATAGGCCAGTTAATTCAGATTTAGCAGCGAGCATTCTGCCTTTCCAGTCATCGGATGCCGTTACCGCTTGTTTCCGCTTTTTCTCCATTTGTCACGGTTTTTAGAGGACTAAACCTAGGTGGCTTGTGGGCACATATTTTATGCGATACTTTAGCCTATATTAGTGGCACTATTTTTAGTGGCACAACTAATAGTGGCACTAAATAGCACAACTAAAAAGTGTAATGCAACTATTGGTTGCAAAATATTTTCTTCATGTACACCCTGGCAGAAATGATTCGAATCTTAAGAATGCGTAAAGGATTGACTCAGAAAGGTTTAGCAGAGATGGTAGGTCTAAAGTATCAATCTATTCAAAAGTGGGAGAAAGGATCAGGAAAGCCGACCACTACACAACTGTCAGCTGTGGCAGCTGCTTTGGATGTAAGCATTCAGGAGTTGATTGAAGGGAAAATACCCAATGAAGATGATGGACCTGGCATGTTCACGGAAGGGAATATTGCCTCCGTCCGCAAGCATATGTCAGAGTACCTAGTGCCAGTAAAACTTCTATCCGCAAAAGCCCAGGCCTCCATGCCATCAATGAGTTACGACACCTTCAATCTAAACTGGGTCGATGAGACCTATCCGGTATTTCTGCCGAAAGTGGCCATCACGGAGCGCCACTTAGTTATCGAAGTAGTGGGCAGTTCCATGGAGCCCGAAATAAAAGATGGCGCACTGCTGCTCGGAGAGCTGGTTTCCAGAAATGACATACGATATGAATCAGGCGCTGTGTATGCCGTCCTATATGGTGGAAATCATTTTGTGGTGAAGAATATTAGAACCAATGATTTAAATACCAATAGAACATTAAGACTCTGGTCGGAGGATCAGAAATACGGCAATATCGATGTGCATGGTGAGGATATCATTGCCATGTGGAAGATCCTGGGCCAAGTATGGGTGCCGATGGCCAGGCGTAGACTCATTTAATCAGTAATTATAATTTTAAAGAATTAACTAATTGCTTTTATATTATATATATTCAAAATAATGAATCCAGAGGCAAGAGGAATAATACGGGATGTTGTTGAAAATTCATACCCTGTATTAGACTTAAACAATTGTGGTTTACAAGACCTTGAATTACCAGAAGGTGATTTAAGTTTTATAAAAGTGCTAGTAGTTAATAATAATTTTTTGTCAAAATTACCAGATGATATAAGTAGATTAAGTAATCTAAATGTTTTAATTGCTTCTAATAATGAAATTGACATATTGCCTGATGGTATTTGCGAATTAAAATATTTGGAAACATTAGAATTAAATGAAAATGAGTTAGAAATGTTGCCAGAAAATATTGGCAAATTATCGAATCTCAATAAATTAAATATTTCACTTAATTCAATAAGTGCATTGCCTGAGAGTTTTTCAAATCTAACCAATTTAGCTTCAGTCGATATTTCCGAAAACGCTTTAACAAGCTTACCTTCTCGATTTGGTCAGCTTATAAAATTGGCCTTGTTGAATATATCTGAAAATGAAATTAATGCTCTTCCAAATGATTTAGAAAGTTTGAGTAAATTGAGGTTCTTTTATGCCCAAATTAATAATTTAACGGTTTTACCTGAATCGTTTTGTCAATTAGGTAGTTTGTCGGATTTAAATTTGGCAAGTAATCATTTGAAAGAACTGCCTGATAAGTTTTCGAATTTATTACAATTGGCAAAATTAGATTTGAGCTTTAATAAACTAGAATTTTTGCCACCTGATTTTTTTAAGTTAATTAATTTAAGAACTTTAAATCTACAGTCTAATAATCTTATTAAATTGCCAAGTGATATTAGTAAACTAAGATTCCTTAATACACTAGATTTAAGTCTTAATAACTTGATAAATTTGCCAGACGATTTTGATTCTATCAGACGATTAATGTACTTGAATCTTAGTTTTAATGAATTAACAGAATTGCCTAAGGGATTTTGTAACTTAAGAACATTAGGCGAATTAAACATAAGTAATAATAAATTAACGAAGTTGCCAGAAGGATTTGCTAATTTGCGTAGGTTAACTAGTTGTAATCTACGCAATAATTTAATTGATGAATTTCCTAGCGAACTTAGTGATTTGAAAAACGCAAGGCTTATGATCGATTATAGAGGGAATCCCTTTTTGGAACGAGCATTACAGCGCACTCAGCGATTTACTAAGATATGGAAAGATACACCCGTTCATTTTCGGGAATTGTTGAAAATTTATTTCAGTGGCTTTTCGATCTTCTATACAGAAAAGACAGATAAACCAATTGAATTCAATGTCATCAACGAAACTGATGGTCTTGCTTTTGATCTAAAACCTGATGATGAAACCGACCCAGAAGTTGTTGAGAAGCTTCTAAATGAATATTTTGATATACTGAAGACAAAATTGGCCGAAGGTGCTGTAACTGGGCAAGTGTTTCCTGATGGATTAGCAGGAAAAGCTGAATTTTACGCCCAAATGCAGGCGGCTTCATTTGCACAAAATGTCGTTCAAGTCCGAACTGCAATTGATGGTTATGTGACAAAGACCGATATGTATGAAAGTGTAGTTGGGAGTTTACGCGAGATGCAATCTGAGTACCATTCACTCTTAGTTAGATACACAAAACTAGAGCGCCAGTTACAAGGAAACCGCGAGCAATTTATTGCTATAGAAGCTAAATCTATGGTGCAGGATACTGTTATGGAGCAACAGTGGGAGGTAATGAAACTGCAAGCACAGCAGTCAATCAGTCTTCATCTTGAACAGAATCAGACGATACATATCCATAATCAAATTGGCAACGATTTCGAACAGCTTAGACGGCTCCTTGATCCAATTTTGAATTCGTTCGATAAACGGGCAGGGGAACAGTTACAGGATAAGCTAGATGAAGTTGCAAGTAATCCGGGCAAGTTAAAACCAGAAGAAAAAAAATCACTTGTGACCAAGCTTAAACGCTGGGTTGAAAACGCCAAGGAAGCCATGAAAGTTGGCAAGGAAGCAGGGGAGGTAGTAGGGGAGGCTAGCAAGTATTGGGACAAACTAAAAGACTTTGCGGAAAGTGTTTTAAATGATCCAGACTTAGCCGAAACCATCCGTCAGGCTGGGGATGCAATTTTTTGAAAATGGCAGTAATCTAGTGGGGAATGGCAGACAGTTTACCCACAAAAATAGCGTTTACAGTGGCTAGAGGGCCATTTTTGACTAAGTAAAGTTAATGTTCAAATCCCTCCGTCTCCACAAATAATGTTGTGAATCAAGAAGTTACATGATTTGCGCACATTATTACACACAAAGGCGGGATTTACTTATGTATCTCCCGCTTTTTGTTTTTTAAGCTGTTAGCGTACAAATAAGGCTATCAATGTAAAAGCCATCAGTTCCTGAGAACACCACACCTACTCGCCATACAATACTGGTATAGGATTGCATGATGGAGCTTGAACTTCGGCATTTTAGTCTCAAGAGTTACTTAAACAATTTCTGTCCGACTACATCCGACTTCGATAGTCGAATCATTTCTAGAGGGAACAGTAGCCGGAAAGTGGTACCGACATCTATCGTACTATCTACTTCGATAATGGCACCTAGTTTTTCAGTCAAGGCTTTCACGATCGAGAGTCCCAAACCCGAGGAGCCTTCGTTATTGGTTGGCTGGGCTGACAAACGCTGGAATCGCTTAAACAATTTAAGGCGATCTTCTGGAGAAATCCCTGGTCCTTCATCCTTGACGGCAATAATCAGGTGTTGATCTGTCAGGTCGGTTTGTACATATATACTTCGACCAAAGGGGGAAAACTTTAGAGCGTTGCTAATTAAGTTATCCAGAATACGAACCAGGGATTTAGGGTCTGAATGAAGAATTACCGGCGGATGCGTTGGTTCAACGTGGATGGTAATCTCTTTTTGATAGGCTAGTGCCGAAAAGCCATCTACAATTGTATCGATAAAGAGAGTCAGGTCGATATCTTCAGTTTCCAGCGGCTCGGTAGAGCTGGCAAGTTTATTGAAATAAACAATGCTATCGATCAGGCTGAGACCGCGTTTGATCGTTTTCTGACCGTGCTCGATGCTTTCCGTTTGCTCATCATTTAAGGGCCCAATCATCGGTAGGAAGCTGAAAACGAAGCTAATCGTAGATAAGGGAGACTTAAGGTCATGCGCAATAACACTCAGCAGATTTTCAATTTCCTGGTGGGCTTCGGTCAGTTGCTGATGTTTCGAATAGAGTTCAGTAACGTCCGTGAACAACCAAATCCGACCCTTAAAATAAGGGGATACAATAGGTTTTGTAAAAACCGATAACACCTTGTCCGCAAACGTCCAAATCCATTCCTTACTGACGAATGTTGGATTACGAATTAGTTCAGAAGCTGTTTGATTAATAGACTCCTTATTGAGCGCCTGATTGCGTAATTGAAGCATCGCAACAGATAAACTGGCTGATGATGGGCGAAATCCACCGGCTTCCAGCTCCAGTAGGTCAAGGGCGGATTGGTTAATCCAATTGATATCTTCGGTTTCATTAATTAGCACAACGGCTTGTGGAACCACTCCAAATAAGAACTGGTATTGTTGTTCCAGAGCAATTTGCTGATAGGAAAGTGTGCAAATCAATAGTTTATCCCCAAACCGATAAAGAACATTCTCGACATCCTCCATCGCGTGCTCGGGCTCGTGTACCCAACCCACTACAATCCATCCTTTAAACGTATAATTGTTTAATCGAAGACCCGCGATGTAACGATAATCGCCCAATATTCCTTTCAGCGACCGGCGAGGCAGGAAATTAGGCGCCCAGAAAAATGGTGAAGACTGTGTTAAGTTAGTAAGTTGATCAGGGTTAAAATAGGCGAAAGTCTGTTGGGTATTGGTCGAGAAAAGGATCGAGGCCGTCCATTCATCGCGTTCCTGGATCAGGTAGCACCGATCGGCGTTAAGAACAGGAAGTAGTTCAGTAGCATAAGCCTCCAATAACCTGGGGCCTATTTCGGTCTCGTGAATAGCCCGCAGTCGTTTCTCAAGAACAGTAAAATCGATCATGTTAGACGAGGACCAGGCCACGTTAATTAAGAAATGGCTTAATCGCCTTAATCACCTGATCGGCGTTACTGATATGGGGCAAATGTCCTTCTGTATCCAAAAAGGTTAAGCTTGATTGAGGAATCTGTTTTTCCATAAAATAACCCACTTCAAGAGGCACGGCAATATCTTCTTTTGCCTGAATCAGTAGGGTTGGATGAGGTAGTCGGCTAATATCTAGCCGGTGATCAGAATGAAAAATAACTTTTGCGATGGCCAGCGCTACATCAGGTCTCATGCCCGAGATCGTACTAAAAAAACCATTTGCCAGATGGGGACGATCCGAATTAGCCATAATCATGGGCGCAAAACCGCTCGCCCAGGCATGGAAATTTGTTTCCATCTGGGTAAAGAGATCACTTAATACAGCCGAGCTGAACCCCCCGCTATATTCGTTTTGGTTGAGGTAACAAGGAGAAGCATTTAGTAAAATGAGTCGAGAAAACCAGTCGGGTTCTTGGATAGCTGCCAAGGCTCCCGTCATGCCTCCTGCCGAATGGCCAATAAAAGTAATGTTTTGTAGACTAAGCGCTTCTATAATATCTAGGATATCGCTAGCATAGGCATATAGATCTTTGTATTTCCAGGTGGTAAAAAAGGGTGTTGTATGTTCATTGGCCCCTACATAATCAAATAAAACTATTCTGTAGTCCTCAACAAAGGCAGTGGCAACCTCCTGCCAAGCCCGCTGATCGGTACCGAATCCATGTGCCAATACGATTGTCTTATCCGCAAAAGAATTACCGATTATGTGCACATTATTCCGAGCGACAACCGACATACGTGTTATTTATTTTGTTACTACTTATTAAGAATAGGCAATATTAAGTAAAGATATTATATCCATATGTAAGTTTTTAACATGTTCTGCCTGATCACGATTGTAATTATTACCTATCTCTCTTTTAGACTATTTGACCTTGTTTTAATATCATTCGCTTGTGAGTAGCGGTTATTGGCCTGCCCCTACATCCACAAGTGTCTGATCAGTTGCTGCTACACACAGCAGAGCTTACGCTACCCGCATACTTATCGGATTTCCTCACTAAGAGAGAAAAGAAAGCATCTCAGCTTGTAAACTAGGAAGGACGAAAAAGAAGAGGAATCTAAATGCACTTTTTAGCTTGTGCGCAAAAAAATAAGGAATACCAGTAGCCATTATCTACTTGCCTGATCGGCACAAAATGGCTTGAATGTTTAGTAGTGGCAAAGTGGATGAACAGCTTTTTAATTGTAATGCGCTACTTGAAAAGCTGTTTGGTAAGTAAAATATGAAGGCTACTAATACTATTATAAATTATTTCAACTAGTATTATCCTAACCTTCTGAAGGGACTGGACTAAATTGCAAAAAAAGTTTAGTCCAGTCACTCAGGGAGTTAAGACACTTCTATAGGTCTGATACTATACGAGGTACGTTCAATATCTACACCGTCCTTAGCTAATTCCAGCGCTATCATTCGGATATATTGTTCGGATAGGCCATGCGTTAATTTATCAATCATCGCCTGATCAACTTCAATTCTAAATTTCAGCTTTAGTTCGACCTCGTTGGTGTCCATATCAAAACGACAGTTAAAGGGTTTCGGAAATAAATACATGAGATTACTCGTTGCATTCGACTTTTCAAAGCAACAACATCACGCCAACATACTCGTTGAAGTCACTTGAAATCTTTCTCTTTAGGATCTTCATTCCAGAAATCGGCCCAAAACGATCATACTGTACAAGCGTAACCGTCCAGTTCCTTCATGTAACAGGCGAGTTGTTTCACAAAAGCGTGGGTAAATGGAGGGTGTTGCCTGCTCTTTAAGGTGGCAACATACCAGGTTCGAAGAATACGCTCCTCAGTGATACGTACGGTATGCAATTGACCGGATTGTACATACGGCCGAACTACCCAGGTTGGCAAAACCGCAACGCCAAGTCCTGCTTTGACCATCTCGATAATTGCTTCGGTCAGGGTAATTTTATACACTTTGCTGGGTCGACAGTTTTTGAAAATCATCATGAAATTTTCACTCTCCGCGTCAGCAATATTGTACATGATATAATTCTGCCCGGCAAATTCGTCACATTCTACCCAACTGCGGCCAACCCATGGATGATCTGGAGCAACAATCGCCACAAACTCATCCTGAAATAGGGGCGTATAAACGAACTTTGGATTGCCGTTCCCTTCCGTGATGGCAACATCGATGGTATTGCTAAGCAGATGTTTATCTGCGTCCTTGGTTGCTGCCTCCAACTCAATCTTAATATCTACTTTAGGATAAATCGTCTGAAACTCACGCAAAAAGCCAGCCAGCCAGTGATACGATGTGTAACACTGCGTACAAAGCCGGATTTCACCGGCTTCATCGTCAATCAGGGTTCGGACTTTAGCCCGCGTATCAGCCACCTCCTGAAGAATCTTCTCGGCTGCTTGTAAGACAATCACCCCGGCCTGCGATAACCGCATTTGTTTTTTATCGCGGATAAAAAGCTGCGTGTTAAAGTAAGTTTCTACTTCGCGTAGCTGATGGCTCAGGGCAGATTGCGTTAGGAACAACTGATCGGCGGCTCGGGTCAGGTTACCACTGCTGGCTACCTCTTTTATCATTTGGAGGTGTCGGATTTCCATGATGAAAATTATTCATGATTTGGACGAAAATAATTCGCTTTACTAATATATCAAAAGATGCCAACTTTGCCGCTGTCAATCAACTAGTAATGAACAAACACAAGATGAAATCGCTAAAACAACAATTCACGCTACTGTTCAGCCTGTTCCTGCTGGTAATCGGTATAGCAGTCAACGCACAAACTACCGATCAGAAAATCACTCGGGAGGTGGCCAGCAAACCATTTGAAGTAGGCACCTATATGGGGGAGAATCGAACCGTTAACGTGATGGTCATGGTTCGTCAGGTAGCCGGTATTACCCTTAAGATCAAGTCAGCTGACGATGAGCTGCTGCAAGAACTTTATGTCAAAAAATCGCCCAGAGCGTATCATTATAAATTGAACTTTGACGGTACTCAATCTGGTCAATACAAATTGGAAATCAGCGATGGTCAAAAAATCGAGGTTCGTCGTATTGATGTAGTCGATGTGCCAGCCGTGAAAGCTCAACGTTATATCACGTTTACCACATCACCTATTCTGTAAAACCTGAAAATTGAAAAAAGCTATGAATCAGACTAATCTAAAAATGGCCAGTCCGCTGCTGGTAACAGGTGCATTCGCAATCGTTTATATTGTCTGGGGCTCTACGTATTTCTTTATACAAATGGCCGTTCAGGACCTTCCACCATTGCTTTTGGGGGCTATGCGGTTTCTGGCCGCCGGTGCTCTACTACTTTTCTGGTCGTTTCTCCAGGGAGAGCGCATCTTCATAAAAAGCAGCCTGATTACATCCGCCGTGGTAGGAATTTTGCTGCTGGTAGTAGGTAATGGTGTCGTTATTTGGGCCGAACAAACCCTGCCTAGTGCGTTGGTGGCCATACTAGTATCATCGGCACCCATCTGGTTCGTATTACTGGATAAGCCCAATTGGCGCGTTAATTTCAGTAGTAAATCGACATTGGCTGGCTTGGCTGTTGGCTTTATTGGTGTGATCCTGCTATTTGGCGAGCAGCTTAACGATATGCTGGCCGCGAACACAGATCAATCAAAAATCGTAGGGATGTTGTTACTGGTTGTTGGCGCAATTGCCTGGTCGTCGGGATCACTGTATTCAAAGCACAATCCTTCCGAAGGTTCACCAACCGTTAATGTGGCCTGGCAGATGATTATTGCGGGTCTTATATTTCTGCCCGCTAGTTTGGTGAATCACGAAGTGGAGCGGGTGGTTTGGTCGCAAATTTCGGTTGAAGCGTGGCTGGCGCTGGCTTATTTGATTCTGTTCGGCTCAATTATCGCCTATAGCGCTTACGTATGGCTATTACAGGTACGCCCGGCTACTCAAGTTAGTACCTATGCGTATGTGAATCCAGTGATTGCCGTTATTTTGGGAATCGTATTTGCCCACGAAACCATCTCGCTAATACAGATCATTGGCCTGATCATTATTTTAGGCAGTGTTTTACTGATCAACCTGTCTAAATACCGAAATCCGAACCCTGACACGCAAAAAGAAAAAAAGCGAGCAGTTGAAAAAACATCCCGGCTATTTCCGTTCAGCGCCGTCTCATCAGCGATTGAAAAGTAGACGTCGCTGCGAATACCTCATATAGTATTACCATAAACCGTCGGTTTATTGCTGGATAGCGATAAGCCGACGGTTTTTCGATGAATACCAATATTCTATCATTAGTTGTAATTTGCCAATCGCCCGAAGTCCGTTTTCCTGTATGAGACAATTAACCGCATTGTATATTGTATTATATCTACTGAGTTCATGTACAACAAAAAGGGAAACTGACACAACCGAATTTGACGATATACCTGTTTCCGGGCTATCCGGCAAACAACTGGCGATGGCCCACTGCGGTCGATGTCATGCCTTTGTAAGTCCCGATTTAGTAGCGAAATCGAATTGGCGAGATGTACTCCCGGCAATGGGACACCGGATGGGTATATATGGTAACGGGAGCAGGCCCGATAGTTTGTTTGATGCTGGTGAAAGTGGTTCCGTTTTGCGGGAGGCTGCTATCTTTCCCGAAAAACCAAGTCTGGCGAAAGCAGATTGGCAAAAAATAGAGAACTATTACCTTGGAAATGCGCCTGACACTATCTTGCCACCCCTTCGTAAACATCCCATTCAGGTAGGGTTAAAGCATTTCAAATACAAAGAAGCGTCGTTTGCTAATCGACCCGCATTGACCTCGATGGTTAAAATTATGCCTGATAATCAGGGTATTCTATTTGGTGATGGAAAAGCCAGACGTAAAAATCTAACGTTTCTTACTTCAGATCTTCAGGAGAAGTATAGTATACAGGTAGGAGCAACCCCAATTCAGTATGATGGGAATTCGGCTGAAGGATACCTGACAACAATTGGGAGAGGAGTTTTTCCAACGGATGCCTCGAATGGAGCCATGCAGCGCCTGGTAAAAAACAAGTCAGGGTCGGACTATACACTCGAACGTATTGATATTCCAGCCTTACGTCGGCCCGTTTGTATGGCGTATGGCGATTTAAATAAAGATGGGTTAGAAGATGTAGTCGCCTGTGAATTTGGTAACCAGACCGGGCAATTAGCGTGGTATGAAAACAACGGAAAAGGCGGATATACAAAACGAATTCTGCGCGAGAAACCGGGTGCCATTTCAGCCATAATTAAGGATACCAACAAGGATGGATTGCTGGATTTTTATGTATTGATGGCGCAGGGGGATGAGGGCATTTTTCTGTATGAAAATCAAGGCGGGGGTAAATTTCGAGAAAAACGATTGACCTCTTTTCTGCCACTCAATGGGTCTCAATACATCGAGCTGGCTGATTTCAACAAAGATGGTTTTGAGGATATCGTTTATGTATGTGGAGACAATGCGGACAAAACACCAATCTTAAAGAAATATCATGGTATTTATATTTTTCTAAACGACGGTAAATCCAACTTTAAGCAATCGTATTTCTACCAATTAAATGGTGCCTACAAAGCAATGGTACGCGATTATGATTTGGATGGCGACCTTGATATTGCCGCTATATCGTTTTTCCCCGATTATCAGCGTTATCCGGAGGAAAGCTTTATCTATTTGGAAAACAAAGGAAAATTAACATTTACCGATTATTCCTTTCCTGAAGCTACCAAAGGAAGATGGGTCGTGATGGATGCTGGTGATATGGATTCGGATGGCGATATTGATCTTGTTTTGGGTTCGTTTGTGTATTTCATCCCACAGGGCGATACAACCGGGCTCGGTAAAAAATGGCTATCGACCGGGCCGTCGGTTGTTGTATTGGAAAACACAATTCGATAGCGATCCGCTGTAAGCCATGTCTCGTTTATAATCCATTTCACAGCAGCGTTTTACCGACGATTTTCTTGAAATAACAGACAGAGTTCTTGCCTGAAAAGCACGGAAAACATTTTTGCGCCTTTTCTACTTTTATCATAAAGCCATTGGTACTCAAACTATTCGGTGATATGGTAACGATATTATTTGTAGCGAATAGCGCAAAGTATGGATACCAAAGTTTAAGTTTTGACGGGCCAACCATTGAATCTTGTTTTGAAACCCTGACATTTTTAGTCGCGCAGGGATGGGAATTGATTCATGTGGTGTTAGTGGACGATGAAAATTGTACCACCCTACCAGTTGAAGCCTTCGATGGTATTTCCATGACGATGCCTTTAAACGAGCTCAATCTGGAATTAAAAGAAATTTTAGTGTAGTTCACTTTCCTGGGTTGGTAGGGCGATAAAGCTTATAGACTCGCTTTACGTCTATTATCCTTGCTGTTGGCTGGCCATACTTTTTATGGTGTAAAATGTTTCAGAAATCGTTGCCGATAACTGAAAACCTATCAGCCGATAATTCTTTTTCTCTTTAGCTAATTCTGCAAGGAATTTCGGTAGTAAATAAATTAAGTTGGACACATATCTGCCTTCTATTGACGCCTTTATACAATAAATCGATGGGGATATGTCAGTAGAAAAATACAGGATGTTTCGTTGCTTTTAATATAAACTGTTAGTCTGATTTAACTATGAATATCAAGTATTACTACTTACTATCTATCTTAGGTGAATACAAATCGCCGATAAAAAATGCGCCATGTTTTAGCGTATGAATCAGAAAAAAAGGGTTAAAAAAATTAAATACTAATTCTTAAATAAAAAACTTGACTTTATCGTAGATAGTCTCACTATATTTGTGGCCGACGATTCATATAAACAATAAATAAGTCATCGAATGAAAGCTAAGCAAATTCGTTTCTTCTCGACTGCTGATAATAGTGAAGCTAAGAAAGCCAAGAAAAAAACAACGGCAAAAGCAGCACCTATTACGGGATATATATCTTCAGCAGGTAAGGTCGTATTTCCGAATAAATCGGCTGTTCAGCTCGGATTTGATACCGATGGTGGTCAGTTTAAAGTAGGTACCCAGGATGGAAAACGAAAAATTAAATCCCTTTATCTGATCCCTGGAGGAGATGAAAATGAAGAAGGATTTGTGTTGGAGAAAGCGGCTAAAAGTTATAGCATTTCGTTGCCCTATATTCTTCAAAAAGGTGGCATCGACTATGCTGGTACAAAGCATACGTTTACGGTGAAATCTTTTGATTACGATAACGGTGTAACTGGCTACGAGTTGAAATTGGCGAATGAAGAACCTAAGCCTGTATACACAGGAAAACCGCGTGGTCGTAAACGTCAGAATCCCGTAAGCGAATAGAGGATACTGAATGAAATTTATGATAAAGGCGAACGACTCGTTCGCCTTTTTTATGTGTAATTCAGGCGATTGTAAATGGAGAGAAAACAACCTAAACTCATCACGGTTTTTGATCTATGACTCGTGATCAACTCAACGACTTGATTGAACAGGGCGAACACGCTCGATTAGAATTTAAACGGCAAGTATCATCATCTGCCCGAATTGCCCGGACTTTGGCTGCCTTTGCTAATACATCAGGAGGAATTTTATTGGTTGGAATTGCTGATAATGGAAAAATTGCTGGCATTTCATCGGAATATAAGGAGATAGAAAAAATTGAGGAAGCAACCGACCGATTAATCGTACCGACACTTTCTGTTTGTTATGAAACAATTGCTCCAGATGGGCGGATCGTGTTGATTATTTCGGTCGCAGAAAGCGATGAAAAACCCCATTATGTATTGAGCGAAGGCAAAGAGCGAACTATTTACATTCGGGCAAAAGATAAATCGGTTCCGACAAATAAATTAATCATTACATCAGAAATTGCGGATAACGAATTAGTAAAATCACCCCCGATTCGTACACTGATTCAATACCTGCGAAAGAATGAATCCATTACGGCCGATCGATTCGCTAAACTCATAAATATTTCGGATTATCGAGCCGGGAAAATGCTTCGACAACTTGCTGAGCGGGGTTTATTATTGCTGATGGATAAATCTCGTCCGGTGCGTTATGCGTTGAAATTGTCGGAATAGTTAAGCCATTCAATTGGCTGTTCGCTCGTGTTTACGAACTTTGCCGCTATGATAACCTCAGAACAATCGATTACCAAAGACACGATTACAGCATTCTTTCTTGACTTACAGGATCGGATTTGCCAGGCACTGGAAGGGGCTGATGGAGCAGGTCGTTTTCGGGAAGATGCCTGGGAGCGGCCCGGTGGGGGTGGAGGACGTTCGCGTACATTGAGCAATGGACGAGTAATTGAAAAGGGTGGAGTGGGTTTTTCGGCGGTACATGGCGATGCAACCGAAGCTACTCTTCGTACACTAAATCTTACAGAGCCTGCCGAATTTTACGCAACGGGCGTATCGATCGTTTTGCATCCGCATAATCCGATGGTGCCGATCATACACATGAATGTGCGGTATTTTGAGATGAGTACGGGGCAAAACTGGTTTGGTGGGGGTATTGATCTGACTCCGCATTATGTGGTTGAAGAGGATGCCCGGTGGTTTCATCAATCGCTGAAAATAGTCTGTGATGCACACGACTCAGCCTATTACCCTCGCTTTAAGGTCTGGGCCGACGATTATTTCTACATTCCTCACCGACAGGAAACGCGGGGTATTGGCGGCATTTTCTTTGATTACCTGAAGCCATCGGATACGCTTTCGAAAGCCAATATATTTGCTTTTGTGCAGGATGTGGGTAATGCGTTTGCTCCCATTTATACCCATTTCATGCACCAAAACCGTGATTTGCCATTTAGTGAACGCGATAAGGCCTGGCAATTGCTCCGTCGGGGACGATACGTCGAATTTAATCTGGTGTGGGATCGGGGCACCAAATTCGGACTGGAAACGGCCGGTCGTACGGAGTCTATTCTGATGAGTATGCCACCGCAAGCCAATTGGACATACGATTTTCGACCTGAACCTAACAGTCGAGAGGAGCAAACATTGAAATTCCTTCGCAAAGGAATTGATTGGTAAGGGGCGATCCAGAATATTTTAATGACAATTGCAACACTGCTCTATGAACACACGTACTGAGTAGAAAAGCTTTATTACATAGTCCAAAAATGCCGATTCTACTGGGACCGGCATTTTTTGTGTCCGCTGATTATTCCTCAAATCCACCAGTTATTTAGCTACAACTGCCGGATAGTAATTCCCCATAGGATTCCGCCTATTGATTTGTCAATTTAGCTGCTGTAAATCAACAGATAATCGCTTTTTTAACAGGATCAATCATGAATCTCTTCTGGGTTTTGTGGAGCGTCGATGCACTCGCAACACTGGTCATTCTTTATTTCTTCTTTGTCGGTATGGCAGATGGCTCCGTCTCGTCGTTTAACGGGGGATTATGGCTGTTTATTCTGGTTGCTTTGGGCGTTATCATGATAGGTAGTTATTGGTTATACAACCACCAATATGCTCTTTGGGCGAAGGTGCTGGTGTCCATACTGGCGGTTCCTAGTTTATTGTATGGGCTTTTTATGGTGATCATTCTGATTACGAATCCCCGCTGGAATTAATTGTACTGAACACCAGCCCATCCGCAATCGGAATACAGATTAAAAACGAAGCGTGAGTACGGTAAGATCGAAGGAATGCTGTATTTTTAAAGGCATACATATCAAACCGGATTTGTTGTCGTTTGACATCTGATACTCTTGATTCGCACTATGAAAATCGGCTTGTTATTTGGGCTGCTAAGCTGCCTGATTCGCGTAGCATCTACTTATGCTCAGGGAAATACGTCTACTTTCAGTAAGCAGGATTCGCTATCTTCCGGACAAACGGCTTCTCTATCCATGCATCGCTATCGCCTTCCCTTCCTAACGAGCACTAATCTGGGCGATACAAAACAACGATATACGCTGGTTGCACAACCCGCGAAACTTCGATTAGGGAATGAAATCGTCTTACCCGTTGGTGTCGATGAGCGAACGGTTACCGTGCTATCGGGCGATCGGGTTTTGCAGCTTTGGGAGGATTATGTCTTTATTCCCGACGCCAATCGCATTCGCATTCTGGACGAAAACGCTCTAAAATCAGAACGCCCGCTGAAAGTGTCGTACGAGAAGTTGCGGTTGTCTTTAGCGAAGTAGAATGGTAAGGACAAAATTATCTCTAATTACGATCTCGAAATAGTAGCCTTGATATAGCCATACGGCTCGTCGGTCGCGATGAAAATCTCGTTTTTATTTTCCATACCAAACTGTTCCAGATTAAACAGAATGTGGTGTTTATTAGGCAATTTCAGACTAATATCAGCCACTTCGGAAAACTCATTTAACACGGCTTCACCCATTGCCATCAGCGTTTGCTGAACTGACAGGCTTTTGTGGTGTGCGAAAGCTTTTAATAACGTTTCACGGATACTGGTAAAAAGAGTCGAAAAATCGAGATCGGTGGAAGTGTATGTCCAGGTGGCTTCGCATTGGGTAGCGAAGATGCGGTCGGCAGTTTCTTTCAGGGTGGTAAATTGGTCTTTAATGTAGCCCTCGAACCCCGAATCTGTTGTTTTTAAAATCAATAAGTCTTTAATACCGGATGTGATTGCCAGATCGTCGGCCGTTTGTACAATCGTCGTGCTGTGTTTTTCAGAAGCTCCGCCAATGTAGGCATGCGGATGCGACACTTCATTAAACGACATTCTTGTCCAGGGATATTCTATAATGTCGATCGTTGCTTTTGATACCTGTGGATTCTGGCTGATAAAATAATTGGCCAGGTACATTCCAAAGTTTTCGATGGAATCAACAAAGTGCTCTTTGGCAAGGGCATAGACGGTATTTTTCTGCGTATCGGTTGGGAGAATTTTGCTGTTGTCGCCTAGTGTGTGTGCCGTTTCGAAGTCGCCTTCTAGCGAAACGTTGACCGAAATCTGCCTGAATTCGTGGTAATTCGGATGACGGAAAATTTTTGACAGATTCACAGCATTCTTGCCGTATGCATTTTTTTTCAGAGTAATCTTCATGGCGATCTCCGTCGTTTTAGGTAGTATTGACCTCTAGTATAGCCATTAATTTTCTATTTAGGCGCATGCTTTTTGCAATTAAAGGAAACAAGGTACTCACTTCCGAAGGTATTCGAAAAGCCGTTGTCACGATCAGCAATGGCCTGATCGAAGCTGTCTTGTCGGAGCTACCAGAAGGATTTCCGGGCGACGTAATCGACATTCAGGATCGCGTTTTGATGGCGGGCGTGATTGATCCACACGTACACATCAACGAACCGGGACGAACCGATTGGGAAGGCTTCGATACTGCGACTCGGTCGGCCATGGCCGGAGGCCTCACAACGCTGGTTGATATGCCCCTTAATTCGTCACCTGTAACGACAACAGCCGAAGCATTCGATCAGAAAATAGCTGCACTTGATGGCAAGTTGCATACGAACTGTGGTTTCTGGGGAGGCCTTGTGCCGGGTAATACTGTCGATATTGAGAGGCTAATTGAGAAGGGAGTATTAGGTTTTAAAGCCTTTCTGACGCATTCCGGGATTGATGAGTTTCCAAACGTGAGCGAAGCGGATCTTCGGCTAGCGATGCCAATTCTGGCTAGTCGGGGATTGCCGTTGCTGGTGCATTGTGAATTATCAACAGATGAAGTATTAGCGACGGGGGATGTTCGATCGTACCAGAATTACCTTTCTTCACGACCCAAAGAATGGGAAGATAGAGCAATTGCGCTTATGATTCGGCTGTGCGAAGAATTTAATTGCCGAACGCATATCGTCCATTTATCGTCAGCCAATTCCATCGAAACCATTGCTAAGGCCAAACAAAAAGGATTACCCTTAACCGTTGAGACGGGACAGCATTATTTGTATTTCAACGCCGAAGCGATTCCAGATGGTCAGACACAGTATAAATGTGCACCACCCATTCGCGAGAAAGAAAATAAAGACCAACTATGGGCGGCTTTACAATCAGGGATTATTGATTTTGTTGCGACCGATCATTCCCCCGCACCTCCTGAGTTAAAACAACTGCAAAGCGGTAATTTTATGAAAGCCTGGGGTGGAATCGCGTCACTACAATTGGCGCTCCCCGTACTGTGGACTGCGGCACGGCAACGGGGTTGTACCTTGACCGATATTACCCGATGGCTCTGCGAAAAACCGGCTGAATTGGCGGGTTTATCTGGTCGAAAAGGGCAAATTGCGGCTGGCTATGATGCTGATCTAATCGTCTGGAATCCTGAACAAACATTCACCGTTTCGGAGACTGGTTTATATCATCGACATAAAATGACACCGTATCTGGCTCAGGAATTATACGGCGTTGTCGAACAGACATACCTTGGAGGAGTACAGGTTTTCGATCAGCGGACGTTTACCAAACTCAATGCCGGCAAATGCATCATGCGCGAAAAACATGACGAACTACGAACAACGGGCAACGCGCATTCTGACAAAAATCAATGAACTGGCTTCCATTAGCGAAGATTCATCAGGCATTACCCGAACCTTCGGAACCGAAACATTCCGGCGCGGTAGTCGTCTGATACAGCAATGGATGCAGGAAATTGGACTCCAAACGCGAGTGGATGCTATTGGTAATGTACGCGGACGATGGGAGAGTACGACTATTGGGGCCAACACCTTCGTCATTGCTTCGCACATGGATACGGTCGTTAATGCTGGTAAGTTCGACGGACCGCTGGGCATCATTATGGGCCTCGATCTAATCGAAACCCTGAAAAAAACAATGCAATCACTTCCTTTTAACCTGGAACTGATTGCGTTTAGTGATGAAGAAGGAGTTCGTTTTCATACGACCTATCTCGGCAGTAAAGTCGTCGCCGGTTCGTTTGATGAAACATTGCTGGCTAAGAAAGATACTAACGGTATATCTCTACATGAAGTCATTCAGGAAATGAGTGGATCGATAGCTGGTTTAACCACGGATGCGATCGCAAAAGACGATTGGCTGGGCTATTTTGAAATACACATTGAACAAGGGCCTGTTTTATACGAGCGCAAAATACCAATAGGGGTGGTGACGGATATTGCTGGGCAGAAACGAATCGAAATTGCGTTTCGAGGAGTGGCTGGTCATGCGGGAACGGTACCGATGGACATGCGCCAGGATGCCTTGTGCGCGGCTGCCGAGTTTATTCTGGAAGTGGAGCAAGTGGCGCGTAATCAGTCTAATCTGGTTGCAACAGTCGGGAAATTGGCCGTGACGAATTCTGCCAGTAACGTCATACCGGGTGAAGTTACGTGTAGCTTAGATGTTCGGAGTAATGATGAAGCCGTATTGGCTGGGGCTTGTCAATCGCTGCAAAATGCCTGCCTAAAGTTAGGAGAGAAGCGGCTGGTTAAAATTGAATGGAAGCTGATTCAGGAAACGGCTCCTGTCGCCTGCGATTCGGCTTTAACGAATCAGTTAGTGAAAGCGATTGATGCAAGTGGCTTTGAGGTAATTCGGCTGGTCAGTGGAGCTGGACATGATGCTGTTCCAATTTCGCAGATTGCGCCTGTAGCCATGTTATTTGTGCGTTGTTTTAAAGGTATTAGCCATAATCCACTGGAAGATGTCGAAGTGGATGATCTGGCGGCTGCACTACAGGTTGCCGATACATTTGTTGATTATTTGATTGACCAAAAGAATTAACCCATGGAAATTTCAGCGCTTACCCGATCGGTTGTCAAACGCAATCATGCCGTTATTAGCCCCGATGGATATATTAACAGTCGCGTACCCGGCTGGGAAAATTGTACTGTCAACGTAATTATCAACGAGCAAATGGGTGCTCGGCTTTGTCAGACGCTCATCACACTCAGGGAAGATGGACATCTGGTTGGTAAAACGCAGGCATCCCAACTGTTTTTCTACGTAATCAGTGGCCGATGCCGGGCGACGGTCGGGGGGCAATCCGATTTGTTGACTACAGGCAAATTTGTTTATATACCGGTTGAGAAAGAGTATGCATTTGATAAGCCAGAGCCTGGAACACAGCTCCTTACGTTTCATAAAGTCTACGAAAAGCTGGATGGTTATGAAGTACCATCTGTGATCTTTGGTGATGCTGCGACCGTAGAAGGGCCAACCTATTTAGGCGATCCGGCTTTGCGTTTACAGGTGCTATTGCCAGATACATTGTCGTTTGATATGGCGGTCAATATTTTTACGTATGATCCGGGCGGGCATTTGCCGTTTGTCGAAACGCACATTATGGAACACGGGCTGATTTATTTGCAGGGCCAAGGCGTTTATATGCTTGATCAGGACTGGTATCCAATTAAAAAAGGCGATTCAATCTGGATGGCGCCGTATTGTCAGCAATGGTTTACGGCTATGGGCAAAGAGCCCGCCGTCTATATTTATTACAAGAACATCAATCGTTTTCCGACCGTCGTATGACCTTACCCGAACTAAATCAACTGCCTGTTTCTGAATTAAAAGAAGCGCTCAAAACCTGTTGTGGTTCGTCGGCATGGGTAGCAGAGATGGCTAAACTATTTCCGGTCGAGAGTCGGGAAACGTTGTTTGAACAGGCTGAAATTATCTGGTTTGCCTGCTCCGAAAGCGATTGGCGGGAAGCGTTTGAACATCATCCGAAAATTGGCGATATCAATTCGCTTCGTGAAAAATTCGCGAATACAAGTGATTGGGCATCCGGTGAACAAGCCGGAGTTTCGTCGGCCTCTCGAAGCGTATTGGAGATGCTGGCAGAAGGAAATGAGCTGTACGAGGAAAAATTTGGTTATATTTTCATTGTCTGCGCTACGGGGAAATCAGCCGAGGAAATGCTGAATCTTCTGGAAGATCGGTTGCTCAATTCACCCGAAGCCGAAATTCAGATTGCTATGCAGGAGCAGAATAAAATCACGAAAATCCGGCTGGAAAAATTAATAGCGGTATGAGTATCATCACCACCCATATTCTGGATACATCGCGTGGGAAACCGGCTGAGGGCGTGAGCGTTGTACTATTTCAGCAACAGCGCGAATGGTTGGAAATCGGCCGTGGGCTTACCAATTCAGACGGACGTATCACCGATTTACTCACGAAAGAAATTGTTCTGCCAACTGGAACGTATAAATTACGATTTGAAACCGGAGCCTATTTCGACCGACTAAGCGTTTCGACATTTTATCCGTTTGTCGAAATAACGTTCTCAATCACCACAGGCGAACATTATCACGTTCCCTTACTCCTCAACCCATTTGGCTATTCAACCTATCGAGGTTCGTGAGTGATAAGTGATGAACGATGAGTAAACTAACGCTAGATATACTCATCGTTTATCACTCATCACGTATCGTTCATCACTCATCTTATGAACATCAACCCAGCACGTCTTCAGCATTTTTTTGAGGTATCGAGTGAAATTGGCAAAATTGGTGAAACAGGTATGTGCCGACCGGCTCATTCGGCGCTCGAAAAAGAGATGTTCGAGCATGCTAAAGGCTGGATGGAAGCCGCTGGTCTGACCGTACGCATCGATAGTTTCGGAAACCTGATCGGGCGATTCAAAGGTAAAAATCCCGACGCGCCTATTCTCATGACGGGTTCGCATCTGGATACCCAGCCATACGGCGGACGATTCGACGGCATTTCAGGTGTTTTGTGCGCCATCGAAGCCGTTTGCACAATTGCAGAACAAGGCATTATACCGGAAAGTAGTATCGACGTCATTGCTTTTGCTGATGAAGAAAGCTGGCGATTTAACAAAGGGCTATTTGGATCGCGAGGAATTCTGGGCAAATTGGAGGAGGGTGAACTCCAACGAAAAGATAAAGACGGAATCACCCGCGAACAGGCACTAATTGATTTCGGATGCGACATTACCAAATTTAAAGACGATCAATACACCCCCGGCAGCATCCGATGCTTCCTGGAGTTACACATCGAACAAGGTCCGGTTCTGGATAAGTCGAATAAACCCATTGGCATTGTCAGCGGAATAGCCGGACCGTTGCTGCTGAGCTTGAAACTGAAAGGAATGGCGGGCCATGCGGGTTCGGTGCCGATGCCGTTACGAAAAGATGCGCTTGTTGGGGCATCCAAAGTAGTTATTGCTGTTAACGAAATTGCGTCGCAGTTTGCACCGGCGCCAACGGTAGGAACTGTCGGTACATTAAACGTATTTCCATCATCCCGGAATATTATCCCCGAAGTCGTTACGATGACAATGGAGTTTCGGGACATTGATATGGAGCGCCGAAACACCTGCGAGCGTCAGTTGAAAGAGGCTATTACCGAAATTACTGAGCAGCACGGCTTAACCTACGAACTGACGGTCGATACCGATATCAAATCAAGCTATTGTGCAGACTGGATCAAAAACACCATTCGGGAAAGTTGCGTTGAATTGGGACTGGATGCTCCCGAATTGGTGAGCGGCCCATTTCACGATGCGCTGGTTATGTCGGAAGTGTGTGATTACGGGATGATTTTCGTTCGCTGCAAAGACGGCATCAGCCACAATCCGCTGGAATATGCTTCTTACGAAGATTTGGCTTTAGGAAGCGAAGTATTGTATCAGACAATTTTGAAAATTGTGGGCTGAGTTGGCGCTGGCCTATTTATTTCTGAATTGGGAAAGTATAAACGGGTTCTTCTGGCAAAGGAACCAGCTCTCCATTTTTTCGTTGCGCTATCAGTGTGAACTTAAAAACTATATGATCAGCCGGTTCCGCTCCCTCGCCTAAATTTGGAACCAAGAATCCATTTGGCATATTGGCCTGAGCAATTCGCCTACCGTTTCGGGCAAAAATAACTTCGGCGTTCTTAATCAACAGTTCCGGTTGAAAGTCATTGAAAAAATCATCTGACTTTGTGTCTAGTGCAGCTTTAAAGCGGATTTCTTTCGTGGCCATTTTCATCCCGGTTTGTTTGTCCGTGGGCTTCCCATCTGAAAGAATTGTGACGCCAATGCGCGGCTTTAGAGTTGATGGTAAAGCCTGAGCCTGTACGCTGGTTTGGTGTATAACACAATACAGGAAAGCAAAGAAAAATATAGATCGCATGGTGACACATGGCTAGTAATACAGCCAGAACGTCTATAGCGCATAATTAGCGTGTTCGTTCCGTAAGGCGTAAGTGAGATTTATACAAAAACATCGGATAAAAGATATAGTGTACGTGGCAGCTATTATCTAGTTGAACAGAACTGTCTGAAAAATAAAAATTTCTTAAATTTGTAATTGTCTTATAATCAATATATTACCTCAGTTTAGAGGTACGTCGCTCGCCATCTTTCAAAAAAAATTTGTGTTTGCTTAAAGTAAAAGCAGATCAATAAGCGTCATCCCTATCAAAGCTCCTGAATTGGACGTAAAGGATGAGAAAGCTGCAGATTTTGATCCTTTTTCGCTAAACGCTTCGGCTGACAGAGTAGCTTTCACAATTAAATGATAAACAACATGAACATTATATGGCGAGTCGCTGGCGTCGTGCTGGCAGTTGGGTTAGCCCTGTTTTTGTTAACCCTTATTTTGAAAGTCCTGCTGGTTGGGGCGGGTTTATTCCTGGTTGCCAGGGTAGTAGGCCCACGCTTGATGGCCCGAAGATTTGGTCCATTAGGCCAGGGAAATTGGCAATCGGCAAACATTATTTCCATCGATAATCCCACCTATCGTTCTGGCATGACCAGACCTACTTTTGAACGGGTTATCCCAATCGGTTAATCCAAACAAGTAAAGAAAAACAAATCAGTAAACACAAGACAACGACAATCATGTATAATAAACAAGCATTCGAATCAGGTAAAGGTAATTGCGGTCATTGGGGCGGCCAATCGTTTGGGCGCGGAAAATTTGGCGGTCCCTGGGGGCGCGGTAAATTCGGTGGTTTTTGGGCCGGCCGGCACGGTGGCTGGTTTCAACAGGTACCCGTCAATATCGAAGAGACTGATAGTGAGTATGTAATTTCTTTGTTTGCCGCAGCTTTGGTGAAAGAAAACATCAAGCTGAGTGTGAAAGATGATCTACTGACGGTCTCCTATCAAGGTACCGACCCAGAAAACGCAGATAACACATCTGGCAACTATACCTATCAGGAATATAGCAACCGATCGTTCGAGCGATCCTTTCAGCTCAATAATAAAGTGCTGACGGATGGCATTTCGGCAAGTTATGCCGATGGTATTCTGAAAGTCACGCTGCCGAAGAATCCAGAAACGACTAAACCAGCCCAGACGATCACCGTTGCCTGATTAATTGAGCAATAATTAACAATAAAAAATGCCTAACTGAGTTCAGTTGGGCATTTTTTATTGTTAAAACAGATGGTTTACCTACTGCTTTTTAATATCCCCACGGATCTCGCCCGCTGGATATTGAGTGGTATGCAGATTCGCGTAGTAAAAACCATTTTTCAGGCTATCGACTCGATTCTGATTCGCTAGCTGAAATGTGCCAATAATAGGACTGGTCAAACTAGTAAATGGTATTTCAACCCCACCCGTTAGTGCAGTAGTGTTTGTAATGCGATGCAAGTGTCCGGCTGTTAACGACGACGTAAATGGACCAGTGTAGGTTACTGTGTAACTCAGTGTACGCGTTGATTCGTCGATAACACCCGCAAATGTTCCGGTAGCTGTTGACGTCGTCGAGCTTGGTTTTTCGCTGGCTCCGTTCAGGGTCGCGGTTAATTTGGTTGTCGTTGATGTAACAATTGGATTGTCTTCATCTTTGCAGGAAGTGAACGGAAGGCCTACCGCCAGAAGAGCCCAAGCGGCTAGAGCAATCTTTTGAAATTTCATACGAGTTAGTGTTTTTTCGTTTCTAAGATTAGTATGACTTCGCAGTATTAACGACGAATGTGTTAATGCTGTTTTAATTGGCAAGATATTGTAACTAAACTTTGTTTACCAATAATTGTAATGTATTCAGAGTAAATGGACCAGTTTTCGGCTTTTTTTAAGCCTGGTTTGGCCGTTAAAAACCCTAATCCAGCCTACTATTTATAAAAACGCAGCAGAATCTTATATTTTTGGCTCACTAATTTGAATCCATTTTATGTATTCGTTGGTTGTCCTTATAAAAGGTTTTTTTCAATAACCTGTTATCCTAATTTGCTATGGCTTTTGATTTAGACATGATTCAGCGCGTGTACGCCAACCTCGGTGAGCGCGTCGAAGCAGCCCGGCAGACAGTGGGCAAACCGCTGACTCTGTCGGAGAAAATTTTATATAGTCACCTCTTT
This sequence comes from Spirosoma harenae, assembly GCF_054776975.1. Lineage (NCBI taxonomy): Bacteria > Pseudomonadati > Bacteroidota > Cytophagia > Cytophagales > Cytophagaceae > Spirosoma > Spirosoma harenae. Next base: position 344,555 of record NZ_BAAHBD010000024.1, on the reverse strand, counting down.
TCTGGTGCCGGTTCGGCGTCCCGACCTACCCAGGCGTTTGAGCGGGGAAAAGCCTATGTGGATTTTGCACCCGACCGCGTAGCCATGCAGGATGCAACGGCGCAAATGGCTCTGTTACAGTTTATGCAGGCGGGTCGGCCAAAGGTAGCCGTTCCATCGACCGTTCACTGCGATCACCTGATTCAGGCAGAAGTAGGAGCGGAAAAAGATCTGGACGTTGCGAAAAGTAAAAACAAAGAAGTTTACGACTTCCTATCCTCGATTTCTAATAAATACGGAATAGGTTTCTGGAAACCAGGCGCCGGAATTATTCACCAGGTTGTAATCGAAAACTATGCGTTTCCGGGTGGTATGATGATCGGTACCGACTCGCATACACCGAACGCGGGTGGTCTGGGTATGATTGCGATTGGTGTCGGTGGGGCCGATGCCTGCGACGTGATGGCCGGATTAGCCTGGGAATTGAAAATGCCGAAACTGATTGGTGTTAAATTGACTGGTAAACTTAGTGGTTGGGCATCAGCGAAAGACGTTATTCTGCGTGTAGCGGGTATTCTGACTGTGAAAGGTGGTACGGGCTGCATCGTTGAATATTTTGGAGAAGGTGCTGAAAGTCTGTCCGCTACGGGGAAAGGAACCATTTGTAACATGGGTGCCGAGATCGGGGCAACAACCTCTATTTTCGCTTATGACGAAAAAATGGCGAATTACCTGAAAGCGACCAGTCGTGCTGATATTGCCGAAGCCGCCGACGCCGTAAAGGAGCATCTTCGTTCCGATGATGAAGTATATGCTGATCCTGCTTCATACTATGACCAGCTTATCGAAATTAATCTGACCGAACTGGAGCCTCACATCAATGGGCCGTTCACGCCAGATCTGGCGTGGCCGTTGTCGAACTTCGCCAAAGCGGTAAAAGAAAATAAGTGGCCTGAGAAACTGGAAGTTGGTTTGATTGGTTCGTGTACGAACTCTAGCTATGAGGACATGACTCGTTCGGCCTCGGTGGCGGCTCAGGCTACGGCAAAACACCTGAAAGCCAAAGCCGAATTCACCGTAACGCCGGGTTCGGAACTGGTCCGTTATACGGCTGAACGCGATGGTTTACTCGATACATTCGAAGAAATTGGTGGCGTCGTACTGGCTAATGCCTGCGGACCTTGTATTGGACAATGGGCTCGGCACATGGATGATCCGAACCGCAAAAATTCGATTATCACCTCATTCAACCGGAATTTCGCGAAACGGAATGACGGAAACGCGAGCACACACGCGTTTGTCGCTTCGCCTGAAATTGTTACGGCTTTCGCTATCGCCGGTGATCTGACCTTCAACCCAATGACCGATACACTGACCAATGAAGATGGCGAGCAGGTAAAACTGGATGAGCCAGCGGGTATCGAGCAGCCGGTAAAAGGCTATGCCGTAGATGACGCAGGTTATCAGGCTCCTGCTGAAGATGGTTCGAACGTTCAGGTAATTGTTAGCCCGACGTCGGACCGCTTGCAATTGCTGGCTCCGTTCCCTGCCTGGGAAGGTACTGATCTGAAAGGATTGAAACTGCTGATCAAAGCTAAAGGCAAGTGTACAACCGACCATATTTCGATGGCGGGGCCGTGGTTGAAATACCGTGGTCACCTCGATAACATCTCGAACAACATGCTGATTGGTGCCGTGAACTACTTCAATGAGAAGACCAACACGGTGAAAAATCAACTGACGGGAGAATACGGTGAGGTACCTGCCGTACAACGTGCTTATAAAGCCGCTGGTATCGGTTCAATTGTGGTGGGCGACGAAAACTATGGTGAAGGATCTTCTCGTGAACACGCAGCCATGGAGCCACGCTTCCTCGGTGTTCGGGCAATTCTGGTGCGTTCATTCGCCCGGATTCACGAAACGAACCTGAAAAAACAGGGGATGCTCGCGCTGACGTTCGCCAATCCGGCTGATTACGACAAAATTCAGGAAGATGATGTAATCGACATCGACGGATTGACCGAATTCGCTCCGGGGCGCCCACTTGAAATTGTCTTACATCATGCCGATGGTACCGAAGACGAATTCCTGGTCAATCATACCTACAACGAAGGGCAGATTGAGTGGTTCAAAGCAGGAGCTGCGTTGAACATCATCCGCATGAAGCAAGACGTGTAAGCGATTGAGACTAAGCGATCGTTATTAATTAGGGCCTGCCAAACTAAGTTTGACAGGCCCTGATTGTTGTTTATACTTCCCAGGTCTGTGTCCCCACAGACCCCATGCGTCAGCAAACCTCAACCTGCCGGATAGGTATCTGTGAGGACACAGATACGGGAATATATCGGTGAAGTCGCTCTAGTAAAGCTTCTCGTTTGGCGTAGCGTAAAAATTGAAATTGCTCCAACGATTCATATCATTAACCGATAGCTTAATGACTTCAGCGTGTTCATCAAAATCGGCGAAATAGTATAAGGTGTAGTTGTGGTCAGCGACCATCTGATAGAGGTCCTGACGTTCGTCGATCGTTGCTTCCGTGAAGCACTCGGCTACCAGAACAGGTCGATATTGCTCAATTAATGAAGAGATCGATCGGATTACATCGATATCATGGCCTTCTACATCAATTTTGATAAAGGATAATTTAGGCAAATACTGCTTATAATCACTATCCAGGAACTTGAGCAAATTGACGCCTACAACCTTCTCTTCCAGGTTAAACTTACCATGTTTTTTTGCTTCCTCAGTCGTGGTCGATACACCCCCATTACCGAAAGATGCCTCAGAAGACGAATAAAAAAACTCTCCTTCCTCTTCGGTAACCGCATACTTCAGCGGAATAATGTTCGACTTACCAGCATTCAATTTTGCGTTTGCTTCCAGGATTTCGTAGGTCATCGGATTCGGTTCAAATCCTAAGGTCAGGCCATCTTTGCCTACCGCTAACGCCATTGGAACCGTTGTGTCGCCAATGTTAGCCCCTATATCAATACAGAAGCTACCCAACGGAGCAAACTGGCGAAAGAAATTGATCTCGCTCTGCGTAATCGTTTTGGCTGGAACGAGCGGATTTTTCCAGTTAGCAAACTCGACCGTTCCTTCTTTAGCTAGTTGAAACGAAACAACTTCGTATGGATATTTACTGGTGACCCGTCTGGCTTTCTTTCGAGCGAAGGACTCTTTGAGGTAGTTGAACATAAGGTTGACTATTGAATAGATTACAAAGAACCGAATTTTAAGCCACCCACCAATCGTTTTCTTGCGTAAACTTCTCTAATGCATAATTGTCTGGAGCAGACGATATATTCTTTCCTGATTCGCCTTTTAGGCTAAAACCGTACAATCTATTACAGGCATGAGCGCGTTAGCAAATAGTTCACCAATCGGACATACACCAGATGAAATTACACCAGCCAGGCTGGCCATGGCTGAAGTTATAGATTTGTCGGATATCGTTAACGTGTTCGATGTTGAGCCAAAAGCCGCCTGTACGATGTCGAAACTGGCTTACGAATATGTCGCGAGTGGGGCGGCTGATGAGTGTACGCTCCGCTGGAATCGGCAGGCTTTTGACGCCATAAAACTCAACCCAACGGTATTGCCGAACTTTACAAAACCAGATCTTGGTATTTCGCTGTTCGGTTCAGAGCTGCCCTATCCGATCTTGATTGCTCCGACGGCGTACCATCGGATTATGCATCCGGAAGGTGAGTTGGCCACGGCGCGTGGAGCTAGTGCTGCTTCGGCTACCTATGTCGTAAGTTCGTTTATGACTACACCACTGGAAGAAATTGCTCAGGTAGCTACTCAGCCTTTATGGCTTCAACTGTACGTTCGGGACGATCGGGAATTTACCAGGGATTTAGTTCAAAAAGCAGAGGCACTTGGCTGTCGGGCTATTTGTGTTACAGTCGATACGCCCGTCGGTGGTGTCCGTAATCGTGAACAACGGATAAATTTTGGGCTGCCTGAAGGCATACATGCCCCTTATATGATTGCCCCCGGTCCGCAACAAAAACCATTGACCTGGGCAGATATTGCCTGGTTACAATCGCTGGTTAAGATCCCGGTCTTGGTAAAAGGTATTTTAAATCCCGACGATGCGGAACAGGCAATTCAAACGGGTGTATCAGGTATTATTGTCTCGAATCACGGTGGTCGGAATTTAGATACGGTGCCTGCTACCATTGAGGTGTTGCCGTATATAGCTGAACGTGTGAATAAGCGGGTACCTCTGTTATTGGATGGTGGTATTCGAAGAGGCACAGATGTGCTAAAAGCCATTGCGTTGGGAGCCGAAGCTGTTCTGATTGGTAAACCTATCTGTTTTGGTTTGGCCTGCGGTGGTGCTGATGGTGTTGCGAAAGTGCTGACCATTCTCAGAGATGAATTGGAACAAGCAATGATCCTGACAGGACGCGGTACTATAGCCAGTATAAACCAGTCGGTACTCTGGAATCCGACTCGTCATGATTTTCGATAAAATCGACGATAGACCCGCTCTTCAATCAGTTTACTCAATCGTGTATAGGCCAATTCGTCAGGTAGCTTTGGGATTGACATTAACCACATCGGTACAGCTGCTTTTTCGGGTTGATAAGGCGGCTGCCTATAATTGTAAGGATTCAGTGCAAACCCTGCTCGCTCATAAAAACGAATCCGTCGCTGACTAATTTCGTCTACTGGGCGCTCTACTTCCAGAATAAAATAGGGCGTACTGATCTGTGATAACCGGGCCAACGCCTGTTGCCCAAACTGCTTTCCACGCTGTTCTTGCGCTACGGCCAGATGCTCCAGAAACAAGAATTCATCCCACTGCCAGTAGATTAAAAAACCCACCAACTGGTCGTTTTCTACTAACGCACACAGATGCATATCCGGAGAGGAGAGAAGGGTTACCAGGTCTTCGAAACTACGTCGTTCATCGATGGGAAAAGTTTCTTCATACCAATGTTGAATCGTTGTCAGATACGGATGTTGCTGATTGATTCTTAGAAAGTTCATAGAGAGATTAGAGTTTTTAATCTAAATTTAATCTATCTTAGAGAGAATTATCTTTATCCAAGTTTTATAACTAACTGGTATAAAATTAGTTGAGTTTATAGATCGGGCGAATTATATTTGGTTGCTGGTCGCTATGAATCAACGATACGATATATTTTTGGGATTCCGCATCTTCTGCCTATTCATGGCGTTGAACGTCATCAATCTGAGTATTGACGTTTGTGATACAGCTATGACAGCAGTAAAAACAATCGGAATTCAGACAGGATTATCGATCAATAAAATAGAAAGTATTGGGGAGTTTCTTTTAGAGGAATGTTTCAACATTCATAAGGCTATTCCCGAACAGAATAATCCCGAAGAAGAATCCGAACTAACCGAACTCGAGCAGGATTACGACTTTACCCCCTTATTTGCCTTTGCCCCTTTGTCATCGCCCGTTCAGTATCTACTATCGGGTAATGTGCCTTTTCGGTCTGAGTTTGTTTCCGCCCATGTTCCGGAAATTCATGCTCCGCCACCTCAAGTTGTTTAAACTGACGAGTTGCAAATAACTCGTTCTCTGGCGAATTGACTGGCAGTGAGTCGGCGGTTCGTTACAATATATCGATTCTTAACCTACTATTCTGGGAATTAGTTTGCCAGCAACAATGACCTACCGTGTTGGCTGGAGCACTCATATTATCTGCTTTTTAAAGTCATGAAAAACCTACTCAAGTTACCCGCCATTTTTCTTGGTTTACTGGTCGCTGGCTGTTCGGGCGGTGAAACCAAAACTGAGGAGCCTGAAAAGCTTAAGTTACCGGTTGTTAAACTGGCAAGGCAGTCAACGACCCTGCAACGCGATTATGTAACGACCCTTGAAGCAGTTCGGAACGTCGAAATCCGCGCTCGGGTATCAGGATTTCTGGAAAAAATTTATGTTGATGAGGGTCAATCGGTTCGTCAGGGACAATTGCTTTTTAGCCTGAATGCCGCTGAATATAAGGTTGGACTGGATAAAGCAAAAGCTTCACTCAAAAGTGCAGAAGCTACCGCTAAAACCGCCGAAGTCGAGGTTGGACGGGTGAAGTTATTGGTAGAGAAAAAAGTCATTTCTGCTTCTGAACTGGAACTCGCTAAAGCAAAATTAGACGTGGCTCGCGCGCAGATCGAAGAAGCCCAATCGGCTCAATCGACGGCCGCTCTTCGGCTGGCTCACGCCAATATTCGGGCTCCCTTCGATGGTGTGATCAACCGCATCCCATTCAAAATTGGCAGCCTGATCGAAGAGGGAGCATTGCTTACCGAAGTGTCTGATATTCATGAGGTATTTGCCTATTTCGATGTATCGGAAAAAGAGTACCTCGGGTTTTTGAAACGGCGTCGGGATCTGGTCGATAAAGCAGGTCAGGAGGTTGAAATGATGCTGGCTGATGAAACGGCCTATCCTTACAAGGGACATATCGAAACGATGGAAAGTGTTTTTGAAGAAGAATCGGGTACGATTGCGTTCCGAGCGCGATTTCCGAATCCACAGAAAATGCTGAAACACGGTTCGTCAGGTAAAATTCGGTTACCGAATCTGGTGAGCGATGCGTTACTAGTACCGCAGAAGGCCGTCTTTGAAGTGCAGGATAAAAACTACGTCTACGTAGTGGATAAAACGAACAAAGTAAAAACCCGGAGTTTTGTACCTCAGGCTCGGGTCGGCTTAAACTACATTGTCCGCTCAGGTCTGGAACCTGGTGAACGAGTTGTGTACGAAGGCATCCAGAATATTCGCGACGGTGACCAGATCGTTCCCGAAGCCGTTTCCGCTGATAGCTCATCCGCTCAAAATACGCTGGCTCAACAGTAATTTATGAACTGTTTCAGGTCTCAGCTGCTCCGGCGATCCGGCTGAAACCTGGAACATGAAACCGTATTTTTCATGTTCGATTTATTTATAAAACGTCCCTTACTGTCAGCAGTTATTTCAGTGTTGATTACCCTGTTAGGGGGATTGGCATTGCTGGAATTGCCGGTTACACAGTTTCCGGATATTGTACCGCCTTCGGTGACTGTAACGGCAAAATATACAGGAGCCAACGCGGAAGTGGCGACCAAAGCAGTGGCCATGCCGCTCGAACGAGCCATCAACGGGGTACCGGGCATGGTGTACATGAACTCCGTGTCGGGGAATGACGGCAGTACGATAATTCAGGTCTTTTTTAAAGTTGGCACTGACCCCGATCTAGCAGCTATGGGCGTTCAGAACCGGGTGACCACCGTACTCGATGAATTACCGGAAGAAGTGATCAAGGCTGGGGTGTCGACGGAGAAAGAGGTAAATAGTATGCTGCTGTACCTCAACATCTTCAGTGAAGATTCAACGGTTGACGAAAAATTCATCTACAACTTTGCCGATATCAATGTTTTTGCCGAATTAAAGCGAATCGACGGTGTTGGCTTTGTGGATATCATGGGCTCTCGGGAGTATTCGATGCGGGTGTGGTTAAAGCCCGATCGGATGACTGCGTATGGTGTGTCTCCAGACGATATTGTTGCCGCGATTCGGAAGCAGAACGTCGAAGCGGCACCCGGAAAAGCGGGGGAGAGTGCCGACCGAACCCCACAAATGCTTCAATATGTACTGCGCTATAGTGGTAAATTCTTTGATCCCAAGCAATACGAAAACCTCGTTTTACGGGCAGAAACTGACGGCTCGATTCTGCGTCTGAAAGATGTGGCCGATATCGAATTTGGTTCGCTCGATTACGATATGTTGTCAAAAACGGATGGTCGGCCTTCCGCGTCGATCATGCTCAAACAACGACCTGGTTCCAATGCCCGCGATGTCATCAATGACGTGAAGGAGCTGATGGCGCAGTTGAAGAAAACGAACTTCCCGCCCGGCATGACCTACAATTTCGCGTACGACGTATCACGATTTCTGGACGCGTCGATTCACGAAGTAATCCGAACATTGATCGAGGCTTTTGTGCTGGTGTTTCTGGTCGTATTCCTGTTTTTACAAGACTGGCGATCAACGCTAATATGCGCGTTGGCAGTACCTGTAGCGCTGGTAGGTGCATTCGCGTTTATGAGTACAATTGGCTTTTCGATCAACCTGCTCACCTTGTTTGCATTGGTGCTTGCCATCGGGATTGTGGTCGATAACGCGATTGTGGTGGTCGAAGCCGTTCATGCCAAAATGCACGAAGCTCATCTGCCTCCTCGAGAAGCGACGTTTGCGGCCATGAAGGAAATCAGTGGTGCATTAATTGCCATTACCCTCGTTATGTCAGCTGTATTTATACCCGTCGCTTTCATGTCGGGGCCGGTTGGGATCTTCTACCGTCAGTTTTCACTCACACTTGCTATTGCGATTGTGATCTCCGGGGTGAATGCCGTAACACTTACGCCAGCCCTCTGCGCCTTATTATTGCGTCCGGCAAACGATCATGTTGCCACAGGTTTACTGGGACGGTTTTTTGCTGGGTTCAATCGCTCATTCGATGCGCTTACCGGACGGTATCAACGTGTGCTCAAACGAGTTGCCAGTCGGGGAGTTATTACCATTGCGATGCTGGCGCTTTTTGCTGGCGGAACCTGGGGAGTTAGTTCTATTCTGCCCAGTGGATTCATTCCGACCGAAGATCAGGGCATGATTTATGTAAATGTGACTACTCCGGTCGGTGCTACACTCAGACGTACGGAAGCCGTACTCGACAAAGTGCAGCAGATTGCTTCGAAAATGGAAGCCGTTGATAACGTGTCGACATTGGCGGGCTATAGTCTGATGAACGATGGGGTGGGGGCTTCGTATGGTATGGGCATGATTAACCTGAAAGATTGGAACAGTCGGAAGCAATCGCTGGAGGAGGTAATTGCCGAGTTGGAAGAGAAAGCAGGATCGGTACAGGATGCTAGTATTCAGTTTTTCCCTCCGCCGACCGTTCCCGGTTTTGGTAATTCCAGCGGTTTCGAACTACGAATGCTGGATAGAACTGGTTCCGGTGATCTGCAAAAGACGAAGAAAGTAACCGATGCCTTTGTAGCCGCACTGAGAAAACGACCAGAAATCGGAAACGCATTTACCAGCTTCGACCCTAGTTTTCCGCAATATTTGTTGCAGGTCGATCAGGACAAAGCCGCCCAGAAAGGGGTGTCGATTGACAATGCGATGAGTACGCTACAAACCCTGATGGGCAGTTATTACGCGTCTAATTTCATCCGGTTCGGGCAGATGTACAAAGTAATGGTACAGGCTTCGCCCGAATACCGGGCCAAACCGGAAGATGTGTTGAACCTGCGCGTTAAGAATGATGCGGGAGAGATGGTTCCTTACTCGAATTTCGTTCGGCTGGAGCGGGTGTATGGACCGGAGCAGATTACCCGGTACAATATGTACTTTTCGGCGCTCCTCAATGGCGATGCAGCCCCCGGTTATAGTAGTGGCGACGCATTGCGGGCCGTACAGGAAGTCGCGGCTAAAGAACTGCCTAAAGGGTATTCTTTTGCCTGGTCGGGGATGTCGCGGGAAGAAGTGGAGTCGGGCGATCAGGCTATTTTCATTTTCCTGATCTGTCTGGTTTTCGTGTACTTGCTGCTGGTTGCGCAATACGAAAGTTTATTCTTACCGCTGTCTGTACTCCTGTCGCTCCCTGCCGGAATTTTTGGGTCCTTTCTATGTCTGCAACTGGCTGGCTTACAGAATAATATCTATGCGCAGGTATCGTTGGTTATGCTCATTGGTCTGTTGGGTAAGAATGCTATTCTGATTGTGGAGTTTGCCAATCAGCGGCAGCAGGAAGGTGTTCCGATTGTGAAATCGGCTATTGAGGGAGCTGTCTCTCGTTTACGCCCCATTCTGATGACCTCGCTCGCGTTTATTGCTGGATTGATTCCGCTTTGTATTGCCTCGGGCGCAGGTGCCTTAGGGAACCGATCTATCGGTACCGCAGCGGCAGGAGGGATGCTGATCGGAACCGTATTTGGATTGGTGCTGGTACCTGGTCTGTACGTATTATTTGCCAAAATTGCTCAAAAATTCGGGTCAAACCAGCCTCCTTCCAGCGGAGTATCTCCCGACTCTATTTCTACTAAAACGAATGCGAATGGTGCCGTTCTTCAGGAATCTTAATTCTTCATTTTATTTACTGAGTCTGTTGCTGGGCAGTTGCCTGAGTGGTTGCCGGATTGTTCATAATCCAGCAACCACTCCGAATATGGTTGTTCCGCAGTCGTATATCGGTCAAGCCGATACCACCAGCATCGGTGGATGGAGTCATCAGAAACTCTTTACCGATCCGAATCTGGTATCGTTGATTGATACGGCGTTGATGCGTAATCTCGATCTGAAAATTGCCCTTCAACGGATTGAGATAGCCCGTGCTGGATACACCATCAGTCAGGGAGCTTTGGCACCAAGAGTGGACGCCGTTGCCACAGCTAGTGTCGATCGATATGGCCGGTATACCTTGAATGGTGTCGGTAATTTCGATACCAATCTGTCGGATAATATCTCTGGCACAAGTCTGATTCCGAACCCAACACCCGATTTTTTCCTAGGATTGCGTAGTTCGTGGGAAATCGATCTATGGGGAAAACTCCGAAATCGTCGGAAGGCAGCTTATACACGGATGCTGGCTTCGCAGGAAGGGCGTAATTTGATTATTACTTCGATTACGGCAGATGTTGCCCGGATGTATTACTCCCTGTTGGCTTTAGATGCCGAGCTGGAAATCATTGGCGATAACGTTGAACTCCAACAGAAAGCCCTTGAATTGGTGGAGGTTCAGAAAGCTGCGGGACGAGTTACAGAATTAGCCGTCCAACAATTTAGAGCGCAATTGTTGAATACCAGTGCGTTGGAAGGACGAGTGAAACAGGAAATCGTTGAAATCGAAAATAAGCTGAATGCCTTATTAGGTCGATATCCGCAGGCAATTGCGCGAGGTGCGTCGATTGAAAAGCAATCCTTGCCGACTGGTATCTCGGCTGGTTTACCAACGCAGTTAGTACGACGTCGGCCGGATATTCGTCAGGCGGAGCGAGAACTGGAAGCGGCAAATCTGGATGTCGCTGTGGCGCAAGCGGAATTTCTGCCGTCTCTGAATCTTACGCCCTACGTTGGATTTAATGCGTTTCGGACGGGCGTTTTGCTAAATCCGCAATCACTGGCTTTGGGTGTATTTGGCGGATTGGCCGCACCAATCATCAACCGTCGGCAGCTAAAAGGTAATCTGGCTGGTACCACAGCCCAAAGCCGCGAAGCGTATTTTGCATACCAACGAGCTATTCTAACTGGTGTTTCGGAAGTAGTGAGTAGCCTGAAAGGACTGGAAAATTACCGGAATGTAGCCAATCTCCAACGTCAGGAAGTTGCTGTGTTGCGACAGGCAACCAGTACGTCGAATGAACTATTTGCTAATGGTTATGCAACCTATCTGGAAGTAATTACTGCCCAACGCAACGTTTTTGAAGCTCAACTTTCGCTCATCAATACCAAACGATCGCAGTTTCTAGCCTTAGTCGATTTGTACAGGGCATTAGGGGGAGGAGCAAATTGAAGTGATGAGTGATGAACGATAAGTAATGAGTTTGCTGACGCCCTCCATTCATCATTTATCGTTCATCACTCATCACTCATCACTTCAACTTTTCCACCGCTTTTTTTGCGATTTCGAACTGGCGTTTCTTTTGGAGTACCGTTGGGGCTGCCACCCGCTCACGACAATCGAAAATATCGCACCGCTCGCAGGTTTGATTGACAATTCGGAAGGGAATTTCGGTTAAAGTGGTGATGGCATTCGGAGGAGCCAGAAACTTCATTTTACTTTTCAATGTGTCGTTGACCCGAAAACACATCGAAACGCTCATATTTTGACTGAACTGTGGCTGAAACGGATGAGCCACTGAAATAATCAGATACTGAAGTCCTGAATCGGCATACTCCGACAGTTGCGCCCGACAAAGTGTTTCATCAACGCCTTTGTTTTGTTGTAAAAATTGAAGTTCCTGCAAAATCGTCCAAGCAATCCAGCGTCGACAGAAGTGCTCATCCACAATGCCACGTGGGCCTTGTTGCCGGGATAAATGCATTTCTTTGGTAAGCTGAAAAGTCGCCTGACCAGGTATGTGATTGAACCGATAAAAGAATAATTGATCAATCCCGAACTGACTGGGAAGTACATTACTCAATCGGTAAAAAAAGCGTTCGGGCGTCGAGCCAAAATGGTCGATCAATTGGAGGAAGTCGTCGTTGCTCCAGGTATCCCGGTCGAAAAGCTGGCTCAGTTTAGCGACAAGCACATCGCGACGAATCAGAATTGCTCCGGCAAAATACGACGCTTTGTAATTGTTCAATATCTGCTCGAAGGAATCGGCTTCTACCCAGGAATACGTATAGGGCCGGTTTTTGAGTTGCATGTACTGAAAACCAACTTCCCGGGCCAGAATAAATACGCGCTGCTCAACAGATAGGCCCGCGTTTAGGTGCAACGTTTGTTGTTCCGGGCGAAAAACGGATCGTAACGAAACTAATTCAGGGTGCGTGAGCGGATCAAACGGCTCAATCCGAACATCGTAGCGTGTTTTCAGTAGATTGGTTAGCAGCGCTTCATCGACTGATTGGCCGGAAACGGGCGCAAATTCAGCCAGAAAATTGTCGGCTTCCGATTCGATGTCCGGGAAATAATTATCATGCATCTCCTGATACGACCGCAACATCGTCAGATACAGCCGCTCGACGCTCATGTTATAGCTTAAGGCAATATCCATGAATGTTCGAATCATCGCGCTGACTTTGGCCGGAGTTTCAGCCAGTAATTCGAGCAGGTCGGAAGGATCAATTCCGAACAGTTCGAGAGGAATCTCGGTCAGGAACTTAGAGCGCAGTAAGTCGGAAATAGGCTCTAACTTCTTACTCAGCTTGAGTGATACCAGCGAATCATAATCGACCTGCATAGCATTGGCCAGGGCCGAAATCTTATCCGCTTTTGGGTATTTACGTCCCTTCTCAATTTCTGTTACATACGAAATGGACAAGCCGGATTTATGTGCCAAATCGCTGACCGACATTCCTTTGTCGATTCGTAACTGGCGCAGTTTGAGGCCAAATAACAGACGAATATGATCGGCGGGGAGATTCAACGGAGCGAATTTAGGTTAAGGAAGCGCAGTGCCTGATTGATTGACCAGCAGTGGATTAAGGTTCCAGTGACGACTTGGATCATACTGCAAACAGCCATGTTCAACAACCAGCGAACTATCAATATTGTTGTGATACAGTTGCCCCGTTCCTAAACCCTGTGGTAGTAAATTTTTGAACTGCGCGGTGTATTGCGCAATGGCGTTGAGGCCGATGTTCGATTCAAGTGCCGATGTTATCCACCAGCCAATGTTAAATCGCCCAGCCAGCTCGATCCATTCATCGCAATGACGCAAACCACCCAACAGTGTTGGCTTAAGGATGATATACTGAGGCTGAATTTTTTTCAATAGCCTGAACTTGTGAACATATTCCATTTGCCCGATCAGTTCTTCATCAAGAGCAATCGCTAGGGGAGTGCTCCGGCAAAGATCGGCTAATAAATCAACCTGACCGGCACGAATGGGCTGCTCAATAGAATGTAGCTGATAGGAAGCCAGGCGTTCCAGCTTTTTCATGGCTTCATCAGGATGAAAAGCACCGTTGGCATCCACTCGAATTGTGAGTTGATCAGCCGTAAATCGTTCCCGAAGCATGGCCAACAGGTCGCACTCCTGTTCAAAATCCACTGCACCGATTTTAAGCTTCAACGTGGTGTAGCCAGCCTGTAATTTTTCTTCAATCTGCTGCCGCATGAACGTTGGATTTCCCATCCAGATGAGCCCATTAATTGGAATAGCGCGTTGTCCAGCCGTAAAATCAGAGGAATGAATCAGGCGTTGACCACCCGACAGAAAATCGAGCATCGCCGTTTCAAAGCCAAATAAAATGCTCGGAAATTGCGGGCTGATGAGCTGGTTCAGAACAATCGGAACGTTCCAGCTAAACAATTGAAGATCTAGTGAATTAAACTCCTGACAAAACTGGGTTAACCGCTGACTAAAATCCGGCCGGTCATCGAGGCTCAGGCCTACTAAAGGTCCGCATTCACCATAACCGACAATGGATGGATCTGTGTCGTCGAAGAGCCGGATAAAGTACGATGTTTTTTGGGTGAGTGTGCCGCGCGACGTTCCCGCTTCGAAGCGAAAATGCAACGTATAGGGTATGAAGTCGGCTTTTAAACTCATTGCAAAGGAAGGGGGCAGGAATTAAACCAGCCTTAAAAGTACTACTTTTGATCGCTCAGAAAGGCAATATTACGAAAATATTAATGGAACGTTGGGTCATTAAATGGTTACTCTTACCGCTGAGTGGACTCTATGGATTAGTCGTGGAAATTCGTAATTGGTTATTTGATAAGCACTTATTAAAATCAACGAAGTCCCCAGTTTATTCTATCTGCGTAGGTAATTTAACTGTAGGCGGAACAGGAAAAACGCCAATGGTGGAATTTTTGATTAAACGGTCTCTGGTAACCCAATTAAACCCGTTCGGCACAATTGCGACCGTAAGCCGTGGGTATGGCCGCCAGACAACTGGCTTTCGCGTGGCAACCCCAGCTGATACAGCCGATACCATTGGCGACGAACCCCTTCAGATATATCGCAAATTTGGTCAGCACATTCGGGTTTGTGTGGGCGAACGCCGGGTCGAAGCGATTCAATCATTGGTAGCACTGCATCCGGAAACGGATTTGGTTTTGCTCGATGATGCGTTTCAGCATCGAGCTATTCAACCTCATCTTTCCATCTTATTAATGGATTATAATCGACCCATCTATGACGATTTTCCATTTCCGGCCGGGCGTTTGCGCGAACGTCGTAAAGGAGCCCGACGGGCCGATGTAATTGTCGTGACCAAATGCCCCATGAATTTGTGGGACACTGAACAGCAACGGATTACTGCACGAATTCGCCCATACACGATCGCTCAGACGCCTATTTTATTTGCCGGTCTTTCGTATGGTGATCCAGTTTCGTTTGCTACGCACCAGGTCACGACTACTCTAAAAGCAGTAGTTTTGGTGTCGGGATTGGCTAATGCTGATCCGCTGGAATATCATGTTCGGCAGACTTTTGAGTTGATTAACCATAAGCGCTTTGTCGATCATTATGCATATACCCGCGCTGATCTCGAATCAATGATGGCTGGCCTACCTCCTGATACGGCTCTATTGACTACGGAAAAAGACTGGGTAAAACTTGATGAGTTACTTAGTCCAGACGAACGGACTATCTGGCCGCTTTATTATCTGCCGGTTGCGGTTCAGTTTTTGTCCGATCAGGAAGCGGAATTTATGGAATTACTTTCCGCAAATCGGCTTAAAAATCGTTAAGAGTACTTAGTGTATTTCGGCTATCTGACGTTTTGGCGTACTTTTGACCTAATGAATCGGAGTTTTCTTCTTTTAATCTTTCTACTTAGTCTGACAGGCAGCAGTTTGGCCCAGCAATTTCCTGGTGGTGTGCCATCGGGTTTTGGCGGTCGACAGGCCATGCCTACCTCAACGACCGGCGTTAATGGGATCGATGACTCGACAAAAGTAATCTATGGCCCCAAATCGACTCGGTACGTGCTGGAGGACGATATTTTTAATAACCGTGAAAAGCTCTACACGATGGATACAACGATGGACGAAAGCCATCGGTATACCTACGTGCAGCGAAGTCAGAATTTATACCAGGATCTGGGTACGCTGGGAACACCTATTCGGCCAATTTTTCTACCAGTGCCACAGCAGTTAGGCGCCCAGTCGGGCTATTATGTATTTGACCCGTATGCGTATCAAACGATGGGGGTAAAA
Source organism: Spirosoma harenae (assembly GCF_054776975.1). Lineage (NCBI taxonomy): Bacteria > Pseudomonadati > Bacteroidota > Cytophagia > Cytophagales > Cytophagaceae > Spirosoma > Spirosoma harenae. The sequence continues at coordinate 328,710 of NZ_BAAHBD010000024.1, read as the reverse complement.
TATTTTAATACGAAGTCGCCGTTTACTGATATGTACCTGACTCTCGGCGGCAATAATCAGAATATCCTGCGTTTTGATATGGCCCAGAACATTACCCAGCGCTGGAATATCGGATTTAACGTGCAACGGTTTACATCCCAGAAACAGTTTGGTACGAGTGGTAATAATGATCCCTTTAAGTTGCTGGCGCAGAACTGGGCTTTTCTATTACATACCAACTACCGGTCAAAAAACGATAAATACATTCTGCTGGCTCATTTTAACAACATGAACCACAGCCTCGATGAGCAGGGGGGCGTGTTGCCAGGGCAAAATGCAGATGGGTCAGTCATCGTGTATAACTACGAAGGTAATGCCCGCCTACGCAGTGCCAATAACCTCGTTACCAGTTCACAGGTGCAGGGACCGCATGGGTGGGAAATTCGCAACGACTGGCATGCTTATCATCAATATGTATTGGATAAAGGATTTCAAGTGTATCACCGATTCGATTATCAGACCCATAAGAATTTCTATCAGGATGATACCCTGCGTTTGAATCAAAACGACTCGCTATTGGCAGCTTCGAATGCCATTCGACGGTTTTATCCTGTCATTATCGGCGATACGTCCCGCCTTTTTCAGAAAGCTCGATTTCGGTTACTGGAAAATCAAATAGGCATCAAAGGGATTGCGCAGTATAAAGGCGCTTCGTTCAATTATCGGGCTTATCTACGTGTTCGGAATTACAAACAGACGACATTATATAACACCTATCGGACTGCGTTTAATGAATACGGAACCTCACAACTTGAAACGTTTCTGGGTGGCTGGCTAGGCTATTATTTCCCCGATAGCTTATCTCGATTAACGGCTGAGACAGAATTCGGGAGCGGCAGAAAAGGAAGTTTTCGACTGTCTGGAAAGTTTGAAAGTAAATTCCTAACGGCTGGTGGTGAGTACATAAAAGTTGAGCCGACACTCTTACAAAGTCGATTTCAGAGTAAGGTATATAACTGGCCGGATGCATCAGCCGGATTGCCCCCGCTCGTCAATCGCGATTATTGGCATGCCTACGGGAAAGTAAACATTCGGTATGGAAAGCTGGCGATTGAGCCTAGTCTCGACTATTATTTGCTAAAAAATTACGTCTATTTTGATACGGACGGCTTTGTTCGACAGGAATCGTCGCCGATCAGTATGCTACGGCCCGGATTAGGGTATCACCTTCAATTTGGTAAGTTTTTAGTATCTGGGCTGGCGTATTACACCGTTAAAGATGGGCCAGATGTTATTCGAATTCCACCGTTGTTTATTAATACTCGAATTCAGTACGAATTTCTGTATTCCAAAGTATTGTATATCCAGACTGGAATTGATTTGCATTACAAGTCACAGTACTACGCCGATGCGTATATGCCGCTCACCCAGCAGTTCCACCTTCAGAACCTGACCAATAATATAGAAGGGTATGTGTTGGCTGATTTGTATGCTAATCTGCGTGTGAATCGAACCCGGCTTTTTGTGAAGCTTACGCATGCAAACCAAGGTCTTACTCAGGGACCTGGCTATTTTGTCGCGCCTGATTTCCTGCAAATGCGTCGAGGATTTGCCTTCGGATTCGACTGGTATTTGTTTGACTGATAAGCTCACCGTTTGTTGTCAGAATGAAGGGTATTTTTGTCTCTAATTTGCTTTTAATGCTATATTCAGGTTATTTGTCTGGCCAAAACCGATAAATCGTAGTTTTCTTCATGGATTCTTTTCAAATTCAAAAAGCACCTGTCCAGTATGATGTCGCTATAGTTGGCTCTGGTGCGGGTGGAGGCATGGCGGCTTACACGCTGGCAAAAGCTGGCGCTAAAGTCGTGCTGCTGGAAGCAGGGGGCTATTTCGACCCCGCTGACCCTAAATATATTACTCAACTAAAATGGCCCTGGGAATCGCCCCGTCGTGGTGCTGGTACCACCCGCGCTTTCGGTGATTTTGATGCTGCCTGGGGTGGATGGGACATTGAAGGAGAACCGTATACGAACGTAAGAGGGTCTGACTTCCAATGGTTTCGCTCTCGGATGCTCGGCGGACGTACAAACCACTGGGGGCGGATTTCGCTCCGTTTTGCTCCGGACGATTTCCGACGGAAAAGTATGACGGGAGTCGGTGAAGACTGGCCTATCGGTTACGACGATATTAAGCCTTTTTACGATCGGGTAGATAAATTGATCGGGGTGTTTGGTTCTGTAGAGAATATGCCATCTGAACCGGATGGTATCTTTCTGCCACCGCCAAAGCCACGACTGCATGAATTGATGATTCGGAAAGGAGCCCGTAGCATTGGTATCCCAGTGATTCCGTCTCGTTTGTCGATTCTGACCAAACCGATCAATAATGAACGTGGACAATGTTTTTACTGTAGCCAGTGCGGCCGGGCTTGTCAGGCGTATGCCGATTTCTCGTCTTCGTCGGTGTTGGTAAAACCAGCCATGAAAACTGGAAACGTTACGCTGATCAACGGCGCCATGGTACGCGAAGTCCTGACCGATCCAACAACTGGATTGGCTACCGGAGTGAGCTACGTCGATACACAAAGCTTACAGGAAATTACAGTTAAGGCGAAAACGGTCGTATTGGCAGCTAGTGCTGGTGAAACAGCCCGATTGCTGCTTAATTCGAAATCGAGCCGGTTCCCGACAGGTTTAGCTAACAGCAGTGGTGTTGTCGGAAAATACATAAACGACTCAACAGGTGCGTCACGGTCTGCGTTTGTTCCTGCGTTGATGGATCGCAAGCGCTATAATGAAGATGGCGTTGGCGGTATGCACGTCTTTACCCCCTGGTGGCTCGATAACAAGAAATTAGATTTTCCCCGTGGATACCACATCGAATATTGGGGTGGTATGGGAATGCCTGCTTACGGTTTCGGTTGGGGTATCGAAGCCATGAACGGTATGATTGCCGCTCGTGATGGGAAAATGAAACCCGGTGGTGGTTATGGCGCAAGTTTGAAAGACGATTACCGACGATTCTACGGGGCCTACATCGGTATGGCGGGTCGCGGTGAGCCGGTTCCTCTCGAAAGTAACTACTGCGAAATCGATCCAAGCGTAGTCGATAAATACGGTATTCCGGTTTTACGATTCAACTACAAATGGTCGGATTACGAAATCAAGCAGGCGAAACATATGCAGGATACCTTCGAAGAAATCATTCACTCGATGGGTGGTATTGCCTTAGGAGCTAAACCTGATGCATCGAACAACTACGGTTTGGCGGCTCCTGGCCTGATTATTCACGAGGTCGGTACGGCCCGTATGGGTAAAGATCCTAAAAACTCGGTGCTGAATGGCTATCAACAGGCCCACGATGTGAAAAACCTGTTTGTAGTGGATGCAGCTCCTTTCCCATCACAAGGAGATAAAAACGTAACCTGGACGATTCTGGCATCGTCCATGCGGACAAGCGAATATTTAGTTGATCAGGTTAAAAAGAAAAACATCTAAACCTCTGTGTGTCGTACGATACACAAAGCCTTTATAACTATGAAACGCAGAGATTCCCTAAAAGCACTTTCCCTAACTGGTTTTGGCCTGGCCGTTACTCCAGTCGAGGCTGCTGTTCCAGCTCCACCCGATACGAAACCCTTGAAAATCCCGGGGGGGCGGCAGAAGTTTGAAGCGGAGCGCGATGCTAAGCTTAATGCTGAAAAATTCTTTACGCCCCATGAATTGCAGACCGTTACCGTGCTGTCGGATATTATTATTCCAGCCGATGAACGGTCAGGAAGTGCATCACAGGCGGGGGTTCCGGCTTTCATCGAGTTTATGATGAAAGATCAGCCTCGCAACCAGACACCCATGCGTGGAGGCATCAAATGGCTTGACAATACCTGTGTAAAACGCTATGGCAAACAGTTTGTCCTTTGCACCAAAGCGCAACAGCTCGAACTGGTTGATCAGATTGCCTACCCAGGTAAAGTGAAGCCAGAATTGTCGCAAGGGGCTTCGTTCTTCTCTATGATGCGAAATATGACAGCTAGTGGTTTTTACACCAGTCAGATGGGTATTAAAGACCTCGGCTATGTCGGTAATGTTCCGAACCAATGGGATGGCGTACCTGAAGATGTTCTGAAACAGTACGGCCTGGCCTACGAAGATCGGGAAATAGAACAGTGGAAAAAATAAACTTTTTGTCATCCTGACGCCAGGATGACAAAATCCCCCACAACCAAACAAACAGGTTGTGGGGGATTTTTATTTTTAGTTTGGTAAACAAGCTAGTTATCCTATGGCGGTTTTGGTGATTGTTATCCAGTTCAATTTCTTAAAAATAAATTAAACGTAGTATACGGTTGAGTAGTAGCGCATTAGTCTAAGTTACCAACTTTTTCCGGCAACCATACGCTCATTTCTGCTTTAAACTTCGTACTTTTACATCCCGTAACGACCAAAACACGTTAAAGACATGGCGGCTACGGGACCCAAATCCGCGAAATACATTTTTGTTACAGGCGGGGTAACTTCATCACTTGGCAAGGGTATTATTGCCTCTTCACTGGCCAAACTTCTTCAGGCCCGGGGACTTACGGTAACAATTCAAAAATTCGATCCGTATATCAATATTGACCCGGGTACACTCAATCCATACGAGCATGGCGAATGCTACGTCACCGACGATGGCGCTGAAACCGACCTCGATTTAGGTCACTACGAGCGGTTCCTGAATCGACCGACTTCACAGGCAAACAACATCACCACGGGCCGCATCTATAACAATGTGATCACTCGCGAACGTCGAGGTGACTTCCTGGGAAAAACTGTTCAGGTCGTTCCTCACATCACGGATGAAATTAAGCGAAATATCCGGTTGTTGGGCGAAACCGGCGAGTATGATATCGTGATTACCGAAATCGGCGGTTGCGTGGGCGATATTGAATCGTTGCCGTTCGTGGAAGCGGTTCGGCAATTGAAATTTGAATTGGGTGAACACGATACACTCGTTATTCACCTGACCTTAATTCCATACCTGCAATCGGCGGGCGAGTTAAAAACCAAGCCGACACAACACTCTGTTCGAATGTTGCTGGAGAATGGTGTTCAGCCTGATATTATCGTCTGCCGAACCGAACATCCGCTGCCGCAGGAAATTCGCCGGAAAATTGCGCTCTTCTGTAATGTGCAGGTCAGTTCAGTCATCGAAGCCATCGACGCCGAGACGATTTATGATGTACCACTTCTCATGCAGAAAGAACGGCTGGATCAGCGGGCGTTGTACATGATGGACCTCTACAACGACAAAGATGCGGATCTGGATGCCTGGAAAAACTTCCTGGCTCGGCTTAAAAATCCGGGCGATGTAATTCGGATTGGCCTGGTTGGTAAATACGTCGAATTGCACGATGCTTACAAATCGATTGCTGAATCGTTTATTCATGCAGGCGCTTCTAATGAATGTAAGGTACAATTGGAGTGGATTCAGTCCGAAACGTTAGTTGATGCACATCATTGCGCCGATGTACTTAGTCAATTAGATGGCGTTTTAGTGGCGCCGGGTTTTGGCGAACGGGGTATTGAAGGGAAAATTAATGCGGTACGTTTCGTTCGTGAACATGGTATTCCGTTTCTGGGAATTTGCTTAGGTATGCAGATGGCTGTAATCGAGTACGCCCGACACGTAATGGGAATTGACGATGCTCATTCAACCGAAATGGAGCCACATACGGCTAATCCGGTTATCAGCATGATGGAGGAACAGAAAAATGTTACCGATAAAGGAGGTACCATGCGTCTCGGTGCGTATAACTGTAAACTCAAACGAGATTCGCTGGCACACCGTATCTATGGTAAAACGCAAATCAGTGAACGCCACCGGCATCGGTATGAATTCAATAATGACTACTTAGAGGCTTTTGAAAAAGCTGGCTTCCGTCCAACCGGAATCAATCCGGAAACAGGACTGGTTGAAATTGTTGAATTGTCGCAGGAAACACATCCATGGTTCGTGGGGGTACAGTTTCACCCTGAGCTGAAAAGCACGGTAATGAATCCCCACCCGCTTTTTGTTCAGTTTGTTAAGGCTGCACTCGTATACAACCAACAAAAGAAAGCCGCACCAGCCACTCCATCCGATCTGGAAGCCGCCCGTGTAGAAACTGCCGACGTGGTTGATTAACCGCCCGAATTACCGTAATTTTGAGGAAAAATAGTTTGACATCTGAAGTATGACGTTTGATGTTAACTGATACAATAGCTATAAATGTGTTAGTTAACATCAAACGCCATACTTCAGACATCAAACTTCAACCTAAGTAAATGGATCGTAATCAACTAATTGGCATTGTCCTGATTCTGGCGATGCTGGTCGGTTACCAGCTGCTGGTGCCGAAACCCGCGCCCGAAAAGAAGCCGGAACAAATAACTCAAACCACGAAACCGAAATCGGCTTCTGGCGCTGAAGCTGCAATTAATAAAGCTGAACAACCCTTGGATTCGGCCGCTGCCCGAGCTCAATTTGGCGAATTTGCATCGGCAGCAACCGGAGTAGCCCGCGACATCGTTGTTGAAAATAAGGACCTCAAAGTTACCTTTAGCACGCTGGGCGGTCGAGTAAAAGAAGTAATTCTGAAAAACTACAAGACCTATGACCAGAAACCGCTGGTATTGATTGATGAACAAACCAGTCGGACCATTCTGGAATTACCGACCAGTCAGGGGAAAGTCAATCTGCATCAACTATATTATCAGACAGCTGCTCAGAACGGCACTGTAGCTGGCCAATCTCAACAAATCTCGTTTCGGGCAGAAGTAGCGCCGGGCCAATCGGTTGAGCAGGTGTACACCTTGCCTGCTGAGGGATATGCCCTCGATTATGACCTGAAGTTGAATGGTCTGAGCAATTCGGTCGGGAATGGCGACATTCGGTTTTACTGGGAAGACAAGATGCGCCAGTACGAAAACGACATGTCGAACAATCGCCGGGCCGCTACTATCAATTACCTGACTGCCGATGAAAACTTCGAGAACTTAACCGAGGGAGAAAGCAATCAGGAAGCGGTTCTGGAAGAGCCTGTTCAGTGGTTCACTATTAAGCACAAGTACTTTCTGTCTGGATTTATCGACAAAAATGCGCCAATGCCAAAGGCGACGTTCAAAACGCTGGTTGATCCTACTGATTCCAGCGTGGTGAAAACGGCTATTGCTGACGTAATGCTACCGATTGCCGATGTAAAAAGCGGAAAAGGTCAGTACAAACTCTTCTACGGTCCGAATAAATTTAAGTTACTCGGCGATGTAGCACCAGAATTCGATCGGAATGTTTATTTGGGCTATTCTATCTTAAAGCCGGTAAACAAGTACTTTTTTGTGCCAGTATTTAATTTGTTGGAGGGCTTCATTTCCAACTACGGTTTGCTGATTATTGCACTGGTGGTGTTCGTGAAGTTGATTCTAACACCGTTAACCTACCGATCCTACATCAGTATGGCGAAAATGCGGGTATTGCAGCCAGAACTGAATGAGATGAAGGAGAAAGTAGGGGATGACATGGCGAAGCAACAGGCCGAGCAGATGAAACTCTATCAGGAAGTAGGCGTGAGCCCGCTGAGCGGTTGTGTGCCTGTGTTGGCAACAATGCCGATCCTGTTTGCGTTGTTCATGCTCTTCCCGAACCTTATTGAGTTGCGGCAGAAACCGTTTTTGTGGGCGGGTGATTTGTCTACGTATGACGCGATTATTACGTTTCCAACGCTTCCCTTCATTGGTAGCCACCTGAGCCTGTTTACGATTTTGATGACGGCATCGCAAATTGCGTATGCGTACTACAATAACCAGACAACGCCAACGCAGCCAGGACCGGTGAATATGAAAGCACTTAGCTACGTATTCCCGTTGATGTTTATGTTTGTCATGAATTCATACCCGGCTGGTCTGACGTTCTACTATCTGGTGTCAAACGTGGTGACGATTGCTCAGCAGCAACTCATTCGCCGGTTTGTGGATGAAGATAAAATTAAAGCGGTGCTGGACGAAAATCGCCGGAAAAATGCATCTGGGCAGGGTAAGAAACCCGGTGGTTTTCAGGCATTATTACAACGTCAGCTAGCGGCTGCTGAGGAAGCTCGCAAACAGGCTGAAGAAGCGCAACGTAAAGCGAAGTCTAAAAAATAAGCAGCCATTGGTCGTTCTCGTACATGTAGTTAAGAGGCTCGGCTATCAGCAACAAAAGCAACGCCTTCGCGTTGCTTTTGTGCATTACCCTGAAAAAACATGGCCATGAAATTAGGTTGGGTTAACTCAGTATTTGTTGGTTTGCTAGGGTTTCTGGTGCTGCAATCAGCCAAGGCTCAGGTATCATCTGGAGCGCAGAAACGATATAACGAAGCCGTAAAACGTGTACTGGCTGGTGACTTCGAACGGGCGAAGACAGAATTGAATCCGATTATTCAGCAGGGCGGATCGCTGGCTCCGTATGCGAACTACTATTATGCTTTGGCTGCCTTCCGGCAGAAAAATTTTACCCAGTCTCGGCAGATGCTCCGGCAGCTAGTCGAAGTATTTCCAAATTGGCAGAAAATGAGCGACGCCAATTACTTACTGGCGGCTGCATCGATGGAGAGTGGACAATACGAAGAAGCTCTAAAAGCGATTCAGGATATTAATGATGCTGCCTTCCGAAACGATATTACGAAACTCGAGCAGGTATTTATTCCCCGGATTACCGATTTGAATCGCCTGAAACAGTTGAATAAAGACTATCCTAGCGATCGCATTATTGGTCTTAGTTTAATTGATCTAATTCAGCGAACGGCTACTGACAAAGATGATCTGGAATTGTCGGATCGACTAACTAATCGATTTGGTGTGCCCGGTGTGATTGCTACACAACCTACGGCGATGACCACAGCTGAGACATCGACAAATCGCCCAGCGACGCCTGCCCGGAACACGCGCCCAAAAGGGTACTATAATATTGCGGTTATGTTTCCGTTTCGACTGAATGACTTTCAGGCTGATAAGAAAACACGGTCAAATCAGTACGTTTTTGATTTGTACGATGGGATCAAAATGGCAAAAGCCAAATTGCAGGAAGAAGGCATAACGGTTAATCTGTTCGCGTATGACCTGGATAACGACGCGAATAAAGCACTCGAGTTAGTCAATAGCCATGCGTTTGCGCAAACGGATTTGATTATCGGACCACTTTATATCGAACCCAACCGGATTGCCTCGGCCTATGCCAATCAGGCAAATATTGCACTCCTAAATCCAATTGCGACCAGTAGTGAATTAGTTACCAATCAACCCTTTTCTTTTTTAGCACAACCGTCGCTCAATCAGCAGGCTCACAAGCTGGCGGATCAGGCTCGTAGCCTGAATTGGGCTCGTCGGGCCGCCGTATATTTTGGCTCGTCCCGACGGGATTCGTTGTTGGCAATGGCTTATTTAGCCGAACTCAAACAGCAGAACTATCAGGTTGTTGACGTCCGAAAACTGAGTGGTACAGCCCAGGCAATGGCCGAGGCCATGCAACTTCCCGGTGTTCCTCCCGCTACAACCCGTCCGGTTTCTACCACACAGGCACCTGCCATTACTCTGGGCCATGTTTTCTATGCGAGTAGTAATGCCGAAGAAGGGAGTCGGATGCTCGACGCGCTCAATCGTCGTCGGGTGAGTGCGCCCATGCTGGCTACGGCATCAGCGTTTGATTTTTACCAAACACCGGGATCAACTTTTGCACGTCGTGAGCTTTACTTGCTGTATCCCGATTTTATTGATGCGACTCGTGAACCTGTCGTTAGTTTTCAGGAGCAGTACGTGGCTAAACGGAACACAATTCCATCCGTATTTGCGAGCGAAGGGTATGATATGATGCTGTTTTTCGGTCGTCAACTGGCAAAAAACAATTTATCGGGACGAAACCGGAGTGCTCTGCGTTCCGATACCGATGATTACCTGTTATCTGGATTCGACTATACGCAAACCAATGAAAATCAGATCGTCCCCATTGTTAAGTACGATGAAGGAAGGTTGGTGAAAGTTAATTAACGAGCGAATGAGTAAACGAGCGAATGAGCGAAGTCCTACAGATGACTAACACTCCTTCGCTCGTTTACTCATTCGCTCATTCAAAAAATGACAACGAGCGAACAGTTATTTGAAAAAGCTAAAACGCTGATTCCGGGCGGAGTAAATTCACCTGTACGGGCGTTTCGGGCTGTAGGAGGTTCTCCACTTTTTATAAAATCGGCTAAAGGTCCTTATCTCTACGACGAAGACGGTCGGCAGTACATCGAACTGATCAATTCCTGGGGGCCGATGATTTTGGGCCACGCGTTTGAGCCAGTCGAAAAAGCCGTTCGCGACGCCATTCAGCATTCGTTTTCGTTCGGTGCTCCGACGCGGAAAGAAGTTGAAATGGCCGAACTGATTACCTCAATGGTGCCTTCTGTAGAGAAAGTACGTATGGTGAATTCGGGCACTGAAGCGACCATGGCCGCTATTCGGGTCGCAAGAGGCTTTACAGGTCGTGACAAAATCATCAAGTTTGAAGGCTGTTACCATGGGCATGGCGACTCATTTCTGATTGCTGCCGGGAGTGGTGCCATGACAATGGGTACCCCCGATAGTCCTGGTGTGACGAAGGCGACGGCGGCTGATACGCTGACAGCCCCGTTCAATGATTTAGCTGCTTTGGAAGCGCTGCTTTTGAACAATCAGAATCAGATAGCGGCTATCATTCTGGAGCCCGTAGTCGGAAATATGGGCTGCGTATTGCCTGAGCCCGGTTTTCTGGAAGGTATTCGTTCACTTTGTGATACATATGGAGTTCTACTGATCTTCGACGAAGTGATGACGGGATTCCGGTTAGCAAAAGGCGGAGCGCAGGAACGTTTTGGTATCGTACCTGATCTGACAACGATGGGGAAAATCATTGGCGGGGGAATGCCCGTTGGCGCCTACGGTGGGCGTGCTGATATTATGAATCAGGTTTCTCCTGCCGGACCTGTTTATCAGGCGGGCACGCTATCCGGGAACCCAATTGCTATGTCGGCGGGTTTGGCCATGCTGCATTATCTGAACGACCATCCGGAAGTATATATACGTCTGGAAGAGATTGGAGCGAAATTAGTATCGGGCTTTCAAACCGGTCTGATCGAGTCAGGTCTGAATTACACCATCAACCATATTGGTTCGATGTTTACCTTGTTTATGACGGATCGACCAGTTGCCAATTTCTCGGATGCAAAGTCATGTAATTTGCCATTGTTTGGACACTATTTCCACGCTATGCTCGATCGTGGCATTTATCTGGCCCCCTCACAATTCGAAAGTCTATTCCTTTCAGTTGCCTTAACGGATGACTTAGTCGATCAAATTATTCAGGCACATACAGAAAGTATCAAACTAGTGATGAGTGATGAGTGATGAGTTGGCTGACACTTGCCTTTACTAAGTGCGGCAGCCAACTCATCACTCATCACTCATCACTCATCACTCATCACTCATAAGCCGTGTTCTTCTCCATAATCATACCCGTCTTCAATCGTCCGGATGAACTGCGTGAGCTGTTGGAAAGCCTGGTCAGGCAGACGTACAAAAATTTTGAGGTGTTGGTGATTGAAGATGGCTCAACGGAAAAATCAGATAACGTAGTCAAAGCGTTTGCCAGTCGGCTGAATATTCAGTATTATACAAAGCCCAATTCTGGCCAGGGATTTACCCGCAATTACGGTTTTGAACGGGCTCAAGGTGATTATTTCGTGATTTTCGATTCGGATGCGCTTGTGCCAGAACACTATTTTTCGGTTGTCAACCAGCGGCTTACAACCGATTGGTTAGATGCCTACGGAGGCCCAGATAAAGCACATCCTGATTTTACACCCATTCAGCGGGCTATCAGCTATTCGATGACATCGCCATTTACCACAGGGGGGATTCGTGGGAGTAAGAAAAATCTTGGAGGCACCTATCATCCCCGAAGCTTCAACATGGGCCTGTCCCGCAAGGTTTGGGAAATGATTGGCGGCTATAAATTAACCCGGATGGGGGAGGATATTGAATTTGCCATTCGGATTATTGAAAGAGGATTTCGAACCGGGCTTATTTCAGAAGCTTTCATCTATCATAAACGCCGGACAAATTTTGGTCAGTTTTTTCGACAATTACGATTCTTTGGTCGGGCGAGGATTAACATTTCACGCTATTATCCGAACGAATTGAAACTCGTTCATGCCATTCCAGCCTTATTTACGCTATTTGTTTTTTCAATTCCTGTTTGGGTATTAATTAGCCCAATCTTATTTGGGCTTTCCGTTGGTGTATTGATATTGATTGCTTTATTGATTTTCATTGACGCTACAAGAAAAGAGAATAGTTTGAAAATTGGGCTTTTAAGCGTTGAAGCTGCTTTTACTCAGTTAATTGGATATGGAGTTGGCTTTTTAGGCGAAGGTTGGAAACGATTTCGGGAACCCAAAGAATTCCGGGAAACGGGCGCTAGTATTGATTATCCATCCTGAATTAATTTAGCACTTTATTAAAGTGCGGATTTTTACGGTTATATTATAATTTAATCAGTTCATAGCGGGCCATAAAAATCCGTTTTCATTTATCGTTTTTATGATCAAACTATCTAAAATAACTATACTATTTCTTATCTTGTTAGGAAGTGATTATTCTAAAATATGGGCGCAAAAAATGGTGTCGTTCACCATTGATGATGTCCCAAATACGCAGTTATATAAAGCGCATAAATTTCACTCTCGCTTATTAGCTAAAATTGATTCGCTGAAGCTTCCTACGGCTATTTTTATTAATGAGAAACGGTTATATGATACGGATTCATTGACCAAAAATATAGCCATACTGAACACCTGGATAAAAGACCCATTAATCGTTGTTGGTAACCATGGATTTAGCCATGTGATGTACTCACAAGTAGGTATTGAACCGTTTAAAACAGAAGTAATAAAAGGTGAAGCAATTACCGCTGAATTGGCTGGAAAATATAATAAGTCGTTGACTTACTTTCGGTTTCCATATAATGATTTAGGCAAGGATGAAAAAATGCACCAGGAGGCAACAGATTTTCTTCAATCAAAAAAATATATTCCTGTTCCCTACACCGTACACAGCGAGGATTGGTTGATCACTCAGTTGTATGATTATTATGTATCGCATAATCAACCCAAAGAAGCCCAACGGATTGGACAGCAGTATGTCGCAAAAACGCTGGCCTATTTTGACTATATAGAAAGCCTGACTGATAAACAATTAAACCGTGACGTAAAGCATATTTATTTATTACACGATAACTTACTTAACGCGGATTATCTGGATGATTTAGTCGCTGCATTAAAAAGAAGAGGATACGGATTTTGTTCACTTGATGAAGCACTAAAAGACCCTATTTATTCGCAACCAGACTACTATAAAGAGCGATATGGAATTTCCTGGGTGTATCGCTGGATTGGCGATACGAATAAGCGTAAGGAATTAATGAGAAAAAGCCCTAATGAAGATGAATTTGAAAAGGAATTAAAAAGCCTGAAAAAATAAATTAGTTTACGTTGCAAAATCGTTTTTTAATTATCTAATAAATTGTAAACAGGATTATAGAATTTTGCCGAAAGGAAGGGTTACTGTATGATACCAATAGGTTCGTAAAACCGCTAGGAACGATTTCCAATCTGCAAGTTCAAATGGTTTAATCATGAATGAAGAAGCGCCATAAAAATAGGCTCGCTCTATATTCTCCTGCGTAGATATACCCGATAACATAACAACAGGTAGTAAACGACCGACCGGATGGGCGCGCAACAAGGCTAAAAAATCAAGACCATCAACTTTATCCTGCAAATCTATATCCAGCAACACTAAATAAGGCCTTTTCCCGTCGAGAGAATCCAGGTAGGCTTTGGCTTCTTCAAAGGTAGTAACCTGAATGAACAAGGCTTCGGGGAAACTTGACTTTGCAGCCTTAGTCATTAGATCACTTAATAATGGATCATCATCGACTAGCAAGATAGAAAAAGGAGAAGGTGCCATTTAAGATAGAAATAGCCTGACTAATTCGGTTTTTATTGGATGAATATGAATTTTTAAATGTACACTATATTGACTTAGTAAACTATTGTTGTACTAAATTATTCGTTTTGGGTCCGGAGAAGTAACTGAATAGACGTTGTGTTGTTGGGCCATCTTTTGCTCATTCATTGACGGAAGAAGGCTCAATCAGAATCATTTACTTGTGTTACTACGTAGTAATAACTTTTAGAATTATTGAGGCAATTTAAAACGGTACATTTAAATTGCTACTCTCGTTACATCAGCTAAACCAATCCTCTTTGTGCAACGATTTATGAATTCTTCCGAAAATAACCCATCAAGAAGAGATTTTCTAAAATACACAACTTGTGCGCTTGCTGGCCTGACGGCAACCTATGGACAGGCTAAAGACCCTGATATTGCATCTGGTGCTGGGCTGACTCTACCTTTAGGTGTTTGCACTACGTATGATAAAGTTGGTCTCTTAAAGAATCTAGGGTATTCGTATGTCGAAGAGAGCGTTGGTCATTTCCTGATACCCGACGAGGGAGATAGTCAGTATGAAAAGAATCGGCTGGCGCTAAAGACCGACAGAGTGCCGGTTCGATCCTATATCTATTTCTTTCCGGGCAAACTAAAATCTGTAGGGCCCGATATTCACCATGAGGCCATTTTGCAACGAGCCGATCTGGCTCTCCGCCGGGCAAAAGAGTGTGGTTCTAAAAATATTGTATTTGGTAGTGGCGGTTCGCGGTTTATTCCCGATGGGTTTGATCGGAATACCGCTAAAGCGCAGCATATATCCCTTTGTCAGAAGATGGCCCCAATTGCTGAGAAGTACGGGGTTACGCTGGCCGTAGAACCACTAAATCGGGGGGAAACCAATTTTATCAACAGTCTGGCTGAAGGAGTAGAAATCATTCAGGCAGTGAACAATCCCTGGTTTCGGTTGCAGTGCGACATCTACCATATGCTCAAAGAAGATGAGAGCCCGGAAGAAATTGTGAAATACGGGAAGTACATTACACATTGCCATATTGCCGAAAAACAAAGTCGGACAGCGCCCGGCGTAAAGGGCGATGACTTTCGACCCTACTTTCGGGCACTGAAACAGATCAAGTACCAGGGCGGCTTATCGCTGGAGTGTGTCTGGACTGACTTTGATGCTGAAATAACGCGCGGTATTGCTGTCGTGAAGCAACAACTGGCGGAGGTATAAAATAGCCTGATACAGGTGTATTATAGGATTGAAATGTATTGATTGTCTCCAGAGTTTGCTTTCTATTTTTGATGAAACTTCTTTCTATAGCGACGCTTCTCCAGCTTAGTCTGGTAACTACTACAAGTCATAAAAAGACGTTTTTGGAGCCGGGAAAGCCATCTGCGCAATCTGTGACAATTAATGTACAGCAAGAATTTCAGACCATTCACAGTTTTGGCGCATCGGACTGTTGGTCGGCGAAATTTATTGGGAAATGGCAAGATGAGGCCAAAAAAAACCAAATCGCCGACCTGTTATTTAGTCTGGATACGCTGCCGAATGGCCAGCCCAAAGGCATTGGATTGTCGCTATGGCGAGTAAATATTGGCGCGGGTAGTTTCGAGCAGAAAGATAGTAGCGCAATCGGAGATGAATGGCGACGTGAGGAGTGTTTTTTAACGCCCGATGGTCGTTATGACTGGAGTAAACAGGCCGGAAATCAATGGTTTTTACGGGCGGCTCGCCAGCGTGGTGTTCGGTATACACTGGGTTTTACCAACTCGCCACCTGTCCAGATGACTCGCAACGGCAAAGCGTTTTCGCCGGGAGGGAAAGCACTAAATCTTAAATCCGATGCGCTTGAGCCTTTTGCCAGTTTTCTGGTAGAGGTGGCCGATCATTTTAAGTTCGATTACCTGAGTCCCATTAATGAACCGCAGTGGGATTGGACTGCGGGTAAAAATGGTAAAGCGGGTCAGGAAGGATCGCCTGCGCAAAATGCTGATATTCTTGCTATTACTAAAGCGTTATCCAGTAAAATAGCCGCCAGAAAAGCCAAAACTGAAATTGTCACAGGAGAAGCGGGTCAACTTAATTACCTGTATGAGAAAGAGGAAAGCGGCCGAGGGGCTCAACTGGACTATTTTTTTGGTAAAACCGGGTCTGCCTCAATCACTAAATTACCCAATGTAGCGCCTATCTGGGCCTACCATAGCTATTTTACGACCTGTCGGGATTCGGCTCTGGTGTCTTTTCGTCAACGAGCGGCTCAGCGCGTCAAATCGGTTGGAGATCCTCAACTCTGGCAAAGTGAATTTGGCGTTTTGGGTGACATTTGTGGGAAATACAACGGCAGTCCCCGCCACACCGATATAGCGTATGGATTATACGTTGCCAAAGTGATTCACAACGATCTGACGCAGGCAAATGTCACGTCGTGGCAATGGTGGCTGGCCATCAATCCATATAATTATAGTGATGGGCTGGTGTATATCAACGGACCAGATGTGCTATATAAACAGCACAACAATGCCTGGCTGGATGGACAGGTTGTTGACTCTAAACAACTCTGGTCGTTTGGTAATTTTTCTCGTTTTATCCGGCCAGGAATGAAGCGAATCGGCGTTCGTATCGGCGCTGCTAACAATCCGATTGAGGAGGCTAGTCAATGCATGGTATCAGCGTATAAAGATCCTATTCGTAAGCAGATCGTGTTAGTTTGTATCAACATGACATCAGCCAGCCAGGATTTTCCTTTGCAGGGGCTAACAATTCGCAATGGTCGATTCACTCGGTATGTGACAAGTGCGACTAAAACACTAAATAAATCTCTGGTTACAGCCGATAGCATCCAGTTAGAGCCAGAATCAGTTACGACATTGGTGGGTTATTATTAATAGATGCCAACCTTCTAAAATAATACTGTATATGCACCATATACGAAAAAACCCTCAAATCAGCCTGATTTGAGGGTTTTCAACATTAGGTAGGAAGTAGCGGGCTCGAACCGCTGACCTCTGCTCTGTCAAAGCAGCGCTCTGAACCAACTGAGCTAACCTCCTTTGACCGCGATCACTAGATCGGGGTTGCAAAACTACGAAACTTCCTCTGTTTCCAAATGGGCGTGGTAAATTTTTTGCGAAGGAATTCGCCACAGAAGGAAAAAACCAATCACAAACAGGACAAGTAGTGCTAATACACTATTGCGCATACTGCCTGTAATCTGCTCGATCAGGCCGTATACTAAGGTACCAAATACGATGGACGTTTTTTCGGTCACGTCGTAGAAACTAAAATAAGAGGCCGTGTCGGTAGTGGCCGGGATAAGTTTAGAGTAGGTTGATCGGGATAGAGATTGTATGCCCCCCATAACTAGCCCAACAACAGCTGCCAGAATGAAAAACTGCGTCTCAGTTTGAATAAAATAGGCAACGGCACAGACGCCAATCCAGATCACAACGGCTGTCATTAATGAATAGGTATTCCCAATTCGTTCGGACAAGTGCGAGAATCCGTAAGCACCGGGAATGGCAACCAGTTGAATTAATAAGATGATGATAATCAGGCTTTGTCCGGGTAATTTTAATTCATCGCTCCCGAATATGGTGGCTACGTACATAACCGTCTGAACGCCCATGTTATAAACGAAAAACGACACCAGGAAACGCTTGGCTAAAGGTCGGTTCTGCAATTCGCCCCACACGTGCCGCAGTTCGTTAAAGCCATTGAGCAAATAATTACTTTTAGGGCTATCGGTCGATTTTTTCGTGCCATCGGGCAATCGACTAAACGGAATCTGGGCGAAACCAATCCACCATAATCCAACCGTGAGAAAGGCAAGACGAGAGGCCATCGCTTCCGAAATGTTGCCAAACCATTCGCGCTTCAGAATGACCAGCAGATTTAAAACCATGAGCAGAACACTTCCTAAATACCCCATCGAAAAACCGCGCGCACTCACTCGGTCATACTGATCTTCGGTGGCAATATCGGGTAGATAGGAATTGTAAAATACAATGCTGCCGCTCCAGCCAATCAGGCTGAGCCAGAAGCAGATAACAGCAAAAGTGGTTGTTTCCTGAACAAAGAAATAAAGCAGACTACAACTGATCGCTCCGGTGTAACAGAACACTTTCATGAACGGTTTTTTCCGGCCACTATAGTCGGCAATAGCCGTACAAATGGGCGATAACAACGCCGTAAACAGAAAGGCAAATGAAATCGTATAAGAAAACAGCACCGAATTTTTGATGGAGATTCCCAGAAAATTAATCACTGGACCACCTGTTTCGTTGAGGGCCGTTGCTGAGAAATAAACTGGAAAAATACTCGACACGATGACAAGGGAATGCACCGAGTTCGCCCAGTCGTAAAACGTCCAGGCAGTAAGGATACGGGGGGTGTTTTTCATTGAGGAATGATTGAATGATTGAATTGTTGAATGACAGTCAGTTAACCACCATTCAATCATTCAACAATTCAATCACTCAATATTAGTTAAAAAGTCAATCACTGCCTTCGTAAATGCGTGATTTGAATCGCCAGCGACCATATGTCCTGCGTTAGCAACGCTGATACTCTGAACATGCGGTACCGAATCCAGAAACTCGGCCATAATTTTTTCACTGACCACATCGCTCATACCTCCGCGTACAATTAGTGTTGGCACAGTTAGGGCGTGGGCTGCCTGGTACAGCCGCTCTTCATAGTGCGTTTTGCGGTCGGGATTGCTGTATTGTCGCCATAAAGCTAGCATCGCTGGGTCCCAATGCCAGAAATAGCGTAACTCGCCAGTGCCTATTTTGCGTAATCGCAGATTTTTTTCCAGTCGACTGTGGTCAGAGGGACGCGGACGATGGGGAAGATAAGCGGCAACGGCTTCGGCGGCTTCATCCAAACTGGCGAAGCCAGCCAAATTGCCACTCATAAAAGCGAAAATGCGTTCAATACCTTTCTGCTCAGTACGTGGGGCAATATCGACCAACACAATGGATCGGCAGATCGACTCAGTTCCAGGAGGACGTTCACTTTCAGCAAGTAGAGCTGTCATGCCCCCCATTGATGCACCAACAAGCGCTGGCCTGCGGGGCAGTGTCGCACAAATAGCGCGTAAGTCAGCCGCCAAATACTCTATTTCATAGTGCCCTTCCGCTGACCAATCACTATCCCCATGCCCCCGTGCATCGACAGCGATGGCATAGAAACCCGCTTTAGCCAACCATTCCGCCGTATCACCCCAAGAGTGTCGGGTTTGCCCACCTCCATGCAACAAAATAACAGGCTGATCATTCGGATTACCCCAGGTATCAGCCGACACAAAAAAGCCCGATTCCGTTTCGAATTTCATACTAAATGAATTGTTGAATGGCTACCATTAACCTGTATTCAATCATTCAACAATTCAGTCATTTAAATTGTCGGATCAAATTCCAGATTAATATCGGCGTCTTTCCCATCGACGGGAGCTTTCTGGCGGAGAACGAGTTTGGTTTTGGTTAGTTGAATAATCGGGAAATTTCCTTTGAATCCCTGTACGTCAACATCAATCGACTTGTTGTCCGCCGTTAATGTCCAGGTTCCCGCATTAATGACAGAATTAGATTGTTTCGGGTCGAGGGCGCGAACGGTGCCGTTGTTTCGAAACTGCATGTTCAGGTCATACAAAACCTGGGTCGCTAAATTCAATCTACTTTTGTTGATTTCCTGACTGTTGACGTCGGATACACGTATGGTGCGCCAGTTATTGGCTACCAGTAAATCGGTTTGCGACGCCGTAGTAACAATCGGCGTTGTTTCATCGTCTTTTTTACATCCCATCGTCAGACCTAAAAAAGCAATGAGTATCAGCAGTATTCGAATGGTATGTGTCATGAGTTAACGTCGATTCGGGAAGTTATATGTAGGTACTAACGAGTTGTGATTCCCAATTCGTTTATGGACCGGGACACTTTAGGCCCTTAAAATTCCGTAGTTTTGGCGAAATAGCAAGCAATGCGTGGCCCATTAGGTATTTTTCTGGTTTGGTTAATTAGTTTCTGGATAAGCGTTTTTCCAGATGCCCTGGCGCAGCAACAATGCGCAGAGCGGCTCCCGTTTACACCGGTGAGTCAGCCGAACCAGATCGAATGGACGAAATTCCCTGATTTTACACTCCCTTTTCCAATTATCTACGGTGGCCCCCGTTTTTCCGATTCGCAAGCCAGTCCCCTGCGACATGGATTTAGTCATCTGGTTGATGTTAAAGATAACGAATATGGTTCGCTGGTGAAGCCCCCACAACGAGCTACGGTGTATTATGGCGTTGCGACTGGGCTCAATCAGCCCTGGGAAACCATTGAAAGCCCCTGGGATAACGATCTGACAGCCTATCGCGCGAAATGGGATCGCTTTTTGTCGGAACTGTCTGGTGGTCAGAAAAATGCCGCTGGATTATATGTGCTTCCCGTGAGCCGATTTGCGTTGGATATTGAACGGATTCTGGAAACGGATACCCGGATTTTACGAATAAAGGCCGATACCCGCGTGCCAGCCATGTATCGAAACCTGCCAGATGCTGATTTTGTAACGGCCTATAAGAAAGCGATGCGGAATCTATACACAGAATCTATTCGATATGTCCGTCAGCACGCCGATCTAACCAACGTTAGCCTGACAAGTTATGCCGATACACCCATTCTGAATACCTATTTAAATGTGCCCACATTTACCTGGACGGACTGGACAACCAATCTAAGTCGAACGAATTATCTGGTTCAGGACTCAACCGGACGCGGCATTGGCGGACCTTATTACGACCAACTGAATGCACTTTCTCCTTCGGCGTATTATTACTATGATTATCCCAGTCCGCTGGCACAGGATTATTTGTCGTACTTATTGTTTCAGGTTGAAGTAAACCGAGCCTGGAGCAATAAGCCAGTTGTACCCTGGGTTTGGCTTCGGTATCACGATAGTTCGAATAGTGCGCTCCAGTTTATTCAGCCATTTATGGCCGAAGCCACAGCTATCTTTCCTTTTTTCTCAGGAGCGTCGGGTCTGTGGCTTTGGGAAAACCCAACGCTGGCCGCGACTCGTAATGATACATATGCGGCCTACGAACACTTTACACATGGATTGTACCGGCTATCGCGCTTTGCCGATATGTTTCAGGGAACGTATGAATTAGTGATTGAAACGCCCGCCCGTGACCTGATGGACAAGCAACAGCCAGTTTGGCGAGGGGTGGTTAAGGGTAATCAGATTCTGATTGCTGCCCAAAATCCCTATGCTGCCGATGGTGTAAAAACTAATCTGACGGTGCGCTATAAATCCTGGCAACAAACCATTGAATTGACAGGGCGAGAAGTATACCTGTGTCGATTCGATATGGGGTCAGTCACCGCTACAGAACTTGAATTAGCCCATGTTGACATCTTCCCAAATCCATCCCAAACTATAATAACGGTATCTTTTGGGCGTATGCCAAGCTCAGCCACGGAACTTCTGCTAGTAAACACAACAGGTCAAACGGTCGTTAAAACGAAGGTTAACAGCGTTAAAGAATTTTTAAACGTGTCAACTTTACCGTCGGGACTCTATTCTCTTCGAATTCAGAACTCCAACGAAAGTCAGACAAAAAAAGTCCTTATCAGTCGATAGCCGTCTGCCAATTAGCCTAGATGACTAACTACTATCTATTGATAAGCACCATTGATTATTATGCCAAATCAACTTCAATACGAAACAAGCCCTTATCTGCTTCAGCACGCTAATAACCCAGTTGATTGGTACGCCTGGGGTGAAGAGGCACTTACAAAAGCGATTGACGAAGACAAGCCTATTTTGGTGAGTATTGGCTACTCGGCTTGCCATTGGTGCCATGTCATGGAGCGCGAATCGTTTGAAAAAGAGTCGGTAGCCCAGGTAATGAATGAGCATTTTGTCTGTATTAAAGTGGATCGTGAAGAACGCCCGGATGTTGATGCGATTTATATGGATGCCGTGCAGGCAATGGGCGTACAAGGTGGCTGGCCACTCAACGTATTTCTGATGCCGAATGCCAAGCCATTTTATGGCGTTACGTATCTACCACCCCAAAATTGGGTTAATCTGCTCGATAGCATTCAAAATGCCTTTATAGAACACCGCGACGATCTGGAAAAGTCAGCGGAAGGATTTGCGACGGAACTTAATTTGAGTGACGCTGAACGATACGGCTTGCAAGCCGCCAATCCACTTTTTTCGGCCGAAATGCTGGACGTGCTTTACCGGAAAATAGCCGTGAAAGCCGACGATGAGAAAGGGGGAATGCGTCGATCGCCGAAGTTCCCGATGCCTAGCATCTGGCGTTTTCTCCTCCGCTATTACGATAGTACTGGCAATGAAGCCGCTCTCCACCAGCTCCGACTCACGCTCGACCGAATGGCGCTTGGAGGCATCTACGATCAACTAGGTGGAGGATTTGCTCGATACTCGACTGATGTTGAGTGGTTCGCTCCTCATTTCGAGAAAATGCTGTACGACAATGGTCAACTTCTATCGCTCTATGCCGAAGCCTATAGCCTGACGAAAAGCCCGCTCTATAGACACGTTGTTTATCAGACAATTGGCTTTGCTCAGCGTGAATTACTTAGCCCTGAAGGTGGCTTTTATTCTGCTCTGGATGCCGACAGCGAAGGAGTAGAAGGGAAGTTTTACACATTTACGACGCCCGAATTACAGGAAATTCTGGGCGATGATTACGAGTGGTTTGCTGAGTTGTATAACCTGACCAATGCGGGTAATTGGGAACATGGCCGAAACATCTTGCACCGTACGGAATCCGATGAGTCGTTTGCTGCGCGTAAGGGCTGGTCGTTGGCCGAGCTATCCGTACGCTTAGATGCCACGCATATCCGGTTGTTGCGCATACGGGACGAACGAATCCGTCCTGGGCTGGATGATAAAATTTTATGTTCGTGGAACGGTTTAATGCTGAAAGGGTTAGCGACCGCCTACCGCGTTTTTGCTGAACCTGAATTCCTGACACTCGCACTTCGATTGGCGTTTTTCCTGCTCAAAAAGATGCGGGATACCCGCAACGGACGATTGTGGCACACGTATAAACTGGGTCGGGCGCGTCAGGCCGGTTTTCTGGAGGATTATGCAGCTGTGATCGACGGACTATTGGCTTTGTATCAGGCTACGTTTACCGAGAGTTGGCTTACGGAGGCTGATCAACTGATGCAGTATGCACTAACCAATTTCTCTGATTCGAGTCGATCCGAAACAGGTCCTGATCCGATGTTTTTCTTCACGGATAAAAATGGCGAAGAACTCATTGCCCGACGTAAAGAACTGTTCGATAATGTGATCCCGTCGTCAAACTCGATGATGGCAGAAAATCTTTATACTCTAAGTTTCTTGCTAGAGCGGCCAGACTATGCAGAACGTGCTGATCAAATGCTGGGCAGACTGCAACCGCTGGTTCAGCAAAACGCTGATTATCTGACTAACTGGGCCTCTCAATTTGCGCTCCGGGCTCGCCCAACAGCCGAAATTGCTATCGTTGGACCCGATGCTGAGCTATATCGGAACGAATTGGATGCCGAATTTTATCCCAATAAAGTGATCTGCGGCACGGTTGATAAAAGTGAGTTGCCACTCCTGCAACAGCGCGGCCCGATTGACGGACAAACCGCAGTCTATGTTTGCTACAATCGGGCTTGCCAGTTACCAGTCACGAGTGTAGCAGAGGTTTGGCGATTGTTGCGATGAAACGAGTTGAAAAAATCAAACAGAAAAAAGCCTGATCGTTAGTCGCCCCAGGCGGTCAACACCAAGGTTCGGCGACCACCGTTGTTGCGGTGTTCTCCCAGATAAATTCCCTGCCACGTTCCTAAATTAAGCTGCCCGTTCGTGATCGGAATCGTGACGGAGTGGCCCAGCATAGCCGCTTTCAGGTGGGCAGGCATATCGTCAGAACCTTCGTAATCGTGTTGAAAATAAGGTTCATTTTCTGGAACCGTTTTGTTGAAAAAACGCTCAAAATCTCCCCGAACGGTAGGATCTGCATTCTCATTGATCGTCAAACTGGCCGACGTATGTTGAATAAATACGTGAAGCAGGCCAGCACGGATGAGTTGTAGGTCCGTAAACTCTCGTTCGATAAGGCGGGTGATCAGGTGAAAACCACGCGAATAGGCTGGTAAATGGATGGTACGTTGGTAAACAGGCATACGTCGGTTGATCGCGATATTGACGAAATTAAAAAGCTGCGTTGGAAAATTAACCATCCAATCGGTTTATCAGTTGTTTGGATTGATTACTTTCGACCTGATAAAGCTTAGTTCTCTTGACGTTCAGAAATCATGAATACCCTCTACATGCTACTGTTGGGTATGCTGGCTAAATCTCCAGTACAGGCACAAGTGCGGATTGACTCCCTGCGAACTCCATCAAATCAGGCCAATGTGGTTCGTAACGTTTTTCCTGAATACGATCAGGAAATTATGTACTACGGCAAGCATAATCAATATTTTACCGTTCGGATTTTTCGAAAAAACGGTGATTTGTTCCGGCAGGATTCATACACACTTTTGCCCAAAACACTGCCGAATGGCTGGCCATTGGACAGTTTGGACCGAATTGTTCATCATGGCCCTACTAAAATAATGTACCCTTCCGGTAAGGTTTATGTGAGTTGTGAGTATAACGAAGGAGCGCTGGATGGTCCATTTATGGTGCTTTACGAAGATGGATCGATTAAGCGTAGGGAATTTTATAAGAGGGGGCGCTTAAAAAAAAGTCAGTGTTATACAACTGACGGGAGCGCGCAAAAATGCGAACTGTTTTATCAGACAGCGCAGTTTCTTGGCGATCCGAAAGCGTTAGAGACGTATCTGACGCAGAAGTTAGGATCGGTGCTTGATGGCGAGCGAGTCCGAAAAGTGGCCGCTACGCTTATTATCAATGAAATAGGTCAGGTGGTTCGGGTAAACGTCGCGGTTAATACGTCGACTCTGGCGCAACAACAGGTGCAGGCTGTAGGCAGCTACGTACAACAGGTGATTCGGAATATGCCGGAGTGGACGCCGGAAAAACTCAACTGGAAACCCGCTGTGAATGATGGTGTTAGCACGACGTCATCCTGCGTTTTATCCGTATTTCGCTATTACGGAGCTATAAAATACAATCTGACCTATCAGATGTAGCCAGCAGTTGACAGCCTAAATACGCAGCGGAATCTCCAGTAGCAGCAGAAGTGCATCATTTGAGAGGGCTTCAAACTCAATTTCACCATGTTGAACATCGGTGAGTGCCAGACCATCCCGTTCGTGCAGGAGCCGGTTTTGAACCTCAAAGACGCCATTCAGAACAAAGACATAAACTCCACTGGTCTGTAGCGAATTAGGGATCGTTGAGAGTGGGTAGATACCTTCCTGTCGGCCATCGTATCGACCAATAAATCCGTGAAAGGACGGACCCGAACTTAATCCATTTGCTCGACTCTCGAAAAGAGGAAGTAATTGATTCTTAAGTTGTAAATCAAAGCTAATGGTCTGCGTACCTGAGCAAAAATCAGGCGACGGATTGATTTGCCAAATCACAAGATAATTAATGGACTCTGTTTCGTAGGGATTGATCAGCTCATATTTCATGGCACTGGTTAGCGAAAGAATTCCTGCCTGACCTGCTTCCAGAAACCCAGTGCCTGCGTCACTTTTGTACTCAAGACCCCCAACGATTGGGAGAATAATTACTTCCGTATGTTGTTCGACCTGCATACAAACGCTGTGACCTGCCTTTAACCAGTCATCGTTCAGGAGTTGTAGCGAACCAAAGGGTTGTCGGCCTTCGGCGGTATACTGACCAAAGTTGAAGCTGTGAAAGCTCTGTAAATAGTCAATCTGTGATCGCCCTCGTAGGTCTGCTAAATAAATCTGTGCCTGTGTTTGCGTATCCATAGGATTCGGTCGACTACGCAATTTCTTGCTGGAAAGATGAGATACTCAGATAGGGCTGTAGAGAAATTAGGTCGGTTTCTACCTCGTTCCCGGCCTGTAAGGCTTCCCGTTGATCACCATAAGTAATCAGCAGTTGCTTGTCAATTGTATCAATCCATGTCAATGGATCGCTATAAAACAGAATGGCCACTTTATGGGCTTCCTTATTCTGCACGTGCGAATGAATGATTTCGAACTTGAACTGGGAAAATGGGAGACATAATTTCCCGGCATTATTGGCGATATCTGGAATAATTCCGTTCAATTGCCGGATATACCCAATCGCGGCTGAACTAGTCATTGACTGCAATTGATCGGCGCCGGGTACATTGTCGCGCAATTCCTGAAACGTGGTATATTTCCCATCCTGGTTATAGAACTGGGCCTGCATGTAAAACTCCTTGAACGTATCGTCAAAGACGTATTTATCCCACAATTTCTGTGACGATGCGTCAATGATTTTTCGATAACATAACCGGATTATGCCCTTAGTCATGTAGGTGATGTAGGATATATGATGGATGAAGTAGGAGGTGAACTGACGCATAAAAATATTTATACATCATATATCCTACACCCTACTTCATCCATTGCTTACGCTTTCACAACAATTGTATGGGTGAGGGTATAACCGCCCGAAAGGCTGCCGGCAACTGTAGCCAATTCCGTAGTAAACCCATCGCTGAATACGTTATCCTTTTCGTTCTTCGTATCCTGTGAACCTTTCGTATATCCGTAGGATTGCCCCGTTGTATACACTGTATTGCATATATCGTACGGAAACGCAATCTGGGTGACTAACAGCGATTTACCGGCCGAATTGTAAATGTGTACGTGAATGTGCGGTGCTCGGCCTGAGTACCAGCCTGGGAAAATCGAGGTGAACGAAACCAGGCCATTGGTATCTGTTGTCTGACGCCCTCGCAGGAAATCGACGGAAGTGAAATTAACACTTTGCATACCAGTGCCACCATATTCGGAATAATACCCATCTTTATCACAATGCCAGATATCGACCAACGCACCCGACAGCGCAGCACAGCTGCTATTGGCATTTTTGATGGTAATATTGATCGTAAAAGCTACGCCCGTACGATCGTCACGAATGTCTTTGCGGACGAAGTTGGCAGGCACTTTAGTTGGGAAAGGTCCTTCCGTTTCAGTCGGGGTAACTGTGCAGTCGCTGGCAGAGCTTCCGTTGGTAGAGCCCGTTGATGTACTGGTACCAGTCGATGTACTGGGCGTAATCTCTGTCTCCGACTTCTGGCAACCGACAATTGCGATACCTAATAAACTTCCGAAACCTCGTTTTAAAAAATCCTTACGTTCCATTTGATTAGAAAACGGTCTTATTAGAAAAAAGATGGGTTAATAGAGTGGGGTATTCGTAATATCCAGCCAGAGCTAATCAAGCCGGTAGTGTTAATTAATTATTCTTATTAGCGCAGAAAGCCCCCCTTTCGTTGCACGGAAGGCTTAGTTGTAGGTGAATGAGCAGATTGTGTCGGTAAATGAATTATTTCCCGAAGCGATTCATAAAGTCTGATTCGTAGCTGGCACCAATCGGAAGTTCGCGCCCGGCGATGGAAATAAGTTTGCTGCTTACGGCCTCAACGCGATTGAGGGGAACAATATAGGATCGATGAATACGAACGAACTGAGAGCTGGGCAACCGCTCTACCATCGACTTCATGGTCATTCGGGCAACAATTGGTCGGGGAATGTCGGAGCGGTTATTATTGCCTGTATCGGGCTGCAGGTGAATTTTTAAATAATCATCAAGCCCTTCGATATAGAGTATGTCTGAAAATGCAATTTTGTGGAGAGTATAATCTGCCCGAACGTATAGATGGGCATCGGCTGTTTTATCGGATCGTTGCTGCCATCGATAAAAATCAGCCGCTTTATTGGCTGCCTGCAAAAAACGGTCAAACGTAAAAGGTTTCAATAAATAATCGACGGCGTTGAGGGTAAAACCTTCTACCGCAAATTCGGCGTAGGCCGTCGTGAAAATAACCATCGGGGGTTGCAAAGGCCCGGATAATGTGCCTATCTCCCTGTAAAAATCAATGCCCGACATGGAAGGCATATTGATGTCCAGGAACAATAAATCGGTTGGGAACTGCTTTATGTGGCGCAACGCTTCGTCGGTACGCGTAAACGTTTTTTGGAGATCAATGAAATCGACCTGCTGACAGAAGTGCGAAAGAACCCGTAAGGCAGGTGGTTCATCGTCTAAAGCAATGGCTCGAATCATGATAGAGTAATCGTTAAATCAACCGTAAAGCTATCGGGTTTGTCTTCAATTCGTAATTGATGCCGATCTGGATACAGGTGTTGCAACCGGGCTTTCGTGTTCGTTAATCCTATTCCGCTGGCTACGGCTGTCGGCTGAAAGACTCGTACTTTTCGGTTAAAAACATGACAGCTGAGTTGTTGTTCATCTATCACAATAGCCATGTCGATGGCGGATGGCTCCTCTGGACTAACACCGTATTTAAACGCATTTTCGATAAACGAAATGAGTAGTAAGGGCACAATTTGTTTTCCATTTGCATGACCTGATACCGAAAAGTTAATTTGAGCTGTATCACCAAGGCGCAACCGTTGCAGAGAAATGTAGTGATCAATATAATCCAGCTCATTGCGAAGCGAAACCTGATCTTTCTGCGATTCCTGAATGACATACCGCAGAAACGACGAGAGCTTAACAATCGCATCCGCCGTTGGGGGCGACTCGATAATTGCCAGCGAATAAATGCTATTCAACGTGTTGAACAGAAAATGCGGATTAATCTGGGCTTTTAAATACAAGAGTTCCGACTGGATTTTTTCGCGCTCCGTCTCACGCCATCGATTATTGACCCGAACAACAATTGCCATCAGAAATCCAGCCAGCGTAAGGAAAAACGTTTGTGTCAACTCAGATGGGCCACCGCGACGACGGGGTCCCGATTGAGAAAAAGATTTGTCGGGCGGGGGGGCACCGGGGAAGGGTGGAGGGGGCATTCTGGTAGAAAACTGTTCTTCAGGTGGTGCGGGGAAGTGACGATCAGCCACTGGCCCTACCCCTTGCCGACTAACCAAAACTAAAGTGCCTTCGATCAGTAAAAAGCAGCCTAACGCACACAGACCGTAGGATATATACTGTTTACGAAAGAAAAATTTTGGAATCAACAGATAATAGTTTGTATAGAAAAAGGCTATTGTAAGTACATAGGATAGGACATTACGCTGTTCTCGTGGATCATAAGGAAGATCCGACAATTTGGCAAATCCATCTTCGGCAAACAGATAGGGGAGAGCCAGAAAGATTAAACAACCCAATACGTGAATAGCAATGGGCGAAAGTCGTTTATTCATACAGGAAAATTACGCCCGAATAGACAAAAGGCATGGAAAACCGTCAGGTTTGTGGTGAATACACTAAATGTGTCGGTAAATGAGGCTTGTTCCTGAGAGTTATTGCACAAGAAGCCTGCTTTATTGCGAATTTCCGGAAGATGCTATAGTTGCCTAGTTGACTGTATCTGAACATGATACAGGAGGACTGTTCCTCATCATGACAAAAAATAGTAATAAGTGGGCCATTACCGTCGGGCAACGAGTTTTTTAGGTTTATTCACCAATTGTATTTTGAAAAGCGTCGGCCAATTTTTGCCGGTTACATAAAACGCATTTTCCTTCGGTTGGTAAGCAATGCCGTTTAATACATTGGTTTTCGTATCGATACTTCCCGGCAGAATCGACTCCATGCTGAGTTCACCTACAACTTTCCCGGACGATATATCAATCTGAACGATGCGGTTCGTTTGCCAGACATTAGCGTATACGTATCCGTTGACGTATTCTAACTCGTTGAGATTCATGACTGGCCCCATATTGTCGTAAATGGCCAGCTCACCTTTCCGTTTGAAATCGGGTGTAAGAAAATAAAGACGATTTGAACCATCGCTCATTATCAGCGTCGAATCGGTGTGCGTAAGCCCCCAGCCCTGCGTAGGATAGGCAAAGGTTTTTTCCAGCGTAAAATTCATGTTGTACTGAAAACAGACGCCCGATGTCCAGGTCAGCTGGTAGATTTTGTTGTTCAGAATGGTCATGCCTTCGCCAAAATATTGGGCGGCTAAGGAGACGGATTTGACAATAGAACCCGTTGCCAAATCAACTTGCATTAATTTCGATTCGCCGTTTAGCCCAGTACTTTCGTATAAAATCCCGTTATGAAACTCGAGCCCCTGTGTAAAACTGCTCGACTGATGAGGAAACGATTTTAGAACTGAATATCGAAGCGGAATCGGTCTGAAATCCGACCATAATTCGATACCAAGCGTATCCGATTCGGTTGTTTTATCCGCCTTTTGTCCCTGAATGATCAACCGATGAAGACCTGTTTTTCTGGATTTTAGATGGATGGTCAATAAACTGTTTGTTTGCTTGTAAACCGGAATTAGGACCGTATCGAGCCTGACCGTCACCTGCGACAGCGGTTCCCTCAGATTAACTGAAATTGTATCACCAGCTGTGTAGGTCGATTTGGCAAGGCTGGCGATGGGTACTTTGGGTTCTTCAGCTTCGGTTGGCGGTTTTTTGCCGGGTTTACAGGCCTGGTTCAGCAAGCCGAATACTAGGGCAAGCCCTATAAAATATACCTTGATATGCATGCCCATTGCCTTACTGGCATTCGTAAACCGCCCCACAGTTATTATCTTTCTACCTTGATTATTAACAATTATCTTGACGTTGAGAATAGTATGTTGATCACATATTTCGTCGGTATTGGCCACCAACGGCATAGAGCGCATTCGATAATTGCCCAAGCGAACACACTTTGGTCGCTTCCATCAGACTCTCGAACAGATTACCATTAGCCAGCGCCGTTTGTTGTAAATGAGCTAGTGCTTGTTCTGCTTCGGTCCGATGCTGCTCCTGAAACGCCTGGCACGAGTCGACCGCATACCGTTTTTCCTCATCGGTGGAGCGGATCACTTCGCGCGGAACAATCGTTGGCGAACCGGCTGGATCAAGAAACGTATTCACTCCAACGACTGGTAATTGCCCGTTGTGTTTCAGGGTTTCGTAATACATCGACTCGTCCTGGATTTTGCTTCGCTGATACATTCGTTCCATCGCTCCTAATACTCCCCCTCGCTCATTGATCGCCAAAAACTCCTGATAAACAGCTTCTTCCACTAAATCGGTTAATTCTTCCACAACAAAAGAACCCTGCAACGGATTTTCGGATTTGGTCAAGCCAAACTCCCGATTTATAATCAACTGAATCGCCATTGCCCGACGAACCGATTCTTCGGTCGGTGTTGTAATGGCTTCATCGTAGGCGTTGGTATGCAGTGAGTTACAGTTGTCGTAAATAGCCAGCAGTGCCTGTAGCGTTGTTCGTATATCATTGAAAGCAATTTCCTGCGCGTGCAAACTCCGACCCGAGGTTTGAATGTGGTACTTGAGTTTCTGCGAGCGGTCGTTTGCCGTATAGACATGCTTCATCGCTTTGGCCCAGATACGTCGGGCTACCCGACCTAATACGGTATATTCCGGGTCCATGCCGTTCGAAAAAAAGAACGATAGGTTAGGGGCGAAATTGTCTATATGCATTCCCCGACTCAGGTAATATTCGACGAACGTGAACCCATTCGACAGGGTAAACGCCAATTGCGAAATCGGATTAGCGCCCGCTTCGGCAATATGATACCCGGAAATAGAAACTGAGTAAAAATTCTGAATCTGATTATCGGTAAAATACTGCTGAATATCACCCATCATTTTCAGGGCAAATTCCGTCGAGAAAATGCACGTATTCTGGGCCTGATCTTCCTTTAAAATATCGGCCTGTACCGTACCTCGCACGCGCTGAAGTGTTTCAGCCTTAATTTTTGCGTACACTTCGGGAGGAAGTACTTTATCGCCCGTTGTACCGAGTAACAGCAATCCAAGTCCATTATTGCCATCCGGCAGCGGCCCTTGGTAGGAAGAGGGCACAGGTGTTTGGGCAAAGGGTGATTCCATATTATTTACCCTTTGCCCCATGCTCTCTGCCCCATGCCCCCGAAGCCACTTTTCACATTGCTGGTCGATGGCGGCATTTAAGAAAAAGCCCAAAAGCATAGGGGCTGGGCCATTGATCGTCATAGACACCGAGGTCGTCGGATCGCAGAGGTCGAAACCGGAATAGAGCTTCTTGGCATCATCCAACGTGCAAACGCTCACACCCGAATTGCCGATCTTGCCAAATATATCGGGTCGCATAGCGGGGTCTTCGCCGTAGAGCGTTACGGAATCGAAGGCCGTTGAGAGCCGTTTGGCGGGCAATCCCTTCGATACGTAGTGAAATCGACGATTCGTTCGTTCTGGGCCACCTTCACCGGCAAACATACGTGCGGGATCTTCTCCTTCACGTTTGAGAGGAAACACGCCGGCTGTGTATGGAAATTCTCCCGGCACATTTTCGGTCAATAACCACTGCAAAATATCACCCCAATCATGGTATTTGGGTAGACTGACTTTGGGAATTTTGAGATGTGACAGCGTTTCGGAGTAAAGTGGTTGTCGAATTGTTTTATCGCGAACCGTAAAGGTATATACGTCGGCTGTATACCGTTTTTGAATTTCTGGCCACCGTTGAAGCAGATCTCGACACTCGCCGGATAATTTCCGCTCCAGATCGGTATACAACGTCTGTAATGTTTCTTTTAACGCCCCGTCGGCAATGATTTTGATCGTTCCTTCAATCTGATAAAGCTGCCGGGCAAGGACCGTTTGCTCACTTCTATATGTATCATACCGTCGGCTTGCTTCCACAATTTGGGCTAAATACCGCACTCGGTCGGGTGGGAGAATGGCATGAGGCATAGGGCTAGGGCTGGTGTGAAGCAGAGCGGGCTTCTCCTGCCGTTCTCCGCGCCACCCCGGCTCCGCGCTCCATGCCCCCAGCAATAAATCAAACAACGTGTTCATTCCCGGATCGTTAAACTGTGATGCGACAGTTCCGAGGATGGGTAATTCATTGTCGGGTACGTCCCAATTGTTGTGATTGCGACGGTATTGTTTGCGAACGTCGCGGAGGGCGTCCAATGAACCACGCTTGTCGAACTTGTTGATGACGATGACATCGGCAAAGTCGAGCATATCGATTTTTTCCAGCTGTGTAGCGGCACCGTATTCAGCAGTCATCACATACAACGTTTTATTAGCATGTTCTGTAATTGCGGTGTCCGACTGTCCGATTCCTGATGTTTCTACGATAATCAGGTCAAAATGAGCGGCTTTGCATATATCGATGGCATCCTGAACGTGTCGACTTAAGGCCAGATTGGACTGTCGGGTTGCCAGCGAACGCATATACACGCGCGGTGACTGAATCGCATTCATCCGAATTCGGTCACCTAACAGTGCACCACCGGTTTTTCGTTTCGACGGATCAACCGAAATGATAGCCAACGTTTTATCTGGAAAATGCCGTAAAAACCGCAATACCAATTCATCGACTAATGAGGACTTGCCAGCCCCACCTGGACCGGTAACACCAAGAACAGGGGGTGAGTGGAGGGAAGACCGAATGAGTGATTGATCAAATTGGTCAGGAAAGTTTTCGGCGGTGGAAATCAACCGGGCGAGTAAACCGGGATCGGATGGTTCAGGCAGGCTTTCGATCCTGGAAATGGGCAGATCAAAATCGCATTGCTGCAACAGATCGTCGATCATGCCTTGTAAGCCCATGGCTCGCCCATCATCGGGCGAATAAATTCGGGTGATACCATATTGATGAAGTTCGTCGATTTCTGTGGGCAGGATCGTACCACCCCCTCCGCCGAAGATTTTGATATGTCCGGCTCCACGTTCGTGGAGGAGGTCATACATATACTTGAAAAATTCCAGATGACCTCCCTGATAACTGGTTACGGCAATTCCCTGTACATCTTCCTGAATCGCACAATCAACAATTTCGGCCACGGAGCGGTTATGACCCAAATGAATGACCTCAGCGCCCGATGCCTGCATGAGCCGACGCATCAGATTGATCGCCACGTCATGACCATCGAACAGGGATGCCGCCGTAACAAGGCGAATTTTTCGGTTAATTACGCTTGGTTCTACAGGATTAACGGATTGAGTAGTCATGAATGGGATGTAAGTAATAGATGTTTACTAAGAATAATGGGTGCTTTTCGAAGTTACAAACATGATGAAAATGTACTTTCATTTATTAAATTCGTTACAGCCTAGTAAAAGGTCGTCAAAATTCGGTTTCACTCAATTTATACCGGGATGCCATGGCATCCGACCCATCTGAATAGTATGCTAAAAAGCACCATTTCTCGAATTTCTCTTTGTGCGCTTCTCCTGACGGGCGTATGTACTATCAATACAAACGCACAGGATAAGGCCCTGCTGTATAAAATACTTGGTGCCGGTTTAACACACCCTTCCTACCTCTATGGTACATTTCACATTGTTTGCCCCAACGATCTGATTATTACCGATTCAACAAAAAAAGCAATTAATGAAGCCCAGCAAGTATATCTGGAGCTTGATCTGGACGATCCGGCTATGATGAGTGGCATGATGCGGGCCGCTATGATGACCGATGGGACCACGATTAAAGATTACTTATCAAAGGAGGATTATACCATACTGGATAATTATCTGAAGCAGAAGACCAATATGAGCTTGTCGCAAATGGAGATGATGAAGCCGATTGGGTTGATGTCGATGATCTATATGGGAATTCTGAATTGCCAGCCAGCTTCGTATGATATGACGTTTATGCAAATGGCTCAAAAAGATAAAAAAGAAATCTTCGGACTCGAATCCCTTGACGCGCAACTGGCTGCTCTCAACAAAATTCCAATGGAAACGCAGCTTAAAAGTTTGGTCGATATGGCGCGTAAGCCGGAAGAAGCCAGTAAAGAGTTCCAGGATTTCCTCGATGCCTACAAAGCGCATGATCTGGCTAAATTGATGAAACAGATGAAGAGTAGCCAGTATGATGGCGGAATGAACGGCTACGAAAGCGATTTGCTGGATAAGCGAAATGCCAGCTGGATTCCGGTCATTGAGAAAGCCGCTCAGGAAAAACCAACTTTCTTTGCGTTTGGTGCCGGTCATCTGGGTAGCGAAAACGGCGTTATTAATCTACTTCGCAAAAAAGGATATACGGTAACACCTATTCAATAGTAAGTCTCAACCCGTCTATGAAACTCGTTATTGTTTTATTGCTGACATGGTTGATAATGAATCAAAGTGTATCCTATCAGCCACAGGTTCAAGTCACCAGAACCTCATCGGATGAGCAGATTAAGGAGACAGAACGCCAGGTCTTACAACTGTATAATGTGAAGGCTGTGGTGAAGGTGATCGATTTTGGGAAAACCATAAAAACTCCTTAACAAGAATACTGCCAAACCCTTGCTGTGTGCTTGGGTGCTAGCTGTAAATAAAAAGTAAAGAGATAGTTTTAGTTGAGCTTGAAAATGCCCACTATGTAATTCCCATCAACTTTAGCCCCTCGCTTAGCGGTAGCGTTGACTAGGTCAATTTCCCAGATGTAGGTGCCATCTGTATCGGCAGTGACCGGTAAATACGCCTTGCCATTATCGACCAGAAACGCAAGAGGAACCCCTGCTTGTCCGGCGTGGTTAGGAATTCCGCCGGATACATATCGGACAGTTTTGGCGTTTAAATCGAATAAAGCAACTTTCAGGCTAACATTGTCTGAAGCCCATTGGCCATTTGCCTGGGGAAACTGCCCGACTTCGGCCAATACCTGCCCATTACCAACATATTGGGCGTAATAGATTTTCAGGCCGCCGGTAATCAGATCAGTATTAAAAAAATAGTCTGGATCGAACGTCTGAGCACCGTTTTTAATGCGAAGAAAACCGGATGGCTTGGTTCGTTGTGAGAACGTATAACCTGATGAAGCTAACGTGTATAAATCCCAGGTTTCGGTCTGAAAGATTCCATTATTTCCATTAAACGAACCTGCAGGACCAGTCCGCGTATCCTTGATTACTTTATCCAGTGTAAAATCTGGGTACGTATACACTGCAACGTAAGCGGTGTCCGTGAAAGGCGTACTGTAGTCGAAGCGATTTTGCAGGTAATACGAGATGTATACCCGATTATCCCGAAGCTGCATACCGGAAGGCCAGACAATATCTTTCCCAAACAACGGATTCAGGCTTCTTGCTACTTTGTTAGTCAGTGAAACCGATTGCGCATTTGCCGTGTAAAAAATGGCTGTGTTATTCTCGGGTATCGTCCTTGGAATTTGAATGGCCCCCAGAGTATTGGCATCTAATTGGGTTGGAATATCAAAGTTTTTATCGAATGTAATACTGCCTTTCTGCGTCAGAGAGTCGGACGCATTCAGCGTATAGCCGATCCCGATCGGGATTCCCTGTGTAGCTGTACTGCTACCCACACTAAAAATGGTCTGGCCAACCTGCGCATACGTTCGGGCTCCTTTCTGATCGATTCCCTGTCGATTCGCCGATAGGGTACCACTTGTAATCGATGTTGTTTGGATTAGATAATCCGTTAATACATTGTTGCTCGATTTCATGCGCATGGCAACTACATACTTACCTTTTTCTGGTGTTAACTCATCGACTCCCTGAGCGCATGAAGTCAGTAAGGCAAATAGGCAACAAATAGCCAACAGGAGTTTTTTTTCGGTAATCATGTGTATAATTTCTGGATAGATAACGATCCTCCAATTTTCCAGAAATAACCATGCCAGTACACACTCCATACGCTATGTTTTTGTTGGAACGAAGATTTACCTGGTCAATTACCAGGCTTAGTTGTAAACTCCATGAATCGATAGACTTCCTGACGCACAACATCGAACGTTTGGGCCACCTGACTGCGGTGTTGCTTATAGGCCGATGGCGTCATAATGGACGTTCCCGAATCGGAAAGGTTCGGATTGGCAAAATCACCTAAACTCTTCACAAAATGAGCCGTACTGAATTCGTAACCTTTTTCACTACCATTCGGAATCACCAGGTTCGAAAAATCCCAGCCAAGCAGGTTATTCCGCTTTATGCGTTCCTCGCTCAGCTTCTTCATCTGACTGACTGCCCCATCGTAATCTGCACCCGGATTTCTCCGTTTCATGCGCTCAACAACCATAAGCTGCGTTCCATCAGGAGCGAATTTTGGGGCAAATGTCCCGTCTGTAATTTCCCAAATTTCGATTTTAACAACGGGTGCTGTATTCCGGTCCCGTTTCTGCAAATCCGCCATTTTTATCTGAACACTATCGCCGTACATACGCGCCATAGCTTCTGGCGAAGCGCCCCGAATGGCCATTTCACGCGTGAGAATCCGGGTTACATAATCATATTCGGTCTGATTTGGATTGGATGTAAACTGCTTTACAGTCATGTACCATCCTTCGAGTTTGCCTTCATCTACAGCCGCCTGATTCACTTTTTTCCATTCGCGCTCAACAGGTAACGCATCCTGAATGGTGAGCCCCGGATTCAGTTTGTGGTAAATCAGGTACATATACATTTTCTGTGGGGCTTTCGACTGGGCCTGCGCGGCCGAAAGACCTGAAAAGACCATACTTAGCAGCATAAAACTTCGGTAGATGGAAAGAAATCGGAGCATAAACGAAATTGGTAACGACAAATGACAGATGGATTTTGTGAAAAAGACGTAGTGACGTCACGACTACTCCTGAGCGTTTTGACTTAATTGAACAGATAACGTAAATCAATATTCACCGAAGAAACCTGTGATGTTGACGTCGCCGTTTTGTTCATACTGAATTGAATTCAAGAGAAATAGCTTGGTATGGATCTCCGCAGGCTATGTGGCTCGTGGAGATTTTTGTTGTTGGCCAGCCGACTAAAATTCGTTTAAGGATTTTAAGTAACTTGTGGGAGCTAGTATACGTAGCGTGCTCTTGGGGAGTTTGTAACGAGAGCGTTTCTTTCTAACCTACACGATGCCAATGACTGGTTGGTCTAACCACAGAATTCAACTAATGACTATATTAATCATCTATTGTCATCCAAGTAAAGAGTCTTACACATATAATGTATTAATGCAGTTGGTTGAGGAAATCCGACAGTCGGATTGGGAGGTTGAGATTTCTGACTTGTATGCGATGAATTTCCCGAGTGATATGACTGAGGAAGAATATAATCGGGAAGGGTTTGCCAATACATCCTTGCCTATTCCTGAAGACGTACTCGAGGAACAAAAAAAAAATGAGCGGGCAGACAGTATTATTTTCTTGTATCCAATCTGGTGGAGCGATTGTCCGGCGAAATTGAAAGGGTGGTTTGATCGCGTTTATACCGTCGGGTATGCCTACAGGCAGATGGATTCGAATCTTAGTATGAAACGGGTCAACTATGGGCTTGTTGTTTGTACTGCAGGGCATCCCAATCATTTTTTAGAAGAAATCGGTATCGCCCAAAGTATGCAGGCCATTATGCTGGATGACCGGCTCGGAAAACGATTTCGCCATAAAGAGATGTGTATTCTTGGCGGTACGCTTGATATAGAAAAAGTGAGGCCTGAGCATACAAAAGCAATCAAAGAAGTTACCCGTAAGATTGCTATGTATGGCCCGCAAATAGTTGAAAATCAAGAGTAACAGCTGAGTATGGAGCATTACTACCAGAAGTTTTTCAGTTATGTCGAAGAGATTCTGATCTTGCCAGAAGCCGATAAAACCTCTATTCGGCAAACATTCAAACCGATTTTTGTGTCTAAAGACACGATTATTGAACCAGCTGGTCAGGTGCCTCAATACCACAACTTTATCGTTTCGGGGTACATGCGCAACTTCCACATTGACCAGGACGATAACGAAATTACGACCGACCTCAACAATGGCTCCCGATTTTTTACGTCGTACTTCCATTTTATGCACCGCACGGTGTCCAATGAAAACATACACTGTATTACGGATTGCGAACTGTTACGTATTAATCGAGATGATGTAGATGCCGTTGCGCAACGCAGTTTTACGCAGAAGGATTATACCATTCAGATTCTGCAGAAACATCTGGAAGAAGATAAGCGACGGATCACTGACATGACCACGTTGACGGCCGAAGCGCGCTATCAAAAATTTCTGAGAGAAAAACCAGGCATCATTCAACACGTCCCTTTGCGATACATCGCATCCTATTTGGGTATCACGCAACGGCATCTTAGCCGACTTAGGGGTTAGGTGATTGCTAGAGGTTTAACCTGAAATAGAACCGTTCATCCCTATTGGACATTTGTCTAATCAGTCAGATAAAGGCTCAGTTTAAGTTTGAGTGAAACTTAACACCTGTCGCCATGATGACAACAACCGTCCGATTATCTGACCCGTTAAATGCTTCTTTTGCTACTAAACTCCTGACTATTGCAGCAACGACATGGCTTGCCGTCGCGATAGTGGGGCAATGGCTATTTGGCCTGTATATTCTCCTGTTTTATGGTAAAACCACTATTACGGGCGATTTTGACCGATGGAATAAAGTGTTGCCGCATGGTTATGTTG
Source organism: Spirosoma harenae (assembly GCF_054776975.1). Lineage (NCBI taxonomy): Bacteria > Pseudomonadati > Bacteroidota > Cytophagia > Cytophagales > Cytophagaceae > Spirosoma > Spirosoma harenae. The sequence continues at coordinate 289,212 of NZ_BAAHBD010000024.1, read as the reverse complement.
AAGGGGATTGGAAAGGTAATCTGGTTGTTGGAAGCCATATATTGTTGGCTGCAATATTGGTCATTGGTGGTCCCCTTCAGTTAATGCCACAGATACGTCGGCACTTCCCTCGTTTTCATCGCTGGGTTGGCAGGCTATACGTCATAACGGCTATTGTGGTGAGCGCGGCTGGTTTATTTATGGTCTGGACTCGCGGTGCGGTAGGAGATTCTATTCAACATATCAGCATCAGTATTCAGGCTATTTACATTATTTTGTTTGCCTTGTTTACCATTCGTTACGCCAGGGGTCGTCAATTCGATAAACATAGAGTTTGGGCACTGCGACTGTTTATGGTGACGAATGGGGTGTGGTTTTTCAGAGTTGGCCTGATGTGCTGGCTGCTAATCAATGGTGGGCCAGCCGGTTTTGATCCCAAAACGTTCACGGGGCCATTTCTCTCATTTCTGTCTGTGTTTACCTATGCCCTTCCGCTTTCACTAATTGTGCTGGAGCTGTATCTGTACGCTCAGAAACGACAGAATAATACCTTTCGCCTAATCACAGCGGTAACCATTTTTCTGTGTACCATTATCACAGGGATTGGGATTTTTGGTGCTACCATGGGCATGTGGTTACCTCGATTGTAAGGGTATTTACCGGAAACGTAAAATTTCCTTTTCTTCAGAACGATAGCGAATACCTTTGCTGAACAGTCAGTTCAAGATTGTTTACTAAATCGCATGAAAACCCTACCTTTTTTACTACTCATCACTATTCGTCTTTGGTTCGTACAATCACCAACAACTTCACCCGATAAAGTCGTTGCCAATTTGTATCAGCAACACGCAAAGCAAAGCCCATTTTTTCAAACTAAAAATCGGGTTTTGCTGGATACGTATTTCACTAAAAAGCTCGCTGATCTGATCTGGAAAGATGCCATTGAGTCGAAAGATGAAGTCGGTGCTATTGATGGTGACCCGCTCTATAACGCGCAGGATACTGAAATTAAAAAGTTTGCGATTCATCCTGCTAAAATTCAGGGGAACAAAGCGACCGTAAATGTTACTTTCGAGAATTTCAAACAAAAGCAACTCATTGTTTTTTTACTGACGCAGGAGCCAAAGGGCTGGAAGATTGAAAACATTAAGTATACAGATGGTTATTCGTTGCTGAAAATTCTGCAGCCCGGAAAGTAAACGTCGACGGTCAAGTTGATTTACTTTCTGTACTTTTGCGGCATGGAAGTAGAAGTGGATTACCTGCAAGACGTAGAAGTGCCTGCAATGGAAATACTGAAAAGTGACCGGCTTACACATCTCAAATACGACATTCGCGGCCCGATTTATGAGAAGTCGCTTGAACTGGAGAGTCAGGGTTATAAAATTATCAGCCTGAATATTGGCAATCCGGCCACGTTTGGTTTCGATGCGCCCGACGAAATCGTTCACGATATTATCCTGAATATTCGAAATGCGCAGGGCTATTCTGATTCGCGGGGGCTATTTGCCGCTCGAAAAGCCGTGATGCACCATACGCAGAACATTGGCTTACCAGGTATCACAATCAACGATATTTACATCGGAAACGGGGTTAGTGAGTTGATTATGCTTTCCATGCAAGCGCTACTCAATGAAGGCGATGAAGTGCTGGTGCCGTCGCCCGATTACCCACTCTGGACGGCTTCTGTTGCATTCTGCGGAGGAAAACCCGTTCACTACATTTGCGATGAAGCCTCTGACTGGAATCCTGATCTGGACGATCTGAGTCGGAAAATTACTCCCCGAACGCGGGCTATTGTCGTTATCAATCCGAATAATCCCACTGGAGCGGTTTACGATAAATCGGTATTGGAAGGCATCGCCCGAATTGCTGAACGACACAAACTCATTGTTTTCTCGGATGAGATCTACGACCGTATCCTGTACGATGAAGCGGTTCATTACCCCATCTCGAAAATGATTTCGGATACGCTTTGTATTACGATGGGCGGTCTGTCGAAGAATTACCGTGCCGCTGGTTTTCGAGGTGGCTGGATGATTCTGAGTGGAGCGCGACATCGGGCTAAGTCGTATATCGAAGGGTTAACACTGTTAGCCAGTATGCGCCTGTGCGCCAATGTACCAACGCAATACGCAATCCAGACGGCTCTGGGTGGTTATCAGAGTATTCATGATCTGGTGATTCCAACAGGTCGATTGCACAAGCAGATCATGCTGGCGTATGAACGGATGACTGCCATTCCGGGCATAACTTGCGTGAAACCCAAAGGTGCCCTATACATTTTTCCAAAAATCGATCTGTCGCAGTTCAATTTAGCCGACGACGACGATTTCGTGCTGAACTTGCTTACGGAACAGAAAGTGTTGGTCGTATCGGGCAATGGCTTCAACTATACATCCAACGATCATTTCCGCATCGTCTGTTTGCCAACCGTCGATGAGCTCAATCTAGCACTGGATCGGATCGAGCATTTTCTGGAAAGCCGACGTAAATAAGGGGGAGTTTTAACCTGAAACTAAATTAAAGTAATGCTTTACTTCACTCAGATTGTCTTTGTTCGGGAAGGGGAAGAAGATACCTTTCATGCGTTTGAAGATAAAGTGTTACCCTTGCTGGAACGCCATAATGGCCTATTGCTTTATCGGGTCCGGCCGCCAAAGCCGTCGGTCATTACAACCGAATTTGGCTATCCCTACGAGATTCACATCGTTACCTTTCCTGAAATGGCAGATTTTAAAGCCTACAGCAACGATCCTGAGCGTATTCAGTACATGTCGTTGAAGGAGCAATCCATTGAGCAGGCTATGTTGATACGAGGGGAACGATTGGGATAGCGTCCAAGACAAAACCAAAGCCTGATTCAGGAATTAGGTGCGACATACCTGCTGTTTTTTGGTCGGGCTTACTGTATCTTTACCGGATGCGAGAACCGATTGATACACCAATTCCCCATGCTAAACAAAACTCGTCACGACCACGCTTCGATGATATTTTCATGGACCTTGCCGTCAATCTGGCCAAGCGTTCGCATTGTATCAAAGCACAGGTTGGGGCCGTATTAACCCGCGATACTCGGATTATTTCGATTGGCTACAACGGCCCGCCCGCCGGTACTCACAACTGTGATGAGGAATTTCCAGAAACTGGCTGCCCACGGGATTCCAAAGGGTCGTGTTCGCTGGCCCTGCATGCCGAACAGAATGCGATTTTGTATGCCGCTAAAAACGGTTCAGAGATAGAAGGATCTACGATTTATGTAACGTTATCGCCTTGCATTGCCTGTGCCCGAATTATCTACAGCATGAAAATCGCGCGGGTGGTTTATTTGAATTCCTATGCTGCGTATAAAGGAATTGGTACCGACGAAGGCGTTGATTTTCTGCGTCGTTTCGGTGTTACCGTCGAGCGGTACGAATCTGGAAAAGAACCATCAGCTAATGAATCATCTACAAACCAACTTGTGCCATGAATATTTTGGCACATGCTTACCTATCCGACCGGCATCCAGAAATAATCATTGGCAATTTCATTGGTGATTTTATAAAAGGCGATCCAACCAGCGTGCGGCACCAACTGACAGCAGGTGAGATTGCTGGTGTTCGGGTTCACCGCGCTATCGACTCATTTACCGATGAGCACCCTGCTGTGGCGGCTATACGGGATATTTTGCATCCACGTTGCCATAAGTACGCCGGTGCGGCTGTCGATATTTTTTTCGATCATTTTCTATCGAAACATTTCTATGAACTGACGGGCGAGCGCCTGAATGAGTTTGTGCCTTTTTTTTACCAGACAATACAGCAAAATACGTCTCGATTGCCTGCTGCGGCCGCTCGTATGGCTGAATACATGATTCGGCACGACTGGCTGACCAGTTATCAGTTTACGGAAGGCATTGATCGTTCATTGAAAGGTGTTTCTCGTCGTACTGCTTATCCCTCGGGTCTGGATACCGCTATTGAGGACTTTACGGCCTATTACGACCAGATTGCCACGCATTTCTTTTATTTTTGGCCTGACTTAGTCAGTCATATTCAGCAAATTCGTACCACATTACTCGCAAACCTATGAAAACTAAACTGACCCGTTCCGCATTATTTTTCTCTGGAGTACCTATGTTTCTGTTGCTACTTTGCGTAATTCTGACGCAGGTAAGCTGGAAAAAAGCCGAACCCTGGGGCCCAAATCAACTCCTCGAACCAGCCGATCTTGCTTCCACCATTTTAACGCCGAATGCAACTAAACCGCTCATTATTAGTATTGGTCCGGCGGCTACAATCAAAACGTCAGTTGGTATTGGGCCAGGCAGCGAAGCGGAAAACATAGCCAAACTGGAGAAATTGCTGAGTAAAGAACCGAAAGACCGGGCCATTGTGATCTATTGTGGCTGCTGCCCTTTCAAAAATTGCCCCAATGTTCGGCCAGCATTTACGAAGCTCAACGAGATGGGGTTCAGGAATCACAAACTGCTGAATCTAGCCAAGAACCTAAAAACTGACTGGATCGACAAGGGATATCCGGTAATTGACTAGGAGTGTCAACCCGGACATCAGGGTTGAATCGTCTTTTTGCTCCAAACCCAGTAGAAGGGTAAACCTGTGGCAATTAAACCCAGTCCCGTCAGGGCTTCGCGTGGTTGATTAATGAGAGTCATTACAACGAGTAGTGCACAACAACTGCCGAAAAAAATGGGCACCACAGGATAGCCAATTACCCGATAGGGGCGGATTCGCTCGGGTTCCCGATGCCGCAGCAGGATAACAGCCAGGGCGGTTGCGCCGTAGAAGATAAAGGACGCAAAAACCAGCATGTCTGTCAGTTGATCGAAACTGCCCGACCAGACTAACACAAGCGACCACGCGCATTGAAGCAGAATGGCAACCGATGGCGTTTGATAGCGAGGGTGAATAACGGCTGCGGCTCTAAAAAATAGTCCATCGCGGGCCATCGCAAAGAAAACCCGGGCGGGCATCAGAATCGACGCATTGGTCGAATTGGACGTGGTAACTAGAATCAGGATGGAAATAAAGGTAGCCCCAAAACTTCCAGCAGCCACCCGAACAACTTCAACAGCGGCAATTTTTCCGGGGGTACTAGCCAGATGAGCCAGCGTTTCTATCGGCAAAACGTAGACGTACACAATGTTCAGGAGTACGTAAATCCCGACAACGATGGTTGTGCCAATCCCAAGCGCCAGCGGAAGATTACGTTGCGGATTCTTGATTTCTTCGCCGATATAGCCGATCTGATTCCAGCCGTCGTATCCCCAAAAGGCACCCAGGGAAGCCACAACCAGCGACCCTAGCAAACTCCCGTACGCACTACTGCTAGCCTTTGGGATAGCATGAACTAGGTTGGATAGGCTTCCTGAGTCGGCTCGGAAGCCCAGAATGGCAATTACCGCAACGGCTCCAAAAATCAGGTACAATAGTGCTCGACTAAGCTCTTCCGCAAAGGTGATGCCTCGATAATTAATCAGACTAAGAAAGAGAATTAGAAGGGTAGCTACAGATTTTACGGCAAGTTCGACTGATTCGTCAGGAACGTTGGTTAGCGAAATTAGGGATTGGCCGAAAATATAAGAGAGCGCTGCAATAGTCGCTGTTCGCATCACCGCAAAAGCTCCCCATCCGTACAGAAAGGCGAAGAAACGTCCGTAAATCTTTTTAAAATACACATATTCCCCGCCCGACTGAGGAAACATTCCCGCCATTTCGGCATACGTTAAGGCCCCCGAAAGGCTCACCAGGCCTGCTGCAACCCAGCAACCTAAAACCAGTAGCGGAGAGCCCAATTCAGCTGCCATTGGGGCTACCTTTTTAAAAACGCCTGACCCAATAATGCCGCTAACGACTAATAAAATGGCCGAACGAGTGTCTAGTGAACGGGAGAGATGGGGCATATAGTTGCTAGTCGATGGTCAATAGTCAGTAGTTTTGGAATGATTCGTTCGTTGGCTATTCGCTAAGTAGGATAATAAAGCAGGTAAAAATCCAGTCATGCTTTTGTAGTCTAACATGGCTTCAGGCGTTGTGCTGAAAACCTGCGCCATTCGGGCCGCCCGCTCTGGATCGGATGCTTCATGAGCGAGTAAATTCTGATAGGTGTGAATACTAAATAAAATTGCACCAGATCGGGGAAGCCGGGTAAGCGTCTGACGTTCAACACGGACGTAAAGCTGGTCGCCAATGGTTTCTGGGGTTAATTGGGGCAATTGGTCGGCGAGTCGCTGCTTAAGCGTTGGTGTATGACGACTCGTCATGTCGAGTTGATCACTAACCTTAACACTCCAGTTCATTCGCCAGACAGGTCGACCGACGGGTAAACGCTCCATAAATGCCTGAGCCGCTCGCACCATTGGTTCGACGATTGGCGTGATGGGCGCGTGAATCTGCCAGAACGGAAGCCCGATTTTTTCGTCCAGACTCCAGTCGTTTCCGAAGCAAAGCTGGCCAGCTACCAGCCTGCTGTCAGTGCCTGAAAGGATAAGTAAATCTTCCTGTATGTGTCGACCAACCCAATTGAGGGGTGCTAGAGGAAGGGTACTCGAATCACCACTAGTAAATGTTGCTGCTTCGCTTAGGAGCTGATTCGTAAAGTGCCAATGATCACCATTCTGCTCAAGTCCAAATTGGCTAGGATATGTCCGCGCCAGATTTTGTAAAACCAATTCCAATACGTCCCATTGAGCCAATTCATAATCCGGTAGAGCCTGGAAATAATAGCCAGGAAGCTCGGTGAGTAGTTGCCGTTTCAGGTTAACTTCGGCCCAATAATGCTCATCCACGTCAATTAATCGATCTTTTTCAGACAGCGGCAATGTGCCCATTTTGTCGTTAAACCGTTGACCGAAAGGAAAATAGGGGAGCATTGAATGGTATGTCAAACGTTGAATCTCAAGCTATTTTGTCAAGCCTAATCCACTGCCACCATTCGGGCGCATATACCCATCTTCGACAATGAATCCGCCAGATACGACATCTTCCGCCAGATCGAAACTGCCGTCAAGATCAATGTAGCGCGTGTGTGGACAGGCAAACGCTGCGTGTAGAGCGGCTGTGATGCTTACTCGACTTTCATCGTTACAGCCCCAAAATAGGGAAATCCCGGCAGGTCTGGCAATGGTGGCTATGTCCAAAGCCGAAAGAATTCCTCCGCATTTCATGAGCTTTATGTTATAAATCCCAAAAGGTTGCGGCTGAGCTGTTAAATGTAGCGCGGCTGTCGGTCCTTTTAGTGATTCATCAGCCGCAAGAGTTTGACGAATTTCCGCTGATAAAGATAGCAGTTCTCGCTCCTGACCAACCGGAAGTGGTTGCTCGATCAGCTCAATATCTGTTTGGGTAGTATCCGAACAAAAGCGCTGCAAATCCACGAATGAGTACCCTTGATTGGCATCTACGCGAATTGTTATGTTTTGATGATACGTTTCCCGAAGCTTAATGGCCCGTTCAATATCTTCCTCCACATTCAGCCCCGTTTTGACTTTCAATACCCGGAATCCCTGGCGATAATAATAAGCGGCTTCAGCCAATGTATCGGCTACATTCATAATCCCAATCGTTACCGACGTCGGAAGTGACTGAATTTTCTGCCCGTAAAACTGTACGACTGGAATCCCTAAAAATTGCCCAAACGCATCGTGCAGAGCAATATCCATTGCCGCCAACGTACCGGGTGCGTTTGGGAATTGTTGCTGACTGTCGCGAATCCAATGTCGAAAGAGTCGGATGTCTTTACCAATCAACCCCATTGTCCATTCTCCCTGCAAATTTTGTAATGCCTGCTCTGGTGATTCTCCAACCACTTCGGGAGACGGATTCGCTGCTCCAAGGCCAATCAGACTATTCTCCAGTTCAATTTCCAGAAAGACATTTTCAACGTCAGAAGTCGTCTGATAGGCAATGGTATACGGCTTGGTGAGTGCCAGATTCCGGATAAATGCCCGAATTGATTTAATCCGCATGATGCTTTGAGAGTAGAGTGTGAATGAAGGGAATAGCCGCGTCGACGCCTTCCTGTAATGGCAGCAAAACCGGAATGCCGAGTCGTTCAGCGTACGATTTCTGAAAAGCAAAGGCTTCTTCGGTTGTACAATCTTCCGTATTGAGCGCCAGCGCAATAACCTCCGAGTCATACGCTCGAATCAGCGCAATTTCGGATTCTACCGAAGGGATTTTACCCCAGGCCGGATCGTGATCGTAATACGTGCGTTTCGGCGCATGCACTAATACAACATGTCGCGCATTTCCCGATACTAAAAATTCGGAACCACACGGACCACTCGGATTGCGCAGGGCAGCCTGCCCTTCGATGAACAAAACATCGGCACCCGTTTCGCGCCAGCAGGAGACTAGCGCGTGTTCCAGTTCTCCGGATACAAAATCGTTGAGCGTCGAATCAAACACAAAACCATATTTCCCACCCTGGAGCCAGCCCGTTTGACCTGTATAAATCATCTGTGCATTTAGTCCCTGCCGATTGCAGGCTTCTCGAAGAAGACGAGCGGTTGTTCGTTTCCCCAAGGCACAGTCGGTACCGATTACAGCAATGATTGGCACAGTAATCTGGTTGACTTCGCCGGTCCAGAAATAAAGTTCATGGCGTGGTTTGGGCCTTCGTACGTCGATGAGCTGACCACCGTATTGCTTTGAAAGGGCAACAATATCCGGTTTTTCGGCTAAGAATTCGTGTAATCCGTTTACAATCGACAGACCCCGTTCAAGACAGCGTTTTATGTCGGTTAGCATCGCTGGGGGTAAAATTCCTCCGTTCGTCGCAATCGCAACGATCGCATAGTGAACCGAATCAACTTGGTTAAGTGCCTCATCGACAGATGAAAAAACAGGTATGTTTCGGTGCGTTCCATCCAATAAAACACCCGCATCCTGACCAGCTGTAGGGTCATCAATAACGCCAATGACGGTATATCGCTCTGTGCCTCGAATCAATCCGTGGGCGGTTTTGGCATTGGGTGTACTTAGTAAGCCATCCGTGAGCAAAAGAGCTCGATTGTTCATAGAAATCTATATTACCGCGATTTTTTGCGGCAATATGGCAATAACCGCCAAATATATTGCAGGTAAGGGATTTTATTGCCCTAACTTTCTTCGCCTGCCTATGCGTTCTATTTTCGTAACTTGTTGCCTTATTTTTAGTGCCCTTACCCACTTCACGAGTCACGCCCAATCGCCAGAAACCCTATGGCAAAAACGTTTCAAAACGCTTGATTCTTCTCTAACTGTACTGCATAATCAGGCCATGTTCAACGGCGTTGTGCTCTTTGCCGAACAAGGGACTATACGTTTTCAAAAAGTATTAGGAACTGCTAACATTGCTACTAAAGAACCATTGACAATTGGCTCGGCTTTCAACCTCGCGTCGGTCTCGAAGCAGTTTATCGCGATGATGATCATGCAATTACAGGAGCGCGGAAAGCTCAATTACGATGAAGCTGTACAAACCTATCTACCTGATTTCCCATACCAGGCTATTTCAGTCCGTGATCTGTTAAATCATACTTCCGGATTGCCCGAATATTTCGATCTGGCGCAAAAATACCTTGGTCCGCTTGATACCTTGACTAACGATGGAATGCTGCAATTGCTTCATCAGCACCAGCCACCCCTTGTTTTTCAATCCGGCGACCGCTGGGAATATTGCAATACGGGCTATGTGGTGCTAGGGTCAATTATTGCCAAAGTGAGCGGAATTTCTGTCGAAAAGTTCTTCGAGCAGAATATAGTGCAACCACTCAAATTAAAGAACACGTATATCTATAAGCACAAAAGCAGTACGATACCGCGCAATCGGGTGTATGGCTTCAATCGGGAAAATGGCAAAAATGTGCCGAATGACCTGATCCGACTAGACGGCGTAATTGGTGATGGAAATGTGTATTCATCCGCTGAAGATTTGCTTAGCTGGAGTCAGGCACTTTATACGGAGAAACTAGTGAAAGCCAGTACTCTTCAGGAAGCGTTTACCCCCGTGAAACTGAACGACGGGACTACGTATCCGTATGGCTTTGGCTGGGGAATTGACGCCGATGGAAAAATACTTCAGCATACAGGGAGCTGGGTTGGTTTTCGAACGTTGATTGTTCGGTATATCGATAAAAAACAAACGCTGATCGTCCTCACCAACGGAACAAATGCGGCAGGGCGTGTAGCGCGTGACATTTTGGATGGCAAGCCAGTTCAACTACCTAAAACGCAGCTAATCAGGAATATCCAACTAATTGATGGAACTGGCACCGCATCACGTAAAGCAACGGTTCGGCTTCGAAACGACCGGATTTGGGAAATAGGTAATCTTAGTCCTTTCTCCAATGAATCGGTTACGGATGGAAAAGGGCTGGTACTTGCCCCCGGATTCATTGATAGTCATAGCCACCACGATGGTGGATTAATGGAGCATCCTGATGCTTTGGCCGTTGTTAACCAGGGAATTACAACGATTGTCGTCGGACAGGATGGGGGAGGTGTACCTATGGATACCCTACAAGCTCGACTAAAACGTCGACCCGTTGCGGTGAATGTCGCCAGTTATACAGGTCATGCGATGTTGCGTCATAAAGTAATGGGGGCGAATGGGCTGTATCGAACGGCTAAACCCGACGAAGTAGACCGTATGAAAGACCTGTTACGGACCGAAATGAAGGCCGGTTCGCTGGGATTGGCAACGGGACTGGAATACGAATCTGCTTTCTTCTCCAATCGCGACGAAATACTGCAACTTGCGAAAACGGCGGCTGATTCGGGAGGACGATATATTAGCCACATACGCAGTGAAGATGTATCGCTGGATGATGCCATAGATGAAATTATTCAGATTGGCCGGACCACGAATATGCCTGTGCAGATTTCGCACCTGAAAATTGCTCTGCGCGAGAATTGGGGGCAATCGACGAATCTGTTGGCTGGGCTGGAAAAAGCGCGGGCCGAAGGCGTAAATATCACTGCCGACTGTTATCCGTATGATTTCTGGATGTCGACCATGCGCGTCTTGTTCCCAAAGCGAGATTATACTAATGATGCCAGCGCCAGTTTTGCAGTCAGTCAGCTTTTCGACCCGGCCCAATCGGTATTGGTTCGATTTGCCGCCAACCCGATCTATGCCGGAAAAACAGTCAGTGATATTGCTAAACTTCGTCAGGAGACACCCGCTAAAACCTTAGCAGGCTTAGTGGCGGAAGCGTCGGCTTATGCTATAAAAAATCCCGATGCAGGTGGTGTTGAGGCCATTATGGCAAAGTCTATGGATGATACAGATGTAAAAAATTTCCTTGCCTGGCCGCATACTAATATTTGCTCGGATGGCTCTATTGAAGGGCACCCACGCGGCTACGGCTCATTCCCACGGGTACTAGGGCGTTATGTGCGCGAGTTGAAAGTGATATCCCTCGAAACAGCTATTCAAAAAATGACCAGCCTGAGTGCCGAACATATCGGATTGAAGGAGCGCGGATTGATCACTCCTGGCTATTTCGCGGATTTAGTATTATTTAACCCAAATTCGATTGCCGATAATGCCCGTATTGGCGATAACAAAGCCCTGTCGACAGGAATCGAAGCCGTCTGGGTAGCTGGAAAACTTGTTTATCAGAATCAGAAAGGAACTGGCGCATATCCGGGCGTGCTCATACGGAGGTAAGAATTTTTACTAGACCAACATCAGGTAAATTTGGTGTTTCTGTAGCTTTGCTGACTATGAAAACAATCTATCGACTTTTTGTATTGCTGGTGGCCGCTGGTATGCTGGCTATGACGGTGGCTAAGCCAACCCGCGTCGTTTTTTTCGGTGATTCTATTACACAGGCAGGAGTAAAACCCGGTGGTTACATCGATGTGATGAAAAAAAATCTCCCCGCCGATCAATACGAACTGTTGGGGGCTGGCATCGGCGGAAATAAAATTTATGACCTATTTCTTCGGATGGACGACGACGTGATTGTGCAAAAACCCGACGTTGTCGTGATTTGGGTGGGCGTAAATGATGTTTGGCACAAAGCTACATCGGGTACCGGAACTGATCCTGATAAGTTTGTTAGATTTTACGAAGCAGTCGTTAAAAAGCTTCAGGCGGCTAATATTCGGGTTGTATTGTGTACACCTGCGGCTATTGGCGAGAAAACAGATATGACCAATCAACAGGATGGCGATTTGAATCAGTATAGCCAATTTATTCGTGATATAGCCAAAAAGCAGAATCTGCCATTGGTAGATTTACGCAAAGCTTTCCTGGGTTACAATTTGGAGAATAATCGTGAAAATAAAGATAGGGGCATTCTTACGACTGATCGTGTACACCTTAATGATGTAGGTAATCAGTTCGTCGCCGATCAAATGCAAAAAGTATTGACGACGGTAAAATAAGGTATAGCACCCCATTTTTAATCCCCACTGGATGAGCTAAGCGCATCTAGTGGGGATTTTTCTATTAGCTGGATATTCAATGATCTCCTGAACCATTGTCGAATGCTACGGTTATGACGCTAAAAACGTCTTAACAATTACTTAACATTGACAGACTGTAGCAGACTATGTTGACTGAGTTTTTGGGCGATATTTTTCAAAAAGACGACTCGCTAACCGATGGCCAAATGATGTTTCGAGCCATCGCTATATTTCTGATAGCAGTCGCCTTAGTACGATTATCCGGTCGGCGGGCGTTTGGGCTACGTTCGCCTTTTGATACCGTTATCTCACTATTACTAGGTGCTACGTTGAGTCGGGCTATTGTCGGTGCATCATCCTTTACTGGCGCTATAGGCGCTAGTCTGACCTTGGCAATACTGCATCGTTGGATGGCGTACCTTTGTATTCATAATCCAACCATTAGTCGATTGGTAAGTGGAAACGACAAAGTTCTTTATGAGAATGGCCACTACAATCGAGCGAATATGAATGCCATGCTGATTAGTGAGCAGGATTTGCGGGAAGCCGTCAGGCAAGTAGGTCAGGAAGCGACGCTGGAAAATGTAAAGAAAATCCTGATTGAGCGAAATGGTAAAATCAGTATTGTCAAAAAGAGGCCTGATCAACTTCAAAACGCTTGATTATCAGCAGTCGATAGAAGGTTTCAGGATCGAATGTCTTCTATCGACTGCTGGGTACTGGCTAATAATTCTTGTCAGAACCGAAATTCATAAATCGACTATTTCCTGTTCCTCGGTCTGGCCGATCAGAGGTCTCGCCATTTCGTTTCGCAGGTTGATTGCTGTCAGAACGCCGATGGGCATTAGTCCGTTGCCCCTGATTCGACGGTCTACCTGCATTATTTCGTGGCTGACTCCCGTTGTCGGATTGCTCAGACCGGCGATCATTACGATCTCCACCATTCCGAGGTGAGCCATGTCTCGCAGGTCCATTGGGACGCCCTCCCTGCCGGGGGGTATTTCGGCTTTGCCCTTGTCGTTGCGTAGGGCCAGGCGAAACAGCGGCCGTAGCGATATCGAGTACGTATGGATGGTTATCGACGACCGGAACGGTTTTGCCGATCAATTTATGGATGTCTTTCAGATAGGCTGTCTCTTCCGCATCGCAGAACGACAGTGCAATTCCATCATGACCAGCCCGACCAGTTCGTCCGATTCGATGTACATACGTCTCGGGAATATTGGGTAACTCGTAATTGATGACGTGCGAAAGTTCATCAACATCGATGCCCCGGGCGGCAATATCAGTAGCGACCAATACGCGGGTTTCGCGGCTTTTAAAGTTCGATAAAGCACGCTGACGGGCATTTTGCGATTTGTTTCCGTGTATCGCTTCGGCCTGAATACCGGCTCTCATCAGATCTTTCACGACCCGATCCGCACCGTGTTTAGTTCGGGCAAAGACCAATGCCGAACGGATCTTTTTGTCGTCCAGAACATGAACAAGTAGTTTTCGCTTATCTTCCTTCCCAACAAAATATACGGCCTGCTGTATCGTATCGGCTGTAGAGGACACCGGAGTAACTTCCACTTTCGCCGGATTGTGCAAAATCGTATCGGCAAGCTTGGCTACGTCGGGCGGCATGGTTGCTGAGAAAAACAGCGATTGCCGACGTTCAGGTAGGCGTGCAATCACTTTCTTTACATCGTGAATAAAGCCCATATCGAGCATACGATCGGCCTCGTCAAGAACGAAATACTGTACATCACGCAGATTGATAAATCCCTGATTCATCAGATCAAGCAGACGGCCGGGTGTGGCAATCAACACATCAACACCTGCTTTTAAGGCATTTACCTGAGCGTGCTGCGAAACACCACCAAAAATAACCGTATGCCGTATAGGCAGGTGACGGCCGTAAGCAGCGAAGCTTTCCGCAATTTGAATGGCTAATTCACGGGTTGGGGTCAGCACCAACGTTTTGATGCGTCGGGGTGCTTTCAGGTTTTTGTCCCTCCCTTCGTTCAGTAGTTGCAGAATTGGAATTGCGAAAGCGGCTGTTTTACCCGTGCCTGTTTGAGCACAACCCAGTAAATCACGACGGTTTAGCAAAATAGGTATGGCTTGTTGCTGAATGGGGGTTGGGGTGGTATATCCTTCTTCGGCCAGCGCCTTCAGGATAGGATCAATTAGTTCTAAATCGGAAAATTGCATGTAAAGTTGGACGTCGGCAGGCTATGGAATATGATTTTTTGGTGAATGTAGCATCCAACGTCTTTGTATTGTTATAAGGTTACAACGGTAGTATGGCAATTAAAGTGCCACATAGTAGCGGAATGCGAAAAAGCCGCGATAATCAGTAAGAATACCACGGCTTAGCTCCAAGAAAAACTCTTTGCTTATTCGTAAATACTACCCGCTGTTTTTTCAACCAAACCTTTGGGAAGTAGCCAGGCCATGAATTTTCCGGCTTTGTTCAACAGGCCCGTTACGACTTCAGTCTGTCCAGCCAGCGTGGCTTCTACGGCTTGTTGGGCTACGTCTTCAGGAGTCATATTCACTTTCTCAGCCGCTTTACGGCCTTTTTCGCCAATCTGAGCACGATCGGCAAAATTAGTGTCTGTAGAACCTGGACAAACGCAGGTGACGGATACTGACGTTTTTCGTAATTCCTGATGGAGCCCCCGGCTAAATTGAAGTACGAACACTTTTGAGGCTGAATACAAACTTAAGCCCGGTACGGCCTGATAGGCAGCCGAACTGCCAATATTTAAAATGTACGCTTTGGGTTGCTGACGAAGTTGCGGCAGAAAAAGATGGGTTAACTCCACAAGGGCAGTCATGTTAACGGCCATCATATTCGTATGCTCAAAGAGAGCATGCTTTTCAAAAGTGCCACTTAACCCATACCCCGCATTATTCACCAGCATCTGAACAGCATAGCCTTTTCTGGTACACCAGTCGTAAACTTGTTGGGCAGCCCCGTTTTCGGCCAGATCGACGGCTAGGAAATCGGTTTTTACACTATTCTCGCTGGCTAACTGACTAGCGATCTCGCGTAAAAGCGCTTCCGAGCGAGCTACCAGTAATAGATCGAATTTTCGTCGGGCTAATTCGCTGGCAATGGCCAGGCCAATGCCCCGGCTGGCTCCTGTAATTAGGGCGTAGGCCATAGAAGAGTTATTAGGTTGTAGAGCGACAAAGCTATAGGATTGTAAAGCTGTAGTGTGGAGAACACACATTATCACTTTACAACCCTATAGCTTTGTCGCTCTACAACTCTTTAAATATTTACTTTCGAAATAAATCGGTGGTAGAACGGCGTTTTACTGTTCTCGTCTTTCGGCATGTATTTACCCGTTACGACCGGTACATACATCACCCGACGACGGCTAGCTTCACCAACATGAGGAGACTGCTGAGCGCGGTGCCACAAACGACCATCGTGTACCGATAAATCGCCCGCATTCATGTCGAAGCCGATTTCATGCTTATCTGGATCGTTGTCCACAAAATATTTCTTGCGGAACAACATTTTGAAGATTCCCTGCTTGTGAGTACCCGGAATCACGCGTAAGCCACCGTTCTCGTAAGGGGTTGCGTTTAGGTGGATACCTACGTTAAGCATCGGCATGATCCGCTGTCCGAGGAAAATATCCCGGGGGCTATCGGTATGCCAGCCCATTTGCGAGAACTTACTGTTGGGGGTACGAACGTAGTGGTTAAGAATAAGCCCGTCCTTTTCGATTTCAGCAATTCGTCCCTCGTAGGGTTGAAGCAGATCGACGACCGCCTGAAGACGGGGGTCCTGCAAAAACTCATGAAGAGCAGTACTGTGTTGCGAGAGGAAGCACATGCGCTGAATCATTGGATTTCCAGCCTCATCCTGGCCAAATTTCAGCGGGACACCGTTGACTTTATCGCGTCCTTCGGCAAGCCACTCTTTTTCAATTCGCTCTACTTCACTGATAAAAAGCTTTACTGTTTCAGGTTCAATGAAGTTACGGAAAACAATAACGCCATTTTTGTTAAAGAACTGGCGTTGTTCCGGGGTAATGGTTTCGCCCAGTTTAAAGGGCGGCAAGTTTAATTTGCTCATATCGGTGGTTTACAATTCGGGAGTTCCGTAGTTGATGCCTACCATTGGTCGAACGCTGTGTGAAGAGCGCAGACGTATTCGGTTGAATGAAAGCCCAAATCTACGAAATTTACAATTTTAGGATTACTTTGCCGCAATTTAATTAATATGAGTTTAATTAACAGTTATTCAGTTTAGGGTGTCTGTATTACGTGATAAAAGGTCATTTTTGCTGTTAATCAGCTTCTTAATGGGTGTTTTTGGTACACTATTCGCTCAGTCGGATAGCATCAGATTACCAAGAGAATCCGTGCCTAATCAACTTGTGCGAACGCGAAATACGCTAATTTTACCATTAGTCGCCCGATCAATCGAAACAGATTGGTCAGTTGGTCTGGCTGGCTCGTTTACCTTTCGGTTCAATAAGCATGATACGGTCACCCGTACATCAAACACACAGGCGCTGGCATTATACTCTCTCCGTAAGCAATTTATTGCCGCTGTAAATGGAACTACCTACTTCCCGGGCGAACGCATCATCCTGAACTATCAATTATCCTATAGCGCATTCCCGGATAAATTCTGGGGTTTGGGGAAAGAGGCTCCCGATCAAAATGAAGAACCGTATACGTTTAAACAGTATTACGTGTATCTGCATGCTCAGCGAAAACTTCAGGATCGTGTTTTTGCTGGATTATTATACGAGTACCAACGATTATTGATGATTGATTACCAGCCGGGTGGACTCTTCGATCAGTTGAACGTACCTGGCCGAATGCCCTATCACATATCCGGTGCAGGGTTGAGCCTGACATACGATTCCCGAAATAATGCATTTGCTCCTGATCGGGGAGGGTTTCTGCAGATCTATTTTAATCACTTTGCGCCTGTATTCGGTTC
Organism: Spirosoma harenae; assembly: GCF_054776975.1. Classification (NCBI taxonomy): domain Bacteria; kingdom Pseudomonadati; phylum Bacteroidota; class Cytophagia; order Cytophagales; family Cytophagaceae; genus Spirosoma; species Spirosoma harenae. Next base: position 271,872 of record NZ_BAAHBD010000024.1, on the reverse strand, counting down.
AGATTTTCAGTACACGAATTATGTAGTCGATTTCCGACGATTCATTCCGATTTATCGGCATCAAGTGCTGGCTATTCAGGCGTATGGTTTTTTCAATTCACGAGATACTCCGTTGCGTAGTCTGGCCAGTTTTGGTGGCTCGAATAGTATGCGTGGTTTTTACGATGGGCGATACCGAAGTAAAGATCAGCTAGTGGCTCAGGTTGAATACCGTGTTCCGTTGTTCTGGCGGCTCGGTGCGGTCGGTTTCTTTGGCATCGGCAACGTTGGCGACCATATAAGCGATCTGAATTTTCAGGATCTTAAATATTCTGCGGGGGGCGGGTTACGAGTCGCTTTGAATCGGAAGGAACGTCTGAACCTCCGTGTCGATTACGGATGGGGTCTGGGACAATCTACGTCTCATGGACTGTATTTTCAGCTGGGGGAAGCGTTTTGACGTATAGTGAATACTATTTTTGTCATGCCTCCTGCCGCACTGGCTGACCGGTCTGCATGACAAAATCAATTGCCTCCAGAATAACCTGACAAGCTTCCTGAATTTCGCTTTCTGTAATGATCAGCGGAGGGGCAATGCGCATGGAGTTGTTGCAAAATAAAAACCAGTCCGTAATGACGCCCCGTTCAATGGCCCGATCAATAATAGGTTTTAATACGTCGAACGAGTCAAACTCAACGGCCAGCATTAGCCCTTTACCGCGGATGTCCCGAATGGCGGGATGCTTTAACAGTTGCCTGAATAATTGACCTTTGGCTTCGGCCTGGTCGTGTAATTTCCCTTCCTGAATGACCTGTAAGGTTGCTAATGAAGATGCGCACGAAACGGGATGACCGCCGAACGTAGTAATATGACCTAAAATGGGGTTATTTCTAAACACGCTCATGATTTCGGCCGAACTGATAAATGCGCCAATGGGCATACCTCCCCCCATTCCTTTGGCACACAGCAGAATATCCGGTATGACCGAAACCCCGTCAAAAGCCCAGAATGTCCCCGTTCGGCCAAAGCCAGTCTGGATCTCATCAAAAATCAGCAAAGTGCCAACATCTGTACATCGCTGACGAACGGCCTGCAAATAAGCGTTGGAAGGAACACGAACGCCCGCTTCGCCAGCAACAACCTCCATAATGACGGCGGCTGTCTGCGTGGTAATTCGCTCAAGATCAGCCAAATTTTGATACTGAATATGCCGGATATTAGGTAGGAGAGGACGGTAATTTCGTTTGAAATGTTCGTCACCCGATAGGGATAAGGCTCCTTGAGTAGCACCATGATAGGCGTTGAAACAGCTAATGATTTCGGATCGCCCTGTATACCGTTTCGCCAATTTCATGGCACCTTCTACCGCTTCGGTACCTGAATTTGTGAAATAAACATTGCTTAAACTCGGTGGTAAGGTTTGGGCGAGTGCGTGCGCCAGTTGCGTTTGGGGGGTCTGTACATATTCGCCATAAACCATCAGGTGCAGATACTTATCCAGTTGATTTTGAATGGCTTCTATCACACGTGGATGACGATGCCCAACGTTGCTTACGCCAATGCCGGATATCAGATCGATGTAGGATTTTCCGTCAGTTCCAAAGAGATAAATGCCTTCCGCCCGGTCGATTTCCAACCCTAACGGGAAATCTGAGGTCTGAGCTATATGATGAAAAAATAATTGTCGGTTAGTAACCGTTGGCATGATATTATTTCCTGATTATCCTAAACCTAACATCTACGTCCATGAAAACAGTTCTCCTTTTCTTACTGTTCTGTCCGCTACTTGCATCCGCGCAAGCTATTAAAATAACCCCCGAAGACACCCAGCGAAAACAATCATACCTACTCATGCGCGACGGTTCTGTGGTTCGGGGACAGATTATTCGTCAGGATAGTTCATTAATAACGGTTCGCGTTCGGGGGGGAGATTTCTCTTATGTAGAGGCCGATCAGGTTGCCCGAATTTCGGCGGTGCATCCCGACGAATCTGCGATAAAAACGCTAACCGATTCGCCTGCAACATCAACCGTTTTTGTTCTGAAAGACGGTACGCAATTACCAGGCACTTTCGTGCGGCAGAATAACATAATGATTACTGTTCGAAAGCGAAATGGACAACTGACTTATTTTGAACCGGAACTTCTCCTGCGAGTCGATACGGTACGGAGTGATATGCATGCAAATGGTATTGTTACTTCTGGGAAACCATTGTATGTCAATCAATTTTCGGCCTTTCTGCCCTTTAATCCAACGGCGTTTAATCCTGAAAAAGGTCGATTTTACTATCGAAACACGTTACTGATTCTTAATGAATTGTACTATGGTGTTACCAGTAACTGGAGTGTTGGCGTTAATGTTAACCCGTTTTTTGGCTCATTCGAGAAAACAAATTCAGCAAGGGAAACGGTTTTAGGCGCTACTTATCGTTTTTTCTCGAGGTTAACATTTCCAATAGGCGACCAATTTCGGTTTGGTGTCAATGCGATGTACCAACCACGACAAAAAGGCTATTTTTACGCTATGGAACAGCAGATAGTGCTACAAGGCCTACTGTCGTTCGGGAATACGCAGCGAAATGTTACAATGGGTTATGGGATGCGTATTTTGCCTGATTATGATTTTGATTTGTATAGCAAGACGCCATTCATATCGGCAGGGTTGATGCACAAACTCTCGGGGAGCCTGACTATTCTGAGCGACAACACATTCTATCTGAATCCGTACCTGAGTAACGGTAGCGCCAATCTTTCACTTGCCTTTCGCCTTGACCGTCAGCGCCATGCTTTCGATCTTGGAGCCGTTGCTGTTGTGCAACCTCGATTTACTTATTACTCGGGAACCACCTACCCAGGAGGGTATTACAGTTCTATGCCCAGTACGTATTCGTATTTCTATCCGTACATCGCCTACAACCTGCTGATCGGCCGGAAATAAGTTACCGTTGATTCTGGCATTTTGTTTGTAGATGGGAGTGTGTCTGGTGAAATTTTGCCATTTGTGTAGATAATATAAGTCGATACATCTATTTGCACTAATTTCGCCGTTAATGACCTACAACCCTTCACTGCATGACTAAAGAACCCACTGATTTGCCTCCGTTTGCCCGCACCTGGACGCAACTCTATGCTATTGTAATTGGTAGCTTAGCCGTCGAAATTCTCTTGTTTTACGGCCTAATGCGCTGGTTATCATGAGTAATCTAGACTGGATTGTGCTGGGGTTTACGCTCGTAGGCATTATTGTGTATGGTATCGTTCGCAGTCGCGGGAGTCAAAGCATGGATGATTACCTGCTGGCTGGACAGTCGTTGCCGTGGTATCATGTTGGGTTATCGGTGATGGCTACCCAGGCCAGTGCGATAACATTTTTGTCGGCGCCCGGACAAGGATTTGCCGATGGTATGCGATTCGTACAGTTTTACTTTGGCTTGCCGCTGGCCATGGTTGTGTTGTCGATTACATTCGTTCCGATCTTCCATAAACTGAAAGTATTTACGGCTTATGAATATCTCGAAACCCGATTCGATGGACGGGTTCGAACGCTTACTGCGGGCCTATTCCTGCTTCAACGCGGCCTTTCGACGGGTTTATCGATTTACGCGCCAGCCATTATCCTGTCTACGATTCTAGGTTGGAATATTTACTGGACCAATCTGCTGATGGGTGGATTAGTGCTGATTTATACCGTTACAGGGGGCACAAAAGCGATATCGCATACGCATCTACAACAAATGGCGGTGGTTACGCTGGCAATGGGACTAGCTGGTTATCTGACGGTTAAATTACTTCCTGATGGAGTCGGCTTTGTCGATGCGCTTCATATTGCCGGGAAGGCTGGCCGGGTGAATCTGATCGATTTCAAATTTGATCCCAATAGCCGCTATAATCTCTGGTCGGGGCTGATTGGCGGATTTTTTCTGCAATTGTCCTATTTCGGGACGGATCAATCGCAAGTGGGACGGTATCTGACGGGTGAGTCGATTGGGCAAAGTCGACTTGGTCTGTTGATGAATGGCTTGCTGAAAGTGCCCATGCAGTTTCTTATTTTGCTGGTAGGAGTGCTGGTTTTTGTGTTTTATCAATTCAATCCCTCGCCAACCTTCTTCAACAAACAGGAAACGGATAAACTGAAAAACAGCCAGTATGCTCGAGAATACCAACTGGCCGAAATCAAGCATCAGAATCTGACGACACAACGGCATCGGGCAGTGATTGATATGCAGGCGGCTTTACAAGCAAATAATGAATCCGAACAGGAAACTATTGGCGCAACCCTTCACGAAACCGATGAAGCCCTGAAAGCTGTAAAAGCAGACGTAACAAAGCTCATCAAACAGAATAATCCCTCAGCCGATACGAGTGATGTTAATTATGTCTTTCTTCGGTTTGTACTCGATTATTTGCCGCATGGATTGATTGGGCTGCTGATCGCAATCATTTTTATCTCGTCGATGGGGTCTATTGCATCGGCGTATAACTCGCTGGCTTCCAGTACGGTGATTGATGTGTATAAGCGTCTTTACCGGAAAGAAGGAGACGATACCCATTACCTGCATGTATCGCGTTGGTCTACGATTGGCTGGGGGATATTTTGCATTATTGTGGCTCAGTTTGCGAATCAATTAGGCAGTATGATCGAAGCCGTCAATATTCTGGGATCACTTTTTTATGGGGTTATTCTAGGCGTATTTGTCGTTGCTTTTTACGTTAAATCCATTGGTGGAAGTGCTACCTTCTGGGCGGCTATTCTGTCGGAAGGATTGGTCATCTTGAGCTGGTATCTGGATCTGACTGCCTTTTTATGGTTGAATGTTATTGGTTGCCTGTTAGTTGTCGGAATTGCCTGGGTGTTGCAGCGACTATTGAGCCGGTAAGAAAATAGCCTATTCTCTAGTATATTTGATTGCTGGATAATAAAGATGACTCAGCCATGCGCAGCCTAGCGGTTCAGATTCCGAAACCTTGTCACGAGCGTTGGGACGAAATGCAACCCGCCGAACGGGGGCGATTCTGTGCGCATTGCCAGAAAACTGTAGTTGATTATAGCGATCTTTCCGATCGGGAAATCGTTCGATTACTCAATAACGTCACTGGCGAAACCTGCGGGCGTTTTCGAAATAGTCAATTGGATCGCTATCTGCCAGCATCAAATTCTAAAGATACCTGGCGGCATTGGGTTGGCATACTAACGGTAAGTTTATTTGGCTGGCGATCGGCTCAGGCGCAACCGAACAATTCCACTCAACCTCATCACGTAAAGTTGCCGTCGGACCGGCCAACATTTGCTGCCAATAGTATTTCCATTAGAAAGACAATTGATCCGAATGCCAAGCGGATAGTAAGCGGACGGGTTATGCTGATGGATTCAAGTGAACATTTAGCACCTGTAAGAGGTGCTAAGGTAACAATCTTTCATGGTGGCGAGTGGCAAACTGAATCCGATGGTACTGGTTCATTTACGATCGAAATCCCAGTGCAAACAGCTAAACAGATAAATAATTCGAATCCGATTCAGTCAAATTCGACAAAAATAATTGTTCATGTGTCTACTTTGGATCACCTACACTCAAGTTTGGGTATGGAAGTAGCATTATCAACGGATCCAATACAACTGAAAGATTTTATTCTGTATCAACAAAGAGCAGTTCGTGATATTACAGGCGGAGGCCTAACGATTACCCGCAAACCTTCACTGTGGCAAAAGCTCAGGCGGAAACTATTTCACTGAATCCAGGTGAGTCTTGGTGTTGAATCTGTTTTAACTTTTAGTCGATATTCCAGGCAAAAAGTGATTAAAATTGGCATAAAAATTGGTTTGTTCATTTAGAAGTATATACATGCATTATCAATACTTCATCAATCACTCTTATATTCGCCTGTTAAAAAAAGCGTACCTATTTATAGCTAAAGGAATCTAAAAAGACATAACGTATAAGCATATCGTTAGGGCTGAATGGCTCTTATAGAATGATCTGGAAAACTTTACTATCCTACGTAATTCTCTCCATCAGCGCTTTGGCTGGCATCGCAGGGTATATTCTTTGGACAAGACAACATCACAATCGACAGTCGAATCGATTGTTGGCATCCCTATTTTTTATTTGCGCCTATATCAATTTTGTTACCTCACTGATTATCAACGGAAGTATCTTTTTTGCTCCACATTTATTTCGAACAGCTGCACCCTTAAATTATCTGGCTGGCCCGCTGGGGTATTTATACGTTCGTACCTCCCTGTTCTCAAGCAAACGGCTGGATTATCGCTATTTATGGCTGGGCTTGCCGGCTTTACTGAGTTATATTGAGTTAATCCCCTTTTACCTGCAAAGCGCTGACGCTAAAATAGCCCGTTTGCATCAACTGGAGCAAAGCGCTGATTCACTGTTTTACCTTACGGAAGGCTGGTTACCACCCTCAACTCACTTACTGCTTTTTACAGCAATGAATCTGATCTTTACGTTGCTGGCAGGAAGGCTACTTTGGACCTTTCGGGCAGAAGAAAAGGCACATTTCGGCGTCAATACTGTGTATAGAGAGTGGCTGAATACATTCGTAATCATTAGTTTAATCGGGTATGGGGCCTTGTTAATCGGAGTACCTTTCTATGGAGGAACTTCATCTGCCAATCTTAGTATAGTGATGATCAGTGTCATTTCTGAGGGGGTGTTTTGTTATTATGTTATTCGACGGCCCTTAGTATTGTATGGAGTTTATCGGCTGGAAACGGACGAATTTGTGAATCCTGATTATCAACAGCCAACACCTCAGATAATGCGGCAGGAAATCGTAGTGCCTCAGGATACTGTAGTTACTCACCTGCTGAGTCCGATAGGGCTTGAATCAGTGAGAACGGCCGAATTGCAGGAAATTCGTGAGCCTAAACGAGTGCCGCATCAAGTAGATGTTGTAACGGATATCCAGGAAAAGTTAGATCATCTGGAGCAGTACATGAGTTCCCAGAAACCCTACCTACAACCCCGTTTATCACTGGCCAACGTGTCGGTCGCCATCGATATTCCGCCGTACTTATTGTCGGCCATGCTCAACCAGGTCATGGGGCTTGATTTTCGCGATTATGTGAATGCGTATCGGGTGCGGTATTTATGCGACCTGTTCCAAAGTAAACAATACCCGCACTTAACGCTGGAAGGAATCAGTGAAGAAGCGGGGTTTTCCTCCAAGTCGACGTTTTACCGGGCTTTTCATAAATATACCGGCTTAACTCCTACACAATACATCAATCTCTATAGCCCACCTGGGAGCCACTGAAAACAGGCTCCTGAGGCTTGTATGGCCTAAAAATCGTCTCAAATTAATAGTTTGAAACGATTTAGAGCCTGAAAAGCTGCGTTTTACCCGGCTTATCTGCTTCATTTGTGCAGTTCCTGAGCGGAATTCATTTGACGAAAAATTGAGTGGCGTCCTGCTCATAACAACTCCATTCTCCATGAAAAACTTTACGGCAAAAGATAATTCACCCTCGAATAAGGGGAATACCAGTTACATCATGACCGACTGGTTAACGGTGGTTTCAGATTTCAGGAAACATTATGCTGTGATTGATCGATGCCTTATCACGAATACCTACGAATCGGATACGAATTATATAGGCCATTGTCCGAAGCATGATCTCGTTGCTCTGCAATCGAGAATGAGGGATGAACTAAAAAAACTAATCTTCGATATCGATCAGGTTGTTTTGCCAGAAGAGTCCGACACGCTTCTTCTTTACTTGAAGAGCCATACCAAACTCCTAAAGCAACTAAACAGACGAGCCGAAACCACTATCCGGCTGGCTACCCATCCAATCTTCGGGTTTGATTTTAACCTGGTGGGAGAAGTGCGAAAAATCAATTGAAATTACCGAATGCAGATAAACCTAAACTCCCGGCTCTTTGGGCTGGGAGTTTTTTGTGCCCGGCAGAATGGTAAAAAGGGAGGCTTAATGACAAACGATTTTAGTTAGATCGTCGGGTTGGAATTTTCGCCAGTGTAAACCAGTACAAGCGAATCTGTTCGGCCAGATCGACCAGTGCCTGATGGCTCATGGGTTTGCTAATAAACGTATTGGCTCCCAGTTTATAAGACCGATTAATATCCTGTTCATCAGTAGAAGTCGTCAGAACGACTATGGGTACATGCTGATATAGTGACGAACTCTTCAATTGTTTCAACACCTCAAATCCATCGATGATGGGCATGTTTAAGTCTAATAAAATCAGGTCAGGCAATAGTTGCGGACTTTCAATATTTTGTAAGACATCTGTTCCGTCACTAGCAAACCGAAGGTTATATTGATGGGAGTCTTTCTCGAAAGCAGCCTTGATTAAGAATTGATCATCCTCGTCATCGTCGACGATTAACACATTGAATGTCTTCATTAAAGTACAATGTACGGCAGAATATCCTGATTGAATCAATCTTATAAGCGAAAATACTAACTATTATTATTCTTAGATCAGAATGGATAAATTTATAATTAAAAGTTAAAAAAAAGCCAAAACATACCATTCGGTAAGCAATTGTAATACATATTTTCGACTATAGTCTATAAATAAAATCTAACATTTGAAGGGTGGGAGTGTTATTGACGATACATATGTATTGATTATCTACTCTCGTTATTGACATGAAGTCTACCCCCCAGATTGAGCAAAATCTAGTGCTTGACCTCAAATCAGGAAGCTCTGCGGCCTTTACTAAGCTATACGATAACTATTCACCTGCTCTGTATGGATTTCTGTTACGCTTAGTGAAAGACCCCGAAAGAGCACAGGATTTGCTGCAAGACGCTTTTATCAAGATCTGGTCGAATATACATGCCTATAATCCACAACAGGGTCGTCTGTTTACCTGGCTGCTAACAGTTACTAGAAATGTGGCATTCGATGAATTAAGAGCCCAGAAAGCGCGTCCTATAACACAATCGACTGATGCCGCGGTTATTTCTGAAGTTTGCTATTCCGGAATTAGTGAAGGAACAGTCCAACAAGCATTGGTGAGTCAGTTAGCTCCTAAACATCGTGAAGTTGTGGAACTCGTTTATTATCGGGAGTATACCAAGCAGGAGGTAGCCGATGAATTAAAATTGCCGTTGGGAACGGTAAAAACCCGATTTCGGATGGCTCTTCAACATCTTAAACAACTTTTCAGGCAGGATATCAGTCATTACCACCTCAGCCAGGTTAGTAGTCGTTAGCGATTACTTAGCAAAAGCTAGCTTGCTGGTACGAGTATATGTTTAACCAGTTACGATAGATACGTAATCAATCGCATTGGTATCATTTCTAGTACCAGCAAACGTTACAAAAAAGATTACTTATTAGTCCGTTAAACTCCAGGTATTCGCAATGGACTGGGCCAGAGAAACAAGGTCGTTTTGACTGGCTGACTTTGTAACAAAGCCGTTGGCTCCTAACCGATACGATCTTAAGGCATCAGCATTATCGTCGGATGTGGTCAAAATAACGATGGGCAGACCCTCGTAATGGGGAATAGACCGAATTTCCTGCAACGTCTCATAGCCGTTCTGTCTATTCATGTTCAAATCAAGCAGCACCAACTTGGGTAAACTGGATGCCTGATTTAAACTCGGCACTAATTGATCACCATCGGCCAATAGCTTGACGGAAACGGGCGGCACAATCGATTCGAAAGCCAGTTTGATTAAATACTGGTCATCCTCATCGTCTTCAACAATCCAGACAGGTACTTTATGATTCATAGAATTACGGTAGGTGAAAATCTGTAATTAGATACGTAACTTCCAGTTATTCAGATTTGCTGTTGTAAAAATAATAGGTATATTTAACTATATGTTACTGATATCGAAATAAATTTAATAAAAATAATTGTAAAAGTAACCGTATGGGTTATCGGCCAGTAGGTGTGTATAACCCATACGGTTACTTAATAATTTCGCCATCGCACTCAAACGGGAACGTCAGTACAGTGTCTTTTTTGTGTATATAAAACACTAGTTCATTTTTGCGCTTAATGACGGTATCGCCAACAGCGACGTGATCTTCAAACTTGAGATACCATTTACCTAAGTCAGCAAACATTTGTTGCTTGCCATTGGTGGGATCTTTTCCACCGATTTGAAACCAGGGGCCAAAAATATCTCGCTGCTCCACTTTAATCATGCATTCCTGTTCGCGGTAGTTTTCGGCCTGCTGCTCACAACGACCACGACTTCCACAAGCAGAACTCAACACGATAAGCGCAACGATGGCGAGAATTTGTTTCATCGTTTTAGGTCTATACATAGCTTAATACAATCTTCTCAAGGCAATTATTGGTGAGAAAAGGTAATTAAAAATTGGTACAGATGCATCCCAATATATCGCCAAAATCGTAGGTATGTTTGTGGCAGTAAAGAACCGTACAGATCGCTCTGGGTGAAAATGCTATATTCACATCGAACAGAGTCAATTATATGTCAGAAGTTAATACAGTGCCTTATCGTTTTTTGAAGGGTGACGGAGAAACCGCTGAGCTTATTCGTCAGTATAACTGGTCAAAAACGAGTATAGGTACACCTGATCAATGGCCGTATAGCTTACGTACTCATGTGAGTTCCCTGATCCACAGCCAACTACCTACGCTGGTGCTTTGGGGATCTGATTGCACATGCTTTTATAATGACGCTGTCATGCATAGCCTGGAACTTAAAAAACACCCGGCTATCGGTAAACCGGCTCAGGAAATATGGGGTGAAGACTGGGACATTATGGGGCCATTGCTGAGAACAGTTCTGGAGACGGGTAAGCCCGTTTTGTTGCAGAATTCGCCTGTTACCTCATCTCGGAGTAGAAAAACTGAGACCGCCTACTGGACATTTTCTTATAGTTTGATTCTGGACGATGAGGGGAATCATGGTGGAGTATTGGTCAACTGTCTGGAAACCACGCAGGCGGTGCGCTCACAGCAAGCTTTACGTCGTAACCAGGATCAATTTCAAAACCTGATTCGTTCGGCTCCTGTAGCCATCGCCCTAGTTGAGGGGCCACAATTTGTAGTTGAACTGGCCAATGAGCACATGCTTGATTACTTGGGACGTGAGCATCAGCAGGTTATGCATAAACGCTTGTTCGACGCAATACCCGAAGCGAGGGACCAGGGCTACGAAGGACTGCTGATGACTGTGTACACGACGGGTGAACGATTTATTGCCAAAGAACTGGTTATTACTCTTGAGCGTAATGGTCAATTAGAGCCAACTTATATTGACTTTGTCCTGGAACCTTTCCGTCAGGCTGACAGTACCATTACAGGGGTATTGGTTATCTGTACAGAGATCACGGAGCAAGTGCTGTCCAGGAAAAAAATCGAGGAAAAAGAAGCGCACCTGGAACTCCTCAGCAATACCGTGCCAGCCATGATCTTCTACCTGGATCTGGAGCAGCGATACCGATCTTATAATGAAACGTTCATGAACTGGTTTGGCGTAAATCAGACGGAGGTGATTGGAAAAACCGTTCGGGAATTTATTGGTGAAGCGGCTTATGAGAAGGTGTTGCCTCATTTGGCTATTGCCTATGCAGGTCAGCAAGAGCGATATGAATTATGGGCCCCGTCTAAAATGAATGCAGGCAGATGGCTAAATATTACCTATACACCACATAAAACGGCTGATGGAACTGTGTTGGGTATCATTGTCCATGCCGCTGACATTACCCATACCAAGCAGGCAGAACTGGATTTGCGAGAAAGTGAAGCTCGTTTCCGGGCGTTGATCGAGCAGGCGCCCATTGCGACCTGTTTATTTGTGGGTCGGGAGATGCGGGTCGAAATTGCCAATGAACCAATGCTTCACTTTTGGGGGAAAGGACGAACCGTTTTTGGCAAACCATTGAAAGAAGCTATACCGGAGCTAATAGGGCAGCCGTTTCTGGATATTCTGGATCAGGTATTCAGGACAGGCGAAACATATACTGCCCAAAATGCAAGGGCCGAGCTGGAAATAGATGGAGTGCTGGGAACGTATTATTTTGATTTTACCTATAAGCCAATTCTCAATTCGACGGGCGAAGTCTATGGCATCATGGACATGGCAATTGATGTAACCGAACAGGTCAAGGCACGACAACAGCTGGAGAAAAGTGAGGCTGTTCTCAGGAATGCCATTGAGATGGCCGAATTAGCTACCTGGCAAATTGATATACCAACCGGTGCCATTTTGTATTCTGAACGACTGCAAAACTGGCTGGGTATTCGAGAGGCAGTGATGGATACTAAAGCTTCTCCTCGTATCCATCCAAAAGATCGTGAACGAGTTCAACTGGCCATGAAAAAAGCCTTGGAAAAAGGTAGTACTGGTTATTTTGATGAGGTGTATACGATCATCAATGCACTTACTGGTCAGGATCGGATTATCCATGCCAGCGGCCAGGCCACTTTTGACGATGATGGAAATCCAATCACTATATCAGGTACGGCACAGGACGTGACCATTCAGCAGGAATTGCAGCTGGCACTGAAAAATGAAGTACAGATACGGACAGAAGAACTGGCGGCTATTAATGAAGAATTAACCGCTACCAACGACGCGCTGGCTGCCACCAATGCAGAGTTGACCGAGTCAACGGCCTTATTGGTTCGCTCGAACGAAAATCTGCAAAAGTTCGCTTACGTAGCCAGCCACGACTTGCAGGAACCCCTGCGGAAGATTCAGCAGTTTGGCGACTTGTTGCAAAGTCTATATGCTGATTCGACCGGCGACCAATTGGACTACTTACAACGAATGCAGTCGGCTGCCAGTCGAATGTCGATGCTGATTAAAGACCTGTTGAATTTCTCTCGGATCTCTACTCGACGGGATGAGAGTAAAGTTCTGGCGCTGGATGACGTGATCCGCAGTGTATTGACCGATCTGGATTTGGTTATTGCCGAGACTGGTGCCCAGATTCAGGTAGATCCAATGCCGCAGATCAAAGGTGATCCTTCACAGATGGGTCAACTTTTTCAAAATCTACTTAGCAATGCCTTAAAATTTAGTCGTGTAAATGCCGCCAGAGTACCAGCCATTCCACAGATTGCCATTCGGTATGGCCTTGTGGAGGCCGTCGATTTACCTTACACAGTGAAACCTGGCCGATTAGCAGCACAGTATCACCGCATTGACGTAGCTGATAATGGTATTGGCTTTGATGAACGATATCTGGATCGTATTTTTCAGGTCTTCCAACGGCTGCATGGCAAGAGCGAGTTTGCCGGTACAGGTGTCGGCTTAGCCATCAGCGAAAAAGTAGTCACCAATCACGGTGGAGCTATTACCGCCACTAGCCAACCCGGCAAAGGAGCCACCTTTCACGTGTATTTACCAAATTAGGAAGTTTGCTTTGTCGTAAATTGTTCAAGTTGTTGTATTCGATCTACTCCATCTCACCGCTTTATATATCCTTAAGCAGAGATCGAATCGTAGCGAGGTTTTAAGCGTTCGTTATCGGCTGAAGAATCGTTTTAAGGAAAACCCCTGCTTACTCTCACTTCGGGCAGCTAATTCCTCATTCCGTTGCTCCAGCTGGCTTTTCAGACTTGCCAACTCTCTATTTACTTTTCTAAGTTCCATTAAATTAATAACCTGATTGGCCAGAATTTTTAATGAGGCCAACTGTTTCTCAGTCAATTGCTTTGGCGTATGATCTAATACGCATAAGGAGCCCAGCGCGTACCCATCTTCAGTGACCAGAGGAACACCCGCATAAAAAATCACATGGGGGTCACCCGTAACATAAGGGTTGCCTGCAAACCGGAAATCCTTGCGCGAATCAGGAACAATTAATGGTTCGTTTGGATTGAGAATCCCATGCGCACAAAATGAAAATTCTCTGGCTGTTTCGCGTTCCTCAAGTCCATAATTTGATTTGAACCACTGACGCTTATCATCAATCAGGCTGATTAACGAAATCGGAGTCTGGCAGATTTCGGAGGCAAGAAAAGTTAGCTGATTATAATCCCGTTCAGGTAAGGAGTCCAGAATATCATAACTTTTTAGGGCATTTAGTCGCTTTTCTTCTTCAGGAGGAGTCGGCGGGAACAGCATATTACATTGAGAAAGTTGTATCCAAAAGTACGTAGGAAACGCAAAATTCGATCATTTGTAGACAGTAAAATCTCCTTTCCGGTAAAGTCTCAACTCGACATTTTGCTGGCAAATAACGTGCCGTTGGGCCAGATGCCAATTGTGGGAACTCGTGATTAACCCTTTCTATGAAACCGCTTTGATTAGTTGGTCAGTATTATCCTGTATACAGTCCGAAATCAGGCTGGAAACACCCTTGAGAGCGTATATAATAGAGATGGAATTATTCTGCAATCCAGCCTTGCAAACATTGGCAGTGGCCTATACCCCAAAATGTGAACTATTGAGGACTTTTTGAAGAGTTTAGCCAGACTTTCAGAAGACTATCGGAGGTCTATTGAAGGCTTTTCGAAAGATTATCGAGGCCAATTTTTCATCAATATAAGTATAAAATACTATATATATAATTTGTATAATTTAAAGTATTAATATAAAAAAAACCTTCAAATTTCGACAATTTGAAGGTTTCGCAGAGAGAGAGGGACAAGCTAAGTGTTTAATAGTCAGTGTGATATATTTAAGTTGGTTACTCTTTATTTTTTCTGCATCCAAACCAGCGTCAGATCTCTAAGCAAATAAGTCAATAACCTGTTGCTTTACAAGCCTTTACATTGATACCAGCACACGGTCATTTGACCCTATTGAGTCTCCTTATCGGAATTCTCAATTCTACCTATTACCTTCTTCTTAATACGTTCCTTTTTCTCTAAGTCTCCATCGAATAGGTCATTTTCTAATTGTGCGATTTGTTGCGGCTTTTGATTAGCTAAGTCCATCAATTGTCTAACAAATCCCAATGTTTCGGTTAACCGTTCATTCTCCTTTTCTAATTCTTTTATTCGTTCCCGTAACATTTCTAATTCTTTAGGTAATCCGGCATCCTCGTAGCCTAATAATTCTCCCAAAGTGACTCCCAAGGCATTTGCTATTCTTTTTACTTGCTCAATAGTCAACTTATCTCCTCTATTCTCAAATCTATTGTAGTTGGATGTTTCAATATCCAATGCCTTAGCTAAGTCAGACTGTTTAAGCCCCTTCGCTACTCTTATAGTTCTGATATTATCTGATATAGACATTCTGCAAAGGAACAAGCTTATTACGAGCTGTTTGTTATCAATATTTAGAATTAAAATCTTCAATATTTGAAATTTATCACTTCAATATTTGGAATTAATACATACATTCATATAATTTGCATTCGTTAAATCATCAAATTATATGAACGCAATACAAAATACTACCCCTCTAAGTTGTGTAGTTACGAAGTTCGAAGAGCGTAACAACCTGAAATTCAAGCCTGAAAGATCGTTTTATGAACGTATTGGCATTAACAAGGTACGTTTCTGGCAATTAGTTAGAGGTGAAAAGGAACCGTTTTCGTCTGAATTGGTCTCTCTCGCCACTTACTTCAATGTGCCCTTATCCGAACTGGTATAGCTCTATGTCAACGCGCAACAAATCACCCGGCAAGCGTGAATTATTAGGTCGAGAGCATTCTATTTAACGAAACTCAAACTCACATAAATAAAAAGCTCGACTCTAGCAGTGGAATGCGTAAAGTCGAGCCAATCCCAATTTTCAACCCGGCCTTGTTCGAGCAAGGCCATAAACCTTTACAAAGGTAATGAAATACACCCAAAACCGCCGTTTATCGAAACTGGCATCGGTTCGTGAAATCCGAAAAGTAAAACAGATTCGCGTTCCTCATTTAGCTGTCACATTTATAGCTCGTATCAAACCTAACGGAAGAGATATAGCAATCTATTGCCGACTGACGTATAACTCTAAACGTTCGCAGTTTTCTACAGATATAACTTGTAAGCGAAAAGACTTTGATACAAAGACACAGGTAATTCAGGGGCAACCTGAACAAACAGCTCTACTTGCGACGATTAAAGCAAACGCTTTAAAAGCTTCAGCTCAATTACGAACATTTGGTCAACCAATCGATTTGGAGGTTATCAGGAAACTCACCCTTGGCGACACACTGCATAAAGAAGAAACACCAAACCTGTTAAAGGCATTTGCCTTGTTTCTAGAGCGTTCACAAAAGGAATGTAAGTCAGGTGATATTGACTTCGATACCTACAAACAGCACGAACGTTGGGCCAAACGGGTAGGGGAGTTTTTCACCGAACAGTATGGTAAAAATTGCGCCTTATATGATGTAAAGCCATCAGATGCTAAAGATTTGCAATTATCCTTAAAACTGGAAAGCAGTCACGGCCAAAATTATTCCCTCAAGATTGTTCAGTTTACCAAACGTATTTTTAATTATGCCGTTGAAAATCTATGGATTGAGCGTAATCCATTCATGAATTTTAAGGGGAATAGAAAGCCGAGTAAGATTGAATACCTCAATGAAAAAGAAATTTCGTTGTTAGTCGAAACGAATAAACTCAATCCGTCTTTACGACGGGTTTTAGACGTTTTTCTTTTTCAAATATTCACCGGATTTGCTTGGAAGGATGTAGAGCAGCTAAGGGATAGTGATATAGGTACTCATGAAGAAACAGGCGTTCGATTTATTGAGAAACCTCGTCAAAAGTCAGGTACGTCCCAAATTGTGCCGCTATTGCCTCAAGCGGAACGGCTTCTAAAACGGTACGCCATTGATCCTATCTGTAAGTCCAATGGTCGGCTGCTGCCTGTTCCGGCAAATGCTACCATGAACAATTATCTTAAAGAGATTGCAGCCGTTGTGGGCATTCAGAAACGACTCACCACTCATATGGCACGTCGTACTTTCATTACGCTTTTCTTCCACCGGGGAATGAGTTTAAAGTCTGTATCCGTTATGGCTGGCCACACGAATACGGCTGTGACAGAGCGTCACTACTTGAGGGTTACTCCAGGCAAGATAATTCAGGAAATGCAGGTCGTCTTTCCTGAGATGAAGAAGGCTGACAACAATCAAAACGAACAAGCGGCATGAGCACATTGTATCCCCTAATGACGCTGGAACGGTTACCAGAGTTTATGGAGCCCCAAGAAGTGCGCGAGATGATCGCTTTTCTCATGTGCAATGCGGTTAGATCGAAAGAATTTCACGCACTAAAGCGATTAGAGCAGACCAACATCGTTGAGTTTTGCCTTAGTGTGCAGAATATATTACTCGGTGCTTTTAATGAGCAAGTTGAGTAAAAAAAGCGCTGACGGTTCGGAACGTCAGCGCTTACCTTTTTAACTCTCTTCCAACCAATTTAATAACGAAGCTAACTAAAAAGCTTATGGATAAAATTACCAAAAATCCGTCGAAATTTAAAGAAAATGCTGAAATAAATGCTGATAATCAGATTGTTGTATCAAAACATCAACAAGGTGCTGACGATAGTGATAAGCAGCTACCTAAGTTTGTTAGGATTCATAATTATCTATCGAAGCGGTATGAGTTTCGCTTTAATACAGTAGCGCTTGATATTGAGTACCGAAGTAAGGTTGACGCTAAATCTAACTGGGTTACCTGTAACGAAGCGGATCTGACAGTTGAATTGCTTGAGTATGGATATACAGGTTTTGACAAATTATTAACCGCACTCCTTAAATCTAGCTACGTACCTAAATACGATCCTTTACGGCACTATTTTGAGAACTTACCTGCCTGGGATCAACAGACCGATTATATCACTCAATTTGCATCATTCGTACAAACGACTGACCAAGACTTCTTTTATACTCAATTTAAGAAGATGCTAGTCAGGATGCTTGCTCAAGCATTTGGTGCCATATCTTTTAATAAGCAGTGCTTTACATTCTATTCCCTTCAAAATGATGGTAAAACTCATTTTTTCGAGGCACTGATTATGAAAACGCCTTTGCAGCCCTATTATAAGAAGAATCCAGATATTACAGGCAAAGAATCAAAGCGGGCGTTAGCTGAGAACTTCATGTTAAACCTCGATGAACTTTCGGCGCTCACTAAACAAGATGTCGGCCAGGTAAAAGCGACGTTTGCTGAGTCCCAAATCAAGGTCAGGCTACCATACGATAAAAAAGATAGCATTATGCCTAGAAGGGCTTCATTTGTAGGTTCGACAAATAAGCGCGAGTTCCTAATCGATGAAACCGGAAATGTTCGATGGCTAGTATTTGAAGTGCTTCGTATTAATCACGACAATGGGGGACCTAACGGATATATGTCAGTGGGGGTTGAGAAAATTTGGGCGCAAGCCTATTTTTTGTTTTCCTCAGGATATCCTTGTCAACTCACGAAAGAAGAACTCGAACACTCCGAAGCCAATAACAGTAAGTATGGTGTAAATACGATGGAGTACCAACTTCTCGCAACCCACTTTACATCACGATCCAAACATGATGGAGGAAAGTTTTACCAACCTGTTGATTTGGTCGTTCGACTCACTGAATTAACACAGAGTAAGGTCAAACTCAATGGCGAAAATGTGGGTAAAGCACTATCAAAACTGGGAGTGCCTAGGGTTAACGGCAAAAAAGGACAAATCTCAGTTCATGGCTATTATCTTATTGAAAACCTTTTGGGCGTAGATGATTCTCCGGTTGACTACGTAACTAGTCCTAAATGAAAAAATCACTTTTTCTGCAAATCTACTTACACTACTTACACCTTACTCTTAACTTGCTTTAAGTCAATGATTTATAAGGTGTAAGTAGTTTATTGACTTCTTACATAGAACTTACAATACTTACACCTATTTAAAATTTTGTGTAGGGAGAGGTGTAAGTAAAATGATATATAATAAGCTGATAATCAATGGGGGTGTAAGTTAGTAAGTGGTGTAGGCGCTTTTCTAAAACTTTTTTTAATTCTGAATCCCTCCTCCTTTTTCTTTTAGCGGCCTGAATCAGAATTGTATTATGCCGCTAAAAGAAAAAATAAAGTTTGAATATTTCTTCACTTCCTACAATTCCTTTTTAAACAGTTTAACCGCCAAAAGAAAAACACAATGCACTTTTCTAGAGAAGACATTTCAGGTCTCAAGAAGACCTCAATTCGCAGCTATTTGAACTGCTTAGGCATGCACCCTTTGAGGGTAGTTAATGGTCAATTGCTTTATTATTCCCCGTTGACGATAGAAAAAACACCATCGTTCTATTTACATCTTCAAAAGAACGTATTTAACTGCTTTAGTAGCGGAGAGAAGGGAGATATTATCCGATTAGTTACACTGATTGAAAAATTAACGTTTAAAGCCGCATTAGAGCGTTTAGCGGCCTTTGATCCAATTCAATACATACCCTTTTCTTTCGGCGGCTTAAATGACACTGTAGAGCCCCCTTCAACCCCCGAACCATCCAAACTTATATTGCTCGATGATCGAGCTCTGTTTAGTCAAATACTAATGGATTATGTAAAGGAACGAGGCATCCCACCGAAGCTAGCGATACGGTATCTCCATGCCGTTCAATACCTAAATGGCAAACGGCAATATGAAGCCATTGGATTCAAAACGGATAAGGATAGTGATGCCCTACGATCTAAATATTTTAAAGGTTGGTTAGGTCCGTGCGCAATTCGAACCATTCCAGTTGATGGCTCAACCGAGGTAAATGTATTTGAAGGTTTTTTTGACTTCTTATCGGCGCTTACTTTCTACCGGCTATTCCGGCCAAAGCAAACTACGATAATACTGAACTCGACCAGTAATTTACAGCAAGCCTTACCCGTAATGGAGGGAGCAAAACGGGTGAACTGTTTTTTCGACAATGATGATGCTGGGCGTAGGGCTATAGCCAAACTAAGGGCGCTATCTATACCTGTTAGAGATTGCTCAAGTATCTACGCTAAGTACAACGATTTTAACGACATGGTAAAACATAACGCTAACATATATATACATAGTTAATTCATGGCTTTTTCGTGGCTTTCCCAAGGCTTTTCACTATAAAATGCAGGGCTTTCGCGGGGCTCTCTCAGGGCTTTAGAGGGAATTATGAAGGACTTATTAACTCAAATTTTTAAATCATGGAAACGAAGGCACGCAAAGAATCTATTCGGAATTACAAGTATGAGAAGGTATTGAATGAAGGAGGAAGGCTCTTTTATATGAAGCGATGTGTTCATTGTAATACGTTGTATAAAGCTAGGCGGCAAAATGCTGTATTTTGTGGTGAACGTTGCCGAAGAGCAGCTCAAATCACTCGTGAACGATTGGGTGCTACAGCCAGTGGTGATGAGTAACTAAGTAACTAATAAAAAAACGCCCAGTCATCAACCGGGCGTTTTTTATTGCCTGATATTATAAGTCTCTTTGTGCATAGAGAATGGCAAGACAAAGAAGAAGCCCAATGGTAATTACAAGCGGTTTTGAGGTTGGGACCGATGGTGCTTTATTGATATTATTCAAAATGCCAGCGTTAGGATTGTTAGCACCTGTTGGCGCTGTATTAGGATTTCCGCCTTGATTTGAGCTGGTGCCAGAGTCAATGGTAACACCACCACCCGTAGTGTTGGATTGGTTTGCAATACCCACGAGTTGATCTACATTCATGGGTGGTCTAGTGCCCATTTGTGATAAAGCTACATAACGGTCTGCCCAACGCCCCTGGCTTAAATCGTAATAGCCAGTATCGCCCAAAAATACAGGTGCTTTATAAGTGGCTACGGTAAAATCAACTACCTGATCTTCGTAATAATCACCTAACAAACATTGTGCAGGTCGATAAGGAAAAGGACCAGCATTGGCAAGTACATCTGCATAGCCTGGACCTTTCGCCTTTAGAACGAAAGCATCATTTTGAAAACTAGCCTGCAAAATGATAACTTTCGTTTTGTCAAGAAATTGATTAGTTATTAAAAAAACCGGCCCTGTGTTTGCCAGATAACCTCTTTGAACTACATTCATGACTAATAAAATTTGAGGGTTAAAAAAGAGTTAACTCTCTTAAATATAGGCAATTATGTTCAAAAAGGCAAGAGGTTTTCAAGAGATAACTACCAGCCAACATCAAACAAACTAATAGTTTTAGCCCCAAGTTACTGTTCGTTTACTTCTTGGGATTTGGGTTTACGTCCACGAGGCTTGCCTGTATAGGGAGCTTTAGGAGTAGCTTCTTCTTGGTCTAACTGTAGCTCTAACGCAGTTGCATCATCATGATTAAAAAAGCGAATCGTAAAATTGTATTTCCCTTTTTCAAAATCAACACCACTTCTTTTCAAAATAAACGGCAAAGCTAGCGTATAGCTTTTGGCCGCTTTCTCAAATTGAAAGGTATCAGCCTGGTCAGTGGCCGGTACTAAGTAGATAGATTTAGCTTTACGCTTGCCTTCTTGCATTCCGACTTTAAAAACTGCTGATTCTAAATCTATGCCTAAATCAGCAACAGTTTTGGTAGGAAATACTACTTTACCAGAAGTAGAAATATAACCCGTTAGAACTACTTTCTTTGCTTTAGGCTCTTTAATTTTATTGTCTTTTGCCGCACTGTTTTCAGCAGATGAGAAGAAACGTATGCTTAGTTTTTTCATGTTCTTTTATAATAAATTTAAGTTTGCTGCAAACTTACTGAAAAAGTGTAGTTTAATTGAACGAAAAGTTATTGTAGAAAAGTAATTTATTGTAGAATTTTTATATTGAGTAAAAGAACTTTATTTGATAGGTATAACAACAGAAATAAGTAATAATGGAATTATTTTGAAAATCAAACGACATTAGATAGGATCATCTAAATAGACAAAATTCACAGCCGCTTATTAAAAATCAAAATAAATTATTTTATATCTATATAGCAGATTTACTTTAGCCATTCCCAGCCACTTAAGCCATTTGCTAATTATTATAGAACTTTATTTTAATGAAATCATATATAATTAGGTAGGGATGTAAACTTATCAAAATATACACATTGCATGGCTAACAATACAATCTTGCTTACCGATTTAGATGAATATCTGGATTACAAACAGTCATATTTGCGCGCCAATTCATTTAAATCCTACCGGCTCTTTGGAGTTAAATTCAGTGAGTTTCTAAAAATCAATAAGTTGACCCACATAAAGACTCGCTTAGTGACGCCTGTCATTTGTGAAAACTATAAACGCTACATTCTCAAGCTACATTCCGACCCGGTGACGCGCAACAAAGAGATTGTACATATGAAAACGTTCTTTAAACAGTTCACTAAAGCCGGTTGGGAGCGCTACCTGATTAGCCCTGCACAAAATATTGAACTCCTGCCTAAACAGGATAGCGAAATGCACGAGCCGTACGACGAAGAACAGACAGCGGCAATTATTGGGAAAATCTTGGAGAAGCGCGATTACTGGCTACTGCTTTATATCTATTTGATTCACTATATGTTCGCACGTCCTGGTAGGGAAGTAAGACTTCTAAAAGTAGGAGATATTAAACCGAGAGCAATTCTCATACGACCAGAAAACTCCAAAACCAGACGGACCAAAACGCCAACCATTACCAAGCCAGTCGAAGAATTACTAGACTATTTAGGCGTAAAAAATTACCCGCTAAATTGGTATGTGTTTGGGCAAGACCGCGAACCCGGCCCCGTTGCCTGTGGTCGCAATACCTATTACCATCGTCACAAACAAATCTTAAAAGAGCTAAAAATTGAAGGCAAATACACGCTCTACGGCTGGAAACATACGGGCAATATTCGGGCAATTACATTAGGGATAAATGAACGTGAACTACAATTTCAAAACGGATTCAGGGATTACAAGACACTTGAAATTTACATTCGTAAGCTCAGTGCATATATGTCAAGTGAGATATATGACAAATTTGTATAATTATAATAAGTTGGAATTTGGCCCGGTTTCACATTATTTGCTGCAATAGAGGTATAAATCTTGTTTGATATTTATACATACCTCGCAAGCCATGAACTTGGAAAATGCTTTGAAAATAAATGAGTTAGAAAATAATCTCTATTTCCTAACAGGCTACCTAGAAGATTACGAAAGTACAAATGTAGAAAAGCGTAGTTCTATAAGTTCGCTGATAGCCGTAGACGCTCGATTATTAAGTAAACTCTTAATGGAAAAAATTATTCACCTTCAAAATTCATATTGACAAATAATCAGCCAATTTACCACCATGAAAAACCTGTTCATCTCCCTTTCCCTTGCAACTCTATCCCTGTTAGCGCAAGCGTGTAAAAATTTCGCTATTCGTAGTGCCCTTTACAGGAAAGAATATTTATAGATTCTTCTGTAACACCATATACTAATCGGTGTTCTTGGTTGATTCGTCTTGACCAATACCCTTTTAAATTGCCTTTTAGAGGTTCCGGTTTACCCTTCCCATCAAAAGGAGTCCGGCAACATTCTGCAATTAGTTCGTGTATCTTCAGTAAGATCTTCCTATCAGTCGTGGCCCATTCGGTCAACTCATTAAAGGCTTTTTGGGAAAACTTAACATCACGCGGCATTCTCCAATTGAGTCAATAAGTCATCGACAGAAACCGTAACGCCCTTACCTTGCCGAATATCCATGTCACCTCCTAGAACCTTTGCTTCAAAAGATGATAAGCGACCTGCTTCAATACCTTCCAAAATAGGCCGGTATACTCCTAGTTTAGTGGCTACAACGTGCAAGGCTTTGTCGATAATCGGAGGCATTAAACTGAAAATATCGGGCTTATGCTCAAGTACTGTATACGATTCGGCAACACCCAGCAAATACAGTATCCAATGTGCCTGATCGTGGGTTAGCTGCTCCCAGTCAATTGAGAAATTCCCGGAAGCCATTTCTGTAAATGCTTCTATGCCTTCTGGCGAATAGAGCAAAGCTAACATGGAAACCACATCATTGTGGATTCGTTGTTGGCTCTGAAGAAAGGCAGGAAAAGGCTTCATAGTGGTTGTGTTATGTAACTATAACGCAAGATAGAAAGTAAACTGTTCCCTTGGAAGTCGCTACAGAAACTGCCAGGTCGATTGATCGGGCTTTTTGCAGTCAACCGGAATCTACCTAAACCAACTCTACTGGTTGCCCTGCTGTTTCTTGAGTTTATAAAATTAATCAATCGGCAAGGTAACGGCTGTAATCCCAACGGCGCTAGCCCCTGCGATCACGTATCAGGCTACGGTGGTCACAATCGCCGGTAGACTAATAGGAGCAGTCACGATGACCGTATCCGCCAAGAATAACGAGCGTTTTTCTCAGCAAAAAATAGAGTATAATAATCCACCTTATAATTAGGCGTAAACTGCTTATATTTAAGCAAGTAAATGGGTTAAACCTTGCACCTAACTTTTTTCATGGATGAGTACATCTATTTAGGAGATCGAATGACAGATCCAGCCTTAAAAGGCGCAGGTTGTAAAGCCATTCGTACCAAGACAGGAAAATGCATTCGTGGACGCAATGGGAGTATGCTTGTTGAGTTTCATGATGGACCTAAAATAGTAATAGCTCGCTTACTTAGAAAAGTTAACGTATGATCTATGCTTATATTAGGGTTTCGACCGACCGACAAACGGCTGAAAACCAGAAATACGAAATTCTAAAGAAGACATCCACAGATCGAGTGCACGTTGACCAATGGATTGAAGAAACGGCTTCTGGAACTAGATTGGCTAATGACCGGGAGTTAGGTAGTCTCCTGAAGAAAATGCAGCCCAAAGATTTGTTGTATGTAACGGAGCTTTCCAGGCTTGGTAGAAGCCTGATGGAAATTATGTCAATTCTTCACAACTGTATGGAGCGAGACGTGCGAGTCATTGCCATCAAAGAGGGCTACGAATTAGGTAATAACATTTCTTCGAAAGTTTTGGCTTTTGCGTTTGGGCTATCTGCTGAGATCGAACGGCAACTAATTAGTCAGCGGACTAAGGAAGCCCTAGAGCGTAAAAAGGCAGAGGGTGCAAGCCTGGGACGGCCCAAAGGTTCCCGCAATGTATCGGTTCTGCTTTCAGGAAAGGAAGACCACATTCGGGAGCTATTGAAAAATAAAGTTTCAATTTCTGCTATTGGCCGAATTATGGGAGTGAACCGGCAAACAGTTAACGATTTTATAGAGAGTAGAAATTTAGCTTAAAGTTTGAAATATGAATTCTTTAGCTTTAGTATGCAAAACTAATTTATAATACAAAAATCTCTAAATTTAAATACTGAGTTATAGTCTGTGCGTAACCGAATAGAATTGCCGCACAATTAGAAGAAATAGCGACAAAGTCACTCGTTAATTGATGAGATTAGAATTTGAGACGCTTCTACAGGCTGTCTATAATATTTCAGTATTGAGAAAGGTGTAATAAAATTGGACGTTTTCTGAAAGTTATACTAATTAAATATCTAATATTATAAATTGACCATTTGAAAGCTGTACAAAATACGGATCTTAAGATGACTGACTTCAAAAGTCTACAATTTAAATTAGGATAAGAAAAACTTGAAGCTAGAATGAAATATGTTAGCTTTATACAATAATATTATTATCAAGATATATTTATTTGTTTAAGTAAATTTCGTTGAAAATGCTGGAGTTCAAATGATTTATTTTTTGATTGCTTTTCAAGTTGCTGAAGGAATTTTTGCCCTTTTCTTAAGCTCAAACAATATTCAATAGCTCTATAAAATGTATAATCTTGAGACAAGGTTTTTGTAAAAGCCTGCTTATTTAATGGATATTTAATATACAAATGAACAAGTGACCGAATTAAGATTTCACAAAAATCCCAATCGCTAACCTTATTTAGGTTTTTCTTATATTTAAAAAATTTAATTACTTCAGTAAGCCAACTAGTATCAACTTCTATATATTCTTCTCTAGGAATTATATTCCAATCTTCATAATTTAACTTTCCATTTAATGCATTGTCATAAATATATTGAAAAACTTCAGATACTATCCACTCGCCACCATTGTTTCCCCTGCTAAACCCAACACCTAATACACTGGAAGCTATTTTTCGATTATTATAGGAAACGGCAAACTTACCAGCTCTACGCCAAAAATCAACAGGAAGATTAAAGTTTAATAAAAGTTGGTGATTATATATGTCATATATTAAAAGATATATATTTATATTTAATTCTTTCCTATTCGCATAAAGCCATTTTCTGACAAGTGATGCATGATTTTTTATAATTAACTGCCATTCATAAATTAAGTACTCAAAATCAACTGCTTCGTTAAGCCAGTCCAAAGATTGATCTAAAATAGAGTTACCTCTCAATTCATATAAATCTATTATTACCAAACTATGTATATTCAATATATTATGTAATACTTTTTTCCAGTTTATTGAATCTTCGTTTCCAACTTGTTTAATAATAATTTTTTGACAATCTAAATTGCATTTCCATATCCAATCGAATTCAATAATATTGTAAGATTTTTCTAAAATAATGCTTAATACATAATTATTGTTTTCAATCAAATCAATAATAGACTCATCATAAGTAAATGAAGCTTGTTCCCAAAGATTAATATCTAATTCATTTTTTGGGGAGTTATTCCACAACCAAATAAATTCACTTAACGATAAATTGCCTTCATGAATCTGTAATAATAGTCTATCATTAATTTGCAGATCTGCAAAGTTAAAAGTTAGATAGTTTTTTGAAGTAAGAACGTTTTTAATTAAATCCAACTCAGATACTTTTTCTAAGATAATAGAATTTTTTCCAAATAGTTTTTTCTTTAAATTTTGCGCTTCAATAGGTTTTGGAAAAAACTCACTTATTAAATTAATTAATTCTGTAAGAGGAATGTTTTTGCTAGAATATAATTGGTAAATGCTTAGTAAAGGTAAATAATTCTCCCTCGTACCTGGAACGTCAGAACCAACTAACCATAAAAATCGCCTTAGGTTATTATCCGGTTTAACTTTTAAGATGCTGGATAAAGCCCCCGGCTTTGTCTCAGGGTTGATTAAATCAAATATTTCACCAATATAATTCTGACGAAAAAGAGTAAAAGGAACAACTTGTAAGTCGAATTCATGGCCATTTAACTCTTTTTTATCTAATGCGCCAGTGCAAAAAGTAAAATTTCTCCGAAGTCTTGGCCATTGATCACTCCATATGCTTGTTATAGTTTCTTCCCATTCTTTTGGATCATCCGAAGGAATATATAATGGTTGGTTGGGCTTAAAATATAAACCTTGAGCAATATATCTTTTTTTTAAAATTTCTTCATGCTGCAACAAAACTGGTGATAATCTAATATCTAATTCAAATGGAACAGAATAATCTTCAAATTTCGATGTAATATTATTTGGCCTGTTGAATAATGGAAGTAGTACTGAAAAATCTATAAATTTCCCTATATCTGAAAACTCGATTAAAAAGGTTTGCGTCCATACACACCCAGGTCTTTGCATTTCATTGGCATACCAAGACTTTGCGATTGCATACAAACCTGATTCTTGAATGGGATAGCCAGTTAAATATGAATAATAAGATTTAAAAGGCATTGACCCCGAAAGGTCACTCTGAAATAATAATAATCGCTTTGTATGTACAGCAAGTTCGAGAGAGCTAGCTAATAATTGATGACCATTACGATAGCCATGCAACGTTTGATGAATAATTATGTTTGATTTGCTACCCATAAAATTGGTAAAGATATATCATGGCAGTATTCTGAATCAATTTTAACTATAATCCGCTCTGTTGGATCTATTATTTCATACAACTTTTCAACTTTTTTACTTTCGTAATCAGCACCTTGTGCACTAACCCCATAAAAGGCAGTTTCAATAACTGAACTATTACAATAGAGGTATTGATAAAACATAGGTAAATTTACTTTAACCCATTGTGAAGGTTCAATTTTGAAATTGTCTTGATTTTCTACTAAATCCCAGGCGGAAATAATAATAGATAGCTTAGTTACTTCATTTTTAGATTTTTGGCCTAAAATTAATTGAAGTAAATCAGTTAATTTTACTTGTGAAGGCACCATTTCGTGGCTCCATTCTTTCAGTTCTGTGGACGATTGGTCTTCAATTTCTTCTTCATGCTCCAAACCTTCCATAAGTAAATTCTGTAATTCTTGGGCATGTACAATTAAATTTGGCTTGGTGATTTTAGATGGATTGATGAATAAAACTATCCCATTTGTATTTTGAATTAAAACTTTTAAATCTTCACGCAATTGCCTTAATTGAATTAATTCTTCAAATATTTCCCCTGAGAGGTCAGGTACCACTAATGTAACATCCTCTTGTGTTTTAAGATTAATTAACTTCATTTCGGCTTTCTTATTCATTCCCTCTTTTAAGAAGGTACGAGGAACAGTAGTGTAACTTAACCAAGCTTCTCGAATAGAATTAAGGTATTCTTGGTCGCCTTCTAAACTTCTCAAACTAAAAGACTTTCCTTCTATTTGACTATCAACTAATTGCCACAATGCTGCCAAAAAAGTCGTCTTTCCAGCTCCATGTAACCCAACAAATAATACTTTTTTCTCATTCATTTTATTACGCCTAGTTGATTATATCTCCAAATTAAGCACTGTATAAAATTGACGTGTACTGTTAGTAGGAGGATTTAAAGTACTAGAAATTTGGAAAATTCTATTTTCTTTTGAAGAAATCCATTTATCTAATAAATTATTAATACCATAACCTAGATTAATCCCTTCTGTAAGTGAATTAGGCCTAGCCGCGATATAAATAAAATTTAATTCAGCAACTTTGTGAAGTAATATTTCAGATAATATTTTTTGCATATTTTCGACAGAAAAATCTGTTACTTGACCAAGAATGTCCCATTTAGTTATTACAATATCTAGATAAGTATGGCTATTGAAAATACCTTCTTCTATTGCTTTGCGAATAAATGTCTTTGCATTTGTTAATTCCACATTTCTTAATTTTTTACTTGCAAGCTTTTCTCCATCTAATGTTATCAAAATACGATTAACTGTTTTAAGTAAAGTTAGGCTTCTCATATAATCACTTGAGTTTCTGGCTAATTTATATATTTCCCCAGAAATGTCAGATATTAAAAGATTATGTGCGGCCCCTGTTAAATCATCCTCTTGCTTAAGGGCAATGTGTAAAAATTTAAAATCACCTGCTTTTGTCTTTTCTGTTTTTGATTTTTTACTTCCTGATGCTAAACGTGAATAATGACATCTCTTTTCAAAAGCTAATGGTGTAACTGAACCAGCAAACCATAGATTATTAAATGGTCCAAGTTGGAATAGCTCATGTATAGTAGAAGCAAGTGTAGTTTTTCCACTATCATACTCACCAATGATGACGATAACGGCAGCTTTAAATTTATAGGTAATGAGAGTAGTTTCGGCAATACTTAAATCTTCACCTGAAATTAATGTTATAAATTCTGGTGTAATCTGGAAATTATCTTCAATTTCAGCGTTATTCTCAATAGTATCTTCCCAATAAAAATGAGGACAATCGTCAATATCTAATCCTTCAAGGCACTTACCTGAAATAGCTATTGGGCAGGCCTTTTGTTCGCATGCTTTTCTTAGGTTGTTACTATTGTCTAGTTCCATAAATTACAGACATGTACGGTATGAATTAAAAAATTGTAACTCCCTATATATTTGTTCAGAAAGTTCAAGTGATCCTAATTTCTTTTTGGAATCTGCTCCGAGACTTGACTTTTTGTAAATCGAGTCCCAGTTTTCTCCCTCTTCTACTTGCAAAGATTTTTTGATGCCAAGTAATGAAGGAGTAAATACCAATAATTCATCAAAGTCTTTTATATCTATATGCTTCCTAATATTTTCAGGTAATGAGTTTACTACTTCTAATAAACTGACGTTTGGATATGCTTTATCCTTATTTTGCGCCAGCTTTAGTACTTTATCTATAATTACATTAGTAGCTAGATGTCCAGGTGATTGTTCGATGAATTCAGAAATCTCAAATGGAGCTACAAATATCATGGGTAAAATACCCACTTCTTTAAATCTTTTCTCAAATAAATTGCTTGATTCCCCAAAAACCCACCAGAGAATATTTACTTCCTCCAATAAGTTTTTATTAATTTTTTGATGGTTAACAATTTCTTTTGTTATAGTATTAACTTGGGAAACTAAAAGCTGTATTACTTCATTTAAATCACCAATTGGCTTTTTAAAGTCTGAATCTTCCAATGTATCTTCTTTGCTTATAATAGATATTGAATCAAACTCAATTTCGTCCGAATCTATTAATTCCTCATCTTCAACTTCTCTAAATCTTACAGACTCTTTTTTAATATAAATCTTTGCTTTGTCAAATATTGGAATTTTAGATTGTATAGAGAATTGCCCTAAAAAATTACTAGTTAATATTGCTAGGGCTAAAGCATCACTCGTTTCTGAAATCAAATCTAATTTCGCGCCTAATGTACATGCCGCCAAAACATGTATTAAATGTTCATTTTCTTGTAATGGAAATGATGAATCTTGCTTTTTGAATTCATTGCAAAATTCAATATATGATGGAATATCAGATACTTTAAAACCTAGATATATCTTTAATACATCAAGCCAAAAACTAATTTTATTATTTTGTAAAATTGAAACAATAGCTTTCTTCCTCTCGTCAATAGTATATGAGGTGGGATTTAATTCAGCCTCGCGATACCAGTCAGCAAACATTAAATTAAAGTCTGTCATAATTTAAGATTTAAAAGGGTTATGATTATTTTCTATGATTATGAGTTTAAATACTTCATCCCAAAGTTCAGCAAGAAGATTTTTTGATTTAATTTCAGAAAAAATTAATTTGTCACGTACATGCCCGGACAACTCAATCATCGTTGCTGCATCTAAGTTTAATCGCCTAGCTATCTCAATTTTATCTACTTCTGTAAGAGATAAAAAGGCTTTTACTAACTCTTGAACTTGTTTCAGCATTTTTTTTGGTGAATTTGAATCATCTATAAATTCTTGAAGTATATTATCAACGAACTCTGGTGAAGTGGGTAGCTCTATTGTTGGCTTAGTTTCAAATATTTTTAGCAGATCTAGTTTAGTTTCAGGGCTTGGTTTTGCAATTTCAGATTCAGAAATCGGCTTAATACTTAAGCCATCGAATGAATACTTTGAACCAAATAATACCATAGATGTTGCAATTGCTGCCTCAACAGCAACTGCTTGATTTTCATCTTTATTTATTTTTTTTTCCCCATCAGCAAAATCGCAAATTCCTTTTATTAAGATCCAATCAGCTTTACTGTCACATGCCGCGAACAAACCAGCGCCTTCCATTTCCCCACCATCTGCTGTTGGAAAAGCTCTTAGGAGCTTATTTCTAAAGCTTATTTTATCAATTAACTTTTCTCCTGAAAGAATATTCGCTATTATAATTTTTGCTTTTCTACCATCTGGTAACTTATGCTCCCATCCTCGAAGACCTTTGAATCTACTCACTAATACTTTGCTTGCATAGGCTGGCATCGATCTCTGAATAGTTTTTGAGCCAACTCTAATTAATTCATAAGGCGAAATTATTTCCGAGACTAACACGTCACCTATTTTCTGCTTTGCGTTATTTATTCCAAATGCAATACCAATCATTATTACAATTTTAGGTGCAACATCGTTTATTGTGCTGCTTATGGTCATTATAGCTGCATCTCTTGACGTTGCTCCCATCCCACATTGAACATGAATTATATTATAATATCCTAAGGTGCCTAAATAATAGCACAAACTGTCTTTATATATTTTATAAATAGTATTATTAGCATCTAATGGCTTTATGTGCGCGTGTAAATGGTCCGTTTCTGTATTGGTAGCTGTTACTAGTAGTATAAAATTTTGGCCTACTTTTTCTTCTATTGTAGCAAAAGGGGCGTCAGTATAACTAAATTGACTCATCAGTAATAAATAGAATAAAATGCTTTGTAATTAAATAGGACCAGAGTATTTTGAATGGTACTTTGTTAAGTAATATTCTAGGTATACTTGGTAATAATTACCTTTTTTTGTTTAAGTATTTTAACGGTCTATATATCAGTCTATTATCTATAAGTTAGCGTAGTCGAAATACCAAGCCACTAACTCATCATTGAGATAACTTCAATTCAGTTTAGTTTCCAAAAGCAGGCCCACCAACATGTCCTGCTCTTCTAAATCTTCTTAATCCACTAGAATTTCCTGATGGGTCAAGCCTGATTCCAGAAGCTCCAGGAAGGTTTCAATCGGATGTCTTATCCACGGATAACGGGTTTACCGGGGCTAATTTAGGATCGGTAGTAATTCGGTAACGCAGATTTTTCGTAAACAAATAAAGCACTCAAATCTCTGATTGTGAGTGCTTTAACTTTGTTGAGCAGAGAGAGAGGGATTCGAACCCCCGGACCTGTTACAGTCTTCGGTTTTCAAGACCGACGCAATCGACCACTCTGCCATCTCTCTTTCTGGGTGCAAATATACGAGTCTTTTGAGATTTGTCAACCAATAACAGGACAGTTTAGGGCAAAAAGCCTAATTTTGGCGAAAATTCAATGATTGACTGATTGAGTTGATGAATGATTGAATAGGCATTCACAAGGCAATCAGTCAGTTAGCCAATCAGCCAAAAATGGATACTCTCGAATCGCTCCCAACAGTTGAAACCGCCCGCAAACTAGGTCTTCTGCCCGATGAATTTGATCAAATTAACCAGATTCTGGGGCGGAAGCCGAATTTTACTGAGCTGAGTATCTTCTCAGTCATGTGGTCGGAACACTGTTCCTATAAAAACTCGATTGTCTGGCTTAAAACGCTGCCCCGTGATTCAGATCGGATGCTGGCGAAAGCCGGAGAGGAAAATGCAGGTCTGGTCGATATTGGTGATGGACTGGCTTGTTCGTTTAAGATTGAGTCGCACAATCACCCGTCGGCGTTGGAGCCTTACCAGGGCGCGGCTACGGGGGTTGGCGGAATCAACCGCGATATTTTTACGATGGGTGCCCGACCCATTGCTCAATTAAATTCCCTGCGTTTCGGCGATTTATCGCTGGCGAAAACTCGTCGGTTGCTGCGTGGTGTTGTCAAAGGCATCGGCGATTACGGCAACGCGTTCGGGATTCCGACCGTTGGTGGGGAGATTTATTTCGACGAATGCTACAATACCAATCCGCTCGTCAATGCTTTCTCGGCGGGGATAGTCGAAGTTGGCAAATCGGCGAAAGCGACCTCGTATGGGGTTGGTAATCCCGTATTTATTGTCGGTTCGGCGACGGGTAAAGATGGTATTCACGGCGCTACGTTTGCTTCGGAAGATATTTCAGCCGCTTCAACGGATAAATTACCAGCGGTGCAGGTCGGTGATCCATTCATGGAAAAGCTTCTGCTCGAAGCGACGCTCGAGATTATTGCTACAGGCCATGTAATTGGTATTCAGGACATGGGTGCGGCTGGTATCATCTGCTCGACTTCTGAAATGAGTGCAAAAGGCGAACACGGCATGATCATCGACCTCGATAAGGTACCAACTCGTCAACCAAACATGGCACCGTTTGAGATTCTGTTATCAGAGTCGCAGGAGCGGATGCTGGTGGTAATCGAGAAAGGGAAAGAATCGGTTATTCAGGAAATTTTCGACAAATGGGACCTGAACTGCGCCAAGATTGGCGAAGTGACCGACACGCAACGCCTGCATTTTTACCGCTACGGCGAACTCGTGGCCGACGTGCCTGCGTACGATCTCGTATTGGGTGGAGGAGCGCCCCAATACCATCGGGAATACAAAGAGCCTGCTTATATTCAGGAGTTTGCCAAATTTACGATCTCAGATGTAGAGGATATCGAATTTGACGAAATCAAAAAAGTAGCTGAGCACCTGCTGGCTCATCCGAATATCTGCTCTCGCAAATGGGTATATGAGCAGTACGATTCAATGGTCGGAACGGCCAACCGAAGCACAAATGCCCCTTCCGACGCAGCCGTTGTTCGAGTAAAAGGCCCTGGATTGCCAGCTACCGATAAATCCATTGTTATCACCGTCGATTGCAACAGCCGATATGTAAATGCGAATCCGCGTCAGGGCGCTATGATTGCGGTGGCCGAAGCGTGCCGCAATATCGTTTGCACCGGGGGAGAACCGCTGGCGGTAACCAACAACCTGAATTTTGGCAATCCCTATGTGCCAGAAGTGTACTGGCATTTTGTAGAAGCCGTTCAGGGCATGGGCGAAGCTTGTCGACGGTTTAGTACGCCAGTTACGGGTGGCAATGTGAGTTTCTACAACCAAAGCTCCGACGATGGACCAGTATTCCCAACGCCAACCATCGGTATGCTGGGCCTGATGGAAAACCCCGACCATCGTATGACGTTGAATTTTAAGAACGAAGGCGATTTAATTTACCTCGTTGGGCCATCGGAAGATGATATTTCGTCGTCGGAATATCTGTATTCGTATAAAGGCATCAAAGCGTCGCCAGCTCCGGCTTTTGATTTTGAAACCGAATGGCGCGTGCAAGAGGGTATCAAAACCATGATTCGCCACGGCTGGTTGCAGTCGGCGCACGATGTATCGGACGGTGGTTTATTTGTGACCCTAGCTGAGTCGGCTATGGCGGGAAATATGGGTTTCCAGATTCATGCCGATACGCGGCATCGTACGGATGCGTTTCTTTTCGGAGAAAGTCAGAGCCGGGTTGTTATTTCGATTTCGCCCGATCAGCAGCAGCACGTAGAAGGCTATCTCAACGATTCGATTCTTCCGTTCGTTTTATTAGGAGGAGTAACAGCCAGCGAATTTATAGTGGACGAATCGCTGGTGATGACCGTTGCTGATGCGAAAGGACTGTATGACAATGCATTGGGTAAAATCATGCAGTAGCTTCATAGAGGGAAATTCAGGGCTGTTTAACGCTTAAGTAAATAATATATGGTGACTGAACCTATAAAGCAATCACCCTCCTATACTGTCGAAGAATATCTCGCTTTAGAAGAGAAAAGCGAGATACGTCATGAGTTTTATAATGGTGATATTCTGGCTATGGCTGGTGGTACGGTTAACCATAACCGGTTAACGCGTCGAGTGGCGAACCTGCTCGAAAATCAGCCATCATTAAAGTCGTGCGGAGTATTCTCTGGAAATATGAAGGTTGATGTTCGTACGGGAGGGCATATGCCTTATCCTGATGTGGTCGTAACCTGTCATCCATTTGATCTCCGGGGTAGTAATTTGATTATACGTCAGCCACGAATTTTGATCGAATTTTGATCGAAATCAACCGCATATAAAGATCGAGGAGATAAATGGCGGGATTATCGCAAAATGCCGTCGCTTTGGTACTACATGTTAGTCGATCAGTATTCGACAACTGTCGAATTATTTAGCCGAATCGAAGAAACATCCGAATGGATTAATTCGATTTATGAGAGCCTTGATGAAGTCATTGTGTTGCCTCTTCTTAATGCGGAATTGAAGGTTAGCGACATGTACGAGGGTATTGAATTGATAGCCGAAGAGGAGGAAAATCCTGTTAACGAACGACCTGAATAATTTACTTGTAAACAATGCCCAACGATTTAGCCGCATTAACGCGCGACATTTGCACCATTGCCAAAGATGCTGGCGCGTTTCTTTTGCAGGAACGAAGCCGGTTTCAACGCGATGCTATCGAATATAAAGGATTGAATAACCTGGTTTCTTACGTCGATAAAGAGACTGAAAAGCAGTTAGTTGATAAATTGAGTAAACTACTGCCAGAAGCCGGTTTTATTACCGAAGAAGGCACAACCGGACAGGCGGCCGATCAGAGCGCTCTGAATTGGATAATCGACCCTCTCGACGGAACGGCTAATTTTATTCATGGTCTCCCTGTCTTCTCGGTTAGTATTGGTCTGGCGCAGGGTAAAACCCCAATTGCCGGAGTCGTATACGATCCCAATCGCGATGAATGCTTCTCTGCCTGGCAGGAGGGAGGGGCCTACTGCAACGGAAACCGTATTACGGTGTCGCCTGCCACCCAATTGGGCGAGAGTCTGATAGCCACGGGTTTTCCGTATTATCGTTTCGAGCAGATGCACCGTTATTTGCAGATTCTGGAATCGCTGATGCAGCAAACACACGGTCTGCGTCGGATGGGCTCGGCGGCTATCGATTTGGCGTATGTTGCCTGTGGACGATTTGAAGCGTTTTACGAATACAACCTCAATTCGTGGGATATGGCAGCGGGAGTTTTGCTGGTTCGCGAAGCGGGAGGAATCGTAACGGACTTTTATGGGGGAGACGAATTTCTATTCCGGGGCGATGTTGTCGCTGCCTGTGGAGTTCATCCTGAGTTAACAAAAGCAATTCAGGCATACTGGAGCTGAGTGAACTGAGTAACTGGCCTAGTCATAATCTGAAAATCGGACGATAAATATAAGCCGATAGCAGTCGATATTTGGTGTACAGTATTCACTCACTCGCTATTACGTACAATTATGCAGGATCTCGACACGCTCCGCTACCCCATTGGCGATTTCGTTTATGGGAAAACGTATTCCGCCGACGATAAAAAAGAGCACATTGCGATCATTGATGAATTTCCGGTCAAATTGACGGGACTGGTTGGGAAATGGGGAGATGATCGGCTTGATACGCCTTATCGACCCGGCGGTTGGACGAT
Source organism: Spirosoma harenae (assembly GCF_054776975.1). NCBI lineage: Bacteria > Pseudomonadati > Bacteroidota > Cytophagia > Cytophagales > Cytophagaceae > Spirosoma > Spirosoma harenae. The sequence continues at coordinate 235,341 of NZ_BAAHBD010000024.1, read as the reverse complement.
TCGGCAGTTGGTTCACCACGTGGCCGATAGCCATATGAATGCCTATGTTCGTACCAAACTGGCTTTGACCGAAACAAATCCAACCATTTCGCCCTACGAAGAAGCAGAATGGGCAAAACTGCCCGATTCTTCACTCGATATTGCACTATCGCTGGTACTTCTGCGAAGCCTGCATCAGCGTTGGGTGAGCATCCTGGACTCACTTTCCGAAGCCGATCTGCAACGGACCTATTTTCATCCAGCCAACAAGCGAACCTTTGCCGTTCGGGAGGTGATTGCCCTGTATGCCTGGCACAGTGAACACCACTATCAACACGCCTATCGACTGGCCGAACGGAACGGATGGGGATGAAAAAATGTATGATGTATGATATAGGATGTATTTTCAATTCACGATAACATACATCTTATATCATACATCATACATTTTTTCATCCCATGCAGGAGCTTATTATTTTACTGGTTTTTGCAGCCGCACTGGTTTATTTAGGGAGTCGGGCGTATCGTAGCTTTTTCTCGAAAAAGCAGACGGGTTGTGGTAAAGGATGCGGGTGTGCCACTGACCTGAAAACAACTCCTCACATCAACCGAAAAATTAATGCCTGACTGGCCCGTTAACATTTTGACGGGTTGATAGTTTTGTTGTAGCAATGAATGCTCAACGGATCATCGGTTTTTTAGGTTTACTCGTCTTTCTTATTGGATTAGACGCCTGTAAACGTGTTCGGCCCGATGCCCCAGCGGCCGAAGCCTTCGAGCCAGCTATTACCAACCCTGTGTCATACGTGGCCGGTAATCTTACCTTTAATATTAAGGACCTAGAGAAAAAAGTAAATCAGGCCTTATCGACGACGTTGGTTTCAGAGGAAACCTTCGAGGGGCGAAAAGGTGAAGCCTGGCATCTGCGGGTTGAACGGACAGGGCCCGTAGATATTAAATACTCAAACCGAAAGGTTTACTTTTCAGCTCCTTTACAAGTCTGGTACACCAATCCAATCGGCTTACGGAAGAATCGAAAAAGACGCCGACTTTGTGCGCTGGCGGTTAATTTCACCAGTCCTGTCTCCGTAGGGCCTCGCTGGCATTTACTGACAAAATCAAAGTTTGAAGATTATCGTTGGACGCAGAAACCAACCGTTCAGTTGCTGGGAATCAAAGTCAGTGTTCAATCGATAGCCGAGAAAATTCTCAATAATCGAAAAGCTGATATTGAAGAAGCGATTGATAAGGCTGTCCACCGAAGTATACACCTTGACCGTCAGGTAAGTAAAGTCTGGCGTGATATCCAAAAGCCGCTACGCATTGCTAAAAATCCTGAAAATATCTGGTTACTGCCCAAACCCTTTAGTATTGCTGCTGCACCCGTATACGGAAATGAAACGCAAATAACCGTACCGATTCAAATTGCGTTTCGGGTCGATACGCGTATTGGCCCAAAGCCAAGTATTGATTCGCTGGAACGACTTCCTCGACTCTTAAGGCGAAATTCACTGCCCGAAACCTCCCGACTGGAGGTGCTGGCTTTTATTCCTTACAAGGATATCAATCAGGTGTTGCTCCGTACGCTGAACAAAGAAAAGTTGTCGCTGATGGGCGGTAACATCAAAATTAACGATCCGTTTGTGTATGGAAGTGGTCGTAAACTTATCATGAAAGCCGATGTCGGCGGGTCTGTACACGGAACACTCTATTTTCACGGAACACCGGCCTACGACACCCTGACCAATACGTTGCGGGTGAAGGATGTCGATTTTGATGTGGATACGAAAGAACGGCTATTATCTACGGCCGACTGGCTTCTGCACGACCACCTTCGCGACACGATTCAGGCGGCTTTGGTGGTACCGCTTCGCCAACAGATCGATACCATTCCCGACAAAATAGAAACCGCCTTTGCCAAGGCCAAAGTTGGTCAGAAAACGGCTCTGGACCTGGATACATTCCAATTGGTACCCCAGCGACTGGTTGTCAGACCCGATGGTGTTCAAATCCTGATCAAAGTAAATTCGAAAGTAGCCGTGAAAATCAAGCGATTATAAACGAGGAATATCTTCTATAATTTAGCAAGCTATCATCATTTCTGAAAACGATACAGAAACGGAGCTTTGTTAGCAGCGCCGGTGAACTTCTTTTCAAGCCGCTCCAATACATTCAAATCCAGGATTTTTTTCTGAAAATTATTTCGGGCAAACGGCTTGTCATAAATGGCTTCGTAGAGTTCCTGAACTTCCTTCATCGTAAAGGTTTCGGGGAGCAGGTTGAAGGCAATGAGTTTTTGATCGAGGTTTAGTTGTAAGGTTTGGAGTGCCTGCCCAACCATCTCATTATGATCCATGATCATTGTTGGTAAATCCTTAATCGGACACCATTCAATAGCCTCATCAATGTCGGTTTTCTGAGGAACTACATTATTAATATCGACCAGGGCGTAGTAGCCGATGGATACAAACCGTCGGGTAATCCAGTCAAATTCTTTTCGGTTGAATTGATCAGCCCCGATTTTATCTTCATTTAGCTGAATCAATCGTTCCAGGAAAGAGAGGTTCGTTCGCCGGGCGTCGCCAAATACCCTGAACTGCTCCAGATAAATATCTTTGATACCAGTTCGCTGCTCAAGAATTCGACGAGCTGCCTGATCAATGGCTTCATCCTGGTAAATGAATCCACTGGGCAATGCCCAAAAGTTGCCCCGGAAATTCAACTTCGGCACTAATACATGGAGTTGCTTTTGCTGATACCCAAAGATGACGCAATCAATCGAAAGCTGTTGTATGTAGTCTTGCTCACTTGGGGAATGCATAGGTTATCGTGTTGGTGGATGTCTGATGTTGGGAGGTTGAATTTAGCTCATGAGAAAGCCAAAATGATGATTCAATAGACTTTAAGGGCCAAATCACTAACTAAAGGCTAAAAACTTGTACTGCAAATATATGGAGTTGGATAAAATTTATTGTCTAAATTATAGACAATAAATTTTATTTTCTATTTTTGTTCGTCAAGAGCAAAAATTCCCTGTACAGTATGAATGTAAACACTTTAAAAGTCAGCGCTATGATCCTCGGATTATGGCTGCTAATAAATGTTTCCTTTGCCCAAACACCTAAAATCAACCTCCTTGTTTTTAGCAAGACGGCCGCCTTCCGACATCAGTCGATTGATGCCGGTAAAAAGGCACTGGCCAAACTGGCTGGTGAGAAAGGGTTTGGCGTTAGTTTCACTGAAGATGCGGCCCAATTTACCGAGGCCAACCTGAAGAAGTATAATACCGTTGTCTTCCTGAATACGACGGGGGATGTACTCAACAACGAACAGCAAAGTGCATTTGAGCGCTACATTCAGGCGGGTGGGGGATATGTTGGTATCCACGCGGCTACCGACACCGAATACGAATGGCCCTGGTACGGTAAGTTAGCTGGAGCATATTTTCTGGACCATCCCATGCCGAACAATGTACAGAAAGGGAAGTTTATCGTTGCGATGAAAAACCACTGGGCTACTAAAGGTATGCCGGATGAGTTTGAACGTACCGATGAGTTTTACAGCTTCAAAAGTATTTCCCCGACAATCAGTGTCGTTCTGAAAATCGACGAAAAAACGTATCAGGGCGGTAAAAACGGCGATAATCATCCCATGAGCTGGTATCAGGAATTTGATGGCGGTCGGGCTTTTTACACCGCCATGGGGCATACCGACGAAACATTCTCTGAGCCCCTGTTCCTGAATCATCTTTGGTCAGGTATTCAGTATACGACGGGCGGGGATAACCCGAAGCCACTGAATTTTGCGAAGGCTCGTCCAGAGGAAAATCGCTTTTCGAAAGTTGTACTGGCTGAGAAACTCGATGAGCCGATGGAACTCAGCGTACTGGGCGACGGACGGATTCTGTTCATTCAGCGCAAAGGAGAAATTCGGCTTTATAATACCAAGACGAAGGAACTGAAGACGATTGCCAAAATGCCGGTTAGTACAAAGTATGTCAGCAAGGAAGGCAAGGAGTCGATGGGAGAGGATGGGCTGTTGGGCCTGAACAAAGACCCGAATTTTGCGCAGAATCATTGGATTTATCTCTACTACTCGATACCCGAAGAACCGAAAAATATTCTGGCTCGCTTCGAACTGAAAGGCGATGAGCTGGACATGGCCTCTAAAAAAGTGTTGCTTGACGTGCCAACCCAGCGCGAAGAATGCTGTCATACAGGTGGTTCGATAGCCTGGGATAAAGCTGGAAACTTATATCTATCGACCGGTGATAACACGAATCCACATGCATCGAACGGATATAGCCCCAGCGACGAACGCGAAGGGCGTGGTCCGTGGGATGCGCAGAAATCATCCGCAAATACGAATGATCTCCGTGGTAAAATCATCCGTATTCATCCCGAAGCCAACGGCACCTATACTATTCCCGACGGAAACTTGTTCCCAAAAGGCACTGCACAGACTCTTCCGGAAATTTACACAATGGGCCATCGCAATCCGTTCCGTATTTCGGTCGATCAGAAAACGGGTTATCTATATTGGGGCGAAGTAGGCCCCGATGCTGCCAAACCCGATCCAAATCGCGGTCCGGCTGGTCATGATGAAGTGGGACAGGCGCGCAAAGCCGGTAATTTCGGTTGGCCGCATTTTGTGGGCGACAACAAAGCCTATAATAAATATGACTTTGCGGCCAGTAAGTCTGGTGAAAAATGGGATGTGGCTGCACCAACGAATAATTCTCCCAACAACACGGGCTTGAAGGTGTTGCCACCGGCTCAAAAAGCATTTATCTGGTATCCATACGATGCGTCTCCTGAGTTTCCGCTGGTCGGAGCGGGTGGTCGTAATGCGATGGCTGGACCAGTTTTCTATAGCGAGGATTTCAAGAACGCTCCCCACGCTTTTCCGAATTATTACAACGACAAACTGATCACTTACGATTGGATGCGCGGTTGGATTATGGCCGTTACGATGGACAAAGAAGGCAACTTTGCATCAATGGAGCGGTTTATGCCAAGCTATAAATTCAGCAACCCGATGGATATGGAATTTGCTGACAACGGCGATCTGTATATGCTTGAATACGGCTCGGGCTGGTTCTCGGCCAATGATGATGCTCGTCTAATTCGGATCGAGTACAACGGCGGGAACCGGAAGCCACAGGTGCAGGCAGTAGCTAACAAGATGGGAGGATCTGCACCGCTGGCCTTGAAACTTAGCTCGAAAGGAACCGAAGATGCCGACGGTGATGCACTGACTTATAGTTGGAAAATTGCTTCGAAAAATGGTTTCAACAAGGTTATTAGCACGCCCGACGCTAATCTGACACTGGCTAAACCTGGCGTTTACAAAACCACACTCACGGTGAATGATGGGAAAGGGGGCATTGCTACGCAGTCGATGGATATTACGGTGGGCAACGAAGCACCTGTTTTGACGCTGGATATTCCAGGGGCTAACAAGTCATTCTACATAGCCAATAAGCCGTTTGCCTACGATGTTAAAGTAGTCGATAAAGAAGATGGTTCCTTGGGGAAAGGCATTGATCCTGAGCAGGTAGCAGTCAATATTGACTATATGCCCGAAGGTTTTGACAAAGTCGCTATTGCGCAGGGGCACCGTTCTGCCGATGCAGGTGCGCTGTTGGCAACGGGTAAAAAACTCCTTGAAGCGAGTGATTGTAAAGCGTGTCACAGCATCAATAAGAAATCGATTGGACCAGCCTATGCTGATGTTGCTAAAAAGTACAAAGGCGATAATTCGGCACTGGAGAAACTGACGAAGAAAGTAATCGCTGGTGGCGCTGGCGTGTGGGGCGAAACACCGATGTCGGCTCATCCTCAATTATCAACTGCTGATGCATCTGAGATGGTCAAGTACGTGCTGAGTCTGTCCAGTAGCGCCAGCAACAATTCGTTACCAGTACAGGGAAATTACACCGCCAAAATTCCGACTGGCGATAAGGGTAAAGGTGTGTACATCGTTCGGGCTTCTTACGAAGATAAGGGTGCCAAAGGATTACCTTCACTCCGGTCGGAACAGACGTTTGTGCTTCGAAATGCTGCTTTGGATGCACACGCATTTGATACCTACGACAATGTCAATAAGATGGCCTTCGGTGGCAACAATCTCGCCATTCCGTCCAAATCGGGCGCTTACATAGGCATGAAACAGGTTGATTTGTCAGGTATATCGGCATTCCGTGTAATGGCCACAGCGCCGAAACCTCAACTCAATGCCGTGGGTGGTAAGGTGGAAGCGCGATTGGATAGTCCAACGGGTAAACTCATTGGGGAATCTGCCATGCTGGAACCTTCCGATAAAATGGATTTCAAGCCCTCCCAGGTAAATGTTCCAATCAAATTACCTACGCCGGCTGACAACAAGCCACACGATGTATATCTGGTTTTCGTCAATCCGGCGAAAGCATCTGGGAGTCTGATGGTGGTGATGGGGGTTGAAGCGGTTCTGAATTCCAGTGCCCAATAAGGTAACTCTAGGAAAGAGGATTATTCTCTGGTTATTAGCTTGCTCACAAATAATCAGGGAATAATTCTAAATCCTTTACCCTTTTTTATGAAAAAGTTAACCTTTCTAGCCTGGATGCTTCCGGCCTTTGTAATAGCGCAGCCTTCGCCCTTGCAAAAAGGATTCCAGGAAACGCCCAATTCGGCAAAACCGCGTGTATGGTGGCATTGGATGAACGGAAACATTACCAAAGAAGGCATCACCAACGATTTGGAGTGGATGAAGCGTGTCGGCATCGGTGGTTTTCAGAACTTCGATGCAAGCTTAATGACACCTGCCGTGACGCCTAAAAAGCTGGTATTTATGACGCCTGAATGGAAGGATGCGTTTAAGCATACGACCGATCTGGCTAAACAACTCGGGCTCGAAATGGCCATTGCGGGATCGCCGGGTTGGAGTGTGACGGGTGGACCGTGGGTTACCGCAAGTGATGCCATGAAGAAATACGTCTGGACGGAAACCCGCTTGACTGGTGGACAGTCGTACTCGGGGAAATTACCTCAACCTCCCAACATTGCGGGAAAATTTCAGAATGTGGCTATGCCAACTGAAGGGGGGCTTGGAGGTGCCACAGGAGCCTTACCTACCTATTATGCTGATGCCGCAGTAATTGCGTATCGATTACCCGCTTCTGAAAAAACACTGTCAGCGTTTAACCCTAAGGTCACATCGAGCGGTGGTACGTTCAATCTGGCCGATTTAACCGACGGAGACTTGGCCAAAACAACCATGCTTCCGCCTATGGAAGTTGGGCAGGATATGTGGATTCAGTATGAGTTCGACAGCCCGCAAACGTTTAAGGCGTTTACCATTGTAGGGGCGCCCGCAGCTGGTGAGCTGGCCGAATTCAGAGGAATGCCCGACAATCGAATGCTGAAAGTGAGTGATGACGGTGTGGCTTTCCGGGATGTAGTTATTATCCGGGGAAGTACCATCCCGCAAAGTACAATGGCCATTGTACCGACTACGGCTAAGTATTTCCGGTTTACGTTTAAAACCGAAAAATCCGAAGGAAATCCCTTTGCAGCCATGATGGGGGGGCGAGCCGAACCCGGAAAACCACAGGGCGTGCCCGTAGCTGAACTCGTTCTGCATAATACAGATCGTGTGGATTTGTTCGAGGGGAAAGCCGGTTTTAGCGCATGGAAAGAAAGTACACACTCGCTGGTAAAAACGAATGCCGATGCCATCCCGACGGATGACGTTGTTGATCTGACGTCAAAAATGAGTGCCGATGGGACATTGAACTGGACTCCACCAACTGGAAATTGGGTCGTGATGCGGCTGGGTTATTCGATCACGGGTCGGAGAAACCACCCAGCCTCGCCAGAAGCAACCGGTCTGGAAGTCGATAAACTCGACAAAGTGGCTGTCCGAAAATACATCGATACCTATCTGGACATGTACAAGGATGCTACCGGAGGGAAATTGGGTGCTCAAGGTCTGGAATATATGGTGCTTGATTCGTACGAAGCGGGCCACATGACCTGGACCAAAACCATGCCTGAAGAATTTCAGAAACGCCGTGGCTACGACATTAAACCGTGGATTCCGGTCTTGACTGGTCGGGTTGTCCGTAGTGCCGAAGCGAGCGAAAAATTTCTCTGGGATTTTCGTAAAACAATCGGCGAACTGATCGTAGAAAGCCATTACGAGGTGATTGGCGATGCCCTGAAAGCGCGGGGTATGAAACGCTACACCGAATCGCACGAAAACGGTCGGATTTATCTGGCCGATGGAATGGACGTAAAGCGCAAAGCCGATATTCCGATGTCTGCCATGTGGACGCCGGGTAGTTTGGCGGGTGGTTCTAATGAAGAAGTTCGTAGTGAGGCCGATATTCGGGAGGCTGCTTCCGTAGCGCATATCTACGGGCAAAATCTGGTCGCTGCTGAGTCGATGACGTCCATTCAAAACGCATTTAGCTGGCATCCGGAGAAATTAAAACGTACGGCCGATCTGGAAATGGCGTCGGGGCTGAACCGATTTGTTATTCATACGTCAGTACACCAGCCACTCGATGACAAAAAGCCAGGTTTTTCACTCGGACCATTTGGGCAGTATTTTACCCGTCAGGAAACCTGGGCGGAGCAGGCCAAATCATGGACGGATTACCTGAGTCGGAATTGCTATCTGCTTCAGCAAGGTAAACCGGTTGTGGATGTGCTCTATTATTACGGCGAAAACAACAACATAACACAGACGTTCGCTCAGAAACTGCCCGACATTGCTGGGTATGCGTATGACTTTGCCAATTCGACGGTGCTGAAAGAAGCTTTACGAATACGGGATGGGAAGATTATCACGCCTAGCGGTCAGCAATATCGGTTGCTCGTACTTGATTCGACGGCCCGAACAATGACGTTGCCTGTCCTCAAGAAACTAGGTGAACTGGTTAACGCCGGTATGCATGTAGTTGGGGCTAAACCTGAGCGTTCGCCAAGCTTGAGTGATAACACAACGGAGTTTGCCTCGTTAGCAAATCAAATCTGGACTAATCCAAACGTATCGACCGGGCCAGTTGAGGCTGCATTAACGAAGCTGAATGTACCCAAAGACGCTGATATATCGGAAGCTAAAGCACCGATTCTGTACGTCCATCGCCAAACGACTGACGCCGATCTCTACTGGCTCGACAATCGTAGTGAAAATCCGAACGAAGCGACGGTTAGCTTCCGCATAACGGGCAGAGTTCCCGAATTGTGGAATCCAGAAACGGGCAAAACGGAGAAAGTATCGTATCAGATCAAAGATGGCCGCACGATTGTGCCGTTGAAATTTGAATCATGGGGAGCGTATTTTATTGTCTTCCACGATAAATCAACGGTTGCATCATACACCAAACCTTCTGTGACCGAATCTGCTGTTGCGAGCGTGAAAAGTCCCTGGACTGTTCATTTTCAGGAGGGGCGCGGTGCTCCCCGACAAGCTTCATTTACTTCGCTGGCGTCGCTGACAGACAATACTGATCCCGGTATCAAATACTTCTCCGGTACGGCTACCTATGACAATACGATTGACGTTCCCAAAGTGGCTAAAAATGCATCCTACATCCTCGATTTGGGTGATGTGAAAAACATTGCTGAGGTGATTGTCAATGGTAAACCAGTGGGAATTGTCTGGAAGAAACCCTTCCGAATCGATATCAGTGATGCCTTAAAAACCGGCCAGAATTCCGTACAGGTAAAAGTTACAAACCTATGGGTTAATCGCCTGATTGGCGATGCTCAACCCGGCGTTACGCAAAAAGTTACGTTCACAACCATGCCGTTCTACCGGGCTGAGTCACCTTTATTACCGTCGGGTTTGCTAGGTCCTGTTCGTGTGCTGGAAGCAACACCGGCTGCTGTAGCAGCAAAGCGATAAGGGGTGATCATCAACTGTCAATAAGTAAGTTTTATTTCATGTTAATCAATGTCAATAATGAAAAAAGTAAGTCTGTTTCTGTTTGTATTAGTAAGTGTAGCGTTCAGTGGTTTTTCGCAAACTACCCCGCCAACCGATTTTTATGCCGGGAAATGGGAAATTGTCATCGCAGGTACGCCCAATGGGGATGCGAAGATGATAGCCGAGCTGGTTCGGAAAGATGGTAAACTGACTGGCCAGATGACAAATGCCGCTGAACCAAATGGCGAGAAAATTCCCATTACGGGTATCGTCGAAAACGGCGACAAAATAGCTATTTCATTTACCGCTCAAGGCTATGACCTTACGATGGACCTGGCTAAAGTGGATGATGATAATCTTAAAGGTACCATGATGAACTTCGACACCACCGCCAAACGAGTGAAACAGTAAGGTACTGTAAAGAAGGGTCTGTTATAAAGCGATTGTCCCTTACCCCTAAATCCCCTGAAAGGGACTTTTTTCGAATATAGAAAAAGTCTCCTTCAGGGGATTCAGGGGTAAAAACTATTTACTGCACTGGTTTCCAGCGCCATAGATACCGACTGGCGGTCGTACGATGGGGGCGCCAGGAGTCGGCAATCTCATGCAATACCTTATATAGAGCCTTGCCCGTCAATCCTTGTGTTTGGTCAGGATAAGCCAGAATCATGCGTTGCCGAATCACCAGGTCGTCGATGGGGAAAACATCCGGGCGATTCAGGACAAACATCAGCAGCATTTCTACTGTCCAGCGTCCGACTCCTTTGATGGGCAGTAAATACTGAACAATTTCCTCGTCAGTCATCGTATCGAGATGCGCTCGTTCTATTGAATTGACCAGCGAAAATTCCGCGACACTTTGCATGTAGTTGATTTTCTGAGCCGACAGACCTGCGCTACGTAATTCGTCGGTAGTTTTTAGAAGCAGCGCGTTGGCATGCGGGTAATTATCCGGAAATAAAGCCCGAAAACGGGCGAAAATAGCATCGGCTGCTTTAACCGAAATCTGCTGAGAAACAATGCTTTCCAGTAGAGCAAGATACACATCGTCAGCGTAATCATTAAAAATCTTAGGGGAAGGGGTTTCTGTAATTAGCCGAGCCATGGTTGGGTCCTGGCTGAGATGGCTAAGAATAGACGGTTCAATCAATTGCATGGTAAAATGCCCGAATAAAGTAGGCCAACTAAAGGCCTGTGTTTGTAAGTAAAGATAAGCAGGAATGCCCAGTGAAGGACGAAAAATCGCCGTTCGGGTAGCGTTTCTCAACGGTTCAGGTCAGTTTTTCTTTTGCGGGAAAATCAGTTGAAAGATATTTACAGCACATGGAAAAACTGAACGATCGGTGGTTACGTCTGCTTGGCGTACCGATTATTTCAATCGTCTCGAATTTTATCTTTTTTCAGCCCGATAACGACGCCCGGCACATTAGCCGTGGACTTGCGCTGGGCGTGAGTCTGATTGAATGCGTTCTGGTTTGGGAAGTTGCCCGGCTAGGCATTTTACAGGCGCGTCGACGTTACCCTCGGCTGAATCAAACAACCCAGCGCATAGCCGTACAGGTGGTTTGGTTCGTCGTGACGACGGTGGTGCAGCGGTTGGCGATCGTCTATGTCTACGATGTTACCCAATTCTGGGGTTATCCAATGTCAGAGCGGGCGTATTGGATTAATACGTTGATTCCCTTACTGTTTGTAGTGCCACTGGCTACGATTTACGAAGCGCGTTATTTGTATCGGCAGTGGTGGACTACCTATTACGAAGCCGAGCAGTTAAAAAAAGAAGCCCTTCAAAGTCAACTCGATTCGCTGAAAGCGCAGATCAATCCGCATTTTCTGTTTAACAGTTTGAGTACATTGTCGTCGCTGGTGGTCGAGAATCCGAAGCAGGCTGAGCGATTTATTGAAGAACTGGCATCGGTGTATCGGTACGTTCTGCAAACGAATGAACAGCTTCTGACCTCACTGGAAGCTGAGCTACAATTCATTCGGGCTTATTTTCACCTCCTGCAAATGCGTTTCGGCAGAAGTGTAGAACTGGACATAAAGGTCGATGAGCGGTATTTGATGTTCCTGATTCCGCCATTAACATTGCAGTTGCTGGTTGAAAATGCGGTTAAGCACAATGCCGCGTTACCCTCGAAACCGCTTGTGATTCAGATTTATACCGATCCGTCGAACTGTCTATCCGTTAAAAATAGTGTTCGCCGGAAGCAGAACCTGATTCCGTCAAATCAAACTGGCCTGACCAATATTATAGCCAAATATCGATTGCTGGGGCAACCCGAAGTAGTGGTTAGCCAGTCGGAGGATTGCTTTCAGGTGATTGTTCCACTCATTCAGGAAACCCGTTATGACTATTCTCATCATTGAAGACGAAGAATTTACCGCTCGAAAACTCCAGCGAATTGTGCTTGATATCGATCCTTCGGTGAGTGTAGTCGGTATGACTGGTAGTGTTGATGAATCGGTTGACTGGTTGCAAACGAATCCACGACCGGATCTGATTTTCATGGATATAGAACTGGCCGATGGGCAAAGTTTCGAGATCTTTAATCAAGTGACCGTAACCAGTCCGGTGATTTTTACCACGGCTTACGACGAATATGCAATTAAAGCCTTCAAAGTAAATAGCATCGACTATCTGCTCAAGCCGATCAAAGAAGATGATCTGCGACAAGCGTTGGTCAAACTTCAGGGGCTTCGACAAGCATTAGGTGTATCGGACCAGCCAACCGCCCCAGGACTGGAAACGTCTCTGGTAAACCTCCTTCAACAACTCCAGCAAACTCCTGTTGACCAGTCATCCTTTCCGTTTTCAAAAACCAGCCCCGACGCCCTTGTTGGCTTTCGGGATCGATTTATGATTAAGCAGGGGCAACGCCTGTTCTCAATTAGTGTCAATGAGATCGCTTATTTTTTTAGTCGGAATAAATTGTCGTTCCTGAAAACCCACGACGAACACGAATGGCTCGTTGACTATACTATTGATGAATTAGCGCATATGCTTGACCCTCAACGCTTTTTTCGGCTCAATCGACAGATAATTGCCGAATTGCGAGCTGTCGATAAAGTGCACGTATATTTTAATGGGAAACTGAAAGTAACGCTACAGCCAGCCTTTGATGACGAAGTGGTGGTCAGTCGAGAAAAAGCGGGCGATTTGAAGCGATGGTTGGGCGAATGAAACCGACAGTTCAGCGCAATAAATGGTTTTTTCGGTTGATACTTCCTTTTTGACGAAGCCGTTTTCGACCAGTTTTGCTTCGTCAAAAAACAACACGAAAATGAACAAAGTCCTT
>NZ_BAAHBD010000024.1:0-222095 GCF_054776975.1 Spirosoma harenae | reverse complement strand
GATCGTTACCCTCACCAGTCTACTCAGCATCTCGGCTTGGGGGCAAACCCTAACGCCGGAACAGCTCCAGACGGATTTCGCTCGCTTCCGAACCGCCCTGACCGAAGCCCATCCGGAAATGTACCGGTTTACGCCAAAATCGACCTTCGACTCCCTTTTTGCCGCCACAGCTACCCGACTGAATCGCCCAATGACTCAGCAGGAGTTTTATGTAACAATGACCCCGTTGCTGGTCGCCCTGGGCGATGGGCATATCAAATGGATTGTATCGGGTCGAGATGAACATTATCCGTTTTCTACCGACAAATTGTTTCCATTAAAATTGTATTTTCTGGGCGAAAAAGCCTGGGTTGTAGGCAACTATGGAACCAACAAACTACCAGACGGCGCCGAACTCGTAGCGATAAATGGCAAGCCGATAGCAGGCATTATTCAGAAACTATTGCCAAACATGACCTTTGCCGACGGTAATCGGATCGGTGGAAAGTTGGAAGACCTGAATCGCTATTTCTCAGGCTATTACGCGACGTTTATAGAGACACCGAACAGCTTCGACGTGACCTATCAGGTGAATGGCGAAACCCAAACAAAGACGCTCCAACCCGTTTCGGAGCAAACGATTAAAACGTATGCTGAGCAGCATAAAGACAGCCCTCAAAAACCGTTTCGCCTGAAATTTGCCGACAATCAGACGGCCGTGATGACCATCGAACGATTCTGGAGCGATAAAAAAGAACAGGATTATGGCCAGTTTTTAAAGGAATCATTTCACGAGATCAACCAGAAAAATGTCCAGCATTTAGTGCTTGATCTACGGAATAATGAAGGCGGGGAAGAATCGTGGGGAGTTGAGTTGTATAGCTATTTAGCCCGGCAACCATTCCGATACTACGACCACATCCGTGTTCGGCAGAAAAAAGGATTCTCCTTTCCAGCCTGGTCTTCAAAACTTTACCGGATGGCCAAATTTATAGTCGTTAAAAAACGGGGAGATGCCTATGTGTTTACCCATCATCGGGGCCTGAAATTGACTAAACCTAGTTCAGACGCTTATTCGGGGAAACTGTATGTATTACTCAATGGCAACAGTTTTTCCGTTACGACAGAGCTATCGGCTCGGATACATGCCGATAAACGGGCGCTGTTCGTCGGGCAGGAAAGCGGTGGAGGCTATAAGGTGAATAGCAGTGGTATTTTTGCCATCACGCAGCTTCCAAATTCAAAAATTGACCTCGGTATTGGCATGTTTGGATTCAATATGGCTAATGTGGAGGCATATCCCTACGTTGATCGCGGCATTATCCCCGACCATCTGGTCGAACCTACGGTTGAGGATATTTTGACTAAACGGGATCGGGTTATGGATTTTACGTTACAACACATCCAGTCGCAAAAAACAGCGCTGACCAATACGAACTGAATTGTCGTCAGTCATGCCTATAATTGCTTTGTAACCGATTGGCTACGTCAACGGCCAGTTCATCGCGCATGCTGTTGTAAAGACTCCAGCGGGAAGGTGGAAATAAGTTGGCGCTTTTGAGCGACTGCCCATTCAGTGCCCGATCGTCGCCACTGAAACTTTGCCATTCGGTTTGCCACGTACGACTTTCCCATACGGGCTCGTCCCACAACACTTTTCCGTTCTGTGTATCAATTGCCCGCATTTGTAGGGTAAGACCAGCCGAAATCGTTCGAACATAAGTCGTTAGCGTTCCCTGAACCTTCTCCATGATATCGACCTTTGTTGAGTCGTTGATTTTCTTCTCGCCGACTTTATAGGTCTGATTACTGTATACCGTCGTGGATGACGACGAAGTAGTTTCGTTATAGGGAGAATAATCCGTAACCTGCATTTGCACGGCCTGATGAATTGGAAAGCCGTCAATGACAGTCGATTCATTTACGTTGAAGGCTCTGGCCATCTCCTTGGGTGAGTACAATTGGACAAAAGTCGATGGAGTTGTATTACGACTAATTTCCTGGAAAATAAGTTGTTCCAGTTCCTGATTGTCAGATCGATTCAGCGCTCGTGTTGGTCCGAGCGGCTCAATCGCTACGCGAAGAATGGCAAAGGCGAAGGCATCAGCGGCTTTCGCCTTTGCCTGTTTGTAATCAGCAACCCATTCTTCGGTTTTGCGGTATTGAAGATAAGCGTCTTTGGCTGCCAGCCGATTACTTTCCCGGTAAGCAAATGCCTGTTCAGCAGCCTCGTAGCGGTCAGCAGCGGCCAATTGGCGAGTTTCTTGTTGTTGAGTCTGATAGGAGGTAGGGTAAGAAACGAGCCAATCTATACAGTCTGCACAGGTTTGCTCAAGTCTACGCTGGTCAAATCCACGACGGGCATTATCGGTGAGGGCTTGTAGTTGCTCATATTCCCGAAAAACGCGTTCCCAGCGAAAATCGACCTGGCTGGACGGAGCTGAAAGCTGACGGATTGCTGTCTGATGTTGCTCGTAAGCCTGAGTAAACGCTTGTTTCAGTACCTGCGTAGCCAATTCGTGACCCCGTTTGCTAAAGCCAGGTCGCTGCTCCAGCCGTTTGGATGCTCGTTGAACCGCCAGATCATATTTTTCCCGTTTAAAAGCGGTTTTTCCACTGCTACAGGCTATCAGCAGTGGGAGAATGAACAGGCAGAGTAGGATGGAGCGGAACATGATAGTAAGGTACAATTTTCATGACAGTTAGACAACGCGCCGAGTAGTTGGTTTATCTTTGACAGTCAAACAAACCTGCCTATGTCGAAACGTCGACGCAATCGTTCGGCCGAGAAGCTGCTTGGGACCTCGCCGGGTACACTCACGTATGTGGGAGTGGATATTGAACACGCTACAAAAATCAAGCGCATTGAATACAATCCGACAGATTATCGGATCGATGAGAGTAGCCGACTAAGCGCCTGCCGATTACCCAACCTGACAACGCCTTACATTAACTGGATTGATGTCGACGGGATTCATGAACCCAAAGTAGTGGCCGCGCTGGGGCAGCAATATCATTTACACCCCCTTTTGCTGGAAGACGTACTCAATACTGACCAAAAACCTAAAATTGATATCTACGACGGATCGCCAGCCAATGGGGATGGGGTTAAGAATGGGAATCTAACAAGTTCGGTCGTGTTTGTAACCCTCAAAATGCTGCACCACAGTCGCCAGAAACAGGAAATCGATGTCGAACACATCAGCCTGGTTTTGGGTAAAAACTATCTGATTTCCTTTCAGGAAGAACGATCGAGGGATATTTTTGAACCGATCATTGACCGCATTAAAGCATCATCGGGCAAAACCCGACGCAATGGGGCAGATTATCTATTGTACGCGCTGATGGATGTGATTGTCGATCACTATTTCCTGATCACAGAGCGAATAGGTGAAAAGATGGACGAGCTGGAAGATCAACTCGTTCAGGAACAGGCCAATCAGCAAACGCTGGCACTTTTGTATACATTAAAGCGCGAGCTGGCGGTCATTCGCCGGACGATTTTTCCGGTCCGTGAAATCATAAGCACCCTATTACGTGAAGAATCAGACTTGATTCAACACAGTACATTACCCTATCTGCGCGATTTAGCCGATCACAGCAACCAGGTCATTGAAACCCTCGATTCCTATCGCGAATTAATTTCGGGTATGATGGACGTGTATTATTCCATTGTGAGCAACCGTATGAACTCGGTTATGAAAACGCTTACAATCTTTTCGGCGATTTTTATGCCATTAACGTTCATTGTGGGGGTTTACGGAATGAATTTTAAATACATGCCTGAATTGGAAAAAAAAGACGGATATTTTGTTGTATGGGGCGTAATGATTGCGGTAACCGTCGGCATGATTGTGTATTTCCGACGACGCGGCTGGATGTGAGTTACTTATACGTATGACAGCGACTATTTTTCAATTAGCCAATAAGCAATGGGTAACCGATTCCCGTCAGGTAACGGGGCATATCACACCCGATCGGGTAAGGGATGTCGTATTTTTTGCTATTCAGGGCGAACACCACGATGGACATGAGTTTGTTGGTGAGTTGTATCAGAAAGGGATCCGTCAGTTTGTCGTCGAGCGTACGGCATTAACACCGGAGCGACGCGCTGAGTGGTTAGCCTACCCAGCGGCTACATTTATCGAAGTGGACAGTAGTTTACAAACGCTGCAATGGCTGGCCACTGAACACCGACGTCAGTTTCGGATTCCTGTCATTGGCATTACGGGCAGTAACGGAAAGACCATCGTAAAAGAGTGGCTGGCGCAACTGCTTGATGGCGGATCGCCCGATGATTTTGTCGTGGTCAAAAGTCCGAAGAGTTATAATTCGCAATTGGGAGTACCCCTATCGGTGCATGAACTGGCTGAAAATCACACATTAGGTATTTTCGAAGCGGGTGTTTCCAAGGTTCAGGAAATGCAGGCCCTGGAAGCGATCATTCGGCCAACCATTGGCATTTTTACGAACATCGGTACGGCTCACGACGAAGGATTCCGGAGCCGCAAACAGAAGATCGCTGAAAAACTCCGGCTATTTATTCATGCCAATACGATCATCTACAGCACAGATTATACCGACATTGATGAAGAAGTAAATCTCTTACTAAAAGCCGTCAATACTGATTTACATACCATTACCTGGTCATTGACAGGCCAACCCGCAACCTATCAGGGTTTGGTAAACGGCGATTGGTTACACTTAACGAGTAAAGCGGCCTCTTTTACATTAAAACTTCCTTTTACAGACCCCGCTTCGGTCGAGAACCTGATGCATTGTCTGGTCGCAATGCTAGTGCTACGTCCCTGGCAGAATGTCATCCTGCAGGAACGCTTGACTCGTCTCCGACCCGTTTCTATGCGCCTGGAACAGAAAGAAGGCATTCATAACTGCGTGTTAATCGATGATTCGTACAACAACGATGTTGCGGGTTTGCAGATCGCGTTACGGTTTCTTAACCAGCAAAATACCCGTACGCGTCAGATGGTTATACTTTCGGATGTACTACAATCGGGGCAGCCGGAAGCCGAATTATATGAACAGGTCGGCGCGCTGATGCGAACGCATGAGGTTGCTCAGTTCGTCGGAATTGGTCCTGTTGTCAGCCGAAATGCGCATTTTTTTACCAGTGATAGCCTTTTCTACCCAACTACCGACGCTTTTCTGTCGCAGTTTCCTTTTCATACGTTACGTGACACGACGGTGTTGGTGAAAGGAGCAAGACCTTTCTCGTTCGAGCGAATCATTGCCCGACTGGAGCGGAAAATTCACGGGACGGTACTGGAAATAAATCTGGATGCCCTGACGCATAACCTGAATTTTTACCGGGAGAAGGTAGGTCCAGATACGAAGTTGATGGTGATGGTGAAAGCGTTTGCTTACGGGAGTGGCAGTGCTGAAGTCGCAAAACTGTTGCAATTTCATCGGGTCGATTATCTGGGCGTAGCCTATGCTGATGAGGGCGTAACCCTTCGGGAAAACGGAATTCAGCTACCCATTATGGTCATGAATCCCTCGCCCGAATCCTTTTCGACCCTGCTGAAATACGACCTCGAACCCGAAATTTACAGCATGCGAATTTTGCGGGAATGGGGAACGTGGGTGGAAGGGCAGGATGCCCCATGCCCTATGCACTTAAAAATTGATACGGGTATGCATCGGCTTGGGTTTATAGAGCAAGAATTGCCCGAAGTGGTGGAGTATATTAAGCAGCATCCGGCCTTGCAGATTGCTACAGTGTTTAGCCATCTGGTGGGTGCTGATGAGGCCCGGTTTAATTCGTTTTCCGAGCAGCAATACGAAACTTTTCAGCGGTGTACAGCCCTTCTAGAATCAGCATTAGGGTATCGACCCATGCAACATTTACTGAATTCAGCTGGTATTGTGCGCTTTCCGGCCTACAAGCTCGATATGGTGCGCCTGGGCATTGGTCTGTATGGTGTGGAAGCTAGCGGTATCGATCAAGTAGCTTTACAGCCAGTTGGTACGTTACGGACCGTGATCAGCCAGATCAAGACGGTTCCGGCGGGTGAAACCATCGGGTATAGTCGGCGGGGTGTTTTAGAACAGGAATCCCGCATTGCTACCCTGGCTATCGGGTACGCCGATGGTTACGATCGTAGACTGGGGAACGGCGTTGGGCAAATATGGGTAAATGGTACGCGCTGCCCAACGGTAGGAAATATTTGCATGGACATGACCATGATTGATGTAACGGAAGCTGCGGCCAGTGAAGGCGATGAGGTCGTGATTTTTGGACCAGATTTATCGATTTCGGAACTGGCTCAGAAAATAGGAACAATACCTTATGAAATTCTGACGGGTGTGAACGAGCGAGTAAAACGAGTTTTTTTCAAAGAGGGAAACTAACTCAAGCACCCTATAAAAAGCAATTATTACATGAAGCCCTGAAAAGGGCTTTTTTAATGGTATAGTTTGTTATTTGTTTATTCAGTTGATGATAACATAACTAATAATTGACGTAACAAATTCTAAAAATCAACCTTATACTGTTTAGTTAATATATTGATTAATAAATAGTTAACAACCGTTGTGATTTTGTAATTAGTTGAACATTTATCGAAATAATCAGATAAAGGGCACCGGCTACTTTTGAATCACTAAATCGCTCAACGGCATTTAGTGCGCATCGTAACTTGAACGAACTTTAAGAGGAAGAGTACCGTAACTTGACTTTACTATCAGAGTGCCAGCGTAACTTGAACGAATTGAAAAGGGAGTACCGTAACTTGAACTGAAATTGAAACTGAAAAAGGAGTTCCTATCGTAACTAACCTATTTGTGCCCAACTGAACAAACCAATCTTGACCACATCACTTTAGTAACCCAATTGCACTTATTGAGTTAAGTTGAACAGCCCGGCTTCTTTTGGAGCCGGGCTTTGTTTTCTGATTGAGATACAAAAAATCCCGACTCATATAGACATCGGGATTTCTGATTTACCAGCCAATAACTAAGCTGATGAAAGACTAGCGCAACAATCCAGCAAGGATTTGTTACATTTGAATGAAACAACTGTCAAGTTTACAAGTATGAAACAGCCCCCGCCTTTGGCAGGGGTTTTGTTTATGCAAACATAATAGTATACCCTAGCCCCGTAAAGTTTCTTTCGTGAACGGATGATTAAGCACTTCTGCTAAATGGCTTTTATGGCCCAATTCATGAAAATGATCTATAAACAGTACCCTCAAAGGAGCTTTTAAGAAGTTTCTTTGTTATAGGAAATATGAACTCAGTGATCTCTCCCGGCGACCGTGTATTAGTAACGCCCTATGTAAGGGGCTATGCTCGTAAATCCTACCGGGCAGCCGTAATTGATTGGACACCCAGGGGAAAGCTAAAAGTAAAAGCTGTCGGCGATGGCCGTGTCGTTGTGGTCAGTAGTGAATATGTCAGGAAAGTGGCCGATGGCGCTAAAAAAGAGTAATCAACTTATCCTATCACACGTTGTAGCTGTGGTCTTTTTTAGGATTGCTTCCTGGTTGGTTTCTCCGATTCATTAAAAAATGTGTCTGCCACATGAAAGCCGTACATAGTTATAGTGGCTAATAATACGGCCAGAACGCTATTTATCGAGTTTCGATAGGGGTGCATCTTCCCCGATTCATCTACTCGTCCCCAGTCGCTGGGTATAAAGGCCAGGATTTGCGTTAAGCCTCCATACATAACAACGACCAGTACCAGCCCGATGAGAAGTTGATGAAAAATTCCTGACCTGATTCGTTTGATGAGGTACCAATCCTCATGCAGCCAGCTACCGCTGATGAATTTCCACCCGAAGTCCAGGTAATGAGCTATGAAACAAAGTATGGCATATAAAAGTAAAATCGTGGCAAAAACAGTCAGGATAGTAGGGAAATAACTCATCATTCGTCTAGACCATAAAGGCCAGGTTCAGGTCATTGAGCTACAAAAGTAAACCCAGCGGGTCAGGAACAAAGAGAAGATTATAAAACACTTGTTGGCAACCACAGCCATCAAAAGGCTCCCTGTTGGCTCAAACCACCTTTTTTTAAATAGCACACTATACAAGATTACATTTGTCGGCTACAGGATGAGATACTAATTAATTGGCTCTCAAAATGCCTGTTACAGTCATTCAGTGAGTTAATTATCAAAAGTTTAAGCTTTTAGTTTCAGAGCAGAAGGGAGTTCACTATATTCTAATAATCAATTAAAAAGTTAAGCTATGAAGCAAAAGCAGGCTGAGTTGGAACGACGGCTTAACGAACTACTAATACAAAAGTAAAGGTGTCAAACGCCGACTTTGTGAAAAAACAAAACCCTAACCAGTGGCAAGGGTCTGTTGGGTCTTATGATAAGTCAAAGACTCATCTCCTTGTGTAAAAGTAATAACAAACAATATCGTTTACTTATATGTTAGCCTTTTTACAAAAACAAAGCCCCTGCTAACAACAGGGGCCAGTAAACATAACTTGAACTTTAATATGTAGTAAATGTACTCCTGATCGTACGATTTGGGTTATCCTTTAATTATAATTTAATGTTAATGCTATATTGGTAACATTTTGGCTTTTCAGGGTTTATGCGTTAGCGCTTTTATCAAAACTAATGAAGTAAACCTGCGTTTATAATCTGGATCCGTATTTGCTTACAATAAATATTGCTGCATGTAATACGTAAATACATAGTTACCACCACCAAGAATAAGTAGTACTGCGGCAATGGCTAATAGAATAACTGCCCACCCAAAGGCGCCAAAATAGGTCAATATCATTGGGTTTTCAGGGGCATCCGTGCGATAAACAATGGTGGCTTTTTCGCCAACTTGCCAATCGGGGGGTGAACTGGCGACCTTGTAGGAATGATGTATTTCCCGGCCGGTAATGGTTGTGAATCGAAAAACAGGCCTATAGGTATATTTGCCTTTTTTGCGATTTTCTTTAATAAGTTCTTCCACAACCGCGATGGTGCGATTGCCGGTTTTAATCAGTTGTATCGAATCATTGATCAAGTACAATGAGCCTAAAAGTAAGATAATGCCAGCCAGAAATGTGATAAAGTAGCCCATTTAAGTTGCGTTTGATTAGTTTAATTCAGCAAGAAGGATTGATGCTGAGCAAGATACTCAAACGGATAGAGTGCCTACCAGGTTTGTTTTTGATCGGTTAATAAATTTTAAAGATTAAATCGTATGGGCAGCAATCGCCGGGCTGATCTGGTCGAATCGTTCGAGAAGAGATTGATTAGTTCAGATCGTGTCCTTTGTGCAACAGAGACGTATAGCCTTACGTACTGAGTAATGTTGCTGGAGTAATTCCTGAAATGTCAGGGAGGAAAGTTATGAATGGTGAAACAACCCCCGAAAACTGACTTTTAGCTCCCAAAATAGGGCATTAAGCAAAAAAAAATAGGAAGGCTAATAGAAAGCAAAAATCTTTGTTTCTGCTGATTAGATTATCAACGTATATGTACGAAATAGAAACCCACCGCTTGCTGAATCGTTTGCAGACGATTTATTGGGATTTGATAAAAATTAGCCCCGTTGAACGGACAACTTATTACCAGTCGCGGATTGCTGCGATAACCTGCGCTCATCAACGGGTCAGTCAGGATATTGAGAATTGTCAACTAATTCTGGACGAGTTTGCTCCTGAACTACGAATTACTCAAAATGCACTGACTCACATTGTTAATGGTCGGTAGAGTAGACTCCGTTTAGCTCATCATGAACAGGCGTAAAAAAAGTGGCCTCAACTGTATTAGTTGAGGCCACTTTTTTTACGCCTGGCATTTATACTGACATACCATAAATTAATACGTTTCATACTCATAACGTAGGACATCTCTGGTTGTCGTGCTATTGGGAGCCGGGGTCGTAATGAGCCTGACACGTTCGGTCGGCAAATCGGACGAATTGTATTGATATTGATAAATGACCGATTCCGCCGTGTAACCCGGAGGAGGAGTTTCGGTCAGGACATTATTCTGACTTAGTGTCAAAACGTTATCTGTGCCGCCAAACAGAGCAGCTGGTGTAGATGGATTCAATAAAATATTGACAAATCCACTAAATGCCGATGGAATGGTGAATACGCCATAAAACGGATTTACTTTGTTGTCGTGCGTGTAAACCGCACTGTGGACGCCTGGGAATCCGGCACTCATTCCGGGGGGCATGCCCTGGTAAGTGATACCTGTACCACCTGTCGTTTGCGTTAAGTTTTTACCCGAAAAGGAAAACTGTACATTTCCATTAATACTGAAGCGGGGATGGGAATAAAACGAGAACGCGCGCTCTAATTGACCGGCACTGTTGTAACTATAGCCCCAAGCCAGCCCATTTGCGTAGTTAATACCAGCTACTTGGCCTAATGCATTATACGAATAACTATAATTCTCCACAGGCCCAGTAATAACTCCCCCTGCAGGACGCGGAAATGGAACTCCTACGCGTTGCAGTTGTATAAGTCGATTCTGAGCATCGTATCGAAAATTGCTGTAATAAATTGGCACCGTGGTACTATCGGGTGGCTGATAGGTAATCAACGAGCTAAGACGACCTTGAGAGTCGTACCGAAACGCAGTTTGTCGAACCGTGTTGTTAGACGATTCTTCTGTCAACGATTTTATTCGTAAACGAACAGGCGTTGACCCCGGAGTGATGTCGGGAAAACGGTGATCAAAACAGGAGGCTAAGCCACCCACCAGCATCAGAAGGATCAGGTAATTTGTGAAACGAATGTTCATGGTTGTGTATGTTTAAGGGAAGAGCTACCGCCTTTCGCAAGCATACATAGCCATGAGTTCAGAAAGGTAAGTTGCCATGTCCCCAATCTGAAAGGATTTGTCCCGAATGTGAAAGTTTATGCTTTTAGGCAGTTATGGAGCAGAGTAATACCCGGAAAATCATCCATATTGATATGGACGCTTTTTATGCATCGGTCGAACAGCGCGACAATCCTGAGCTTCGCGGGAAGCCTCTTGCTGTCGGTGGTTCTCGTCAGCGGGGGGTGGTGGCTGCAGCTAGCTACGAAGCTCGTCAGTACGGGGTTCGCTCAGCGATGGCATCGTCCATTGCGATTCGTAAATGCCCTGAGCTGATTTTTGTCAACCCCCGCTTCGACGTCTACAAGGCCGTGTCTAGTCAGATACGGGCAATTTTTGCTCAGTTTACGAACCTGATCGAGCCGCTGTCGCTGGACGAAGCCTATCTGGATGTAACCGATCGATCAGACCTTTCCCGAACGGCTACGCAGATCGCCCAGGCGATTAAAGAGCAGATTAAACAGGAAACAGGTTTGACGGCCTCGGCGGGTGTATCCTATAATAAATTTCTGGCGAAACTAGCTTCAGACTATCGAAAACCAGACGGGCTGTTTGTTATTAAACCCCACCAGGGGCTAGCCTTTGTTGAACAACTGGAGGTAGGCCAATTTCATGGCATTGGCCGGGTAACGGCCTCTAAAATGAATCAGATGGGTATTTTTACCGGCTTGGATTTAAGGCAACAGAGCGAAGCCTTTTTAATTCAGCATTTTGGTAAAGTTGGTCATCATTATTATTCCATTGCCAGAGCTGTTGACACTCGGCCGGTAACACCAGATCGGGAACGAAAGTCGGTTGGTTCAGAGAATACGTTTGAGCAGGATTTAACCGATACCACAGCTTTGGAAGCAGAACTGAAACCCCTGATAGCCGATGTCTGGAGCTATTGTGAACGGGTAGGCGTGTCAGGCCGAACAGTCACGTTAAAAGTGAAGTATGCCGACTTTCAGCAGATTACCCGTAGCCGAACAAGGGCCACTCCTGTGGCAGACCAGTTGATGCTCAGTCAGATTAGCCTGGATCTGCTGACTGCTTTATTTCCGTTACCACAGGGTGTACGACTGTTAGGAGTTTCTTTATCGAGTCTACAGAATTTATCGGCAAAACCAGGAGGTCAGTTATCACTGGATTTATAAAAATGGCCTGCCTGAATGGGTGAAACGGCCGTCAATCGCTTCCCCGGAAACGCTTCCCGATGCAGAAAAACGGTAATCTTTATCGGGATTTATCTATCTGCCTGACGAATTTCTATACTTTATGCCTTCCTTATTAGGGCTTTTTTGCTTACTGGATACAAGGTGCAGAGGATGGAAATTAATCACGATTTGCTCGAATCACTTGGGTTTGTTCAAGTGCCTAACCGACGATTTGGATACGCTTACAAAGGTGTCACGGGTAGACTTTTACCGCAGGATGGTACCTTTTACTTTTATGATTTTACACCAGCCATAACAACGAAAGAAGAGTTGACATTTATGGTAATGGCCATTGATTACCGATTACGGATAGAGGGAGATACGTTATTCTAATAAAAAAACTCCCTGCTTATCCGTGTACACACATCGGGAAGCAGGGAGTTTAAGTGACTGAACTTGACCAGCGATTAAAGTTGGTAATGATGGGCGTAAAGTGCTTTTATTTTTTCGCGACTCCGTTTCAGTCGCATCTTGATAGCGCTCTCCGAAACATGAAACCGATGGCTCAACTGCTGAATCGAAAGGTTTTGTTCGTATTTGAGTCGTAGCAGGCCGACTTCATCAGCCGGTAATCGGTTGAGAATGAGGTCTAGTTGCTTGAAACGATCATCGATAGGCTTTCGTTCGTCGGTTTCTTCCAGAGAGGACTCTATCTCGGGAGACAGCTGTTCCACAGTAAATCGTTTTTTGATACGCACATGATCCAGACAATAATTGTGCGCAATTGAATATAACCAGGTCGACAGGTTCGACTTGTTCTTGAAATGTTTCAAGTTCGAATACGCTTTTAAAAAGATCTCCTGTGTACAATCCTCAGCATCAGTCGTATCCTTGGTCATCGAAAGGCATTTCTGAAAAACCTTCTTTACATATTTTTTATAAAGCGTGTCAAACGTATCATTTTGCGTAGATATATCGAGAGCCTTATGGGTAGCAAATGTGGATTGTTTCATAGTTAGCGTTGAGTATGTTTGATACAAAAAGGACAAACAAACGCCAGAAATGTTTATTGCTAGTAACAATAAGTGCTTGTAGTTTATATTAAGAAATCTTCAAACTGTAATTAATGTAAACCTATTTATGGTAACATAATACCGCTATTAATGACTATTATATTACAGAAAATAGAAGAATAATCTAATTTTACTTAGATCTTTTTGTGGATTGTAATTAATTTGACTCGTCTAAAAATTCCCATTCATATTTACTAATCGGTAGATTTGTAAATATATAATTGAGTGAAAATTAAAGATATAGGTTTGTTAATTCGGGCAATTAATTATAAGTATTCGCTCCTCAGTTTGCGAGAAAATAAGTGCCGTAACCAGCCTGCATTCTGGACTGAAATGATCAATAGAGAAGCTCTATTCAGGAAAAGGAAAATGGAGTTTTTAGAAGAAAGGATTGGTATATAAGTAAATTATTTAATTTCGCATTGGTTTTCCGCTTGGTCCACACAATAAGGGCCCCTGGGTAGGCCCCCGTAACAGAACTAACAACCATCACGCACTCATTGCCCCAGTCTTATCGGCGGGGCTTTTTTGTTGGAAATTCTCAGCCAGAGTAGAACGAAGTCAATTAAGGTAATAGCATCTCGCAGGCTCTTATTTTCTGCTTCAGACGATCCAGTGCATCCCAGTTGCCTGCCTGATAGTCTCGTAAATACGCTTTTGCGTGTAAATCGAGCATTGTCCAGGCTTGGGAATAAGGGCTGGCGTCAGGGGCTAGGTCGATGAGTTTCCAGATCGATTCGCGAAAGGTGTTGAAGGCTTGGGTAACATCGGAACCAGGAGCAAGGGCGTACAGATTGGATGCGGCCAGTAACGCCACTGTATTTGGGGTTTCAGCAAGTTGAGTAGAAGATGTATAAGCCATACCGTACTGGGAAAGGGACCTTTTTCAGTTAACCTGAAAAAGGGGCAGATGTTTGGCTAATAGGCAGTTATCTGAGTCAATGGTTTAATCCCCGAGGATTGTTCAAAACTCGAATCGAACGGCAGGCAAGCTGATAAGCTGGTCAGAAACTATTCGGATGCAGACAGGATTTCCAGTAATTAATGATCAGGTTTATTTGTTCCTTAAATTCAACATATTCCTGCGCTTTGATGTGAAATCCCTGAATCGTGCCATTATAAGCCTGTTGGACTAATTCGGGGCCTGCCGACGTAGTATAAAAAATAAACGGAATTGCTTTCTGTTTGAGGTACTCATTCTGATCAATCATCTGGCGTAGTTCAAGGCCAGTTAAAACCGGCATCATAATGTCACATAAAATTAGGAGCGGCTTTTCCTCCGTAGTTTCTAAATAGTGGAGAGCATCCTGACCATTGAAGAAAAAGTGGATTTGATTCCGAAGATTTAATTCCTTGATGGCCCGTTCGAATAAAAATTGGTCATCTTCATCATCCTCAATATATACAAGTGGACCATCTGTTAAAGCTTTCATGGGTCTGTGGAAAAAAAGGCCTGGTTAATTACAGAAACTATCAGGCTCCGTAAAAAATATAGTTACTTCATAACGAAACAGTAACTGATCGGAAAGTTTACCGTATTGAGTGAATGAGTGACTAGATAACTCGGTAGGCGAGTGAACTGTTTTATTTTTTTGTAACTCAAAATGATTTAATGGGAGCTTATAGAGAAGTAAGGAGTTGAAGTGTCTATAAATCATACGAAAAGGTGTTGCAAAAAAAATCGGACCAGCCATTTGTTGGTGGCAATAGGAGAGTAGCTTCGTTGTTCATAGTCGTTTGGGATAGGAGACTCACTTGATAGATCGCAACTCGTTATTTGGAGCCACGGCTTTCCTTCCTGTATCTTCACCGAAGATTTCCCAAACATGCCTTCTTTGGTAGGCGTTACTATCCTCAGTATTTTACTCAATTGACGCTGCATGATTCTTATTGTAGATGATAGGCCCGAGAATATTATCCCGCTTAAGAAGATTCTTGAACTGCATCGCTTTTCAGTCGATACGGCTGAATCGGGCGAAGAAGCTTTAAAAAAGATTCTGAAAACCGATTACTCAGTCATTGTATTGGATGTACAAATGCCCGGTATGGATGGGTTTGAAGTGGCCAATGCCATTTCTGGATTCAGTAAAGCCCGTGATACATCGATTATTTTTCTGTCAGCGGTTAATACCGAAAAGAAATTTATTACCAAAGGCTACACATCTGGTGGCATCGATTACATTACCAAACCGGCTGATCCGGATATTCTGGTCCTGAAGGTCAAAACATTAGATCGACTGTATCATCAGCAGAAGGAATTACGAACCGCCCAGGAATCGTTGCGAAAAGAAGTCAATGATCGTCGGAAGGCGCAGGAAGAACTAGCCCGACGCATGCAGGAACTACAGACTGTACTGGGTTCTTTGCCACAAATGGCGTTTGCGGTCACTGCCAATGGGGAATTAGAATATGTCAACGAACACTGGCTGCACTACGCAACCGATACAAAATCATTGCCCACCACCCATCCCGACGATGAGATCGTTTGTGAAGAATGGAAACAGGCGTTGTCGGACGGTGTTGAATTGACGCGTGAAGTGCGGCTGAAAGAACAGAAAACGGGCGATTATCGATACCACCTGCTTCGTATTATTCCGATCTATCGGGACAATACTGTGGTGCGTTGGATTGGTACATTCACCGATATTCATGTGCAGAAACAGGCAACTGAACTACTGGAACAGGAAGTGGCAATACGAACCAGCGAACTAGTCCTTAAAAATACCGAGCTGGAGCAAACCAACCACGAATTGCAGCAATTCACCTGGGTCGTATCGCACGATTTAAAAGAACCGCTCCGGAAGATTCAGCTACTGAACGATACGATCAGGGAGAAATACCTGAATAATAACCCCGATGCGCTAGCGTATCTCGATCGGTCGATTCGCTCGTCTGCCCGGATGTCGGAACTGATCAAAGATTTACTAACCTATTCGCAACTGTCTGTTCCTGAGCCTTTTCAGCAGACGGATCTTACGGCACTAGTGCGCGATCTGTTGCTGGATTTCGATGAATCCATCACCCGAAAAGGAGCGACGATTACGCTGGATACCTTGCCTACGCTGGATGCCATTCCGACACGGTTACGACAGGTCTTTCAAAACTTACTAAGCAACGCACTTAAGTTTACCCGTCCCGATCAGCCACCTGTCATTCATATTCATGCCGAGCGAATTGATAACAAATCACTTAACGGTAATCCATCGCCAACAGGTGATTATTGCCGGATCATAGTTACTGATAACGGAATCGGGTTTGATGAAAAATTCCTGAATCGCATTTTTATTATTTTCCAGCGTTTGCACAATCGAACCAGTTACGAAGGCACTGGTATTGGTCTGGCCATTGCCAAGAAAAATATCGATAAGCATCATGGACTTATTTCGGCGTATAGTCAGCTCGACAAGGGGGCCACATTTGTGCTGATCCTACCTATGAAACAAACAACCTAATTTACGATTTTTGAGCGCGTCAGCCATTAACCAAACGTACTTCGTAATTCACTTACATGCCACTACGAAAAACATCTACGTCGGTCATTCGACAGTTACAAGTTGTCTTTTCACTTTCGACGTTACTATTGCTAATCAGCCTGGTTGCTTCGTTCTACAGCATCCAGAAACTGATTAGTAATTCGAAGTTAGTGAACCACACCAATGAAGTGCTGATTGAAGCGGAGAACATAATTTCGTTCATGAAAGACGCCGAAACGGGTCAGCGTGGCTATCTGGTTACGCTCGAACCGGTCTTTCTGGACCCCTACAACAACAGTTATGAGTCCGTAACGAAGAGCTATGACCGACTGCGCGACTTGACGGGTGATAATCCGGAGCAGCAAAAAAAACTGGATGAAGTGAAAGCTTTGTATGTTGCCAAATTCGCTCAGATGCGTCGGGTTATTGATTTAGCAAAGCGTGTTCGAGGATTTACGGTTGATACGGCTCGGCAGCAGAGCGAAATGTTGAAGGGCAAGCAGATAATGGATAAGTTGCGATCCGTGATCAGCCACATAAAATCTGATGAAGAAACACTGCTGAAAAACCGCACTGAACAGCAGCAGATTTATATCAATT
The DNA here is from genome assembly GCF_054776975.1 of Spirosoma harenae. NCBI lineage: Bacteria > Pseudomonadati > Bacteroidota > Cytophagia > Cytophagales > Cytophagaceae > Spirosoma > Spirosoma harenae. The sequence continues at coordinate 205,022 of NZ_BAAHBD010000024.1, read as the reverse complement.
ATACGCCCTTTCTGCTGATCGTTGCCGCCATTATATCAATGCTCATTACGGGCTTTACGTATGTGCGCATCAAAAAAGACCTCGAAGACCGAATCGCCGAACAGGATATTGCCGAAGCAAAATACCGCGAAACGAACCGTCGTATAGCCATTATGGAGGAGGTGACGCAGGACATTGCTGATGGCGATTATACCGCGCGTAGTACAGATACTGCCGATGACGATTTAGGCCGAATCAATACAGCTTTGAACAAGATGGCTACTTCGCTGGAGCAGACATTTACCGATCTGAACCAGCGAAACTGGTTGCAGCTTGGCGCTGTGAAGGTGAGCGATGCCATCAGAGGACAAAAAGATTTTGCCCAACTGGGATCGAATCTGATCAATACACTGGTTGAACATCTGGGGGCTCCTTTGGGTACGATTTATCTGATTGATCATGATAAGCTGTTTACGCTGGCCGGGAGTTACGCGACGCAGCAGGTACCTAATACGATCGTAGCGAGTGAAGGATTGATCGGGCAGGCTATTGAACAGAAAAAACCAATTGTGGTTCGGGATTTGCCTGCTGATTATAGTCGAATAAGCTCCTCGTTGGGCGATAGTCGTCCAGTGGCGCTCATGATTGTGCCGTTGCTGTATGCAGATATCTGTCTGGGGGTCATTGAAATAGGAATGCTTCGGGAGCCTCGTCCAGCCGATATCGACTTCCTGACGATGAACCAGGAGCCGATTGCGATGGGCGTTAATGCGGCCCTCGATTTTGTCAAATTGCAGAATTTCCTGGAAGAGACACAGTCGCAGGCCGAAGAATTACAATCACAGCATTCGGAACTTGAGAATCTGAATGCCGAACTGGAAATGCAGGCGCAAAAACTGCAGGCTTCCGAAGAGGAATTGCGTGTTCAGCAGGAAGAACTCCAGCAAACCAATACGGAACTGGAAGAGCGAGGGTTACTGCTGGAAGAAAAGAACGACGAGATACAGAAAAAGGCCGACGAACTCGAATTGACCACTCGGTACAAATCCGAATTCCTGGCCAACATGTCGCACGAATTACGGACGCCACTCAATTCCATCCTGCTCCTGAGCCGACTGCTGGCTGAGAATTATGAGAAAACGTTGTCAGACGAGCAAGTTGAATACGCGCAGGTAATCCAGTCATCGGGCAACGGATTATTGGGATTGATTGATGAAATTCTGGATCTGTCGAAGATTGAAGCCGGACAGATGAAACTGGAATTTCAGGATATTGCCATCACCGATATTACCGATGAGCTCCAGGCTTTGTTTGGCTTATTGGCGAAAGAAAAAGGATTAGATTTTACAATCTCAGTGGCTTCCGAAGTCCCTCTTCGTATCGTAACCGATCGGATGCGGTTGGGGCAAATTCTGAAAAACCTGCTGTCGAATGCGCTTAAGTTTACCGCTACCGGCAGCGTGAGTTTGACGATTAAACGACAGGAGTCGGATAATCGCAAACTGGGCTTTGTCGTCAAAGACACAGGCATTGGTATTCCGGTTGAAAAACAACCGCTTATTTTCGAAGCCTTTCAGCAGGCCGACGGATCGACGAAGCGGAAATATGGTGGAACGGGCCTTGGCCTATCCATAAGCCGTGAGTTGGTAAAACTCTTGGGTGGAGAAATTACGCTCTATAGCCGCGTTAACGAAGGCAGTGAATTTACGGTAATCCTACCTATCGACTCCGATGGCCCAACTATTATTCCAGAAACAAGCCCTGCTCCGGCGGAAGTAAAAGAGCCCAAGCCAGCACTAATTACACCCAGTACTGATACAACCTACATTAGTACGGTTATTCCCGAAGCTATTCCCGATGATCGGAATGATATCACCGAGAAGGATAAAACTATCCTTATTGTGGAGGATGACCGTAATTTTGCCAAGTCCTTGCTGGATTATGCCCGCAAAAAAGGCTACAAAGGGATTGTGGCCGTTCGCGGAGACGAAGGGCTCAAACTGGCGTCTATCTACAACCCAATCGGTATTTTGCTGGATATTCAATTGCCCATTATGAGCGGCTGGCAGGTGATGGATGCGCTGAAAGCAGATCCCAAAACCCGACCGATTCCGGTGCATATTATGTCGTCGCACAAGATGAAGAACGAAAGTTTGCTGAAAGGGGCGATTGATTTTGTCGATAAGCCTATGGCGTTTGAACAAATGCAGGATGTCTTTAAAAAGATCGAATATGTATTGAGCCGCGATCCTAAAAAGGTACTCATCATTGAGGATAACCCAAAGCATGCCAAGGCGTTAGCGTACTTCCTGGAGACATTCAACATTAATTCAGAACTAAAAAGTACGGTTGTTGAAGGGGTAGATGCGCTGAAGCGAAATGAAGTCGATTGTGTGATCCTCGACATGGGTATCCCGGATCATAAAGCGTACGAAACGCTGGAGGCCGTCAAGAAAAATCCAGGCTTCGAAACTCTGCCGATCATCATCTTCACCGGCAAAAGCCTGTCGATGGCCGAAGAGCTGAAAATAAAAAAATACGCCGATTCAATTATTATCAAGACAGCACACTCGTACCAGCGGATGCTTGATGAAGTGTCGCTCTTCCTGCACCTGGTCGAAGAAGCGAAGCAACCCACGAGCGAAAAAGCGAAAAAACTGGGTGGCCTGAGTCAGGTACTGACCGATAAAACCGTGCTGGTTGTCGACGATGATGTGCGAAATATTTTCTCTTTGTCGAAAGCGCTGGAACAGTATAATATGACGGTCATTGCCGCGCTCGATGGGAAAGAAGCGCTGAAGAAATTGGAAGAAAATCCTACGATCGATGTCGTTCTGCTGGATATGATGATGCCGCAGATGGATGGCTACGAAACCGCCAGCAAGATTCGTGAGCAGTACCAATGGAAAAACTTACCAGTTATTGCCGTAACAGCCAAAGCGATGACGGGCGACCGGGAAAAATGCATCAAGGCCGGTGCATCCGATTACATAACAAAACCTGTCGATATTGACCAATTGGTATCACTGTTGCGCGTGTGGCTATACGAGCGTTAATTACGGTTTATAGTAAACCCTTTTGAGGATGGGAAAGAAACAAGTATTGATTATCGACGATGATGCACGCAATATTTTTGCCCTGTCGGCAACGCTGCGGTCACGATCATTTGGTTGTGTATCCTGCATGAATGCGCAGGATGCGCTGACCCTATTGCGAACAGATCAGGTAATCGATGCGGTTTTGATCGACATGATGATGCCTGATATGGACGGTTATGAAGCTATTCCCCGAATTAAAACCATTGAACAGCGCAAAAACACGCCCATTATTGCGGTTACGGCCCAAGCTATGGTTGGGGATCGGGAGAAATGCCTTCGGGCCGGTGCTACCGACTATATAGCCAAACCAATCGATGTGGATCGGTTATTCGCGATTCTCGACACGGTTTAATTGCTTGTCATGATTGAAGAAGAAGAAATTGATTTGTTGTTAACGGATTTATTTGAGGTGCATGGGTATGATTTTACCCATTACGCCCGAGCTTCGCTGAAGCGACGGATTAATCGTGTTCTAACGCTCGACAAATTTCCTAGTTTCGCTGAAATGCGTTACCGAATTCGGACGGATGGAAACTACCTGAAGCGGTTCGTTGAGGAATTGACTGTCAACGTAACTGAAATGTTCCGCGATCCGTCATTTTACAAAACCTTACGTACTGAAGTACTAAGAACCCTGACAGCCAAGCCCTTTATCCGAATCTGGCATGCCGGTTGTTCAACTGGAGAAGAAGTATTTTCGATGGCTATTCTGCTGAAAGAAGCCAATCTCCTACATAAATCACTGCTCTACGCTACCGATCTGAATCCTGATGTGCTGATCTCGGCTCGTAAAGGTATTTTCGGATTATCGCAGATGAAGCAGTATTCCGAAAATTACCTGCTTTCGGGAGGGATAGCTGATTTTTCATCTTATTATACAGCCCAATACGGCTACGCTAAATTCCGGGAAGAACTGGCCGAACGTATGGTATTCTCCACGCATAATCTGGTTTCGGATCGATCTTTTAATGAATTCGATCTTATTCTTTGTCGCAACGTGATGATATACTTCGATAAAGAATTGCAGCAGCGTGTGCTGACTCTTTTCAATGACAGCCTGAGTGTGTTGGGCTACTTAGCATTAGGTACTAAAGAAACCCTGCGATTCTCTTCGTTAGAACCTGTTTTTAAGCAATTGACTGGCGAAAAAATATGGCGAAAAGTTGGCTAGAAAAATCGTACCGGGCCGTAGTGATCGGTGGTTCTACAGGAAGTATCGACGTGCTGTTGAACGTATTGCCCGCCTTACAGGCACCTTTGCCTTACACACTTATAATTGTCCTTCATCGCAAAAATACCGCTGATTCAACTCTGGTTGACTTATTTTCGCTGAAAACGAAAATTCCCCTGCGAGAGGTTGACGATAAAGATTCCGTACAGCCGGGAGTCATTTATCTGGCCCCCGCTGATTATCATTTACTGATTGAAAAGACAGAACGATTCGCTCTGGATGACTCGGAGAAAGTAAACTATAGTCGCCCGTCAATTGATGTTACGTTTGAATCGGCGTCGGATGTGTATGGGGATTCGTTAATTGGAATTTTGCTGTCTGGAGCCAACGCCGACGGTACGCAGGGGTTATTGGCGATCAAAAAAGCCGGTGGTCTGTTGATTGCTCAGCAACCCGAAACTGCCCAGGTTGCGTTTATGCCCCAACAGGCAATTTTAAATACGCCCGTCGATTTAGTTTTGGATATTGAAGGAATTACCAATTTTTTGGCCTCTCTGAATCGATCTTTAGCCTAGGTCTACAGGGTATTCAAGGGTTGTTCTCTGATACAGCGAAAATACGGTTTAACAAATGACGAGCAGTAATGGCTTCATAGCAGAAACCGCCCGTAAACAGCACATATAGACAGGCAAGTACGAGAGTAGGCGTCCTGAGCGTTTCCTCAAAATGACCTGTCACTATCAATCGGTAGACGATTGCAGCCAGAATAGGAAGTGCACATAAGCTCAAACCAATGCCTATGAAAAGGGCTAACACGTTCAACATCATGACAATATGAACCTGTAAGCCCGCTTCGGTAAGTAGAAAACGACCATGTATCGTGGGTAAAAATGAATTCCTGTACTGGATAATCCGCTCAATATAGAAGTCAGTTTTCGAGAGGGTTCCCGTAAATTCGTGGGGTCTGGTTTCCCGCGAAAAAAGAGGACGTCCTTGTACAGGAGCCACTTCGCCCGACAATCTTGCCAAGGCCTCTTCGTGACTTAATGGTGAGCGGATGACGAATTTCCAATAAGGAAAAAGCGGTATCATATCAATTCGCCTTCTTCGCCTTTACGGCTTCGACGTTACTCTTGCGACTTTCCAGTTCTGTAAGTGCCGTTGCCTGCTCCGTTTTATTGGTTTCAATATCCTTCTGGAGTTGTTCCAGTTCTTTGGCATTATCGTCGATTCGCTTTAGAAGCCGTTCTTTGTCTTTAGCATTCTGTTCGATAGCCCGCTGGAGTTGCTCTCCACGTCGAACCAGTTTCTGGTGATTTTTCTGAGCTTCATCGAAACCTCCTTCAGCCGTTCGCACTTCCTGTCCATAAGATGTATTTTCTGCGAAATTCTTCAAAACGCTTTCAGCAGCCGAATACCCTGAATCACCAGCTTTGACGAAATTGCCATTACCCCGATCAAACGCAACAAAAATAGTGGCCGATGATCGTGATGATTTGACTGTACTGACCAGGTTTATGGGTTCGGAGGAAATGGCGGAAATGTCAGCATTAGGCACCCGGTACGTGCCTCGCGAAGAGGTGAGCCGACCATATTTCTGCAGTTCGGTTTCCCAATCTTTCTCGATTTGTTTACCATCGCCCTGGATGGTTAAATACAGCCCAGATACAGTAGCTTTATCCACGGTGCTTTCTCCAGCGTAAACGGTTTGGGCGTAGCTGGAATAAGTCGATGTGAAGAGAAAAAAGGCTGTTAGAAAGCGTGCTGTGGTGTTCATGATTGCATTTTGTTTATCCGGCTACATAACCGGGCTGGGTAAAATTTGTTACAGATGGCGTTCGTCAGGAATCAACTTTTTGAGTGATCAATAATCGTTTGTCGCTATTTCTGAGCGTCGTTGCCAGTATATAGACGGCTCCTCCCTCGCGTAGTGACAACTTTTTGCGCAGCTCGGCTACCGTTTGCGGAAAGTTACGCACGGTCAGGTTCGCTTTTAAATCAGGAATAATTCGCTTGAGACTTTTTGCATCGGGTTTAATTACCTCCTGAAGCAAAAAAATCCGACCGGGAAAATCACTTCGTAACTCATTACTGGTGTATAAATGACTGTGTGGAGCAAGTTTGGCGAGACCAAATCGGGTGGCTGCCAATCGAAATGCACCTGCCTTTAATACGGCAGCGTTCGGTTCATAGATATAGCGTTGCGGATCGTTGAGAACTATCTGTGCATCAATTTCTTGCTGCCATTGAAACGAAAACGATATAGTTGCCTCTTTACTCAGATTAACAGCGTTAACCTGAACAGTTTCCTGCGCTGTATGTTGATTGGTTAGCACAAATAATACTTCTTTTACTTCTCCCTGAACCGCAACTACGTGGACGAACTTAACCCGACCCGATAGCTCTCTGACGGCCATATCGATGTCAAGTAACGGAGATGCCTTTAGTAAAATGTGCTGAGTGTGGCCGAATAGCTTGTCGATCATCCCCGGTTTCGTGACATCAGGCTCACAATCGCCCAGTCGGACAACTTTACCCCCCTGGTCATCGCGTCGGTGAGGGTCCAGAAAAATCCAGTCAGCAGCCTGGCGAAGAAAATCAGGTTTATCCAGCAGATCTACTCCATTGCCAGTCTGGAAGGAAACATTCGTAGCACCCAGCTCCGGTAGATTGTGAGTTGCCAAAGCCACCAGTCCGGGCTGCTGTTCAACATACACAACCCTCGTCATTTGTTGGGCAAATGCCCAGGTATCGACGCCCATTCCGCCAGTAAGATCAAGCAGTAGATCGCCCTGCACCAGGGATGCTTTATACTGAGCTGTTCGCTCCGAAGAAGCTTGTTCAACGGATAAGGGCAACGGAAAAATTAACTCATCATTCGCATACCAGGTAGGTAATTTCTCTCTGGCTTTTTGACGAGCGATAATCTGTGCTGCCACCGTTTTGAGATCGATCCCGGCGGGCTGGGCACGCAAAAGTAAATTTCGACCATCAGTAGTCAGGTGGGCGCGAATAAAAGCCCGTTCGGTAGCAGATAGATGGATCAATTAGATAGGCTTAATTAATTTTTAATTTATCTTTAATCAATTTTTAATTGATCTCTAATTTTACGTGTAAATTCATCGTTTTCAAACGTTGATAGAACCCTTGACGGATACTATTCCCTTTCATGCAACGCGTTAGCCCTTTTCGCACACTCAGTCACTATAAGATGGCTGATTTTCGGCAGGATTTACCTGCTGGCCTGTCTGTTTTTCTGGTAGCGCTACCACTATGCCTTGGTATTGCACTAGCTTCAGGAGCGCCCTTATTCTCAGGTTTAGTCGCCGGAATGATCGGCGGCATCATAATCGGATTGTTTTCCGGTTCCGAAGTCAGCGTCAGTGGCCCAGCGGCTGGTCTGGCCGTGATCGTTGCCGATGCCATCGCAAAAATAGGGTCTTACGAAGCATTTCTAGTGGTTGTTGTGCTGGCCGGAGCCATGCAATTTTTTCTGGGACTCATCAAAGCGGGGAGATTCAGTAGTTTTTTCCCCGACAGCGTCATTAAAGGCATGCTTGTGGCAATTGGGATTGTTATCATTCTCAAGCAAATTCCACACGCACTAGGCCGGGATAACGACTACGAAGGTGAGTTTGAGTTTCAACAATTGGCAGACGGAGAAAATACGATCTCTGAAATTTATCGGGCCATTGAAACGGCTAGTCCCGGTGCTGTCGTCATTAGCGTCATTTCACTGACTTTTTTGATCTTTTGGGATCGAATAGTTGGCAGAAGTCAGCGGAGCCTGTTGAAAAACTTTCCCTCTCCGCTGATTGTCGTCTGCGGGGGAGTAGCCCTGAATGAGTTCTTTCGGGTAGCAGTTCCCGAATGGTATCTGGGCGATACGGCGCATCAGCACATGGTGCAGATTCCGACAATTGCACCGGGGAAGAGCATCTTTTCCATCTTCGATTTCCCGAATTTCAGTATTCTGAGTAATCCGCAAGTTTACGGAATTGCGGCTACCATTGCGCTCGTAGCCAGCCTGGAAACCCTTCTGAATCTGGAAGCATCGGACCGGCTCGATCCGGCCAAACGCATTTCATCCACCAATCAGGAATTAATCGCCCAGGGCATTGGCAATATGATATCGGGTCTGATTGGTGGGTTGCCAGTAACGTCGGTAGTCGTGCGAACGTCGGCCAACGTATATGGTGGTGCCCGTACGCGTGTATCGTCAATTCTTCATGGCGTATTACTGCTTGTTGCGGTGTTTTTAGGTGGCCCGTTATTGAATTTGATCCCTCTGTCCTGTCTGGCTGCGGTGCTGATTATGGTTGGGTATAAACTCGCGAAACCGGCCATTTTCAAGAAAGTCTATGCCGACGGTTGGAGTCAGTTTGTTCCGTTTATTGTGACGGTTGTCGGCATTATTTTTACTGACCTGTTGATCGGGATTGCACTAGGTTCGGTCGTTGGGATTGTGTTCGTGCTTTACACGAACGTTCATAATAACTTCCGTCTGGATCGTCAGGGCCGTAAAGTAATTATTGAATTTGAAAAAGATTTGTACTTTTTAAGTAAACCGCAACTGAAGGAAATTTTAGGAACACTAGAAGCGGGCGATGAAGTCCTGATTGACGGCACGAAAGCACCATTTATTGATCACGATATTTATAATATGCTTCACGATTACAGGGAAATTGCTAAAATTCAGGGAATTAACTACGAACTTCGAAATGTTGCCTTGAATCGAAAAAAACGTCGATTTAAAGAAAAACTGGTGAGTTAGTGGAGAAACGCTTTACCTTGTAGCCATAACGCAGTAAGCAGGTGGGATGGCTACAAGTGACAAGCATGAGTAAGTTTCGTCTGAAATTCGTTTACTTTTCGCAGTGGTGCGGAAGCGTTATCGAATCCCGGCTACTTACCCATTTATGAGTCTTCGTATTCTTTTTCAACTCATCCTTTTGATTGGTACACTGCTGACGAACCTAAGTCGCAGCAATGGCCAGAACTCGCCAAAACAAGCCCGGAAAGAACCAGCCAAACGAACGTCAATCGAGTACTGGCTCACAGATCCTGGCAGACCCGTTTTATTTCGCAAACAGGCTGATCTTTCCTGGGCTGACGCGAAAAAAGTAGAGCCAGTTATTCATATTGATGCTTCGCAGACTTACCAACCCATTGATGGATTTGGCTATACTCTGACCGGCGGTAGCGCCATGCTTCTCAACCGCATGGAGGCTAAAGCACGAGCAACGCTGCTGAACGAGCTGTTTTCGACCAGGGAAAACGCTATCGGAGTCAGTTATTTACGCGTTAGCATTGGGGCATCGGATCTGGATGATCATGTTTTTTCGTATGATGATTTGCCAACTGGTCAAACTGATCCAACGCTCGTTAAATTCAGCTTAGCTCCCGATCAGGCCAATTTGATTCCGATCCTGAAACAGATTCTGGCCATCAACCCGGCCATTAACATTCTGGGTTCGCCCTGGTCTCCGCCTGCCTGGATGAAAACCAATGGCGACTCGAAAGGGGGGAGCCTGAAATCGGATTATTACGACGCCTATGCCCGCTATTTTGTCAAATACATCAAGGGAATGGCGAAAGAAGGGATTCGGATCGATGCCATTACGATTCAGAATGAACCCTTGCATCCGGGAAATAACCCTAGTTTGCTCATGCTGCCTGCCGAGCAAGCCATCTTTATTAAAAAGAGTTTGGGGCCAGCCTTCAAAGCCGCAGGTTTGAAAACAAAAATCATTCTGTACGACCACAACGCTGACCGACCCGATTATCCGATTTCGGTATTAAACGATAAAGATGCCCGTAAATACATCAATGGCTCTGCGTTTCACCTCTATGCTGGACCCATTAGTGCGCTCTCAGAAGTACATAATGCCTATCCGGACAAAAATCTGTATTTCACTGAACAATGGATTGGGGCACCCGGCAATTTGAAAGGTGATCTGGCCTGGCACGTTCGGGAACTGATTATTGGCGCTACCCGTAACTGGAGTCGAACTGTATTGCAGTGGAATCTGGCTGCTGATCCTAAACAGAATCCGCATACGCCGGGTGGTTGTACAGAGTGCCTTGGCGCCCTGACTATTGATGGAAATTCGGTTAAACGGAATCCTGCCTACTACAATGTCGCAGTAGCCTCAAAATTCGTCCGGCCTGGTTCTGTTCGGATTGCTTCGGATCTGCCCAAAAATTTGCCGAATGTCGCGTTTAAAACCCCCGACGGACATACTGTGCTGATCGTGTTAAACGATAGCTCATCGACGCAAACGTTTGGAATTGAGTTTGCCGGCAAATCAGCAAAAGCAAACTTGCCGGGTGGGGCCGTTGGTACCTATATCTGGTAGGCTAAAAAAAGAAAGCCAGACGACCTGAGTCACCTGGCTTTTACTTTTCGCTTTCGACGGGTTCTGCTAATACTAAAATTCTGTCTCAAGCGAAATACAACTATATAACAGATGGACTTGATGAGTTGTTTGAAAAAAGTTGATTTATTTTTTTAACAACTCAATTATTAACCTGACAATGTGGTTAACTACTTGAAAATAAGTGTGTTTATTTGTTGCCGGTTGGTATCAAGATAACCATATCTTTGGCAGGCCATCCGATGTGCCGAGAATTGGGTCAGTAGTAGGAATAGGTAAGGCGGCTATGGTTTGATCGACCTGTGGACGCTCGCCCGGCAGCCCCCGATTTAGATCCCAACTTCGTCCATCTGGGTAGGCACCGACAATACCTAACTGCGAGCTGCCCAGATTTTTATGACCGACACCGGCTGGAAGAATGAGAATATCACCGGCCTGGACGCTGATTTTCGGGCCACGTTCCCCGCCAATGTGCAGACGAGCGTTGCCGGAATAAATGCCTAACACCTCATGCGAGGTGCTATGGTAGTGATGAAAAGAATAAATCCCGTTCCGCCAGGAGTTTGTCCAGTTATTTTCGGCAAATCGTTTCTCTAGCCATTCCGCTCCCGACGTATTTCGTTCCGTGAATACATTCCGATAGATCAGAACTGGAAATTTGCTGTTGGGTATTTTGCCATCATCTTTGACGTAAATCGTTTCAGGTTGCATAGCTGATTTCTTGGCTGTCTTTGCTTTGTGTATTACGAAAAGGAAGCCGAGAAGAGCTAAAAATGTTTGACGATTCATAGCGAATTTTAATAATTACGCACTATTTGGTAAGATTTGATGGGCCAACAGCTTCGATTTCTGGTGGGCCACCGGGATAGTGCCGGAACGCCGTGTTGGTAATCAGGGTAGGGTAAGGTTTGAAGGTAACCCAGCGGAGCGGCCATTTACGAACCCACAAAGCGCCCTTAGTCATTGCCGTGAACCAACCCGGTGGTTGTTTATACCCAAACGCCAGCCGTAGTTTATCATTAATTAACGCGGCAAACGTGGGTTGAACAAGTCCGTGAAGAAAACCGGGAAACCAACCCTGCACAATTTTTACAGTCGCGTCGGCGATTTTTCGATTGCTTTCGGTGTACCGGAAATGCTGAGTCTCGTATGCGTCGGTGAACGCGCGCAACTCGACCATATTGTTGGGCAAATTCGTCAGGTTCATCCGATGGCCAACTTCCCGGAAAAAATAAAATAAGGCGAGTTCTTCCGAAGGGTTGAGTTTTCGCCAGCCATATCGACTGATCCAGTCAATCGGGTAAAAGACAAACGTAGCCAACACGAAAAGAAAATCGCTGTTGTCGATTCGATAATGGCCGTGAATGTGGTTCATGTGGGTAATAGCCCGCTGTCCTTTCGCACTGTCGTAGCCCGACTCCATAAATTCAGAAATCAATCGACTGGTATCATCATAGCGTTTCTGACCGTGATGCTCAAATTCGCCCGTCCGAGCCAGTAAACCCGACACACGTGGGCTGGCATACGTATGAAATAAGGCAAGTTCAAGCGCGCGGGTTATATCGAATGGGAATTCATAGGCTGTTAACAAATGCACCATCCGCTGGTGATCGCGAATAGGATCGAGGGTTTCCAATTCCTGCTGAACGGCCGGATTTCTAAATAACCCAAACCGCTTTGAATAGACGGTATTCATCATAGCAAACGTGTCGATTACTTCCGAAAGATAAAGCCGAATTCCCTGGCGACACCGGAACATTTAGAGTAAAAATAGTTTAGTACTGCACGAGTAAGTGATTTATGCCTCAATAATACGAATCTGTATACCCTATGAATCCGTTTATCTTTTTGCAAAAATCGTCCGAGTCCAAAGCGGGCAATGAATACATGATCAATGTGAATCACCTCATCAAGGTAGATGCCGCCGTCGGAACAGGTTGTAGAATTCTGACGATAAGTGGTGAGTTTTATTGTGTTGAAAGCTTTGAGGAAGTAGTGACTAAGATTAAGAAGGTATTTGAGAAAACATAATGATTGTCAAACGCTTATCTCAAACATATTTCTATGAAATCGCTGCCAAAGCAATCGGTCATGCGGGCGATTCTAGCCGCCCTGCTGCTAACCTTTCAGGCCATCTACGGTTGGGCCGAAGATCCGAAAACACTGGAAATTGGTACGTCGGCACCTGATTTCAGTATGCCGGGGGTCGACGGAAAAACGTATACACTGAAGAGTTTCTCCGCTGCGAAGGTGTTGGTAATTGTTTTTTCCTGCAATCATTGCCCCACAGCGCAGGCCTACGAAGATCGTATCAAAGCCTTGACCAGCGACTATAAGTCGAAAGGAGTAGCTGTAGTAGCTATTTCTCCCAATTATCCAGCTGCCGTTTCGCTGGATGAAATGGGATATACCGACTTGGGCGATAGCTTTGCCGAGATGAAAATTCGGTCGAAAGACAAAGGCTACAATTTCCCGTATCTCTTCGATGGGGAGACTGAAAAAACGTCTCGTCTCTACGGGCCTGTGGCTACTCCGCACGCGTTTGTGTTCGATCAGCAGCGAAAACTACACTATACTGGTCGACTCGATGCTTCTGAAAAACCGGGTTCAGCCAATGCTGAGGATATCCGGGCTGCTCTCGATGCCATGTTGGTGGGAAAACCAGTTGCCGTTGCCAAAACGAAAACATTTGGTTGCTCGATCAAATGGATGGAAAAAGGCGACTGGGCTAAGAAAGCCCCATCTGTATGGGCCAAAGAGCCCGTTGACTTAAGCCTGATCAATGAGGATAGTCTTAAACGTCTGCTGGCCAACAAAACCGACAAAGTGCGGCTAATCAACGTCTGGGCGACCTGGTGTGGCCCCTGCGTAACAGAACTTCCCGAGTTTGTGACCATGAATCGGATGTACCGCAATCGTGAGTTTGAGTTCATCACCCTAAGTGCCGATGTTCCCGACAAAAAAGACAAAGCCCTGGCAACCTTGAAACGATTGCAATCGTCCAGCAATAACTACCTCTTCAACTCGACCGATAAATACAAGCTCATCGAACTCATCGATTCGCAGTGGCAAGGCGCTTTGCCCTATACGATTCTGATCGAACCCGGCGGAAAAGTCGCCTATCGACATCAGGGAAGCATCGACCCCGCTGAAATGAAAAAGAAAATTGTGGAAAAAATCGGTCGGTATTACTAATTAGAACTGTCCTTACCCCTAAATCCCCTGAAGGGGACTTTGCTCACGCTCAAATAAAGTCCCCTTCAGGGGATTTGGGGGTGAAATATGTCCCACATTGTTGTCCGGCCATGAACAACAATTGTCCGTAACTGGACAACAGCCAATCACAAAAACAGTCTCTATTTACTTCAAATGGTCTTTTTTGATATTGGCAATCTATTTGCTATACAAATGAGGAGGATAAGCACCATATACCAATGAAAGGTTCTCAATTAGGAGAGTTTGAGGAAATCGTACTGCTGACTATCGCCCTGCTCTTCGATGACGCTTACAGCGCTGCCGTCGTAGAAGAATTAGGTCAGCGATTGGAACGGCCGATGAGTTTAGGCGCTGTGCATCGGACGATGCAGCGACTCGAAGAAAAAGGACTGGTACAGTCCCGATTCGGCGAATCGACACCCGAAAGGGGAGGTCGGCGAAAACGACTGTTTACCGTGACCGCTGCCGGAGAGCAAGCATTGCAGGAAGCCCGCACCATTCGAAATCAATTATGGGCTGATATTCCCAATACCGCTTTTGGAGGAAGCCTGGCATGAATAAGAAACAGCCAACTCGCGATGCAGGACAATCACTTCAGCCGCCCCGATGGGCTCAGGCCTTGCTGATGCGCATTGCGGCACCACATCTGCGCGAAGAACTGCAGGGGGATATGAATGAATTATTTCACAAGCGGGCGCAACGCCACGGCTATGCAAAAGCTCGACGAATGTACGTCTGGGATTTAGTCCGGCTAGTGCATCCCCGACTTTGGCGACGTAAACCCGCACTGAGTTTTAAACCCCGTTATAGCAAATACAATGACGTTTCTAACCCTTTACTTTTTCACCCAACTATGCTACGTAATTATTTAAAACTCGCTTTCCGTAACCTGGCTAAATACAAAGGCTATTCAGGGATCAACATTGCCGGGCTGGCTGTGGGTATGGCTGTAGCGATGCTGATTGGCATTTGGATACAGGATGAAGTGTCGGCCAATAAGCACCATAAGAATTACGAATCCCTGTATATGGTCAAAATGAACCAGACGTTTGACGGAAAGCGAGGTACGCAGGATGCTTTACCGTTTGCATTGGGAGAGGAGCTAAGGACTAAGTATCCCGACTTTAAGGCGGTAGCCATGTACGAACGGAGCGAAAATACCCGTTCGGTGATCGTTGGCGGTGAGAAATTCCTCAAACATGGCATTTACATTGGCGAAGATGCTATAGATATGTTTTCGCTAAACGTTTTGAATGGTGATAAAAACCCACTCAGGGATCCGTATTCAGTGGTGCTCACCGATGAAACGGCCCAGGCGCTTTTCGGCAATCACGACCCCATTGGCAAAATCGTACGAGTTGATAATGCAGTCGATTTAAAGGTAACGGCTGTGGTGACTAAACAACCAGCCAATGCGACGCTTCAGTTTGATTTTCTCCTTCCCTGGCAGCTACAGGAAGCAAGATTTGAGTGGGTAAGAAAACAGGCGAAAACGGATTGGAGAAATAACGACTGGGGTGTTTTTGCTCAACTCAAAGAGGGTGTCGATCCTGCACAAACCAATGCTAAAATAAAAGATGTAGTCTTAACTCACTTAGCAGCCAATGATCCCACGTCAAGAAACCAGGTCAAGCCTGAAGTTTTCCTGCACCCGATGTCAAAATGGCGGCTGTATTCAGAGTTTAGCGAAGGGGAAAATACGGGTGGTTTTATTAAATACGTGCGGCTGTTTGGCATTTTCGGACTGTTTATTCTGGTCATTGCCTGTATCAATTTTATGAATCTATCCACCGCCCGATCGGAAAAACGAGCCAAAGAAGTGGGCGTGCGCAAAGCCGTTGGTTCGGGTCGTAGTCAACTGATTGGCCAGTTTTTAAGCGAATCCACGCTGATTGCAGGCATAGCGCTCGTGTTAGCGGTAGGTATAGTCTGCATTTCGCTACCGTACTTCAACACCCTGACCGAGAAAAAAATGGCCATCGACTTCGGAAATCCGGCCATGTGGGGTGCTGTACTGTTTTTTACGGTGTCAACCGGCTTACTGGCAGGGAGTTATCCCGCACTTTATTTGTCATCGTTTAATCCCGTCAGGATCTTGAAAGGGGGAATTCATGTCGGAAAAAGTGCGACGTTGCCACGAAAAATCCTGGTGATTGTCCAGTTTACGTTTTCCGTTGCGCTGATGATTGGTACCATCATTATCTATCAGCAGATACAGCATGGCAAAAACCGGCCGCTGGGTTTCACCAAGCAGGGGCTGATTTCGGTTAATTCGTCGAAAAGTTTACTAGACCACTTCGATGCGCTTCGGGAGGAATTATTGGCAACGGGAGCTGTAACCTCGATTTGTAAGACCAATGCCCCGCCTACGCAATGGTGGAGTAGTAATAGCGGTTGGAAATGGAAAGGAGCTGGCCCGTTAGATGAATCCGTCATTTTTACAACCATTGCCACCAGTTATGACTACACCAAAACCATGGGAATCCGACTCAAAGAAGGACGTGATTTTTCGAGGGACTTCATAACCGATTCTGCCGGAGTCATACTCAATGAAGCGGCTGTGAAGCGTATGGGGTTAAAACATCCCGTCGGTGAAATTCTACGATGGGCAAACCGGGAATGGACCGTCGTAGGGGTAATTCCCAACATCGTGGTCGAATGGTCTCCTTATCGTGATGTTGCACCAATGACAGTCCTTTTTGCTAAGGATTGGGTCAATTTTATCGACATGCGCATCAATCCGGTGATGTTACCCTCGGAAGCCATTCAAAAAATTCGGCCCATTTTTGAAAAATACAATCCGGCCTATCCGTTCGATTATCAGTTTGCGGATACCGAGTACGCTAAAAAATTCCATTACGAAGAACTCATTGGGAATCTTTCGGCCATCGTTTGCTTGCTGGCCATATTTATCTCGTGTTTGGGCCTATTCGGGTTAGCCTCGTTCATGGCTGAGCAGCGGATTAAAGAAATTGGTGTCCGGAAAGTACTCGGTGCCAGCGTAGCGAACGTGTGGGCATTGTTATCGAAAGACTTTGTTCAATTAGTCCTGATCGCCTGTCTGCTTGCTGCACCGATTGCCTGGTATGGCATGAATAGCTGGCTGGAAACCTATACGTACAAAATCAATATTAGTTTTGGCGTATTTATAGTCGTGTTTAGTGTTGCTTTACTCATCACGATATTGACGGTTAGCTACCAGGCCATCAAAGCGGCATTAGTAAACCCCGTGAAGAGTCTGCGAAGCGAATAGCTCATTCTCGCCCTGTAGCAAGCACGTCTATATTGGACGTACGAAATCTCAATAGCCTGATAAAGGAGGTATCTTTGTTAGACTATTGAGATTTCGTTATTCCGTATGCATGTCAAAGTTGCCGTTGTTCAGGCTACACCTGTTTTTTTCGATATCCAGAAAACGATTGATAAACTGGAGGCACTCGTCATGGAGTCGGCGCAGAAAGGATGCCAGTTCGTGTTGTTTCCCGAATCGTTTATTCCGGGTTATCCACGAAAATTTACCTTTGGTGCCTCCATCGGCCTCCGTACCGACGCTGGGCGTGAACTCTACAAAACGTATTGGGAAAATAGTTTTCAACTGCCCAGCCCTGAACTAGTCCGAATTGAACAGATTGCGCGCGAAAATAGCGTTTACCTGGCTGTCGGTGTGACGGAACGGGATGCACTGAATGGAAGCCTGTATTGTACACTGATCTATGTATCGCCAACGGATGGATATCTTGGAAAACACCAGAAAATCAAACCAACGGGCGTAGAGCGTTTGGTTTGGGCAGAAGGAACCGGCCAGGATTCTTTACACGTGTTCGATACGGGAGTGGGCCGAATGGGTGGATTGATTTGCTGGGAAAATTATATGCCGTTGGCTCGAATGAGTATCTACCAGCAAGCGCCCCAATTGTACCTGGCGCCCACTGCCGATGCTCGACCGACCTGGCCTACTACGTTACAGCATATTGCCTGCGAAGGCCGCTGCTTTGTGTTAGGCAGTAATCAATATTTTCAAGCCAGCGATTACCCCCAAGCCTATCAGAAGTTGCTCAACGACGAAGAAATTATTTTATGCCGAGGGGGGAGCGCTATTGTTTCGCCACAAGGTGAATTTATCGCCGGACCACTTTGGGATCAGGAGGGAATACTGATGGCGGAGCTGGACTTGGATGAGGTGCTAAAGAGCAAGCTCGATTTCGATGTGATCGGCCATTACACACGCCCGGATTTATTTGATTTCAAGCGACACATGCCGTGAAAAGTTAAACCTAAAAGGTCTCCAAGACCTTTTAGGTTTGTCCTGGTCAATTCATCAAACTATAGGCAATTTCCAGCCGTTGTGGTAATGCGCGGCAATCAACGCATTGGCTTGTGGATCGTTTTTGAAACCTTTGGCGGCCGCATCCCAATATACCTTACGACCCGTTTTATAGGCGATATTGCCCATATGTGCATTGATAGCGGCAACACTTCCCGTTTCGATACCGCATTTTAACATACTGGCATCATTCGCTTTAATTGCCTGGACAAAGTTTTTCGTATGCTCATTAAGGTATTCCCCGTTGCGAACCTGTTTTGGAATGCCATCCACCTTATAAACCTTGATGCCATTCTTGGTTTCAGTTTCGGGGACTAATTCCCAACCATCCCGATTCAATACGAGCGTAGCATTATTACCAATAAACGCAATGCCCTCTGTTCGGCCATAATTACCACCGTCAATCCCAGTTGCATGCTCCCACAACATATTAAAGCCATCATACTCATAAACTGCCTGTAAGGTATCGGGCGTTTCAGAAGCATCATCCGGATAAGCAAGTTTACCACCTGACGCCATGACTGATTTTGGTGCTTTGGCATTCATGGCATACAGGGCAATGTCAATTTCGTGTACACCCCAGTCGGTCATCAGGCCACCGGCATAATCCCAGAACCAGCGAAAATTGAAATGGAATCGATTGGGATTAAATGGTCGTTTAGGCGCTGGACCCAGCCACATGTTGTAATCGACACCAGCGGGAGGAGCACTATCGGGCCGAACCGGAACCGGATTCATCCAGCCTTGATAGGCCCACACTTTTACTAGGCGAATATTGCCTAGTTTGCCGGAACGAATGTATTCGATGGCCTTAGCGTAGTGCGATCCGCTTCGTTGCCATTGCCCGATCTGTACTAGTTTACTGGACTTTCGGGCAGCCGCCAACATCAAATTACATTCTTCGATGCTATTGGCCAATGGTTTCTCACAGTAAACATGTTTTCCCGCCGATACGGCATCGGTCATCGCCATACAATGCCAATGATCGGGCGTTCCGATGATCACCGCATCAATGTCTTTCATTTCCAGTAATTTCCTGTAGTCTTTGAATACCTGCGGTTTTTTATGCTGCATCGTCTCAACATCGCCAGACCGTTTATCCAGTACGCTCTGATCGACATCGGCTAAGGCCACGCACTCAACATCGCTCTGAAGTAAATGAGAGCGGAGGTCTGACCAACCCATGCCATTACAGCCAATTACCCCAATTCGGAGTTTGTCACTCGGAGCAACCTGAGCCCGTTGGCTGGCAATCGCTTCTACCGTCGGTAGGCTGATGAGTCCGACTCCAGTAGCAGCTGCTGATTGTTGCAAAAAATGTCGGCGTGTTGTTTTCATGTTATTATCGGGATTTAGGGATATCTCTTCAGTATTCGCTATAAAAGCCGTTCGAGTAAGGTAACTAATCAACACAGTCCTTATATTGGTCCGAGATTCACCCGTACAGAACAATTTGTAACGAAATAGTCTTTCAGTACGTTATTGACGTATTGATTCATACTTATGACCAAGCTTACAAAACCACCCGGCCAACGACTCGTCAAACGCATGAGTACCCGAACGAAAGGGCTAATAATTGCTCCTTTAGGCTTTCTGTTGTTCTGCGTAGGGTTGTGCGTCTTTAGTGTGGCCGCCCGGGCGAATCAGGACGGTGCTCCGTTTCGGCAGTGGTTTCTGTGGGGTACGTACAGCTTTATTCTACTAATTGGCGGGCTATTGTTGTTTGGGCAGGCAGTTCGGTATCGGGTGCAGATCGATTACCGTCGATTCGTTCGTCGGGAGTTGAAAAAGCGGGATCGCGAATGGCTCCGTATGCTCCATAAACGAAAAACCTCGCCCGGAAAAAGCGAGGTTAAATGAGGAATCAGATTCCTGGAAATAAGTCAGCGAAACTCGTCTTACGCTTTTTTCTCTGCGAACGAAGCCTTAATCGCTTCAACATCTACATTTTTGATGATCGGTTTACGAAGCAATTGCTTAATTGCGGCCGTTTTATTGTTAGCAACAGCCCGATTCCGGCGAGCTTTGCGTTTTAATTCGGTTACTGCCATGATTGTATAAACTAAATTAGTCGGTTCGTGAAAATCAGAGCGCAAAATTAGCTATTTTTTGCTTACAAAGGGCCGTAGTATCGGTTTTTTTGCCGATAAATTCATCATTATACCACAGTGTGGCCACAATTTCTACCGATTAGTCGACCTTAGCGATTAAAAAAGGCTTTAATTAAGTCTAGTAGAAACGTTTTTTTCTAAATAGTCGTTACACTATTCCCCTCTACAAAAACGGTGCTGAATTGGCCCGAACTTTGTGTTTTGTATACGTTGGGTGGATTAAGTATTTTCTGACCAAGTGAGTCGTTTCGCACCCACTGCCTTTTTGATTCGTATAAATGGAAGAAACAAAAGAGAATGTTCACCGTTCTGAAGCGCAGAGCACCGAACGCATTGCCCACGATTTACCCAAGCGCGACGAGTTACTCCTGACCCCCGACGAACAACGTATTAAAGAAGCTTTCCAGGATCACGACTGGAATGAGATCAAAACAGCGGATTCGTGGGTAATTTTTAAAGTATTGGCTGAATTTGTTGAAGGGTTTGATAAACTAGCTAAAATTGGTCCCTGCGTGTCGATTTTCGGGTCGGCCCGTACCAAGCCCGATAACGAATACTATAAAATGACCGAAGAAATTGCGGCCAAATTAGTACGACATGGGTATGGTGTAATCACGGGCGGAGGACCGGGGATTATGGAGGCCGGGAACAAAGGTGCCTTTGAGCAGGGCGGTAAATCCGTCGGTCTAAACATCAAACTACCTTTCGAACAACACAGCAATATTTATATAGATCCTGATAAAAGCATCAACTTCGACTTCTTTTTTGTTCGGAAAGTGATGTTCGTTAAGTACGCACAGGGGTTTGTCGTAATGCCGGGAGGGATGGGTACACTCGATGAGTTATTCGAAGCCATGACCCTGATTCAAACGCGAAAAATCGCTCGTTTCCCGATTGTACTCGTCGGACGCTCTTATTGGCAGGGGCTGATTGACTGGATTACGAATGTGATGCTGAAAGAGCAACACAACATTAATGAAGAAGATATGAAGCTCATCAGCGTGGTCGATACACCCACCGAGGCTGTTAAAGTCATTGATGATTTCTATAGTAAATACCTGCTTAAACCGAATTTTTAGGTTTACCTACTACTAAACAAGAACTCCAACTGACTATCAGACAGTTGGAGTTCTTGTTTAGTAAAGTACCTGCCAATAAAAGCAGAACTTGAAGGGGTTAAAGATTTCCTAAGAATGCATTAGAATGAAATCGGAACTTCAACCAGCGTATTATCCCAGGCAATCATCATGATGGAATCCTTCATGTTATCGCCCGCCTTTTTAAACTGAATGGAGAGGTTTTCAACGGTTTCCTCGGCCTTTTTTACCGGAGCGGTCACCCGCAAAACATCCAGTTCCGGTTTATAGCTATAGGCTCCCCATTGATCAAGATCGCTGCTGAAGATTAGAGTCCACTCATTTTCAGCAGGAATCGCGTAAAATGAATATACGCCCGCTTTGATCTTTTTGCCCTGAACGGTAGCGTCCGTAAAAAATTTAATTTCAGTAGCCTCATTAGCCCCGACGCGCCACACTTTCCCGAAAGGAGTTTGTTTGCCAAAGATCTCCCGACCATTTTTAGCCGGACGACTGTACGTTACTCGCGCATACACTTTATCCCCAACTTTAGCTGGAGCAAATTTACGGTCGTGCGCAAAATCATCGGGATAATAGGCCATATCCATCGGGCTTTTATCCAGACCCCTCAGCTTTTGAGCCTCGGTGTTGAATGCGATACAAAAAAGCAGGCATGCAAATAATCCAAGCGATTTCATAGGGTTGATGTACTGTAAAGTGAATGAGAAACCAATATACGCCCTTTCTGATCGAAGCATACGTACACCAGCCAAGATTATTAATTCTTCTGAAAAAGTAGGCTTAGAACGGCGTTTCCTGACTTGGGTCAGCGTTACCGAAATTCGACATGTCGTTAGCCTTGCTTCTGAAGACACTGCCTGCCGATGGGGGAGGAGTATCGAAGCTACTTAGCCCGTTCTGGTCTGCCCCAAATCCGTGCGCCTGAACTGGCTCGAAATACGAATCGAGGTCACAGAATTTCGTGAACTTATTGATAAACCGAAGTTGAATGGTATCGAGCGAACCACTTCGGTTTTTGGCAATAATGACCTCACCAATACCAGCGGTCGAGTTGCCGTTTTCATCCTGCGTAATGTTGTAATACTCAGGACGATACAGGAAGCAAACCATATCGGCGTCCTGCTCGATAGATCCCGATTCCCGTAAGTCGGAGAGCTGCGGTTTTTTGTCGCCCCCCCGGGTTTCAACGGCCCGGCTTAACTGCGAAAGGGCAATCACCGGTACGTTCAATTCTTTCGCCAGGTTTTTAAGTGCCCGTGAAATCGATGCAATTTCCTGTTCGCGGTTACCACCACCCCGGCCCGATGTATCGCCTGACATCAACTGGAGGTAATCGATCACCACCATCTGAATATCATGCTGGGCTTTCAATCGTCGGCATTTGGCACGCAATTCCAGAATCGACAAAGCAGGCGTATCGTCGATAAATATAGGGGCTTCGGTAAGGCGCTGGATTTTATGGTGCAACTGGGTCCACTCGTGCGGAGCCAGCGTACCTTTCCGGATTTTCTCGGAATCAATTTCCGCTTCGGCCGAGATCAATCGATTCACGAGCTGCACCGACGACATCTCCAGTGAGAAAATCGCGACGGGTTTACCATGGTCGACTGCTGCATTCCGAAGGGCACTAACAACGAACGCCGTTTTACCCATGGCTGGCCTGGCTGCCAGGATAATTAATTCGGTTGGTTGCCAGCCTGACGTAACCCGATCGAGGTTGGTGAATCCAGAAGGAACTCCAGTAAGACCTTCCTGATTCTTTTTGGTTTCCAATTCGTTGAGGGCCATCCGGACGATGGTACTCATGTCGGCATAGTTCTTCTTGATGTTCGATTCCGAAATCTTGAAGAGCGATTGCTCAGTACGATCCAGTAACTCAAAAACGTCGGTAGTATCTTCGTAAGCGTCGCGCAGAATAGTCGACGACATAGCGATTAATGCTCGCTTCAGTGCCTGCTCCGAAACGATCCGGGCATGGTATTCAATGTTGGCTGCTGAGTTGACACGGAAGGTCAATTCGGAGACAAATCCACCACCGCCAACTAGCTCAATTTCACCTGTTTTACGCAATTGTTGCGTAACAGTTAACAGATCTATCGGGTCGGAATTGCCAAAAAGCGTTAGAATAGCATTGTAAATCCGTTGATGCGCTTCTTTGTAAAACGTCTCAGGTTTAAGAATGTCAACAACAGATGATAATGCATCCTTTTCGATCATCAACGCACCCAAAACGGCTTCCTCTAGGTCCAGGGCCTGTGGTGGCAGTTTACCAAGACCTGTATCGAGCCAGTGGTTGCCGGCCTGCTGGCGCCCTCCGGCAAAAGTGGAGGGTTTACGAAGGTGTTGGTTAGGGCGTGCGTTGTTCTCCATTTTCGTACTGCAAGTTTACGAAATTAACACATTAAAAGGCAAGCCTTAATTTACTGACGTATAGACAACTGTAACAAAAATATTTCGTAACATTCTGGTAATGTTGACACTAGAGAGCGATTTTTTTTTTGCCCCTTTAGGCAACAGCAAATAGGAGAATTGGCGTATAGAATAGCATAATTCTGTAGGCGACTGGCAGTCAATAAGATAAGTATTTCCCCTTAGAAATAGTTACGTAAGTGCCAGTTGCACGTGTCAGATGAGAAACGAAGGCGGGCGAATAAATTTTTTATAAAATGCGTTGTAGAAGTAAAGAAATCGCTTACTTTTCGGAATCACACATTAAACTCATTTATCGTTTGGTCGAAAAAGTCATCACCCTCGACAACATATCGCTCATTGATTTTCTGGGCGTAGAAAACCACAACATCAAGGAAGTTGCAGCCGCCTTCCCAATGAGCAAAATTATCTCGCGTGGCAATGAAATCCGTATTAAAGGAACAACGCCCGAGATTAGCCGCATCAGCGATATCCTGGATTCGCTGATGGAACATTACCAAAAATACGGGAAAATCACCCATGAAAATGTCCAGAATTACATCAGCCACGCTGGTGGGGTAGCCAATAGTACTAACCCCATCCCGCCAACTATACCCGACGATGATGAAGTGCTGGTATACGGCAACCGGGGCGTTGTCGTGCGGGCACGAACCGATAATCAGAAACGACTGGTTGAAGCCGCCGAAAAGCATGACCTAGTCTTTGCGATTGGGCCAGCGGGAACGGGTAAAACCTATACAGCCGTAGCCATTGCCGTACGGGCATTAAAAAATAAAGAGGTCAAAAAGATTATTATCACCCGACCGGCCGTCGAGGCTGGTGAGAATCTGGGGTTTCTGCCTGGTGATCTGAAGGAAAAAATAGATCCTTATCTACGACCCATTTATGATGCGCTTGATGATATGATTCCGGCTGAGAAATTGAAGTTTTACACCGAAAACCGAATCATTGAGATTGCTCCACTGGCTTATATGCGGGGACGAACGTTAAATAATGCCTTTATTTTGCTCGACGAAGCCCAGAATACGACGTCGATGCAGATGAAGATGTTCCTGACCCGGATGGGGCCTACGTCGAAGGCAATTATCACCGGTGACCGCTCGCAGATCGATTTACCAAATCGGCAAAAATCGGGCTTGATCGAATCGGTTGATATTCTGAAAAATATTAAAGGAATTGCGTTCGTTGAACTCGATGGACGTGATGTGGTGCGCCACCGGCTGGTTCGTGAAATTATTACAGCGTATGACAAAGCAGGGCAATAATCGCCTGAGAATACATCAGCGGGCTGCCTGGCATTGGCTGGTCGGTTCGCTGATTTGTTTCGTAACCCCGCTGGCCGGCGCACAAACCCTGCCGGATACTCTTCTGAAACGATGTGCAATCGTGGATTATGAACAGATTCTACAGCGTAGGGACCCCGATCGGTTACGGCAGATTAATGAATTGAATCGCCGGGTTGAACAGCGCCTGGAACTGGCAAAATCACTGCGGACCGTGGCCGCTGATACAACAGTTTACCGCATACCTATCGTAGTGCATGTGGTGCACAGTACGGCTTCTGGTACCATTGGGGGAGCCAATAACGTGAATATCTCGGATGCCCAGATTGCTTCCCAGATTCAGGTGCTGAATGAAGATTATCGGCGAAAACCAAATACGAATGGGTATAATACCAACCCCCTTGGAGCAGATGCCCGTATCGAATTCTTTCTGGCAACGACTGATCCCGATGGCAATCCGTCAACTGGGATTACCCGCCATTATTATGCTCCCAAATCCTCGTTTGATATTCTGTCGGATGATGTATTACTTTCGCAGATTGCCTATTGGCCGAGTGATAAGTACCTGAATATCTGGGTGACCAGTTTCCAGGATAATTATCTTGGGTACACCCAATTCCCGACGGCAGCCGACACGTTGCAGGGGTTGCCGGGCTCCGCCAATGAATTCGTGGATGGTTCGTTGATTGATTACCGGGTCTTTGGGAAGCAAACGGGTACGGTTACTCGTTCACTCTATCTGTTAGGACGAACCGTTACCCATGAAATCGGGCATTGGCTTGGTTTAATTCATCCGTGGGGCGACGGAAGTGGCTGTAATGAGGATTATGTTGCGGATACGCCCCTGACAGAAGACCGTTCTGTAGCACCAAGTGTTTGTCGACAGACGTATTCGACTTGTGTGGCTGGGAAACAAACCCGGGATCTGATCGAAAATTATTTGATGTATTCGCCGGATGTCTGTATGAATATGTTTACGGCTGGTCAGGTAGCTCGCATGCGGGCGGTGCTGCAATTGAGTCCTCGCCGGGCGCGACTAGTCAAATCAGTTACGTCGCCTTTGACCGAAACCGACCGATTAACGCTGACTGTCTACCCAAATCCTGCCGTCACCGACCCACTCATTGATGTACAGTTGAAAGGTTTTCAGTCATTCAAGCTTGATCTGCTCGATCTAACCGGACGCCAATTGCGAACGACTGCCTATACCGATGCTCCCAGTACACGTCTAAGTTTGCCGATTACGGGCCTGGCAAAAGGTGTTTATATTGTTCGGGTAAAAACCGATACGGAAACCGTAAGCAAGCGCCTGCTGGTACAATAATTTTAGTATAATAATCCCATTCTATGATTGCTGTTCTACCGATTTCTAATCCCACAGATCTGGATATTGCTTTTGCAATTCGCCGGCAAGTATTTGTCGACGAGCAGCAAGTAGCGCCTGAGGAAGAGTACGATGAATTTGAGGGGAGCAGCACACACTTTCTAGCTTATGCAGACGAAACCCCCTGTGGAACGGCACGCTGGCGACGAACATCTAACGGTGTTAAGTTAGAGCGTTTTGCTGTTTTATCCGATTTTCGGGGGAAAGGGGTGGGGTATGCGCTGGTGCAGGCTGTGCTCGATGACGTATTCAGTCAACAGCCTGAGCCAATTGAGCGAATTTATTTACACGCGCAGCTGCCTGCAATGCCATTGTATGCCAGGTTTGGGTTTGTTGCTGTTGGGCCAATGTTTGAAGAAGCCGGTATTCAGCATTATAAAATGGTGTTGCCCGGTTCGGCGTATTCGAAGCAATGAAAGGCCAACCGTTTGTTCGTTATGTAGCTGCACTGGTATCCGGGATTATTCTATACGTTATCCTTCCCGATTGGATTTTCCTGCCAGCTAGTGCCCTCGTCGTTGGGTTTGGACTTTTTGCCGCTGGCTTTATCCGAAACGCCAAACGAGGGATAAAACCTTTGCAGTTGACGACAGGAGCTGGTGGCTTACTGGTGCTGTTAGCGTTTGGATGGGCCCTTACCTTTCAGCGAACCACTAGCCACCGCCCGGATAACCTGATTCACCTGACCGATACATTACAGGCGTATGTTGGCGTGGTGTCGGCTCAGCCTGAAGAACGGGCCAAAACGTATCGTGTTGAAGTAGAACTTCAACGAGGGAGTTGGCAACCGCAACCGGATTTGCGTAAGGAAAAGACCCTGAGCCAATCAATTGCGACCTGGCAGGCCCTTAGCGGACGGGTGATTGTGTATCTGGATAAAGCCGATCAACCGATGCCTCGATATGGTGAGGTTTGGCTGGTCAATGGAGCCCCCCGGCCGATTGATCCACCGTTGAATCCAGGCGAATTCAACTATAAACGTTACCTGGAGTACCGAAATATTCGGCATCAGCAGTATTTGCGTCCGTTTCAGCGCCAGATTCTGGCGATTGATCCACCAAATCCCATCACCCATCTGGCCACCCGCCTAAATCGTTGGGCTGACAGGGTATTTACGAAGCAGGTGGGTGCACGGGCTGAATACGGGATTGTTAATGCTATGATTCTGGGGATTCGAGACGATCTGGATACGGAACAATATCAGGCTTATTCAACGGCAGGTGCTATACATATTCTGTCGGTTTCGGGATTACATGTAGGTATTTTGTTTCAGGTACTGACTGTTCTGCTCGGCCTTTTTAAAGTTCGGCAGAATCGAAAAGTGCCGATGGCCATGTTGCAACTGACTATTTTGTGGTTTTATGCCTTGGTAACAGGATTTTCCCCGCCGGTGCTTCGCTCTGCCGGTATGTTCTCAATGGTAATTCTGGCCAATGCCCTTGGCCGCCAGCAGCAGCTACCTAACACGCTGGGTGCCTCAGCTTTTTTTATTCTTTGCTTCGATCCGTATGCGTTGTTTTCTGCAGGATTTCAGCTATCATATCTGGCTGTAGTGGGCATTGGAGCCTGGCAATCTCCCCTCAATCAGGCAGTTACCTTTCGGTCGAAATGGGCCAACAAGCTTTGGGAATTAACCGCCGTTGCTTTAGTGGCTCAGTTGATTACGTCTCCGCTTGGTGTATTTTATTTCCACCAGTTCCCTACGTATTTCCTGCTCGCAAACCCGATTGTTATGGGGCTGTCGCAACTATTATTGCCTTTATCGCTGGCAACGCTGGCGTTGAGTTGGATTCCTTTTCTGAATGATCTACTTGGGTGGTTACTGCAGAAAACGGCCTGGTTGCTGAATGAATCGGTTGGATTAATTAGTCAACTACCCGGTTCTGCCTGGGATGGCCTCTGGTTGGCTCCAGTTTCCTTGTTCTTGCTGTATGGGCTAATCTTTTTGGGAGCTGCTTTGTTACAGACTCGCAATCGGATTTATGTATGGGCCACTTGCTTAACTGCCATCCTGCTGTCGAGACTCACACTTTGGCGTGATTATCAACAGGCTCATCAGCAACAACTGGCCGTTCATTTTCTACCGCACCGAACGGCGGTTAGCCTGACCAATGGGCATCAAAGTACACTGCTGACCGATCTTGATTCGCATGATACGCGTTCGTATGAGTTTTACCTGAAAAATACCTTTGGGCAATGGGGGGTCTCTGACTTGACGGTTGCCCATATTAACCGGGGGACGGGCGCACTGGATTCACAGACCTCTCTGCCAGCCCTGTACCAATCTCCGTCTTACGTACTGGGTGTCTGGCAGGGTAAAACGCTTCTGATCGTGAACAAATTAACCGGCCAGCGTTCCTGGCGGTTGCCTGCCGTTGTCGATTATCTAATTATTCGCCGAAACGCGCTTCAGAATTGGGCGCAATTGAATGGGCGGGTGGTTGCCCGGCACATTGTCTTCGATGATTCGAATAAAACTCCGTTAACGGATAAGCTTCTGGCCGAAGCGAAACAGCGAAATATATCCTGCTATTCGGTTCGACAAATGGGGGCCTACGTTGCTGAGTTGGATTAATGCTAATCGGGTAATGAAACAAAAAATCCGGGAAAGACTGCGTACACGTCTTTCCCGGATTTTTTGTTCAGAGTAAGAAATCTGGTTCTAAGGTTGACCACTCGTTTTCAACGAGTCGGCTTTGGGTGCTGCTGGCCGCCAGCCGCCTACTGCTTTTTGCATATCCTCTTTTTTCGACTGATACAGCGTCCATTGTTCTGGAGTGAGCAGCCCTTTTAGTTTATCTTCTTTCTCCTCGTTCAGCATGATCATCATATCCTGAATCTGTTTGCGCGTATCGGGCCCCGGTTTGCCACTTGGGCCAATGATGTCTTTGATCGCCGACTGCTGCTGGTCGGCGTATTCATTGTTCAGTTGTTTGACCAATTTTACCTGATCTTTCGTTAAATCCAGATTTTCTTTCAGCCATTTGGTTTCCTTTTGTGCCAGATCACCGGCAATATTAGGAATGTTCGCACGCGGACTGTTGGTCATGTCCTGGCTGATGCTTCCGCCCATCCGGCGGCCCATTCCTCCCCCGTAGCCCCCATACCCCCCGTATCCGCCATATTGGGCAAAACTTTGGTGACTTGACAATAGGCTGACTATCAGGCAGAAAAAAGCAAATGAGTATAAGTGAGTTCGCGAGTTCATGACTAACGGCTTAATTGGGGAATACGCTATTCTAAGAACGAAGTTCGGGAAAAAATTGACAATTGCGGTAGTTTCTCTATCGGATCATCGGTGTTTCAGGAGTTTGTATACGCACCTGCATCTGCGGCTGCTCTCCCTGAGGAACAAGAACAATGATATTATTCGTAATCGTTTCGCCGTTTTCAAGCAAGTGTCCAGCCCGAACCTGAACCGTTGTGGTAATTACTTTTCCTTCCGGGTTTTTCGTTGAGGTTGAATAGGGTACGAAAAATTGCCGGGCGCGCACGGTTGTCGTCTTCGAGGTTAGCCGTGCACCGGTAGCATTCAGACAGTCGAAGTTGGCCAGCAAATCCTGATCCTGTAGGCCAAATGTCGTTTGGCGCGGGAAAAACAGTCGGGTGCAACCACTTTTATTAGTCACATAAACCGTTAGTTCATAGCGGCTGAATGTGCCTTTACTTCCCACATCCTTTTTGCTTTCATGTCGGATGGAATAGCCATATTCGATGCCATTGAAAACGGCCGGTTGATCCCGCGTAATTTCATAAGAAGGTTGCGCTATGAGGGGGAAAACCAGGATAAAGGTTAGGAAAGTCAGCAGATAAACGGTACGCTTCTTCATATGGAGAATCAAGAGGATAGGTTCAATCCGAAATTTACAAGTAAACTGCCAGATATGGTAAGCTATTGTGGTAGGAAACACAAACTTTTCTGCTGATCAGACCGTTCCCCTTGTATATGGAAACGCTCGAAAAAATCCGGAAAGCTTATACGGAATACGTGCTTGAACACGGTAAACAACCCATCTCGGTTTTTCAGTTTACGAAGAAATTGAAACTATCAGAAGGTGATTTCTATAACGAGTATACTTCGTTCGATGCCATCGAAGCGGATATCTGGCTGACTTTCTTTAGCGAAGCCAAACGCACCATCGAAACCGATGCGACCTATTCGGCCTACTCCGTTCGGGAAAAACTGCTGGCATTTTACTACACCTGGATCGAACTGCTGAAAGCGCAGCGGAGTTTTGCCGTCTACAGTTTCGAACGACTAAATGGTATGGGGCAGAGCATAAGGGGCATGGGGGGGCATGGTGCCTGGCGTGCGATCCAGAAATCGACTGTACTCGGGCCGTTTAAAGAAGCCTTTTTTGATTTTGCCCGTGATTTACTGGCCGAAGGACGTGAAAGCAAAGAAGTAGAACCTCGCCCTTTTATCACGGATCGGTACCCGAATGCTCTGTGGGGACAGACCCTGTATCTACTCGATTTCTGGATTCGCGATGTGAGTAAAAACTTCGAGAAAACGGATTCCGCCATCGAAAAAACAGTCAATACCGCTTTCGACCTGATCGGCCGTTCCCCCCTGGACAGCCTGTTAGACCTTGCCAAGTTTATGTATCAAAATAAATAGCATGGGGCAAAGGGCGTGGGGCAGAGGGTGAACTGTACTTATAACCCTTTACCCCACGCCCTCTGCTCATTGCCCATTGCCCATGAAAACCCAGACATCCGTTCCGACGACCAAAGTTGCCCGTGCCACCCAGTTTGTGAAGGCAGGGGTGAAGGTGGGCGGTAATTATATTAAGCATTACAGCAAAAAACTGCTTGATCCTGAGTTGCCACGTGAGGCACTTCATCAAGACAACGCAGCTGATATTTATGACGCCTTGAGTGAACTGAAAGGCTCCGCGCTGAAAATGGCCCAGATGCTCAGCATGGATCGGGGCTTATTACCGGTAGCTTATTCAGATAAGTTCACGATGGCGCAGTATTCAGCTCCTCCGCTTTCGGGACCACTGGTGGTCAAAACCTTCCGAACGTATTTTGGGAAATCACCCGCTGAGTTGTTCGATACGTTTGATATCAACGCGGTGAATGCTGCCAGTATCGGGCAAGTGCATCTGGCCTGGAAAGATGGAAAAAAACTGGCGGTGAAGATCCAGTATCCGGGGGTAGCCGATTCGGTAAGTTCAGACCTGAAGATTGCCAAGCCGCTGGCCGTTCGATTACTGAACCTGGATGAACGGCAGATCGACTACTTCATGCAGGAGGTCGAAAGCAAACTGCTGGAGGAAACGGACTACGAACTCGAACTTCGACGCAGCATCGAAATTTCGGAAGCCTGTGCGCATATCCAGGGACTGGTCTTTCCGAAATACTATCCCCAACTGTCGAGTCGGCGGATTCTGACGATGGACTGGCTCGATGGATTGCATTTGCGGGAGTTTCTGGCCACAAATCCGTCGCAGGAGGTGCGTGATCGGATTGGTCAGTTGCTCTGGGATTTTTATGACCACCAGATTCATGCGCTTCGGCAGGTTCATGCCGACCCGCATCCCGGTAATTTCCTGATGCGACCCGATGGCACCATGGGCGTTATTGATTTTGGTTGCGTGAAAGTAATTCCTGATTATTTCTATGATAATTATTTTCTGTTGCTCAGACCGGATAAACTCCTTGACCCGCCTGTAGCAGAGCAGGTTTTCCTGAATTTAGGCTTTCTGGTTCCACAGGATACTCCATCAGAACGGAAATTTTATTCGGATCTGTTTGTGCAGATGATCGATATGCTGGGCAAACCGTTTGCCTGTGAGACATTCGATTTTGGTGATGATGCTTATTTCAATAAAGTATACGCGTTTGCGGAAGATTTGTCGAAAATGGAAGAACTTCGTTCGTCGAAGGTCGTACGGGCCAATCGCGATGGATTATACATCAATCGAACGTACTATGGTCTGTATGCTATGCTTAACGAATTGAAAGCTCGCGTGACGATTACCAAGCCCGAATGGTTGCACACGAAGCAATTGGTAGCATAACAAATTATTCGCAACTTCCCCCGATTACTGATCAACGTACGTCAGTTATCGGGGGAAGTTGTGTTTAGTTGTCAGGATAAAGGCGGAGGTGGGGGCGTAGGCGTTCCTGCCGGTCTTGAATGATCCTGTGGCAAGGGGATAAACTCGTGATTATCATTGGGTGGTAATTGAATTCGACCGGCTTGCCAGTCGGCTTTGGCTTGTTCGATACGCTCCCGGCGCGACGAAACGAAATTCCACCAGATAAACCGTTCTCCAAGCGGTTCACCGCCAAGAAGCATGATCGTAGCCGTTTCAATCGCTGTAATCGCCGGATCAACACCGGCTGTGAAGACGAGCAATTGCCCTGCCCCATATCGATGTCCATTCACCTCAACGGTTCCTTTAGCCACATAGGCTCCGCGTTCTGGATATCCAATCGGCAACCCAAACCGTGTACCGGGCTGTAAAATTAGGTGTATATAAAATAAGGGTGAGTGCGTTTTTACGTCGTTCCGCAAACCAAATGCATCCCCGGCAATCAACCGCATCCAGATTCCCTTATCCCTGAAAATTGGTAGTTCGTGGGGAGCATAATTCGTAAAAGCAGGAGCAGATTCTTCGTCCGCTTCGGGTAGCGCTACCCAGGTTTGAATCATCTCCAAAGTGCCCCCAGCCAGAGTTGCCGGATCTTCAAATCGTTCAGAGTGCGCAATACCACTGCCTGCCGTCATCCAGTTGACCTCTCCAGGACGGATAATCTGCTGTACGCCCAGACTATCCCGGTGGGTAACTTGTCCATCAAATAGGTAGCTTACCGTAGATAGGCCAATATGTGGATGCGGAAGAACATCCATAGCAGAGACTTGATCGGGTGTAATCTGGACCGGGCCGCCATGATCCATGAAGATAAATGGACCGAGCATACGCCGAAGCCGGTAGGGGAGAATCCGGCGGACAGTGAAGCCATTGCCTAACGAAGCAGGCCGGGCATCAATTACTTGAGCAAGCATAAAAAAGAAGGTTACTTTCAGCGTATAAAAATCGGGTATTTCTCCAGAATCGCACTATACAGTCGTCTAAAACATCCGCATTGTTGTGTAATTCTTCGCCTTTTGTGAGGGTATAAACATGGCTTGTCTATCTTTGCGGTATACAGATGTTCATGTTTCTGAACATCTGTATACCGAATACAAAACTACTTTTTCTAACCCGTTTTTACCCGAATTACAGGAATGACGAGACGATTTACCTCCCTATTGGCAATAGGTCTTTTAGTAGTTATGTCCGTAAAAAGTATAGCCCAGAGTGGCCCCGTAACAGCCGATGAAGCGCGTGAACAGCGATTGGATTCGGATCGATTGGCCAATGGTTATAAAACGTCGATACCAGGCTGGGTCATTAAAATAGGCGATACACTCTATTTTGGAAAAGCATCTACGCCAACCAAACAGTTCGGGTTCATCTATGAAACGCCGGGTACATACGTAAATGGTCGAATGGTGTATCGGTATCTGCCGTCTGATTATGCCGGTAAACGGGGAATCGTTAAAGATTTAATCCAGAATGGTACCAAACGTCAAGGGTTTACAATGACCGCGGAGATCGGGGTGGGTATGCTGGTTCGGTATTCCGCCGAATTGGACAATGCAATTGAGGCTGGTGAAGTGATACCCCCTCCCCGGTTTCGAACGGCTGCCGCTACTGCCAAAACCAGTTCAGGCAGTGTAGCGGATGAATTACTGAAACTGAAGCAGTTGATGGATGCAGGAGCCCTGACCAAAGAGGAATATGAAGCGCAAAAGAAGAAACTACTGAATAACTAAAATTAAGGGAGGCTAGCCTCCCTTAATTTTTTTTGCCAACCAGTAACGAGTTCAAATACGCCTTCTTAAGACAAAATAATTCCCTTGTAACCTTCTTTGTTTACATCAGTTTCCACGGCTAAAACCCTGTTGAATCAATTGCCATGGAAGCTATGATAGCTAAACTACGAACCTTCTGTTTGTTCCTTTTCTTACAGATTTTATTTCTGGTTTCCCTGCCGATGCCGTCTTCCGGACAGGAAAAACCTATGGTAAGTAGCCTGTCGATTGAGAACAAAGTGATTCCTATCGCGAAGTCGGGTGCTGATAGCGGCTCTTATCAGACGATTTATGAACGGATGAAAGCCTTAGGCGTTCCGGGTGTAAGCATTGCTGTCTTTGATGGCGGTAAAATCAGTTGGACCAAAGGGTATGGGCTAAGCGATATAACGCGACATAAATCCGTAGATTCGGCTACGCTTTTTCAGGCGGCTTCCATTTCTAAGCCTGTAACCTCAGTAGCTACTTTCCGATTAATTGAGAAAAAGGCACTAGTACTAGACGAGGATGTGAACCTCAAACTTCGGCGATGGAAAGTACCAGAGAACGTATATACATCGAAAGAAAAAGTGACTGTCCGGCGTATTGTTAGCCATACAGCCGGCCTTTCGGTACACGGGTTTGCGGGCTACAATCCAGCCGCCAAACTTCCGACAGTAACGCAAATTCTTGATGGTGCTTCACCGGCTAATTCATCTCCGGTTCGGGTTATGGAAACACCGGGTGACAAAGAGCGGTATTCTGGTGGTGGTTTCACCATTCTTCAACTGCTTCTGGAAGACGTTACCGGTAACTCCTTTGGGCCCCTGGTGGAGGAACTGGTCTTACGACCGATTGGTATGCGACAAAGTACGTTTAGTATACCGTTATCTGGCGTTACGGTATTTCGTGCGGCAAAAGGCTACGAAGGAAATGGAACCCTGGTGGATGGCGGGTATCATCTTTACCCCGAATTGGCAGCTGCTGGCCTTTGGACAACCCCTGCTGATTTAGCTCGCTTTATGCTTAATGTTAGCGAGTCGTATCGATCAGGTAAAGGCATTCTTGCCCAGGCAACTGTCCGGCAGATGCTGACTAAAATTCCGGGGGCTGGTGGCTTAGGATTCGGGGTCGATGGCTCCGGCGAAACCCTGCGTTTTCGGCATAGTGGCGGTAATGCTGGTTTCGCCTGTTACGCAGTCGCCTTTGCACAAACGGGTCGTGGCGTGGTGATCATGACCAATTCGGATAATGGCACTCCTTTAATTCACGAGCTTGTGCGGACGATTGCGCGTGAATATCAGTGGCCTCCAATGTGGCCCAGGGAATAAGTGAACCGCTGAGTAAATTCTGTACAGTTTATACTTTAATTACTTAAACTTGTACTTTATGAATCGTTCCCTCAAAATAGATTTTATTACGACCGCAACCTGGCTTGCAGGCACTCTTCTGGCTTTGGTTATTGACTACGAATTATGCCGACTAGGCATTCAAACATTTTTCATGTTGAATCGCTAATTATGCTGCGGATTGATAAATCCGTTCGACGATTTCCTGTAAAATAGCCCCTTGTTCAGCGGTGCAGACGGTCGATGATTTTCCGGTACAGGCATCCAGAAATGCTTCGGTATTCTTTAGCTGAATATCAACTTCTTCCAGGTGTGGAAACTGAACATCGGCTAGTTCTCCGGCTAGTTCTGTATGCAGTGAAAATGGAAATAGATTCACTCCGCCTTTGCTGCCAAATATCTCCAGGTTTCGATCGCGCTCGGCCTGCATGTTCAGCGCAAAAGAGGCCGAAAGCATAATCGAAGCTTTGTTCGGAAAGGATAGATAGGCCATTGCGGCATCGTCTACGTCAAATGTGGATGGATTCCAGCTGCCTAATAGCCCTTTGCCTCCCATCCTGCCAATAAAATCATAGGTATTTCCCAGTACCTGATCGGGTGTCGGATAGCCAAGTGTATACAACGCTAAATCGAGTACATGGACACCGAGGTCGATTAGCGCACCTCCGCCCTGCATCGCTTTATTGGTGAAATAGCCCCATCCCGGAATGCCCCGCCGACGCAGGAAATTCGCTTTGATATGGTAAATATCGCCAAGTAGCCCATCAGCTTTGCAACGCATCAGCAGACTACTTTCACGCGTTTGTCGCAACTGAAAATTATAAGCCAGCGTTAGTCCTTGTTGGGCGGCCTTCTGTGCCATTTCGCGAGCGTGTTGTGCATTCAGCGCGGGCGGTTTCTCGCAAAATACGTGACAACCATGCGCCAGCGCTTCCATCGTTTGCGGGTAATGCAGGTTATTGGGCGTGCAAATCACCACTATATCAGGGGTACATTCTCGATAGAGCTCGGTAGTGTCGGCAAAGGCGTGAGGAATTCCGTGTTTATCCGCCAGGGCGCGGGCTTTGCTGAGATCCCGACTGCAAACAGCAACCAGATCAACTTGTTCGGGAAGGTGTTTTAGAGCAGGAATGTGGTTTTTATCGGCGATGTTTCCCCCGCCGATAATTGCGGCTTTGAATCTGGACATGTTGTAAAGAAAGCGAAAAGATGCGAAAGCACAGGTTGTTTCTTTACATAGATCACCGACGGAAACAAAACGGAAACAAAAAAAACTCGTGACCAAATCAATTGGTCACGGGTTGATTCATCCATCGAAGCGGTGATTATTTCATTTTTTTGTCAATAGCATTGATCGCGTCCATATGCTTTTGCAGAACAGGCAACGTTTTAGTCGCAAATTCCTTAACCGCTGGATTGGTTTCATTATCCTCCGATGCTTTTTTGAATAGATCAATGTCGTCTTTGTGGTCATCGACCATCATGCTGACATATTTCTTGTCGAACTCTGCGCCTGATAATTTGGCCATTTCATTAACATGCTTCTGTTCATCTTCGCCCAGTGTGGAAGGCAGCGTGATATTTTGCGTGGCGGCTATACTTTTCAGTTCATCATTCGCTTTAGAGTGATCTTTGACCATCATCGCTCCGAAATCCTTCACATCCTTGCTAGCGGCTTTTTCCTGCGCCATTCGACCTAATTCTACTTCCAGCATTCCACCATTCGCGGCTTTTACAGCGAATTCGCTGGTGTCATCATTCTGCCCTGTACCGGCATCTTCTTTAGCTTCATTGACGCTATCGGCGTTTTCAACACTGTCGGCACTTTCTGTCTTTTTGCTGCTGCAGGCCTGAAAGCTAAGGGTGCTGACGGCTAGTAATAGGATTAAACTTACCTTTTTCATAACGTGATTAATGAATTAGTTTACTTCCTACAACGATTAACGCCCAATTTGGTTTGGTAAAATGAGCGAAGATGAATTTTTGGACAAAATTCTATGTTTATCAGACAAAATTCCTACGTTTGTACTATGATACTGTCAGATCGAACAGCGCTGGTCTTTTCAGCTCTAAAAGGGGTGCCAGCCACGCGTTTTTTTGAAATAGCCGATTTAACCGGCTATAAGCGGGAGCAGCTCGCTGAGGTATTTGATACTTCACTGAAAACCTTTCAGCGGTATGAGCGTGAGCAGAAGAAGCTGAATCCGCAGGATAGTGAGAAAGTGCTGAAAATCATGGCCTTGTTTCAAACAGGAGAGGCTGTCTTTGGGTCGGCAGACGCGTTCAGGCGATGGATGGATAAACCGGCTTATGGTTTGGGTGATCAAATTCCGTTTGATCTTCTGCATACGTCGGGGGGGATCGACCTGGTGATGGATGAGGTCATTCGCGTTGAATACGGTGATTTAGCTTAACGTAGTGTAGATTAGTAAATGCTGGTGTATCGTATTACCAGGTCGATATATGCCGACCGATTAGTGGCATCGGGTGGGGCGGCCCGATGGAATACTCGGGGCCAGTTCGTGATCTATACGGCAGCAACCCGTGCATTAGCCTGTCTAGAAAATGTGGTGCATCGGAGCGGAGAGGGACTTTTATCCGATTTTCGGGTGATGATTATTGAGATACCCGATACGCTAAATGTAGAACGAATTCTTCCCGAAAACCTGCCAGCCGATTGGTTTGAGTTCCGGCAGTACGATGTCTGTCAGCGAATAGGAGGGGAGTGGCTCCGAAGTGGCCGTACTGCCGTACTGAACGTTCCATCGGCAATTATCCCGAATGAATCGAATTATTTGCTGAATCCAGCCCACCCTGATTTCGCTCAGATTCAGTTGATTCACACCGAACCCTTTACCTTCGATCCCCGGATTAAAACCTAGTCAATAAAGCGTTTTTTTAGTCAAATTCAGCGTATATAAAACGTTATATTTTAGATGAAACAGAATTGTATTTCATTCAGAAGGTAGCCTGGCGGATATAAGTCGAAATTGGATTAATCGAATCGCAATTTTGTAGCTATTTCTGGCGATTTTAGTGTGTTTTTACGGGTTTATTTCTCTTTTCTCCCGAAAATTTTGTATATTTGTCTAAAGGGTTACCTGAGTAAAGTACAGGCGACCGAATAGTAATTTTCTGCGAAACTCCTTTAACAAATGGCGGACGAAAATCCCGACCTCGAATCTCCCAGTAACATCATTCCCATTAACATTGAGGACGAAATGCGTGGCGCCTACATCGATTATTCGATGTCGGTTATTATTTCCCGCGCCTTGCCCGATGTTCGTGACGGCCTGAAACCGGTACACCGCCGGGTGCTGTTCGGAATGGCTGAACTGGGAGTTAGCTACAATAAGCCCCACAAGAAATCTGCCCGTATTGTAGGGGAAGTACTGGGTAAATATCACCCACACGGCGACGCGTCTGTATACGATACCATGGTTCGGATGGCTCAGGAATGGTCGCTCCGGTATCCACTGGTGGATGGCCAGGGTAATTTCGGGTCTATCGACGGCGATTCACCCGCTGCGATGCGATATACCGAAGCCCGATTGAAGCGTATTGCCGAGGAAATACTGAACGACATCTACAAGGAAACGGTTGATTTTCAGCCAAACTTCGATGACTCGCTTGAAGAACCGACGGTAATGCCCGCCAAACTTCCGAACCTGCTGCTCAATGGATCATCCGGGATTGCGGTAGGGATGGCGACGAACATGGCACCTCACAATCTGACGGAAGTCGTCGATGGAATCATTGCTTATCTGGATAACAATGACATTACGATCGAAGAACTAATGCAGTTCGTGAAAGCGCCGGATTTCCCCACTGGAGCCACTATTTATGGTATGGAGGGCGTAAAAGCGGCTTTCAAAACCGGTCGTGGACGGGTGGTGATGCGGGCCAATGCGACTATTGAAGAAAATAAAGGCAAAACTCAGATCATCGTCACGGATGTGCCGTATATGGTGAACAAAGCGGTGATGCTGGAAAAAACGGCCGAACTCATCAACGAAAAGAGAATTGAAGGCATCACTGCCTTCCGGGATGAATCGGATCGGGATGGATTACGTGTCGTATATGACCTCCGCAAGGACGCCATTCCGAACGTGGTCCTGAATAACCTCTATAAGCACACCTCTCTGCAATCGTCATTCAGTATCAACAACGTAGCGCTCGTGAAAGGGCGGCCGATGTTGCTGAATCTGAAGGATATGATGAAGTACTACGTTGAGCACCGGTTCGAAGTAGTAACCCGTCGGACGCAGTACGAACTGCGTGAAGCTGAGAAACGGGCGCATATTCTGGAAGGTTTGCTAATTGCCCTGGATAACATCGATGCGGTGATCAACCTGATTCGTTCGTCGCGCGATCCGGAGATTGCCCGAACGGGTCTGATGAGTCAATTTTCACTGAGCGATCTACAGGCGAAAGCGATTCTGGAAATGCGTTTGCAACGCCTGACTGGGCTGGAGCGGGATAAACTTCAGGCTGAGTATGACGAACTGATGGCTGAGATTGCGGAGCTGAAAGCAATTCTGGCCAGTGAGGAGCGTAAGCGTGAGGTAATTAAAGAAGAGTTAATTGATATTCGTGCCCGCTACGGTGACCAGCGCCGGACGGAAATCAACGCCCTAGGCGATGGTAACATCAGTGACCTTTCGCTGATAGCCGATGAGGATATGGTCATCACCATCTCGCACGAAGGCTATATCAAACGTACCCCAACAACCGAGTATCGTTCGCAGGGACGCGGTGGAGTAGGAGCGAAGGCAGTTGCTTCGAAAGAAGAAGATTTTACCGAGCATCTGTTCACGGCGACGATGCACAACACGCTGCTGGCGTTTACTCAGAAAGGACGGTTGTATTGGTTGCCGGTGTATGAGCTACCCGAAGGATCGCGTGTCTCGAAAGGACGACCTCTGGCAAATTTCATCAATATCGAATCCGACGATAAAGTCCGGGCGGTGATTAATGTGACCGATCTGAAGAACGAGGATTACATCAACAATAATTACATTGTGATGTGTACCCGGCAGGGGACGATCAAGAAAACGATGCTCGAAGCCTTCTCGCGTCCCCGTCAGAATGGTATTATTGCCATTACCATTGATGAGGATGATCAACTGATCGGCGTATGTATGACTAATGGCGATAACGATATTGTGATTGCGTCGAGTGCTGGGAAAGCAGTTCGGTT
This sequence comes from Spirosoma harenae, assembly GCF_054776975.1. Taxonomy (NCBI): domain Bacteria; kingdom Pseudomonadati; phylum Bacteroidota; class Cytophagia; order Cytophagales; family Cytophagaceae; genus Spirosoma; species Spirosoma harenae. Next base: position 164,151 of record NZ_BAAHBD010000024.1, on the reverse strand, counting down.
CCATGAGACTCGGGTTCGTCCGATGGGTCGTACAGCGGCCGGTGTACGAGGTATTACCCTGGATGAAGAAGATACAACCGATCACGTAATTGGGATGGTATGTATCGATTCTAAGGAAGCTCAACTATTGGTAGTTTCGGAGAAAGGGTACGGTAAACGCTCAGAGATTGATGAGTATCGGATTACTAACCGGGGAGCCAAAGGCGTTGGTACGCTGAAGGTTACCGAAAAAGTAGGTCGATTAGTCGCGATTCTGGATGTCGAAGACAAGGATGACCTGATGATTATTAATAAATCAGGGATTGCAATTCGCACTCCAGTCAATGAAATCAGCGTTATTGGTCGAAATACACAGGGTGTACGCCTGATTAGCCTACGCGATGGAGATGCGATTTCTTCGGTAACTAAAATTAAACAGGAAGAAGGTGAGGAGGGAAGCCCCGCTGAACAGCCGGAAGCCGTTATTGCTGAATAATTGCCAAAGCCTTTATAAAGAGTGTGTTGAGCCGACCGACTGGTTACAAAATCAGTCGGTCGGCTCAAACAATTTGGAGCCTGTCATGCTTATACAGACAGATTCCGTAATTTCGTTCCTGAAATAAAAAACACAACCCCGATTTACACATGAAACAAGTTCTGGTAGTTCTCGTCGCGTGTTGCCTCTCAGCAGGTGTTTACGCACAGCAGGGCGGAGCCGTTGATGCAGCTATGGTAGACGCCCTTAAGAAAGAAAAAGAAAAAAGTGATAAGGATATTACCGATCCCAAAGCAGGCGCTAAGGCCAGCACCTGGATGGACCGGGCCAAAACCTATCAGAATATTGCCGCTGGGGGAAATATTAAACTAGATTCTGCCGCTGCTACGACTGCCTATGATGCATTCAAGAAAGTGATCGAATTGGATAAAGATAAAAAAGGAGGCCCTGGTAAATTAGCTAAAGAAGCCGAGGAAGCGCTGAAAAGCCCAAACCTATACAATGCGTTTATGCAGCAGGGGGTCGCTAAGTTCCAGGCTAAAAACTATCCAGATGCGATGAAATCGCTGTCGATGGCTGGCGAACTCAATCCGAAAGACACGTTAGCTCCTTTATACACAGCTATCGCAGCTCAGCAGGTAAAGGATAATGCAACGGCCAAAACTCAGCTGGAAAAATACATTGCTGGCGGTGGGAAAGATGCTGCGATCTACGGTTCGTTAGCGATGTTATATAGTGCCGATAATGAGGTTGATAAAGCCATCGCTGCTCTGGATAAAGGAATTGCTTTAGCGCCAACGAATAAGGATCTGGCGAATGAAAAGATCAACATCATGTTGCGGACAAATCGCTTGGATGAGGCCATTAGCAACATGAAACAGATGGTTGAGAAAGATCCAAATAACGTGACGAATCTGGTGAACCTGTCGATTGTTTATAATAACATCGCTCAAAAAGCCGATGAGCAAGTAAAAAAATTAGAAGGCAACACCAAGAAATCTGGTAACTCGGCAAAGCAATTGGCAGATGCTAAGAGCGTGATAGATGCGTACAATTCGGAAGTCGCTCGGTTAAATGCTGCGATTAAAAAGTCTCCTAAGCCAGAATTGAAGCGTCAATTAGCTGATTTGCAGAAGAAAATAGCGGATCAGAAAGCAGAAGTGGCTAAACTGGAAGCCGATGCTAAAGAAGCTGCTGCGGCTGCGTCAGCTAATGCTGGAAACGAAGCAAAGGTGACGGAATTGAAAAAGACCGTTACCGATAATAAGTTATTAGAGAAGCAATATCTGGAAAAAGCATTGGCTGTTGATGCAAACAACTACGATGCTAACTTCAATATGGCGGTTTGGTTGTTTAACGACGCCGTTAATATGAAGAACGTAGTCGACCGAATGGATATGGCTGAGTATAATAAAAGTGGTAAGGAAATGGATGGTAAAGTTTGTGGTAAGTTTAAAGCGGCACTTCCATACTTCCAGAAAGCCAAATCCATTAAGGACGAAACAGAAGTTACGGATAACCTGACGAATACGGAAAACATCCTGAAGCAGTACGAAGAGAAGAAGATCGTCTGCATCGAGAGTAAATAAGGGAAATAGGGTCGGTGGTGAGCTATCGACCCTATTTAATTACTGTTTTACTTAACATAATATAAATTATACAACAAAACTTTAGCTTCAACTGTCACCGTTTTGAATACATTATCCACGTGGAACAATAAACTGTTGCTTTACAGAGAGTTAAGCAAAAAGGGGATTAAAATGGCTTAAAATGCGGTTTTTATGAAAAATATGGATGGTTATCTATATCTATTTGTTCAACTATTTTTTATTCAAATTTTTTAAATAGCTCTAGGAAGTCAATCCGTTTGCTGCCATTTTACTATCCTGCAATATTGTAGAGAAGTCGTCATTGTCATTAGTACTATTTACGCGATAATAGTGATTAACATCTCCTGCCTTTTTTATATATACTCAGCTTCTTAAGGGTGATTATGCCAGAGGAGTTTTAGAGGCAATAGAAATGAATCCTTACCAAATAATCGAGTAAGAGTTCATTAAAGAATAATGTATGATTTTACTGAGCTATAAACTAATCCTATGCGGATGGCATGTATTCTTTAAATGAACCATCAGTATAGAAGATCAAAATCCGTTCTACTTTCTTTTCTGACAATGCGCTGGTCTGTGTATTTGTTTCAGCTGGAGCTGACATTATTACTGGTTCCTGGACCTGTTGAATCGGTGGAGTGCTGATTGGCGGAATCTCGTTACGCTGACTTCGGATCGTTGTGGTGGGTTGAGTGGCGTAAGGAAAAATAGAAGATTGACCATTGTTGATAGTACCGTTCGGTCGAACAGGCCCACGATTCGGATAACCACTCGGTTGATTCCCGCCAGTCGAACCGTAATTAGCCTCTTCTTCCATAATCCAATCGTAACCGAGTTCAGGAAAACGACGGATAATTTTTTGAATAATATCGAAGCTAGGGCGATTACGGCCGGATAAAATATGAGAAATACTTGAGCGTTGTACACCAATCTCGTCAGCGAAGTAAGATGGTGTTAGATTTTTATCAATCAATATCTGTTTAATCTTGTCATTAATACTCATGGCTTATTTTATTACGTAAACAGATGGTAAATGTATATCATTACAAATATATAGGTTAAATTATTGAACAGAGCTAATTTACTATATCAATTAACAAAAATACCTACGTGTCAATTGTAACACGTAGGTATTTTTGTTAATTGTACTTATTGAATCGTAAATTGTAAATGATATAACGCAGAACTAGGTTGGTTTTTGTGATTATACAATTATAAATCACAATTGGATCTATTTACATTTTACGGAATTTACTTTTGAGTTTATTTACACGGATACATTGTTTTCTCGCAGCGCATCATTTAACGACGTCTTCAAATCGGTCGAAGGTTTACGTTGTCCGATGATTATTGCGCAGGGTACGTGAAATTCACCAGCTGGAAATTGTTTAGCATAACTCCCTGGAATGACAACCGAATTAGCAGGAACGTAACCCTTATATTCGACAGGTTTAGTATTAGTAACGTCGATAATTTTCGATGATCCCGTAATGGTAACCCCCGCTCCTAAAACGGCTCGTTTGCCAATCCGAGCCCCCTCAACGACAATGCAGCGAGAACCAATGAAAGCGCCATCTTCAACGATGACTGGAGCTGCCTGAGGTGGTTCCAGTACACCGCCTATTCCGACTCCACCGCTGAGGTGAACGTCCTTCCCTATCTGAGCACAGCTTCCTACCGTTGCCCAGGTATCGACCATTGTACGCTCGTCGACGTATGCACCAATGTTGACATAGGATGGCATGAGAATTACGCCCGGTGCCTGGTACGATCCATAGCGAGCAACGGCTGGTGGCACGGCCCGTACTTTAGCTTCCGCAAAATTTGTTTTAAGAGGTATCTTATCATGAAAGGTAAAAATCCCCACTTCTTCGGTCTTCATCTGCTGACTGATGAAGTAAAGGAGAATCGCTTTTTTTACCCATTCATTAACGGCCCAATCATCGGACTCAGAAGCTGGTGGAGTGGCTACCCGGAGTTCCCCCCTATCTAATTGATTTATTACTTCGTGTATAATCTGGATCGATTCAGACTCGGCCAATAACTCACGATTAGCCCATATTTCCTCAATTTGTTTGGTCATATAATTAAAGTAAAGATTTATAGATATTAGTATAACTTCTTGAATAGTAATGACTTATATTTCGACACCAAATTTTATATTGTTATACATCGATATTATAGTATATGCTTGTTCTTTTTTTTCAAAGGTAATCATAAGACACGTACAGTTGAAATATAGCACTTAAAATTTTATTTCTTCGGCATTGATATTTATTTATTAAGATGAATTCGAAGCCTGAGCAACGACCCGATTATGGTAGAGATATGAGTCCATTTATGTAGAAATATCAGACTAGATCAGAACGGTCTGTAACGCTTTTCTCCTACTTCCGGCTATCCCATTTATAGAACTCAAAAAGATATAGCCAATACCATGGAGGTATCAAGAACACCTAAAATAATCTGGTGACACTTGTGGAATATCGGCTGTAAAAGTTCACCAGTTTCTGATAAGATGTAGCAAACAGTAGAGTAGCAATAGTTCGATAAATCTCGATATCTCTGGTGGGTTAGATAGAAACAGGTTTAAAAATAAGATTTAACAAAAACGTTATCTAGTAATTAGTAAGGCCAACTACTTATTTCCGGGATGTAAAAAGTTTGGCTATTTAGGACGTATTCCTCCACTGCCTTACTGGTCTTAGTAAGTCTCCCTTGTGTTTAGTACGTGGGAGTGATACCGTTAGAGGGCTTGGGTAAATCCCTACTTATATTATTAAGGAGAAAATATTTCAATCTAGTGAGGCTTTTGGAGTGGTTTTAGTAATTCTATATTGGTGCACTCCTACCCTATTAAAAAGCAATAAACAACTATTTAGCAATTATTATAAATAGTTAGCATTTTTAGTATATATAACTAATAAAATTAGCAAAATATTACTAAAATACCAATATTTTTTAGTAAAACCACCCTATTTTACTAATTTTCTATCGATTTTTTGACTATTTTACTAAAATACCTTTCTATTGCTAAAAAATTAGCGTTTAGTTCTCTCCTGCAGGTGTCTTATCGGTATCCATTTATTAATATGTATATTTGGACCCGAAAACAAACCAATTTTCTCTGTTCATGAAAAAAATACGCGTTGCTATTAATGGCTTCGGTCGTATTGGACGATTATCGTTCAGACGGCTTCTGGAAAAAGAAAACATCGAAATAGTCGCAATTAATGATCTTACGGATAATGCGACACTCGCTCACCTTCTTAAATATGATTCTGTTCACGGTAAATTCTCTGGCGAAGTTTCTTCTGACAGCGAGAGCCTGACAGTTAATGGACAGCGTATACATGCGTATGCAGAGCGCGATCCTAAAAATCTTCCCTGGAAACAATTAGAAGTTGATGTAGTGCTGGAATCAACTGGCCGTTTCGTTGATGAAGCTGGCGCAGGTATGCACTTACAGGCCGGTGCTAAAAAAGTGGTAATCTCTGCCCCCGCAAAAGGAAATATTCCAACGGTTGTATTAGGTGTTAATGCGGATACATTAACCGGAGAAGAAACGATTGTTTCAAACGCTTCCTGCACGACCAACTGTCTCGCGCCAATGGCAAAAGTATTGGATGATGTATTTGGTATTGAAAAAGGCTACATGACCACTATTCACGCCTATACAGCCGATCAGAATCTTCAGGATGCTCCTCACTCCGATCTACGTCGGGCTCGCGCGGCAGCATTGTCAATTGTCCCAACCTCTACCGGTGCGGCTAAAGCTGTTGGTCTTGTTTTACCCCAATTAAAAGGTAAACTAGATGGTAACGCGCTACGTGTGCCAACCCCAGACGGTTCGTTGACGGATCTAACCGTGATTCTAAAGAAAGCTGCTACAATTGACGAGATCAATGCTGCTATTAAAGAGGCTTCAGAAACTTCGCTAAAAGGAATTCTGGAATATAACACAGATGAAATCGTTTCGATCGACATCGTTGGCAATCCACATTCCTGCATTTTTGATTCAAAATTGACAGCCGTAAATGGTAATCTCGCCAAAGTTGTTGGCTGGTATGATAACGAATACGGTTACTCAAGCCGGGTCGCTGATTTGATGGAACAGCTATTTAAATAGTTAAACTAGTTACATTTGTGATTTATAATTGTTAATTACAAATGTTTATAGAGATAAAATAGCTTAGCGTTTCCTTGCGAGTTACATAATTAAAATGGGTTCGACTTGTTAAACAGTTGAACCCATTTTGCATTGTAAATAGTTAATTGTAAATCCTTTATTGTAAAATAGTTGTTCGTACTTCGTCTTTATACCTATGTGAATTTTATTTAACGGCGAAGCATATAGATCATTTGTAAATTGTAATTCAATACCGCCATTCGATTTAACTTGTTCAATACTGTACGCAAATAATTCTGGGTTATCTGTCTTCAAATGGAGTGTTCCACCGGGAATTAAAATTTGTTTGTACAATTCTAAAAATCGTGGATGCGTTAATCGATGCTTCTCTTGCTTCGGGCGTGGTTGCGGATCTGGAAACGTGATCCAGATTTCATTCACTTCTCCCCCACTGAAAAATTCATGTAGAAAATTGATATCCGTTCGTAAAAAAGCAACGTTGGCTAATCCAAGCTTTTGGGCCGCCTGAGAGCCTCGGGCAATTCGATCTCCCTTAATATCAACTCCAATAAAATTCGTGTTCGGAAATGCCTGGGCTAACCCCACCGTATATTCTCCTTTTCCACAGGCCAGTTCCAAAACGATTGGATTGTCATTGTTAAAATAATCCGTTCGCCATTTCCCACGAATCGTTTTATATAGGGGTTTACCAACTTCAATAACATTAAGACTCTCGGCGTTCTGTAGAAACCGGTGCGTTTTTCGTCGTGTCATGGAAAAATACGATGGGCAAGTCGGCCCAGTAGAGAAATTATGGGGGTAATCAGAAAGAGCCTGTCAGTGATAATTTTATATAGGATGTATCCAGGGGGAGGATAGACAAAACAGGCACTTACAATTTAGCTTCTGGATAAACTTTCTTATGCTGCGTAGCCAGAATCGTGTATTGTTCGGGAGTTAAAATGGTCTTATAGGCCAATACTTTCTCACTTTCTACACCAATAGCCAACGTACGTAGTTTCTGCTGACTCATACCGCTGGCTTTTAACTTTTTCACCCCATCGTTAAATTTAACCACAGCATTCGTGATAATTTCTTTCGCCTTTGGCAACTGTTGATCGGTCAATTTTAGCCGTTGTTTATCCGCTTTGATTACGGATTTAATGATCATCCCCAGCGTTGCTCCATTATTGAGCAACACAAATTTCTCTTTCTCGACCGAGGGCGTCTGAGCAATTGCAGCGATGGAAAGGTTAACCATCAGAATAACTGTAGATATACGTTTAATCATGATATAGCTCTGATAGAGAAAGTCGTTAATCGATGGATGTCAAATTGGTTAGTTCGGCAATTGTGTAATTACTCCCTGTAATCAGAATTAAATCGGTTGGTAATGCTTCGGCAAGAGCAGCTTCCAGCGCAAGATTCACATCGGGAAACGCATCACCGAATCGTCCTGCTTCAGCGGCTTCCGCCTGTAAAGCTTCGGACGACAAGGCTCGAGGAGTTTGTGCCTGACAAAAATAGTATACAGCAGAAGCAGGTAACACAGCCAGTACTTTCGCCCGGTCTTTGTCTGCAACCAACCCAATGATAATACGAAGGGTATCATAGGGAATCGTGTTGATTGTCTCAAATAGCGCTTCCAGTCCTGGTTGGTTATGGGCCGTATCAGCAATGACACAGGGAAATTCACTTAGTGTCTGAAAGCGACCTTTTAACCCGGTTAACCTTGTAACATCCCGCAAAGCTTGTTCTTCCGCTTGGGTTGAAACAGGCAGAATCGATTGCAATACCGTTACCGTTGCTAAAGCTGTTGCGAGATTAGGCAACTGATAGGTTCCGAGTAAATCCAGCTGGAATATATGCCCCTGCCCTCCAGCACGAAAGACCTCTACCTGACGAATCCCTTCGGAGAGGCCTTTATCCTGTATTTGATACGCCTGATCAGCAAAGAGAATCGGAGCCTGATTTTCTCCGGCGGTTTCAGTAAAAACAGAATGGGTTTCCGGATGAGTTTCGCCAATAACTACCGGCACCCCCGGTTTAATAATACCTGCTTTTTCCGACGCAATGAGTGGCAATGTATCGCCAAGGATATCGGTATGATCGTAACCAATATTGGTAATAACCGAAACAAGGGGGGTAATCACATTGGTAGAATCCAGCCGTCCGCCCAAACCAACTTCAATGATGGCTACATCGACCAACTCTCGGGCAAAATAAGCAAAGGCCATGGCCACCGTTACTTCAAAAAACGAGGGTTCGATAGATTCAATGATTGCCTGATGTTGTTGTACGAAATCAGCTACTGCCTGTTCAGGAATGGGTTGACCGTTTAGCCGGATGCGTTCGGTAAACGATTGCAGATGGGGTGATGTATACAACCCAACCCGATAGCCCGCCGTTTGGTAAATGGCGGCCAGCATATGAGATGTGCTTCCCTTTCCGTTCGTTCCGCCAACGTGAATACTACGAAATTGCCGGTGTGGATTTCCCAGCGCTTCGCACAAAGCCAGGGTATTGCCTAAACCAGGTTTGATGGCCTTGGGGCCAATCCGATGAAAAACTGGGAGCCGACTATAGAGATAGTCAATCGCTTCCGTGTACTGCATTATTGACGACTAATCTTTTGCCTTAATAATAAAGGTAATGGTTCCGGTCGATGTTGGAGGAGTTGATCCGCCTTTGGGTTTCAGCCGGAGTTTTTGAACTGCTCTGCGGTATTGTTCGGACACAGATGGACTAACCGTTGACTGCTGCTGTTGCACCCGGATCACTTCGCCATCGCCATCGACGGTAATTTTGAATACAATCTTCCCGGTTTCATCCGAATCATCGTTGACCGCTGGGCGGCTGGCCAATGCCCAACCCGATACATCAAAGGCAACACCCGACGAAGCTCCACCCGGTGTACCGTAAAATTCTTTCGCGTTGATTTTTCCATTCGGATTGCCTTTGTCGCCAACGCCACTGGCATCATCGCCATTATTATTTCCGCCCGAACCAGCCGCTTTCCCAACCGTTCCATTCGAACCACCACCACCCGACGATTTTTTAAAGAGGGCGTCGTTGTTGATCGTCTCCACTTTTTTAGCCGGTGCTGGCGGAACAGGCCGCTCAACGGGTGCCGTATTTTTGGGTGCCTCGACTCGCTTAGGCTCTGGTCGTTCAGGTGTCGTAACAGGGCTTTCGGCCTTACTGACAATCAAGGGCTTTTCGGTAGCGACTTTAGCCGGTTTAGCTTCCTCCACTTTAGGGCTTGGCGTAGCTTTCACCTTTTCCACCCGTGGAGTTGTGTTGATTTTAGGGTTGGGACGTTTTTCGGCCGCTTTCACATCTTCTGCTCTTGGCGAGTCCGAGGCTTTGTTGTACGTTTGAATGCGTCCGCTCCCCCGGGCATCGGTACCGAAATTCACCTCGACGAATTGAATCGGGGGCGGATTCGGAATCGTTTGGGAAAGCTTAACAAGCAGTAGCAGGATAATCAGGACGACGTTTATAATAACAGCACCCGCTAGGGATTTAACCCGTATTTCGTCTTCGTTATCGTAAGCAATGCGGTTCATATCGAAATGGTCAGGATTGTCAAGCGTGTCAATTGTCCAGATTGGACAGGTATACTATAGTGGTTGTCTTTGCTCAATAACGTTAAAATGCGCAGTATCGTTTACTCCTTATAAACACACCGAAACGGTTGATCGTCTTTAGCGAAGACAAAGTAACAGAAAATAACAAACCCTCTACCTGAAAGGACAAAGGTTTAGACCTTAAGTTTGCAGCAAATCAATACTACCAATTCGTAACCGCGACGGCACGGGCCACCCCGTGTCAACCGTATAACACGTGTAAATCGTAACTATTGTCTATGCCTGTTCTCCAACCCATCGTTAACATTGCTGAACTGCTTTATCAAAAAGGGATAACTGATGTGGTGGTTTCGCCCGGCTCTCGCTCGGCACCGCTTACGTTGGCCGTAGCCCGACACCCTCACCTGCGGGTGCGCGTACTGGCGGATGAACGGTCAGCAGGATTTGTAGCACTGGGTATCGCGCAGCAACGTCAACAACCGGTGGCTGTTATTTGTACATCTGGGAGCGCCGTGTATAATCTGGCTCCTGCCGTGACGGAAGCTTTTTTTCAGCAGGTTCCTCTCCTGCTGCTTACGGCGGATCGCCCTCATGAATGGCTTTACCAACAGGATGGACAGACCATTGATCAGGTGGCTATTTTTGGAAACCAGGTAAAACGCAGTTACGATCTTCCTGCCGACTATACCCATCCGGATGCTCGCTGGGCAATCGACCGATCAGTCAACGAAGCCATTTCGCTGACGAGACTCTCCCCCGCTGGCCCTGTACATATAAATGTTCCACTTAGAGAACCGTTTTACCCGTCCAACGACGAGACGATGGTTCCAGAACGGGTACGAGTAATCGAAACGCTAGCAGCCTCCCCTACACTTTCTCCCGACACCTGGCATCGTTTGTATGCTGAATGGGATCGTAGCGAGCGTATTCTCATCGCTGTCGGGCAATTTCCCCATCATCCAGCCTTACTGGCTGTACTGAATCGAATTACAGAGGAATGGGGTGTGCCGGTTATTGGCGAGATCAGCAGCAACCTGCCTACCAACGATCGATTTATTACGCATACCGATACGTTCTTATCGAATATAAGCACGGAACAGGCTAATGAACTTCGGCCTGATCTGTTAGTTACGCTGGGGAATTCGTTTCTGACCCGAAATCTGAAAACGTTTTTCCGTCAGCACCCAGCCCAACGGCACTGGCATATTCAGCCAACTGTTGACCGCATCACCGACTCATTTCAACGTTTGTCAACCCTGATTCCAGCCGAACCGATCGCCTTCCTGGAAAAACTGTTTGCCGATATTGATTACCAACGGTTTTTACAGGGGGACGATGCCGATGAGTCCACTAGTTATTTTGATCACTGGCAAAATCTTGATCGGCAAGCCGCTCGATTAGTTGATCTGGTTTTATCCAAACCAGATCAGGCGATCACGGATTGGTCAGCGATGCAGGTAGTTCTGGAAAGTCTGCCCAAGAACTCGCAACTCCATTTAGCCAACAGTATGCCCGTACGTTATGCGAACCTCTGCGGAGTATCGGAGGAACAAGCCATACAGGTATGGTCGAACCGGGGTGTCAGTGGAATTGATGGGTGTTTGAGTACAGCCGTTGGAGCGGCTATGGCAACTGATCAATTAGTGACCGTTATTATGGGTGACGTCGCCTTTTTTTATGATCGCAATGCGCTGTGGTCAAATCCAGTTCCGCCGAATCTGCGAATCATCGTTCTTAATAATGACGGTGGACATATTTTCCGAATGATTGATGGCCCCAGTAGACAACCCGAACTGGAAACGTATTTTGAAACACCCCATGGTTATACTGCCCGGCGAACGGCCGAAGATGCTACTATTTCGTATCGGGTATGTACCACGCTGGAAAACCTACGCTCTCTCCTACCCGATTTTTTCCAGTCTGGCAATCAGGCAAAACTCCTGGAGATCTCAACGGATAAAAGAATGAATCAGGAACAATTCGCAAGTTATAAGGCCCTGTTAAAAAAATCAGGAAACTAAAACGATAGTTATAGTTAATAAGAAATAAAGAACGGGGCACAACTTTTTATTGTGCCCCGTTCTTTATTTCTTTCCTGGCTTTGGAAACACCTGATGGCTTTGTGCCCACGCCTGCCAGTGGGCCTTTAGTTGACGTACTTTATCAGGATATTGGGCGGCTACATCCTGCGTTTCTGATTTATCAGCCGATAAATTAAAAAGCTGCCAGGTTGTATCGCGGGTGGCGGATACGAGTTTCCAATCCCCCGCACGGACGGATCGAGCGCCAAAATGTTCGTTGAACAACGACGCATGCCCTACCGCTGCTTTCCCTTGAAACGACGGTAACAGACTGATGCCTGTAGTCGGAGTAATCGTATGCCCTTTATAGGTTTTCGGATAGGTCGCACCCGCCAGGTCAACGAATGTGCTCATAAAATCCATTACGTGCCCTACCTGTGCACTAAAACTCCCTTTCTTTGCTTTAATGCCTGATGGCCAGAAGGCAATAAGGGGTGTATGCACACCCCCTTCATACGATTCTGCTTTCCAATACGTATACGGTGTGTTCGCCACGTTCGCCCACCGCTGCCCAATGGATGAATAGGTCGTTTGAGGGCCGGGAATTACTTCTTTTTTTACATCAAACACAATTTTCTGCCCGTTGCGGGTTTCGCTGGGTCGGTCGAAGCCGGGACCGTAGGCTGCACAGTTTTCGGAACTGGCTCCATTGTCGGATAGGAATAGAATCAGCGTATTATCTAATTGACCGGTTTCACGCAAGGTGTTAATGATGCGGCCAATTCCCTGATCCATCCGGTCAATCATGGCAGCGTGAACAGCCATCGCATGGGCGTCCCAATCTTTATCGGAATTCGATTCCCAGCTTTGTTCCGACTTGAAACGTTCGGAAATCTTGGTTTTGGCCGGATCAACAAGGCCTAGTTTTATCATTTTCTGATAACGCGCCTGTCGAATGGCATCCCAGCCACCTTTATAACGGTCTTTATAGTGGGCAATGTCTTCTGGCAGCGCGTGCAGTGGCCAGTGCGGAGCCGTTTCCGCTACATATAAGAAAAACGGAGCCGATGATTTAGCATAGGATTTGATATAGGCTACTGCCGTATCATTGATGGCGTCGGTATGATAGTAGTTTTTCGGCACATTCTTTATCGGTTTTGTACCGCTGACCAGACTAAACGGATCGAAAAAATCAACCACGCCCCAGATATTCCCGAAATACTTATCAAATCCGCGATGAGTTGGATATTGGTCTAATGGGGCAAAATCGCCGTAGTCTTTCTGATGGTTCAACCAGGCCAATTGTTCTTTCGGGTCTTTTTGTACCGTGGTATTCGATACGTGCCATTTGCCCGACATCGCCGTATTATAACCAGCCGTTTTGAGTACTTCAGCTAGCGTAACGGTGTTGTCAGTCAAGTGCCCCTGATAACCAGGCTGATTTTCCAATTCGGTCATTTTGCCGATACCAGCCTGGTGATTATACAATCCTGTTAGCAAACTGGCCCGCGTTGGGCAGCAACGTGAGGTATTGTAAAACTGCGTGTATCGAATGCCATTGCTGGCCAGAAAATCCAAATTGGGTGTCTGAATTTCACTCCCATAACAACCTAGATCGGAGAAACCAAGGTCGTCAGCCATGATCAGAATAATATTGGGCCGGGCCGCACTCGGCTTTCGGGTTACAGCTGATGCATCAACAGGAGCTTCTTTTTTATTGAAACCCCCAAAAATCAACAGAGCAACCGTGGCGATAAGCGACAATCCGGAAACGAGGAATCTTTTTTTCATAACCTAAAAAATTAATAAAATCACCCACAGAAGGAATTCAGGGGGTAAGATTGGTATATAACTTATTTCTTCCCGGTCAGCGCTTTGATGGTTTTTACTTCGTCCTCGCTGAACGGTGTACCATCCTTTCGGAGAATGTCATGAAACCAGAGTTCCGGCTCTTTACCGCTGGGAATGGTCGTATCCCAGGCGAAAATGGTATTGGTTTTTCCTGCCACAAAGCCCCAGTTAATGGCTCCGATATGTTCCTGTTTTAGTACGGGCATGATGGTCAGAAACAGGCTCCCATTCCGACGAGCCATGTATTCGGTGCAGATCAGTGGTCGGTTGTACTTTCGCAGGTCAGCAATACGGCGCTTATGCTGGTCGATGTATTTATAGTGGTGATAGGTTACAACATCTGAGTTTTCAAGCTGAAATTTGTTTAGCTCATCGAAGCCCGAATCCCAATTCCACAAACCCGCACTGATCGGCTGCGATGGATTTACTTCACGCGCCCAGCCAAAAACAGCTTTCAGCAAGGGCAGACTTTTGCTCAGGTATTTATTATTTCCCGGTTCGTTGTATAAATCCCATAATAGGATGCGCTGATCGTCTTTAAAGGTAGTCATCACATCTTTTACATAGCGTTCCAGCACGGGCAAACTGTCAGCATGCGACAGGATCATGCTGCCGGGATCGCGAACCCAGCCACTGTTATGCACACCGGGTTTGGGCTCTGGCTGCTTACCCGGATGATATTCGTCGTTCCAGCAATCGTCAAAAAAGACAAGAATGGTTTTGATACCATGCTTGTTGGAAATCTGAAGATACTGATCGAGTCGTTTTTTGAAACCCGCCTGATCAGATGTCCACGCTACGTGATGCAGATAAACCCGCATGGCATTGAATCCCAGTCCCTCAGCCCAACCTAGTTCTTTATCAATCGTTTGTGGATCGAACGTGGCCGCCTGAAACATTTCAAGTTGATTGATGGCCGTACTCGGCTGAAAATTACACCCTCGAATCCAGCCTTGTTTTTTATACCATTCAGCCGCTTTTTCGGGGGTCCAGATTTTACTCTGAGCATTTAGGCTTGATACCGTAAGCAATAACAGAGCGATTGCAACTAGTTTATTCATATTTATTCATAAATAGTAGTCTGTATATCAATGGTTAATCCGTCGTTTTAACGAAATTCCACTCTTTTGAGAAATCAGCTTTCATCGTTCCTTTTGGAAATACGTAATGTGTATTGGCCCAGCGATTCCATTGTTCATCCAATTTTTTTACTAGATCGGGATGCTCGCTGGCAACGTTATGTTGCTCAACGCGGTCGATTTCCAGATTATACAACTCCCAGGGTTTCCCGATCACTCCCACAGCTTTCCAGTTTCCTGTTCGGATAGCCCGCATGTTTTCGTGTTCCCAATACATGTATTCGTGCTGCTGGCGAGTCCCTTTTGTCAGCACAGGCAGCAGGCTTTTCCCTTCCAGCGCATGAATTTTCTGACCTTTTGCTTCAGTCGGATACGTAGCGCCACTGGCATCAATGAAGGTGGACATAATGTCGATCAAATAGCCTGGTGCAGTTGAAACCCTACCCTTCTGGCCCGTTGTGCCGTTGGGATAGTGCATAATTAACGGCGTAGCAATACCGCCTTCGTAGGAAACATGCTTAAACCCTTTTAACGGCGTATTTGATGCATTGGCCCACACAGCCCCGTAGGAAATTGCTCCGGCTTTGTCGGGCTGATTGATCTCAGCGAGTTGACCTCCGCCCAAAATACCTCCTTCCTGACAGGCGCCATTATCGGACAGAAACACCAGGAGTGTGTTGTCAAGCTTTCCATTTTTAGTCAGGTAATCGACCAGTTTACCTATATTCTGATCCATTCGATAGACCTGTGCGGCATAAACGGCCATCCGATAATCCATCTCGCGCTGCTTCGCGGTGTCCTGCTCCGTCCAGGCCGGATAGATTTCCGGACGGGCAGAAAGTCCCCATTTTTCCGAGACAATCCCTTCGTTCACCTGCTTCCGAAACCGTTGTGCCCGTAGCGCATCCCATCCCTGACGGTATTTTCCCCGAAACTGCTCGATGTCTTTTTCCAACGCGTGCAGTGGCCAGTGTGGGGATGTAAAGGCCAGATACAGAAAAAAGGGGTCTTTATCGTTTTGTTCGGTCAGAAATGTAATGGCATTGTCTGTGAAGGCATCCGTCGTATAAAAAGGTTGTTTCACCTGCTCGATCGGCTCATTATCAACCCAGATACCTCGCGGCTGAATGGGGTCTAAGTAGCTACTGGCCCCTGATAATAACCCGTAAAACCGATCAAATCCGCGTTGGCGGGGCCGAACATCCGGTGTAGCGTGCCCCAAATGCCATTTGCCAGCCATATAAGTATGATAGCCTGCCGATTTGAGCACTTCGGCCAACGTAACACAGTTGCGGTTGATTTCACCCCGATAGCCATACACCCCATAATCGTAATCGATACGGTTAGCCGGTTCTTTGGTCATGTGGCCAATACCGGCCTGATGCTGAAATAGCCCCGTCAGCAAACTGGCCCGCGTCGGACAACAACGGGCTGTATTGTAAAATTGAGTAAACCGAACACCCTGACGAGCCAGCTTATCCAGATTAGGCGTTGGAATTTCCGAGCCATAGCAACCCAAGTCCGAATACCCCATATCATCGGCCATAATCAGAATGATATTCGGTCGGGCCGCGTTCGGTCGGGCAACACCTGGCTTTGCTTTTGGCGGTTGCGCCTGGCTTATCAAATTAATTATCAGGCAACCTAGCAGAATGGCTACTTTTTTCATACGACCCCAACTGATTTTATGACTGTTTATGATCATAAAAATCAGTGTTGTATTTTTTCTCCTCCTTAATACCCCGGATTTTGCACGCAAAGTTTGTTCGCATCGATTTCAACCTGTGGAATCGGAAATAAAGCTCGCTCGGGTTTAGCGTTGGCGATCCCCCGAGCCTGCGCCAGAGAAATAAAGGTTCCCTGCCGAATCAAGTCTTCCCGACGCTTGCCCTCCGAAACAAACTCCCATCCGCGTTCACGAAAAATGGCCGTACGAAAGGCTTCTTTTGTGGGTGTATCGGTTGCTGTCAGGTTGGGAATGCCGGCACGGGTGCGAACCTGATTGATTAATGCCAACGCTTCCGTGGTGGGGCCGTTTACTTCATTCAGGGCTTCGGCACGAGTTAGTAGCATATCGGCATACCGGAGAACCGGCACATCAGTACCGCTATTATTACCGACCGTATTATTGTCCCAATATTTGAAACTACGGGCATTGTCGCCGGTCGACAAATCTACGGTCTGGTCGCTGCTATTGACGTAGCTGGTACAGATCAACTGCAAACGTTTATCAGTACTTGCAAACGAACTCGTAAACGCGCTGCGTAGCCGATATTGGGTCGCAAAGTTCGACATGGTCGATTTGTAGACATAATTCGGAAACTGCGGACTGCTTTTATACGAAGGCGGCAACGCTCCTGCCTGATACCAGTTTCCAAACGGATCTTCGGTGCGGCATTGCAATACGAGCATCATTTCTTTGTTGCTACTACCTTCATTGTCAACCCGAAACAGATTCACAAAATTTGGATTCAGCGAATAATAAGTAAAATCCATTACGGCTTTGGCGGCATCGGCGGCTTTCTGCCACTGTTTGGTGTTCAGGAAAAACTTAGCCAGAATCCCATTCGCATTGCCTTTGTTTAGTCGGCCAAACGCTTCTTCCTTTCCCGGATCGGGTAAATCAGGGATCGCCTGGATCAGTTCCGTTTCGATAAAGGTTTTCAGTTCATCATCGGTTGCCCGTGCCAGTTCACCGGGTTGGGTAGTCGACGTACGCAAGGGAACTGTTCCAAAGAAAGTATACAGGGCCGCATAGGCCTGTGCCCGTAACGCACGGGCTTCAGCCTTATAGAGCTTTTTATTCGCATCGGTTGTGTTGACATTCGCGATGTTTTCAATGACACCATTCGCGTCCCGAATGGATCGGTAATTCGGTCCCCACATGTCGTCGTTGAACGTACCGAGCGAGGGGTCCCAGGTGAAATTGATAATCGTGATGAGTTGCCCGTTTTCGGCACCACCCGTATTAAAGCCCATATCGGTACACACTTCGGAGTCATTAATGACGTAGCGGGAGTTTGATTGGGTCTGCTCCTGCGCATAGGCTGAAAACAGTAATGATTTGATACCGCTTTCCGAAGTCAGTACGTTACCTGGCGAAAATTCAGACTTTGGGGTTACCTGCAGGGCTTCTTCACAGGATGAAAGTGTGAACAGGCTACCCGTCAGGAGAATATACTTGATGATCGTTTTCATGGTTGATTAAGAGTTTTCCCGTTAGAACTGGAGATTCAGCCCGGCTGTGAAGGTGCGGGTAAGTGGGTAGGTGTTGTAATCAATCCGTAAGATATTGTCACCGAGTGCATTAGCGGCCGGATCAGCCCCCGTATAGTTGGTGAACGTTGCCAGATTCTGTCCATTAATAAAGACCGATGCGCCACTCACAAAGCGGTTAGCCGGCAATGGAAGCTTATACGACAATCGAATGGATTGCAGCCGTAAATACGACGCATCTTCCACAGTTTTGTTGGTCACCTGACGCTGCCCCTGTACATCGTTCGGCAGGAACGACGGATATTCGTTGGTCGGGTTGGTAGGTGTCCAGCGATTCAGGTACGGATCAGCCAGTTTATTGCGTCGGTAATCAACCGGATAATACGAATCGACCAGGCTACTGTTCAGCATTTTAGCTCCGCCAGAGCCTTCGAAAAATATATCCAGAATCAGCGTTTTATACGATACACTGCTGTTAAAGCCGTAGTAAAAATCGGGCAGCGATTTCCCTAAAATAACCCGGTCGCTGGCGTTGATGATTTTATTGCCATCCAGATCGCGATATTTCAGGTCGCCGGGCCGAACACCGCTTTGCGCCTGTGCTAAATCGTCACCCGTCTGCCAGACGCCATCCACTACATAGCCGTAGAACGAACCGATCGATTCGCCCGGTTTCAGAATGCTCACCTGCCCAATGCTTCCCGGTCCGGAACCTATCGACTGACTGACGTTACCCAAACTCAAGACTCTGTTTTTCAGGGTCGTGATATTGAACCCGGCGTCTACCCGAAACTCTTTGTTATCGACCACAACGCCTTTCAGGGCAAACTCAAGCCCCGTATTCCGCATACTGCCGACGTTTTCGGTACGGCTGCCGAAGCCCGTACTGGCCGGTTGGGGAATATCGTATAATAGATTAGACGTTTTCCGATTGTAATAATCCAGACTTCCCGTAAGTCGCCCGTTGAAGAATCCGAAATCCACACCGATATCTGCCTGCACAGCCGACTCCCATTGCAGATCAGGATTGGCACTTCGCGACGGTTGTAACGAACTAACTTTAGCCCCGTTAAATACGGCATTACGTCCAGCCGAATAGGTCGAAAAATACAGGTAATTGGCCGTTGGCTGGTTACCTGTCACACCGTAGCTTGCCCGAAATTTCAACTCGCTGATCGCCCGACTGTTCTTCAGAAAATCCTCGTCGTGAATACGCCAGGCAACAGCTGCTGATGGAAAATAGCCGAATCGCTTGTTCGGTCCAAATCGCGCAGAGCCATCCGCCCGGACCGACCCAGTGATCAGGTATTTACCCATAAAGGCATAATTGACCCGCCCCAGAAACGATACCAGTTTGTTTTCCTGACGCCCACTTGCCACACCATTTAAGGTATTATCGCCGGTACCCAACGCATCGAACGTCAGATCAGGCAGGGCAAACGACCGGGAATTGGCAATCAGGGAACTGGATGTATACCGCTCATACGTAGAGCCAATAACCGCCGAAATCCGGTGATTTTTACTCTCTTTGTTATAGTTCAGCGTACCCTCAGCCAGATAATACCCGCGTTTTCCATCGCGTACATCCGCGTATCCATTGTACGATAAACCCGTCAACGTAGTCGGATCAATCCAGAAATACCGCTGGTTGTCGTTCAAATCTATGCCCACTCTCACTTTAGCTGATAACGATGGCATCAGGAAATATTCGGCATACACATTGCCAAAAGTCCGATAGGTATCGCCCATGCCATACTGACCATTAATCACCGCCAGCGGATTGTCCATCGGCGCCATTAATGGCGATCGGTAAAATGAGCCGTCAGCATTATAAGCGGGAGCAGTGGGATCATAATTCTGTGCCATGTATAGCGCACTGGCATTGTCGTTCAGGCCTACCCCGGTAGCATTGTAATAGTCGCGGGTGTAGGCCGTTGTCAGGCTGATGCCCACATTGTATTTCTGCGCTACGCCATTCTCTACGTTTACCCGGGCGTTGTAGCGTCGGGTGCCGGATTTCAGCATAATCCCGTCCTGATTGAAATAGCCAATCGACATATAATATCTGGTATTGCCTCCTGCGCCACTAAAGGATAGATCGTGCGACTGAATAGGTGCATCGCGAAGCAACAGACCCTGCCAGTCGGTATTCGCGTTGATGCCAGTCACTTTAGGGGTGGTCAATTTTCCCAGGTCAATGATTTCGTTGATGACTTTCGTGTATTCATCACCCGTCATAAACCGTTGTGTATGAGCCACTTTCTGGACGCCATAGGTACCATTGTATTCGACCTTTAGCTTGCCTTCTTTTCCTTTCTTTGTGGTGATAATAACCACTCCATTGGCACCCCTCGATCCGTAAATGGCCGAAGCAGACGCGTCTTTCAGAATTTCAATCGACTCAATATCAGCCGGATTTAAACTATTCAATGGTGTCCGGTTGTTAGGATTGCTGGTTGTTCCGCCCGCACTAGCTGAGCCAATGGCCGTGCCGTCATTCACGGGCAGCCCATCCACTACATAAAGCGGATCGTTGTTCCCTGTAATGGACGTAATCCCCCGGATCTGCACACTCATCGTAGCCCCCGGTTCACCACTTTTCTGATAGATCTGTACCCCAGCCGACCGTCCCTGTAAGGTCTGTTGCAGGTTGACATTCGTTCCCCGCGTTAAATCCTGTGCTTTCAGCGACGTGACCGAACCCGTCAGATCACTTTTGCGAACAGTGCCGTAACCCACGACCACCACTTCGTTCAGCGACTGGTTGTTTTCTTTCAACTGGACGTTGATTTCAGACCGATTAGTTATTTCTACCTCCTGCGCTTCGTAGCCGACGTATGAAAAAACCAATACCAGCGACGCAGCACCACCCGCCGGTTCGGGAATGACTACTTGATAACGCCCATTGGCATCGGTGGTCGTTCCTCGATTCGTGCCTTTAACCACAACACTCACACCGGGTAAAGCTCCCCCATTATCAGCCGCAGTGACCCGACCACTCACCGAAATATCGACCGGAACAGCCGCTACTGATGTTGTCGATTGGGAAGACAGGCCGGTGTCGAGGGCGTTGTTATCTGGTAAACTGGATTCAGTTTCTGACGTGACGGGAAATCGGCCCGCGGCATCGTTGCTGGCGGGAGATGATTTTCGGTTCAGAACAACCCAGGTACCGGGTTTCACTTGTTTATAGCGCAGGTTGAACGGTCTCAGTAATCGGCTCAGGGCGTTTTCCAGCGACATACTTTCCGACAATACATCGGCCGGAACGGTAAGGTTTACAATCGTCCGATCCTCAAACAGAATATCGGTTCGATAGCGGGTTTTGAGGTCGTTCAACACATCGACCAGTCGACGCGTGGCAATCGCTGACGAGGGCGTCGTCCGAATTTGTTGCCGTGCCATAGCAATCGTCTGGCTATTAGCAGGTTGCGGCCCACTCAGCAACGCGCCAGCGAGCAGAAAGGGCAACGTAGTGGAAGGAAAGTGTAAAAGCATAACGGGTCAAGGAAAAAGCAAAGACAGTGGGTTATTCGAAAAACGTGACGGTGTTATCTTTCTGTTTATAATTGATTTCCAGCAGTTCAGCAACCACCTGAAGAAACTCATCGGCATTGTGGGCTTCAAACGAGCCGGTTACCGTCCGATTAGCCAACTCCTGACTTTTGAGTTCTACGCGGAGATCGTACGTGTCGCACAAGAGTTCGGCGATTTCCCGGAAAGACGTACTCTTGAAAACAAATCGGTGTTCGCGCCAGGCCGTGCTGGTTTCTGGCTGATCAACATAACTCTGGATTAACTTACCAGCAGGATCGACGCGCACAGCATCACCCGGTTTCAACCGAAGCTGCCGGGTAATCTTGTCATTTTCTGCGTAATTGAGCTGAATAGCGCCTTTACTAAGCACAACGTTGGTTCCGCTCGGACGATCGGATACGTCAAATTCCGTACCTAACACGACTACATCAACTCCTCGGTTGGTATGCACAACAAATCGCTGATTCGATGGCGTGTGCTGGATGGAAAAAGCCGCTTCACCCGTCAGCCAGACCGCCCGCGTCTGATTCCCAAAACCAAATCGTGGTAGACGCAATGTTGAATGGGCATTAAGGGTTACCTGCGACCCATCCGGCAAGGTTAGCTGTCGGGTTTCGCCGTATGCGGTTTCAATGGTTTTATACCACCAGTAACCCCGGCCCACAAACAATCCCCCCAGCAGACAAAGCAGCACAGCCGCAGCGACCAGCCAACGCGGCTGAATCGGCATTACCCGAATTCGCCCCATTTCGGTCTCGGTCTGACTTGGATGCGTCTGTTCTTCCCATCTATCGATCTGCTGGGTCAGTTTTTGAAAAGCCGTTTCGTCGTCCGCCAGGTATTGAAGATGTAGCTGTTCCCATTCATCAAGCCAGGCCACATATTGCGTTTGGTGAGCAGGTTCCTGCAGCCAATCGGCGATCATCGTACGCTGAAGGGCCGACGAGCGACCGGCAAAGTGCTCAAACAGCGTATCTTTCATGCTTAACGGTTTCATTTCATAACGAAGGTTTGCACCGATGTCGAAACGCTCGGCTGAGTGGACAATGGAACAAAAGTGGTGGCGGTCAGCCAGCAGAAGAGGCCGGCTTTTAGCGTTAATCGCAATTGTGACAAAGCCCGGCTGAGGTGGGCTTCGATCGTTTTAGGGGAAATCTGAAGTTCTTCGGCAATTTCGCGGTGTTTCTTCCCCTCAAACCGACTCATCACAAACACCCGCTGACACTGCGGGGGAAGCGAACGCACCGTTTCTTCAATCCGCTGATAGAGTTCGGTGTACTGAAGCAATTGCTCGGGGTCGAGCGCTACGTCGGCATCGGCCCGCTCCGGATCGATTTCTGAAGGAATTGATTCCTGTTGAAATTCCTGCCGTAAATACGTATACGCACGTTTTCGAACGGCTGCGTACAGATATGCCTGATAGGTGGTCGCAATATGCTGGTGAACCTGATTTTTCCAGAAACTGAAAAATACTTCACTGACCAAATCCTCAGCAATTGTGCGGGAATGGACAAATCGAACGGCCTGACTACATAAGGTTCTATAATAGCGACGAAACAGCAGTTCATAGCCTCGTCGGGCGTTTTCATGGAAGGCCTGTCGAATCAGGAATTCAGCATCCAACACAATGGGTTCGGCATCGGATGGCCGAAACGGATGGGTCGGATCAGGTTTGTCAGGTACATTTTCGGCCATCAGCAGAAACAAACGGGTTTATTACTATGTCTACCAGAGCCCGTTTATCCCTTAGTCGATTCGTAGATTTTTTTTTATTATTTCTGGAAACCTGACTACTATTCTGGAATGACCACGCCTTATTTTCCTTCAGTACGTGCCACGCTGGTTGGTAATTCGTAGAGTAGCCAGCTTTTATTTTTGATTGAGGCATCATGTTCCTGAATCAGGCGGATAAAGTCGGTAATTCCCAAGGGTTCATTGCCGTTTGCATGTATCAGCACAAAACTACCCGACTTCGGTGATTGATTTTTAGCCAGCCACGCGTCACTGCCAATCGGCAACAGGCCAAATGCCAGCACCTGACCAAATAGGGATTTGTCGGAAATGAGGCCCGGAAAACGGAAAAATATTGACGGCAGCAAGCCGTTGCGAATCATATCCTGTTCATTTAACAGCACTTCGTCCGACACGTTCGTGCCCGTTTCGAGGAGGAAATTCATGGGTAATGGACGCCGGGGGTCAAAGCGATGGTGATAGGAATGATTCACCCAGGTAATAGTCAAATCACCCCGAGTGGCCAGATTTTTCAGATACCGCAAATCATCCTGATGGCTATTGATCCATAAGCCAGAAACGGTAATGGTTACGGGAATCGGCTTTTCGTCAGGCTCGAACGCGCGAATCAGGTCATCAAAAACCTGCCGGGTGAGCGGTTTGGTCGATGGGCACAGATCGATTGTCAGGCTAAAGCCCCGTTCTGTCGTATCGGCACGCTCAATACCCGCATCCTGTAGCGAACCCGACCGTTTCTGCTCCGCTTTCATCGCCCGACCGTACGGCGTCTGAGCGACTCGTTGAAGCACTTCATTCCAGGCTAGTGGGGTAAAACTGCCGGAGGGCATGGAGGTTATTCTCGTTTCCAGAGTTTGCGGATTTACGGTTAAATAAGCGGCCCTTCCAGCTTGTTGCCACTGACGCAGTACAATTTGTTGAGGAGTGGGCTTCGTGAGCCCATAAAGTACCCGATACCCCGGAAGTTGGGCTAACACATTATTGGCCGCAAAGTCAGTGATCAGGACGAAAAAATACACAAGCCAATGGCTCCAAAACTTCATAGCTGTTAGCAGACTAACGTCAAACAAAAATGCACTTACCGGCACCGTAACGCCCGCTCGTTTTTAGCTTGTCCATCTCCAGCCACTTCGCCCCGCTGCCAGGCCGTGCAAGCTTCTGTCTTATGCCCAAGAGCAAACTCAGTCGTTCCTATATAATAATAAAGTTGATCAACGGAAGCATCGAGCTTTTCGGCCTGCCGAAATTCAGTTAAGGCTTTATCCGGCTGTTTCTGACTCAGCCAGTAAAGTCCAAGTGTATGATGCGCCCAGGCATTCCGGCTATCACGCCGTAGCGACTCCTGCACCAATGGAAGCGCTTCGGCAGGTCGGTTTAGTTTCAGTAATAGATACGCTTTGTTGTTCAGATAATACGGTTGCCGGGGTTGCAACGCCAGTGCTCGTTCGACATACGTCAACGCTTCTGCGTACCTTCCTGACTTGGCCAGCAATAAACTTTGGTTATTTAATGCAGCATCCTGCTTCGGATTCAGTTTCAGCGCCTGCTCAACATCTTTCCCCGACAAATCATACAGTTTTTGGCCATAGAATAAAGCACCTCGATTAGTGAGTGCTTCTACATTATCAGGCGCCAGTTGCAATGCCCGGTCATAAGCGGCCTGAGCCAGAGCATCTTGATTGAGACGAACGTAGGTATCGCCCAATCGGGTATGATAAAACGTGGAGTCCTGGTAGGATTTTGCGATTCGTTCTAAATCAGACAAACTACCGGAGGCATCCCCTGTTTCCAACCGAACTTCAGCCCGATTTAGATACGCCGTGGCAAAATCCGGGTCCGCATCGATGGCGCGGGTATAATCAGCCAGAGCTCCTTCCCGATCATCGTCCCGAAATTTGGCTAACCCCCTATTGTTGTACGCATCGGCAAAATCCGATTTGCGGGCAATGGCTTCGGAATAATAGCGAATGGCTTCGCGATATTCGCGTTTTTGCAATTGCACATTTCCCTTCAGAAAAAATTGAGCCGCTTCGTCGGTAGAATTGCTACAAGATGTATTGATGAGTGATGAGTGATAAATGATGAGTGCCCAAATAAAAAAATGGGTAAGTATATTCCCTACCTTTGTTCGATCTATCCGCCAAAAATCATTCATAATTCATCGTTTATCACTCATCTCTCCCACCGTGCGTTTCGTACAGGATATCCCGCACCCGCAGTTCCGCATTGGCCTTTACGCCTGGAACGGCAAATATATCGTCAAAATTGAAGCCGGACCGTATGAACAGACCTATAAAGTCAGTGAATTAGATTTGCTTGATCCAGAATTAGTACCGGCACTGCTGGATGAGGAATTTTTACGTCGGGTTGCCCAACGTTTTCAGGATATGGACGCTGACTGGCAGGCTACGGGCGATCGTAATGATGTGTTTTAGTCACTGCCGGATATTTCCCTGTGGGATTGTTCCTTCAATTGAGTTCCCGATATTGTAATTGGAGGATTTTCCCCTTTTTGCGTTAGTGGGCCATCAAGAAAGTTAGATAGTTTATGGATTATATATTCCTGATTGGTCTTCATTTTGGTCAAACGCTGACTTTTAGTCAACTCATCTCTTGGGAGAGTAAATTCTGGAATTTTGTCCGTATACTATAACCGTTTTTTATCGACCATAACCAGAAGTTGGGGAGTTATCGAACTTAAGCGCCGGTGAATGGTTTTATATTTGTACATAAACAAAGACGCCGGACAATCCGGCGTTTCGTTTTAAAATATTAGTTGATAAATCCTATAGACAATAAACGCTATGTCTATCCAGTTGACCGACAACGTAAGTACAGCCGCCCGGCGTGATATTCTGGACTTGCAAACGAAAATCAGTTCATTTCAGCAAGGTGACATCGCTGAGGAAGCATTCCGCAAATTCCGATTGACACGCGGGGTGTACGGCCAGCGTCAACCGGGGGTGCAAATGATTCGGATCAAATTGCCACATGGTCGAATCACCGCCGATCAGCTTGTTCGGATTGCCGATTTATCAGACAAATACGCTACAGGAAACCTGCACGCAACCACCCGCCAGGATATACAACTACATTTTGTCAAACTGGCCGATTCGCCCCAGCTCTGGGCTGACCTGGAGGATGCAGGTATTACCTTGAAAGAAGCTTGTGGGAATACGGTTCGAAACGTAACAGGCTCTGCCAGAGCAGGTGTCGATCCAGAAGAACCGTTCGATATTACCCCTTACGCCTATAGTATCTTCGATTATTTCCTGCGCAATCCAATCTGCCAGGATATGGGCCGGAAGTTCAAAATCTCGGTTTCTTCGAGTGAGAAAGATTCGGCTTATGGATATATGCACGATGTGGGTCTCGTTGCTCGTGTGCAGGAGGGTAAACGTGGATTTAAAGTAATGCTGGGTGGTGGCTTAGGGGCTCAGCCCTTTGCAGCCCAAACAGCGTTTGAGTTTCTGGAAGAAGATCAGGTCATCCCATTCATCGAAGGAGTGATTCGTGTGTTTGATCGCTATGGCGAACGGCAGAAACGGCACAAAGCTCGGATGAAATACCTAATGAATGACGTTGGGCTAGAGGAATTACTCCGCCGGATTTCTGACGAAACCCCGGCATTACGGGTAAAATCATATCCTGTTGACGACACGTTAGCCAATGGTTTTTTCGCGACCCCGCCAGTGGCAAGGCCAGACGCTCCAGCTCCGAGTACCATTGCGGGTGATGAAGCCTACGCCCGTTGGCTGAAAACCAACGTTTTCGAACAGAAACAGTCGGGCTGGTACGCTGTTCAGTTGCGCGTTTTGCTGGGTGATATGCATTCAGATACCGCTCGTGCATTAGCGCAGATCGTGAAACAATACGCAGCTGACGACATTCGGGTGACCGTTAATCAGGGCTATTTACTTCGGTTTATTAAACCTGAGGATTTACCCGTTGTATACGAGGCCCTGCATACGCTTGGCTTAGCAGAACCGGGTTTTGACACAACCGCCGATATTACGACCTGTCCAGGTACAGATACCTGTAATCTGGCCATTTCGAGCAGTTACGGCATCACTCGGGCATTGGAGAACATGATGCATGACGAATTTCCTGATCTGATTTTCAATGATGACATAAAGATCAAGATTTCGGGTTGTATGAATGGCTGTGGTCAGCATTCAGTAGCGAATATTGGCTATCATGGCTCGTCGCTCAAAAACGGCGCTTATGTATTACCGGCCTTGCAAGTCTTGATAGGCGGTGGCTTTAATGGTAAAGGCGAAGGTTTGATTGCCGACAAAGTCATTAAAATCCCCGCGAAACGAGGCCCCGATTCGCTCCGTTTTTTGCTACGAGATTTTG
This sequence comes from Spirosoma harenae, assembly GCF_054776975.1. NCBI lineage: Bacteria > Pseudomonadati > Bacteroidota > Cytophagia > Cytophagales > Cytophagaceae > Spirosoma > Spirosoma harenae. The sequence goes on along the minus strand of NZ_BAAHBD010000024.1, from coordinate 136,535 downwards.
AAGCCAATGCTTTCGACGGTGAATATTACAGCGACTACTACGCTCGCCAGGGCAAAAACTACTTCTATCAGCTCCTAAAACCACTAGCCGATCTGAAAACCCTGATTGACAGTGATTATATCGACTGGGATCATACTGAGCAGTATGTTACGGAAGTTGGAATTGGCGAATGTGCCAGCGTCCTGATCGATCTGGTTGCAACTACCTTGACGGAAGCTTCAGAAAAACTAGGCTGGGCGCGGGAAGCTCTTTCTGAAAGCCGCTGGGCAGATGCGCTCTATCATGCCTATAATGTATTCATCACCGGCGCTCGGGCTGCGCTGATGAGTCGTGATGTTCCGACAAATACACAACACGGTATTGTCAGTGATTTCGACAAAACCTTTGTGGGTGAACCCGATTTTCACCAGGAAGAAGGTGAGTTTAAAGCACTGGTTTTCAGCATTAATAAACAGGAACCATCTGAAAGCTTCGCCAAGCAATTTATCGCCCAGGCGGAAGCGTTCCTACAGGCCGTTCAGGCCTATCGCGAAACCCAGATCGAACTGGAAGGAGTTCCTGAATTGCAAGCCTTAACACAGGCGCAGGACAGCTAATTGTAGTGATGAGTGATGAACGATAAGTGATGAATGGCTGACGCGAAAAATCACTCATCGTATATCACTCATAGCTCATCACTTATTATGAAACTTACTCTCGTGGGTGCCGGGCCCGGTGACCCGGATTTAATTACAGTAAAAGGAATCCGGGCTTTGCAGCAGGCCGATGTGGTCATGTATGATGCGCTCGTTCACCCTGATTTATTGGAGTATTGCCGCCCGGATGCCCTGAAGGTTTACGTGGGTAAACGTCGGGGGGCGTATTCATGTGTTCAGGAAGACATCAATCCGCTGATCGTACACTATGCCGAGCAATATGGTCATGTTGTTCGGCTGAAAGGTGGAGACTCCTTCGTGTTTGGTCGTGGTTATGAGGAAATTGAGTACGCCCGTCAGCATGGTATGGAAACTGATGTGGTGCCTGGTTTATCCAGCAGCTATGCCGTTCCAGCTTCCGCAGGTGTTCCGTTGACAACCCGTGGGTTGTCGGAAAGCTTCTGGGTGGTTACGGGTACAACAAAAGACGGGCACTTTTCTGCCGATTTGCATTTGGCAGCGCAGTCAACGGCAACGGTCGTTATTTTAATGGGCATGCATAAACTGGCCGAAGTCATGGCAGTTTTTGCAATTAATGGAAAAAAGGATACCCCTGTAGCCATTATCCAAAATGGTACTCTGCCCGAACAGCAGACGGTGGTTGGCAGCGTATCCGATATTGTGCAGCGTGTGGCTGATTCAGGAATTAGCAATCCAGCCATTATCGTCGTCGGTGAAGTAGCTAAACTGGCGATAACTGATGCTCCAGCGCTAAAAAATCAGATATACTCTGGTTTATAGACTGTTTTGTCATGCTGACGCAGGAAGAATCTTAACGTATCCTAACTCACTGGTTAGGGAACACCAACATTCTTCCTGCGTCAGAATGGCAAAAAATCACTTAAGATTGTCGCACGAAAAGGGCTGACGTCCAGGATAATTCCCGACCTGTTGCCCGTTCTTTCTCGTAAAAATCGACTAATCTCATCTGCTGATTCCGTAGCAGTTGCATGATTTCCAGCGCATCAGACTGTCCTTCGTATAAAGAGGCAAAATTCAGCTCCAGCAAAACAGCCCCAATTTGTTTTCGTTGAAATAATTCCGTTGCTCCGCGAAGAACAGGTAGCTCAAATCCTTGTGTATCAATCTTTAGTAAATCGATTTGGTCAATTTCCTGGCTAGCGCAAAAGTTATCCAACGTTTCAACAGGAACGGATTCTATGGAAATCAACTCTTCTTCGGCAAATAGATTTTCCGATTTGTCGGGATTGACGGCGAGAAACGAACTTAACTCGGATTGCCTGTAGTTTCTGAACTCGGCTACGCCAATCTGTTCGCCCATAGCCAGTTGATGCAGGTATACCGACGAGACAAACGGTTGACTCGCCAGTGTGGCAAACGTTTGACTGGCCGGTTCAAACGAATAAATAACAGGTCGTTTCAGACATTGCTGAAATAGCTGAATTGTTTGCCCTTGATTGGCCCCAATGTCAAAACAGACTGGATTTTTCTGCTGCAGTAGAAATTTTAGATCATCCTCCAGTTTGTAGCCGTTTACCTGATTGGGAAATTTTCGAGCCAAAAACATTCCCGCTGTGGAAAACGCTGACTTCACCGTGTTGAGGACTGATTTTTTCACGCTATATCGCCGACAAATCGAGACTAATTTTCGAGTATAAACCGCTGAATATCTTCTATTTTGACTTTAGATTGTTCGCCGGTCACCATATTTTTCACCGTTAGCTGCCCGGTTTGAACCTCTTCTGACCCAATCAGCACCACATACGGAATCGCTTTACCATTAGCGTAATCAAGCATCTTTTTCACTTTGGCTAGGTCGGGATACACTTCAGTCGGAATATCAGCCAGACGAAGCTGACTCACTAGCGGTAGCCCAACAGCACGAGCGTCAGCATCGAAAGGCACAACAAGCACCTGCGTTCCCTGCCCTGTGCTGGCGGGGAACAGGTTCCACTCTTCCAGCACATCGTAAATCCGATCGACACCAAATGAGATGCCTACACCCGATAGTCCTGGCATGCCAAATGTCCCCGTCAGATTATCGTATCGCCCCCCCCCGCTTACACTACCGATACTCACTCCATTGGCTTTCACTTCAAAAATTGCTCCAGTATAATACGATAAGCCTCGGGCTAGTGTTGGATCGATTTCAATTTGACTGTCAACCAAACCGTATTTGTTCACCAGTTGAAGCGTTTCTAGTAGTTCAGCAATTCCCTGATTCGCAGTTTGCGAACTCGAAAGCCAGGTTGTCAATTGGTCGAGTAGCTGCTGAGGAGCTTGTCCTGCAAACGTAAATAATGGAGAAAGCTTTGCAATCGTCTCCTCCGAAAATCCCCGGCCACGTAGCTCGTCGAGCACTTTTTCCTGACCAATTTTGTCCAGCTTGTCGATAGCCACCGATAGTGTTCCCTCCTGCCCCGGTGCGCCAATAACTTCGGCAATACCCGCTAGGATCTTCCGGTTATTAATTTTCAGGGTAAAATCCTGAATGCCCAGATTCCGAAATACTTCATGAATCATCAGGATAATTTCGGCTTCACAAATCAGTGAATCCGTTCCAACAACATCAGCATCACATTGATAAAATTCCCGGTAACGGCCTTTCTGAGGCCGGTCGGCGCGCCAGACGGGTTGCATCTGATATCGTTTAAAAGGCATCGCCAGGGAATTTCGATTCATGACCACATACCGGGCAAAAGGTACAGTCAAATCGTACCGTAATCCTTTTTCAGCAATTTTCGGAGTTAGTTTTTTATAGCCGGTTGTAATATCCAGTTCGGTCAGGTCGGCGGAAAAGTCGCCGGAGTTCAGGATTTTGAACAGGAGCTGATCGCCTTCATCACCGTATTTCCCCGTCAGTGTCGACAGGTTCTCCATGGATGGGGTTTCGAGGGGTAAAAAGCCAAACCGTTTGAAGGTTTGGCGGATGGTGTCGAATATAAATAGCCGTTTGCTCATTTGCTCCGGCCCGAAATCGCGTGTGCCTTTAGGTAATGTCGGTTTCTGCATTCCGCAAAATTACGGAGGAAGTGAAATAAAGCGTGATAGATATCCCCATACAAATTCGTTTCTTATATAATTATTTGATTATTTTTTAGTACTATACAATATTTATTAATTTTAATTTAAGCTTTCTTAAACCATTCTTAAATCCCCAAGAATGCCTTTAATTTGGCAGATTAACCAATCAATCAATTTACTCTCTACCAATTATGACGTTTTTTTATCTTTCTCCTCCATTTCTCCGAAAATGGATTGCATCATGCTGGTTTCTGCTATTGCCCGGCTTCCAGGTAGTTGCAGGCAGCGTTTCTCCAGATGGCCCTACTCGGCTATCCTCTCAGTCTGATAAACCAACCGCTGATATCACCGTCAGTGGACGTGTTACCGATGCGACGACCAATGAAGCCCTGGCTGGTTGCAGTGTCGTTGTGAAAGGAACCAATCGCGGAACAACCACTGACGCGAATGGTGATTATAAAATCGCAGTACCGGATGGAAATGCGACCCTGGTATTCGGCTTTATTGGGTTTATCACGCAGGAAATTCCTGTTGGCAACCAAACCACAATGAACGTATCGCTGAAGGCGTCAGCCTCTGAACTGGCACAAGTCGTTGTTATCGGCTACGGAAGTGCCTCTAAAAAGGACATGACGGGATCGGTTAAATCCATTAAAAGCACCGAATTCAACAAAGGCATTATCAACTCACCCGAACAACTTCTACAAGGGAAAGTGGCCGGTGTCAATGTGACCTCTGCTAGTGGTGAACCGGGTAGTAACCAAAACATTACGATTCGCGGACCCGGTGGCGTTCGTACGGGAAGTACGCCATTGTTTGTACTGGATGGTATTGCCCTGGATAATTCGAGTACGGGTGGCGCTACCAATCCCCTGAATTTTTTAAATCCACAGGATATCGAGTCAATTGATGTCTTGAAAGATGCGTCTGCTACGGCTATTTATGGTTCACGTGGTGCGAATGGCGTTGTACTTATCACCACGAAAAAAGGGAAGGCAGGCTTTTCCAATTTTACGGTATCAAGCAGCCTGGGCATTTCCAATCTAACCCGTCCATTAGCAGTATTCTCAGCCGATGAATATCGACGCCAGGTACCAGCCGTTGGTGGTGTACTGGAAGATTTCAAAGGCTCGACCGACTGGCAAAAGGAAGTTACTCGGACAGCATACACCTGGAATCATAACCTGTCGTTCGGTGGCGGCTCCGATAAACTGACCTATTACGGCTCGTTAGGCGTTCAAAACCAGGAAGGAATTATCAAAAATAGCCGAATGAATCGGTATACCGGGCGATTAAACGTTTCGCAGAAATTACTGGATGACCGGCTGAATCTGGATGTTAACCTCACGGCTTCTTATACCTTTAACCAACGTACGCCCACCGAAACGATTTTGGGCAGTGCTATTTCGGCCAATCCAACCTTACCGGCCTATGACGCCAACGGTGATCCGTATAAATACCTGAGTGGCACGAACCCACTGATTACAATGGCGCTGGAGAAAGACCTTACCACAATCAACCGGGTTGTCGGCAATATTTCTCCCTCGTTCAAAATCACGAAAGACCTGGTATATAAGTTGAATCTGGGCGTTGACAACTCCAGCTCGATGCGAGATATTCAATCACTGGCTAGCCTGGTTCCCCAGCAAGATGGCCGTCTGGAAACACTTTATCGTATCAATCGTAACCTGCTGGTTGAAAACTATTTCACGTATACGCTGGCGAAAGAGGATCACAACCTCACGGGTTTGCTAGGGCATTCGTACCAGAAGATTTACGTTCAGGAGCGTACGTCCAGCATTAACAAATTCCCCATTACACCCATTGAACCTATTTATAATCCGGGCTTAGGACAGGATCTAACCCTGACCAACAATAAGCCAACCGGGTTTGCGCTGGAGAACGAATTGCAGTCATTTTTTGGCCGGGTAAATTATCAGTATAAAGATAAGTATCTGGCAACTGCCACCGTACGAGCGGATGGTTCATCGAAGTTCGGATCGAACAACAAATACGGGGTATTCCCTTCGTTCTCGCTAGGCTGGCGGCTTTCGGAAGAAAGCTTCCTGAAATCTGGACCGTTCAGCGATCTGAAGCTTCGGGCAGGCTGGGGCCGAACTGGTAACCAGGAAATTCCGTCCAAGATCACGCAGGCCTTGTTTACCTCGCAGGTTTCGGCTTCGGCCAGCTATCCGCTGGCAGCCTCAGGTCCGTATCCAGCGGGTACATCTTACACTCGACTGGCCAACCCCGATATTCAATGGGAAGTGTCGACACAGACCGATGTCGGATTAGATTTTGCGCTGTTCAAAGGTGCACTAGCGGGCTCGGTCGATTATTTCCGGAAAATCTCCAACAACATTCTGCTGGAAGTAATCCCTTCCGATCCTGTTCAGCCAGCGGGTACGTTCTGGACCAATGTGCCTGATATGACAATTACGAACCAAGGTGTTGAGATCGATCTGAACTATCGTTATGCCAGCCTTAGCGGTTTCCGGTTCGATATTGGTGGTAATATTACCTTCATCGATAACATCGTGAATAATTCGCCGTATACCGTTATTCCATCGGGGAATGCGTCGGGTTCCGGGCTCACTTCCGCTACAATCAACGGTTACCTGAACGGGCAACCCATCGGTACGTTCTTCCTCAAAAACTTCATCGGTCTGGACGATAAGGGGATCAGTAAATTCCAGGATGCGGATGGCGATGGCATCATTACAGACAAAGATCGGATTGCGGCTGGTAGTGCGCTACCAACCAAACAGTTCAACCTGAATAGCACCATTGCCTATAAAGGATTCGATCTAGCCATCAATCTCAATGGGGTGTCGGGCAATAAACTGTATGACAATACAGCCAACGCCAATTTCTACAAACTTCGCCTATCAAAAGGTTTGAATACGACGACCGAAGCCATTCAGTACCCTACTGAGTCGATCAACAACTCCGCCCCGGTTTCAACCCGCTATTTGAAAAATGGCTCGTTTTTCCGGCTGAATAACCTGTCGTTGGGCTATAACCTTAATCCCAAGATGATCGGGTTGAAAAAGTGGATATCAGGCATTCGATTGTCGGCCACCGGACAAAACCTCTTCGTGATCACCCAATACGATGGCTTTGATCCGGAAGTAAACACCGACCGGACCATCAACGGGATTTCGTCTTATGGCATCGATTACCTGAGCTATCCCAAAGCCAAAACGTTTGTTCTTGGCCTTTCTCTTACGTTTTAATTCTGGCATTCATGAAAAAGAAAGTTATATCAATTCTGGCAATGACCAGCCTGATCGTTGCCGCAGGTTGCACCAATCTAGCCGAAAAAGTACTGGATGAAGCTTCGGTATCCGGACTAACCGACCGACAGGCTGCCGATGGAATCATTGCGCCCGTTTACGCTCGTCTACCAGACATTTTTCTGCATACCAACTATTTTGCGCTTCAGGAAATTTCGACCGATGAAGCTATTTTGCCTTATCGGGGCGGCACCGACTGGGGTGACAATGGCATCTATCTGGCTATGCACCAGCATACGTATACCAGCACCGACCCGAACTTACGTAGCACCTGGACATTGATTTTACAGGGTATGTCACGGGCCATTACCGCCATTAATGCGTTGCCAACACTCAATGATCCTGTTACAAAAACCTATCTGGCCGAAGCCCGGGGCATGCGCGCTTATTATAGTCTGTTAACCCTGGACCTTTTCGGGTTAGTATTTGTGAAAGATGATCTGGGCGCTACATCAACTATCCTGCGAGGGGAACAGGCTGTTGACTACCTGAAGTCCGAATTTCTGGCCGTAGAACCCAATCTGGAAACGAATGTTGGTCCAGGCCGACTGACGAAAGGAGCCGTTTGGGGGTTGCTGGCTCGATTATATCTGAACGCGGGTGTTTATCGGGATAAGTATGCCACCCAGGCCACGTTCAAGCCGGAGGATATGGACAAGGTGGTGGAATACTGCGATAAAATCATCAACGCGGGTCAATACCAGTTGTCAAAAGATTATTTCTCCATCTTCAATTCGGATAATCACGACAATAAGGAATTGATTTTTGCAGTCGATCAACGGGCAGATTTGAACGGTCATAATCGTATGGCCTATTTCTCCTTGTCCGGCGACCAGTTCCCGATTCCGGCTTATCCAGCTGCTAACGGCACTGATGGCCCAGGAATCACGCCCGATTATTATCGGACCTGGGTTAACGCCTACGCCCCTAAAGATCCATCGGTAGACCCACGGTTTTACAAGCAAAATCTCTCTATTTACTCTAATCCAGCCGATTCGTGCGTAGCCGAAGCCGATTTCAATATTAACAGGGGGATTCTGCGCGGTCAGCAATATGGCTTGATTCGACGGAATGGCGCATTCGTAAAATGTCCGGATGGGAAGTTTAAAGTAGGCAAGCTTTTCTCGGATACCCGAAACAAACCCACGCTGGCGGTTGATTTTACCGAACAGATCGACTTCACTGTTGCGGGAAGCAATTACAATACAGGGTATCGGGTGGAGAAATACGAATTCAGCAAAAAATCGGCGAGTGGTCGGAATTTCGGCGAAGCGGATATTATTATCCTTCGCCTGGCCGATGTTTACCTGATGCGGGCAGAAGCCAAACTTCGCAAAAGCAACGATGCGGCCAGTGCATTAGCCGATGTTAATGCTGTGAGGGCAGCCCGCTCCGTAACGGCTCCCCCTCCTGCCCTTACCTCAATGAATCTGGACCTGCTTTATCGGGAACGAGGGTTTGAATTATACTGGGAAATGGTTCGCCGAACCGATATGATCCGTTTTGGCAAATATGAGGGTACCTGGACCGAAAAGACCAATACCGATGTAAAAAAACGGATTTTCCCCATTCCGCAAACGGCCATCGACGGAGCCTCGAACCTGCCAGGCTATCTGGTCCAGAACGACAGTTATTAAGCTTTTTTACACTGACTACGTACCTAAAAAGCTGCCCAATGTGGCAGCTTTTTAGGTTTCTGGCGAGTTTTTCACCTGAATGATTTGGGCAGCGATGCTAATGGCAATTTCGTCGGGTGTCTGGCTATGAATGGGCAGGCCGATCGGCGCGTGCATGCGGGCCAGTTGCTCTTCCGGTATCCCTTCCAGTCGATAATCAGCGACTAGTTTGGTGATCTTGGCTGCACTGCCTAAAACACCCAAATACTGGAGTGACTTACTCAGTACAGCTCGAATCGCCAGATCATCGGTGCGATAGCCAACGGTCATTACAACTACAAACTGATGATGACCGGAAGGAATTATGTTAGTGAGCTCGTCATAACTGTCGATGACAATAATCTCGTGAGCCGTATCATTTGCCTGAAGGGTATGTAACCCGGAGCGATGATCAATCACACGGATGTAAAAATCCAATTGACTCATTATTCTGGACAACGCCAGCGCGCAGTGCCCTCCGCCAATTATCGTGAGGTTGTTCTTATAGCCAAGCCGCTCCCGATACAGCCATTCGCGTTCCGACTGCATCGAAAATTGACATTTCCAATCAGGCATTGACTTTCCATCGAATCGCAACCCATCGGGTGATAACTCCAGCAATCCATTTCGGTTATTAGTTAAACAGCTAACAATCTGCTGGATAGATACGTGATCCTCTGATTGAATTCTATAGAGAAGAATGGTTTGGTCACCGGAACAGATCATACCACTCTGATTTTGAGCGGCCTGCTTGTCATGATATTGTGTTCGGATGGACAATTCATTTTGAGGTTGGCGCAGACGTTCCTTCGCCATTTCCACAAACTTATGTTCCATGATTCCTCCACCAATCGATCCTGCGATCTCCCCCTTTGCATTCACTCCCATCAGAAATCCTTGTCGTCCAGGACTACTGCCGTGGCTATCCAGCACGTACAACAACATGACAGGAATCTCCTGTCGTAGACTATCATGAATTAACTGCCAAATGGGTAGCGACCTGTGTTTGTTCATTGGCAGAGGGCATGGGGCTTTGGGCAGAGGGGGTTTGATAGAGTGCCATTAATACTTTTTCGGGCGTCATGGGTGCAGCAAAAGGGATGTTGGCTGCTGGGTTAAAGGCGGAAATTGCGTTCCGAAGCGCGAAGTAAGCGCCAATTCCATACATCAATGGGGGTTCTCCCACGGCTTTCGACTTAAAGATAGCCAGGTTATCCAACTCCGTTTTCAGGGGCTCAATGGCAATTTCTTTTGGAACGGAATAAATGTCAGGCACTTTGTACGTCGATAGCGCATTGGAGCGTAACCGCCCGGCTTCGTCATAAACGACTTCCTCCATCGTCATCCAGCCGAGTCCCTGTACAATACCTCCTTCAATCTGTCCACGATCGATGAGGGGATTCATGCTTACGCCAAAATCATGCACTACTTTAACAGCCTCCATTTCATACGTTCCCCGCAAGCAATCTACGGTAACTTCAACGATAGCGGTGCCATATACGTGATAGGCAAAGGGGTGCCCTTTCTCTTTCGTGGCATCAAAATAGATATCCGGCGTGGCATAATGGGCGTGTTCCGACAAACTGACCCGTTTCGTATAAGCCGCCAGGATCAATCGCTTCCAATCCCATTCGGTTTTCTGCCGGTTAACAAATACCCATTCGTCTTTTATGTCAATGGATTCAACCGGAGTGCGTAGTTCATCAGCCGCCACTGTTTTTAATCGCTTACAGATTTCCAGACAGGCTAACTGAACCGCTTTCCCGTTTAAATCAGCCGTAGCGCTAGCGGCAGAGGGAGACGTGTTGGCAATGCGATAGGTGCTGGTAGAGTGTAATTTCACCCGTTCCGGTTGAATCGACAGAACCTGGGCAGCGACCTGTACCATTTTTGTGTTTACCCCCTGTCCCATCTCCACCGCGCCTGTGCTTACACTGACACTTCCATCGGTATAGACGTGCACGAGTGCTCGTGCCTGATTCATTCGGGTATTCGTAAACGAAATCCCAAAGCAAACCGGCATCAAGGCGAACCCCTTCTTATACAGCTCATTAACACTGTTAAACGAAACTATTCCTTGACGAATAGCGGCCAAACTGTAGACTTCTGTAGCTTTATGCCAGCAAGCATGTGCTTCACTCACTGCCTGTTGGCCATACGGAAAGGCATCACCGGTTTGATTCAGATTTTTTGCCTGGATGACTGATGCTTCGACCCCCAGGGCTTCAGCCGCTTTCGCAATCGCGGCTTCAATCACAAACATTCCCTGCGGTCCACCGAATCCCCGGAAGGCTGTGTTCGGTGGTAGATTCGTCCGACAACTGTACGCTGTTGCGATTACATTAGGGATGAAGTAACTATTGGTGCAGTGAAACAACGTTCGTTCCATTACGGCAGGCGATAAATCGGCAGCGGCACCGGCATTCTGATAAAACGTAACTTCGTACGCAAGAATCGTCAGATCGTCGCTCAAGCCAATTTTAAAGTCGGAGGAATAAGGATGCCGTTTGCCAGTCATGGCCATATCTTCCAGCCTATGCAGCGAATACTTAACTGGTTTTCGGAGAATATGAGTCGCTAAGGCACAGAGAGCTCCCCACATATTGGCCTGGTCTTCTTTACCGCCAAATCCTCCGCCCAACCGGGTTACATCGACATCAATCTGGTGCATCGCTAAGCCCGACGAACGAGCCACGGCACGTTGTACAGCTGTTGGTCCCTGGGTAGACGAATACAGTTTTATACCGTTATTTTCCAGAGGAACGGCATAGGCTCCCTGCGTTTCGATATATAAATGCTCCTGACCATTCGTATCCGCTCTCCCTTCGACAATGTGCGTACAATCTTTCCAGACAGTAGCCGGATCACCAAGCCGAAAGGTTCTTGGGGGAATGATTAATTCTCCTCTTCTCTGTGCCTCTCTGGGGTCGGTAATGACCGGAAGGGGGTCAAAATCAACCGCTATTTTTTTGACAGCAGCCCGAGCTTCGTCCTCGGTTTCGGCCAGCACAAAGGCAATCGGCATTCCGCAGTAATGTACGTGGTTCTCAGCTAGCAGTGGTTCATCCGGAATGATTCCTCCAATCTGGTTTTCGCCAGTGACGTCTTTATAGGTTAAAATCCGGACGACCCCCGGCATCGATTCCGCTGTCGATAAATCCAGGGTTTTAATGATACCATGCGCTATTGGCAAGCCAAACGCTACACCAAACAACGTCCCCTGAATCAAGGGAATGTCATCCAGATAAACCGATTCGCCCCGTACATGCGTGCTGGAATCTATATTCTTCATGTCTGTATTCTATTGAACCAACAACTGCTCTACTTTCAACCGCGGAAACAGTTTGATAAAATGCGCTTTGATAAGTTGACTGAGTAATAGTCGCTTGTAGGCTTCGCTACCACGGGCGTCACTTATTGGAGATATGTCGGTTTGGGCAACTTTAGTTGCTGTGATAATCAAGTCTTCGGACAGCCTTTGTCCGGTTAGCCACGCTTCCGTTTTGTCCAGCCGTTTCGGAATGGGTGCCACGCCACCTGCCGATAAAGATACTTTCGTGATTCGGTCACCATCCATGTCGAGCCGCATAGCCGAGTTGACACTGGCAATATCCAAATGTGTTCGTTTGCTGACTTTCTCGAAATTGAACCGGGTTGACACTGTTGGCAAATCAAACCGAATTTGTTTCAGGTATTCGTCGGGCTGACTATCAAGCAATTTGTAGCCTTTGTACAGGGCTCGTAACGGTATTACCCGTTCTAAATTTCCACCTAAGAATGTCAGTTGGGCATCCAACGCGAGAAAGAAAATCGTCAAATCACCGATGGGCGAAGCATTGATGAAATTCCCCCCAATCGTTGCCATATTACGAATCGGCGTCGACGATACCAGCTTTGTATAGTCAGTGAAATCAGGGAAATAGATACGTATTATGGGCGCTTCCATCAAATCGGTTACGGTCGTAGACGCCCCAATAATGCATTGTCCTTCCTCTTGGGTAATGCCCTTTAAATCAACTCGCTCCGAAAGAAACTGAATCGTAGCTTCTTTGATTTCGTCGTGTTTTTGTACGTATACATCCGTACCGCCACCTACTCGCTGGGCTACTGAATCACTGTCCGTTTGTTCACCATTCAGGTGTACCGCCAATGCTTGTAATCGATCAGGAATAGAAGCAAAATAATCGGGAAATAATCCTTGATTTACGACAAAGTCGATTGGATTGTCTTCCGTACGTTTTTCCAATAAATGGGCAATCTGTGTAGCGGCTCGTTCGATAGATTTATACCCAGTGCATCGGCAAATATTTCCATCAATTGCAGCCATCGCATTTTGCGCAGTCGGTTCTTTTTTACTTAAACAAAACCCGGCCAGCGACATCACAAAACCCGGTGTGCAAAAGCCACATTGCGTCGCCGATTGATCGGACATGGCTTGCTGGACGGGATTCAACCCTTGCTTATTTAGGCCTTCGATGGTTACAATGTGTTTGCCTTGTACATTGCCAAGCGGCATCAGGCAGGAGGTAACTGTTCGATAACGTAATCCCTCTTCCGCCAGGTTGCCAACCAGCACTGTACAAGCTCCGCAATCCCCTTCACGACAGCCGATTTTTGTGCCCATCAGGTGTTTATGATAGCGCACAAAATCGAGCACCGGCGTGCCGGGGAACATCGTCGTTCGTATTTCTCTATTATTTAAAATGAACGTAATCAAATCATTATCAGAGTTATTACCTGAGGCCATGATGAACGATACCTGATGAGTTTACACGCGTCAGGTATCGTTCATCACTCAATTAATGGTCGTTTAGGGGAAGGCCGCGTCGTTGAAATTCTTTCCAGTTCAGGTATTCGTCCCCTTTACGTTGCTCTACCATCGTGATACAGCTGTCGACCGGACAGACTAATTTACACAAATTGCAGCCAACGCACTCATTTTCAATGATTGAATAGGTGTTGTAAGGCTTACCAAATGTGAGGTTGATGGCTTGATGCGATGTATCCTCACAGGCAATGTAGCAGAGTCCGCAGTGAATGCATTTGTCCTGATTGATGTTGGCGACGATGTGATAATTGATGTCCAGATCTTCCCAATGCGTAATAGTTGGGACCGATTTACCAATGAAATCATATACGGTTTTGAAGCCTTTTTCGTCCATCCAGTTGTTCAGCCCATCACACAGATCGTCGATAATGCGGAATCCGTGGGTCATCACGGCCGTACAAACCTGTACCGACCTGGCTCCTAACAGCATAAACTCAGCCGCATCTTTCCAGGTGCTTACTCCGCCAATACCCGAAATAGGGACTTTTGACGTGATTGGGTCTTGCGCTATGGTCGTCAGCATTTTCAACGCTATCGGCTTCACCGCCGGACCACAATAGCCACCATACACCGATTTACCAGCCACGTACGGATTTGGCACAAACGTATTCAAATCAACACCCGTAACCGATTGAATTGTATTGATCAGCGATAAGGCATTCGTGCCTCCTTCAACGGATGCTCTTCCCGTCGGCACGACTGAATGTACGTTTGGTGTCAGTTTGGTAATAACCGGGATAGTGGCTTTTTCCATTACCCATTCCACCACCATTTTCGCGATTTCTGGATCCTGCCCGACAGCGGCTCCCATCCCCCGTTCAGTCATGCCATGCGGGCAACCGAAGTTGAGTTCCAGGCCGTGTGCGCCCGTATCTTCGACTTGAGCGATCAATTCATGCCATTTATCACGGGTATTATCGGCCATGAGCGATACGACCATCGCCCGATCCGGAAATTCGCGCACACATTCGGCAATTTCACGCAGATTAATGGCTAACGGACGATCCGAAATAAGCTCGATATTATTCAGACCCATCACTTTCGTGCCGTTGTAATCGACCGCCGAATAGCGCGATGATACATTTTTGACCTGTGAACCCAGCGTTTTCCAGACTACACCACCCCATCCCGCTTCAAAAGCACGGAGTACATTGTATTGTTTATCCGTCGGCGGAGCACTCGCCAACCAAAACGGATTCGGCGATCTTATACCGAGAAAATCTGTGCTTAAATCTGCCATATTTTAAAGAATGAACGAGCGAATGAGTGAATGAGTGAAAGTGGCTTACGCCAGCTATTAGCAAGCGAATCGCTCGTTCACTCAATCGCTCGTTCACTCTTTATAAAATTCAGTATTGCCCTCGCACCGTCTTTACCGGCCTGCACCGCATCGACCACTTCTTTGCCGCCGTTGACGCAATCGCCACCGGCAAATACGCCTGGAATGTTTGTTTCGCAATTGTCGTTGATGGCGATTTTACCGTACCAGTTTTTGAGTTGGTTGCTACTCACCAGTTCTTCGTAAGGAATCTGCCCGGCGGCTTTGATTACCATATCAACATCCAGCGTAATTGTTTCTCCGGTGTCAACGGGTGAACGGCGACCGCTCGTATCAGGCACGTCAAGCTCCATCACGCTGCATATCAGTTGGGTAACACGGCCGTTTTCGCCTTTTACTTCCTTCGGTGCAGCAAGCCAGATAATGTTACACCCATCCAGTTTTGCCAGATTGAGTTCAACTTCGGTGCTGGGCATTTCAGCCTGCGTCCGGCGATAGACGATAGTTACTTCTTTGGCCCCCAGTCGTTTGGCTTGCGTAGCGGCATCAATTGCCGTCATGCCTAAACCAATTACCGCGACTTTATCTCCCACCTGAACAGACGGATAACCTTTCTCCCGAATGTCATAAATGAACCGAAGGGCATCTTCTACACCGAGCAGATCTTCACCAGGAATTTCCAGATGTCGTGCTACGCCTACACCAATTCCCAGATAAACAGCATCATAATTAGCCTGTAAATCAGATAACGTAATATTGCGCCCTAATTCCTGATCGTATTTAATATCGATACCGCCCACCGATGTAATGAAATTCACCTCATCCTCGCAGAATTGGGGAGTCACTTTGTAAGCGGCAATCCCGTAGGTCATCAGACCTCCGCCTTTGTTTTCCTTTTCGTAGATTGTTACATCCACACCTTCCCGACTCAATACGTGCGCACAACTCAATCCCGCAGGTCCAGCCCCCACCACAGCGACTTTCTGTCCGCTGGATGGCTTACGCTGAAACAAGGGCCATTTTTGTTCAATCGCTTTTTCCGTCGAATAGCGCTGAAGTTTCGCAATCGGAATGGGAGGTTCATGCAGCAGATTATACACACATGAACCTTCGCAAAGCTTATCAACAGGGCACACCTTCGAGCAACCGCCCCCCATAATGTTGGAATCCAGAATGGTGTAGGCTGATCCCTTGATGTTATCGGTGGTAATCTGCTTAATAAACTTCGGAATATTGATGCTCGTGGGGCAGCTCTTTACACACGGCGCATCATAACAAAACAGGCAGCGATTCGCTTCCACCAACGCCGATTCCCGCGTTTCGAACGGCGGATGAATGTCGCTGAAGTTTTGCTCGTACTGCTCTGTCGTCAGTCGGTTATTGAGTATAGCCATTTTTAGGAGTGATGAGTGATGAGCGATAAGTGATGAGTTTGCTGTCGCGAGTAAAAGTTTGTACGTCAGCAAACTCATCACTTATCGCTCATCACTCATCGTTCACTTATAGTTCTACTAATTTATCATACGTCTCCGGCCGTCGGTCGCGGAAGAATTGCCAGACGCTTCGCACGTCGTCGATCATATCCAAATCGAATTCAGCAATGAGCAATTCGTCTTTATCTTCCGAAGCCGTTGCAAAGATTTGGCCGCGTGGGTCCACGAAATATGAAGTACCATAAAATCGGCCCAGATTCCAGGGTTTCTCTTCACCAACACGGTTGATACAACCCATGAAATAGCCATTAGCAGCTGCGTGGGCAGGTTGCTCCAACTTCCAGAGGTATTGCGACAAACCTGCTACTGTCGCCGATGGATTGTAGACAATTTCGGCTCCGTTCAAACCTAAGCACCGAGCCCCATCAGGAAAATGGCGGTCGTAGCAAATGTATACCCCGACTTTCGCATACATCGTCTGGAAAACCGGATAGCCTAGATTGCCTGGTTTAAAGAAAAACTTCTCCCAGAAACCCGATGTGTGCGGAATGTGGTTTTTGCGGTATTTGCCCAGATACGTTCCGTCGGCATCAATCACAGCAGCCGTATTATAGAGTACACCCGCCTGTTCCTTTTCGTAAACGGGTACGATCATGACCATTTTATATTTTTTGGCGTACTCAGCCATCCGGTCTGTCGTTGGACCGGGGACCGATTCGGCCGACGCATACCAGGCGCTATTTTGCCCCGGACAGAAATAGGGGGTGTTGAAAATTTCCTGCAAGCATAAAATCTGCACACCTTTCTGACCCGCTTCTTCAATGAGCGGAATGTGCTTTTGCACCATCGCTTCTTTAATTTCCTCGATCGTACCTTCGCCTTCCGTCTTCGGCAGGCTCATTTGTATCAATCCTGATTTTATGATTCGTGGCATAGTTTGGTTTGGTTTTTACTATAATAAACCTCACCCCTGGCCCCTCTCCTAAAACAGGGAGAGGGGAGCAAAAACTTCCTCGTTCTCCCCTCTCCCTGTTTTAGGAGAGGGGCCAGGGGTGAGGTCAACTTTCTATACTTAAATCTTCCCGCTTACTTTGTTTCGTTTAATAAATTGACCATACCCCTTGTCAACCAGGCATTTGTTGCCATCGATTGCGACCTTGCCTCGCAGCAAAACAGTCTTGACTTTTCCGGTTAGCTCCCATCCTTCGTATCCTGAATAGTCGACGTTCATGTGGTGGGTTTTCGCCGAAATCGTATGTTTTTCTTTTGGATCGAAAATGACTAGATCGGCATCGCTGCCAATGCCGATTGTTCCTTTTTTGGGGAACATTCCAAAGATTTTAGCTGGATTCGTGCAGGCAACTTCCACATACTTATTGAGCGTGATTTTACCTTTATGAACACCTTCGCTGAACAGTAATTCCATTCGATTTTCGATGGCTGGATGCCCATTAGGAATCTTCGAAAAATCATCTTTCCCCATCAGTTTCTGCTCCCACATAAACGGGCAATGATCGGTCGCCACTACTTGCACCAAACCTTGATTGATACCTGCCCAAAGCGCTTCCTGATCTTTTTTCTCCCGCAATGGTGGACTCATGACCCACTTAGCGCCCTCGAAATCTTCCTGATAGAGTGACGCATCCAGTACTAAATATTGAATACAGGTTTCAGCATATACTTTCTGATTGCGTCGGGTTGCGTTGCGAACGCCGTTCAACGCACCTTCGCAGGTCATGTGGACGATGTAGCCGGGACAGCCAGTATAATCGGCCAGGTCGGTGAAGCGGCAGCTGGCTTCGGCTTCGGTCACTTCGGGCTGTGAGAGGTAATGATACAATGGCGACAATTTTCCTTCCGACCGATGCTTGGCAATCAAATAATCGATCATGTCGCCGTTGGTCGCGTGCACCGTCACCATACCGCCCTGCTTCTGCACTTCCTGCATCAGGCCGACCATCTGGCTATCGTTGATCATCAGGGCACCTTTGTAGGCCATAAATGTTTTGAACGAAGTAATCCCTTCCTTCTCAACCATCTCCTGAATTTCAATCTTCGAATTCTCGTTGAAATCCGTTACAGCCATGTGAAAGCTGTAATCACCTACCGCCGTTCCCTGCGCCCGAGAATTCCATTCGTCCAAGGCTTCTTTAAGTGAGTGTCCTTGTTTTTGCAGAACAAAATCAATAACTGTTGTGGTACCTCCAAATAGCGCTGCACGCGTACCTGTTTCGTGGGTATCACTCGAAAACGTGCCCATGAAGGGCATATCCAGATGCACATGGGGATCAATACCGCCGGGGAAGACTAATTTACCCGTTGCGTCAATCACCGTATCGGCGTCAACAGACAGGTTTTTGCCAATAGACGAAATGGTTTCGCCCTCTATGAAAATATCCGCGACATAATCATCGGCCGCCGTAATAATCCGACCGTTTTTAATCAAAAGCGACATGAGTAGTTTCTTTATGGGTCACAGGTTGAGCAGAGCGCATTAATACTAAATACACGCCCGCACTCACAAAAAAGCCTACAAACCAGGCATAACTGTACAGTTGCGAAATCCATCCAGGGACACTATTTGCCGGAATCACCTGAATTGTGGTCAAAAATCCCGGAATATTGGGAATAATCCCAGCTAGTAATGCCAGAATAGCCGCTGTATTATAGCCATTTTTAAAACGATAAATACCCGTTTCGCTGTACAAATCCTCTACGAACAGTATTTGCTTGCGCAGGAAAAAGTAGTCGGCGATCATGATTCCGCCTACGGGCCCGAGCAAACTCGAATAGCCAACTAACCAGGTAAAAATGAATCCAGTAGGATCGGCAATGAGTTTCCAGGGGAAGATGAAGACGCCAATCACACCTGTTATATAGCCGCCTTTGCGGAAGTCAATTTTTGAGGGTGCCAGATTGGCGAAGTCGTTGGCCGGGCTGACGATATTGGCCGCAATATTGGTTGCTAACGTCGAGATAGCTACCGCAATCATGGCAATACTCACCAGTAGTTTACTATCGAACTTCCCGGCTAATAAGATGGGGTCCCAAATCGTTGTTCCGTAGATAATGGTGGTGGCCGATGTAACGACGACGCCAATAAACGAAAATAGGGTCATAGCGGGCGGAAGACCAATAATCTGTCCGCGTACCTGCGCTTGCTGGCTTGTCGCGTAACGCGTAAAATCAGGGATGTTCAGCGAGAGTGTCGCCCAGAAACCAACCATGCCGGTCAAGGCCGGAAAGAAAAAGGTAAAAAACTGAGCTGAATCAGTAAATTTAGCGGGTTGCTGTAGAATGGGTCCTAAGCCATTTCCAACCGAGATTGCCCAGAATAGCAGAGCCAATGCAGCAACTGGCAGAAAAAATGCTTTGAACACCAGTAGTTTCCGAATACTATCGACGCCCAGATAGACGACGTACATGTTCAGCAGCCAGAACAAAAGGAAGCAAATCGCCGGACCGGTTTGCAGTCCCCACGACGCGGGAAAGACCTCAGGCAGCGTTGCCAGCGACGGCATCCAGAGCCGAAGCATCTGGTAAATGGAAAAACCGCCAATCCAGGTCTGAATACCGAACCAGCCACAGGCTACAATGGCGCGAAGCAGCGCAGGAATATTAGCCCCTTTTGTGCCGAAGCTGGACCGCACCAACACCGGAAACGGAATCCCATATTTGGCACCAGCATGCCCATTCAACACCATGGGAATCAACACAATGGTGTTACCTAGAAAGATAGTCAATATGGCTTGCCACCAGTTCATACCGCCCTGAATTAGTGAACTGGCCATCATATACGTCGGAATACAGAGGCTCATGCTAATCCATAGCGCTGCGTAATTCCAGGTAGTCCAGGTTCGATTGCCTGCGGGAATTGGCGCCAGATCTTCGCTGTATAAAGACGATGATTCGCTCCTGGTTTCCTGAGTTCGTTCTTGCATAAGTATTCAGTTAGCGGTTTTACGTATTCGGGTCACAGTAAGTTGACACCATTCTCCTTAGGTCAATTCGCTGTAATCCGTATACCGTAACCTGAATACCGTAAACTACAAACTTTTTAACCCAATCTCAAGGTATCGAATACCATTTGCTTAAATTTTGGCTCGCTGGCTTCAACGCAAATTTTGGCATTCGGTGCTTTTTTCCACACGTCCAATTCGTCGATAGCCAAAGCCCCAACCGTTAATTCTCCTCGTGTTTCAACATCGACGTATCGGTTTATCGACTGCGAAATTATCGTCGGATCGATCACAGCGGCAACGGTGATTGCATCTGGGTGATTCGAGCCTTTCATTTTCTGATGCTCTTTACAATACTGGCGACGAATCCGGTTGATGCTCATGAAAAAGCTTGCATACTTCGTTCCCAGCTTTTCAACCACGCCGTAATCGGCATCCGTAAACACTGAACTCTTTACACTTACATCGAAACCGACGGTCGTAATCGGCATGCCCGACTGAAAAACAATACGAGCGGCTTCCGGATCAACCCATGCATTATACGTTGCACTCGGGTTGATATTTCCATAGAACTTATAAAAGCCCCCCATGAAATATATCTCCTTGACCTTTTTCGCAATCGACGGCGCTTTCAACAACGCCAGCGCAATATTGGTCAACGGTCCGATGGCAACCAGGGTAATTTCATTCGGGTACTTCTCTACCAATCGGATAATGGCATCGACGGCATGTTCTTTCTCCGGCTTTTGTTTCGGGTCCGGAAAAAAGGAATCACTCATCCCATCCGTACCATGTACGTACGTTGCAGTCCCGTGAATTTCCCGCGTTATGGGCCGGGAAGATCCTTGATACACAGGAATCTGCCCCGATTTACCCGCCATTTCCAATGTGTAGAGGGCATTTTTCGTCTGCTGCTCAAACCCGACATTGCCGACCGTTATCGTAATCGCTTCGACGTGTAAGGCGGGCGAGGTTACGGCCATCAACAAGGCCAGCGCATCGTCAGTGGCTGTATCCGAATCTAGAATTACTCGTTTTGCGCCTACTGGCTTGTCTCGATGGTTGCTAACTGCCGATGTAGAAGCAAGAACCACGGCGGGCAAAAATGTCGAGGCTGTACCAATAGAAATTGTTTCAATAAACTTGCGTCTTGACGTCAACATGCTGAAATGGCTTGGTTTGCGAGGATCGGTTGATCAATCATTTTTGATACTCGTAATCCCGCAAATTAGATACCAAACCACAAAAACTGTTGCCAAAATCCTGCAAATCAACTCACAAATTCATCGGCTATCGCTAAAGCTTCACTAATAATCGCTAAACCTTCATCGATTTGCTCTTTGGTTACGCAAAGTGGCGGGGCAACAAATACATAACTCCAGCGAACAAAGGTATACATGCCCAGCTCCTTGATTTTAGCTGCCACTTTGCTCATGACCGCCATAGCTTCAGGCTTCGCGTTGAATGGTGCCATCGGTTCTTTCGTTGCCCGATTTTTGACGATCTCGAAACAGCCCAGCAAGCCAGTCGTTCGGAAATCACCGATGCAGGGGTGTTTCTGCTTCATCAATTCGGCCTGTTGCGCAACGTAGCCCCCCATTTCAGCCGCATTTTCGATTAGGTTATCATCTTCGTAAATTTTTAGCGTTTCTAGCGCGGCCGCACAGCTGACCGGATGAGCATTATACGTCATACCCGTAGCCAGCACGGTATCGTTATACCGTGCCGCAATTTTATCCGTTACCATCAGGCAACCGAAGGGCAGATAACCGCTGGTAATTCCCTTCGCCATCGTGACCATATCGGGCACAATACCGTGATTTTCAAAGCCAAACCACTTGCCCGTGCGCCCAAATCCACTCATCACTTCGTCGATAATCAGCAAAATACCGTATTTGTCGCAAATGGATCGGACGGCCTTCAAATAACCAACCGGATATTGTAAACAGCCTGATGTTCCCGACTCCCCTTCCAGTAAAAATGCCGCAATATTTCCTGGCCCTTCGTACGCGATGATCCGCTCCAGTTGTTCCACAGAATCGGTCAACATACTAGCTTCATCGTGATTCCAGCGGTATTTATAAGGAATGTCGATATGCACGAAATTCGGCGATTGCTGCGAATCATCAGGTAATTTACGAGGATCTCCCCCAACCGATAGTGCTCCATACGTAGCGCCGTGGTAGGATTGATAGCGACTCAGAATCTTATGGCGTCCGGTATAGGAACGGGCCATTTTCAAGGCCGCTTCAATCGATGTAGCTCCGCACAACGTGAAATATGCCTTGTTCAGATCACCAGGACAGATTTCAGCTAATTTCTTACCCAGTTCTCCCCGAACCTTCGTCACACAGTAAGGCGTAACGTAGCTCACTTCCTGCATTTGCCGAACAACGGCTTCCGTAATCCGCTGATTTCCATGCCCAATATTCACGTTCATCAGCCCGGATGAAAAGTCGATGTACCGTTTCCCATCGTAATCATACAGGTAAACGCCTTGCGCATATTTTACGGCAATCGGTGAAATTCCTTTTTGTTTACTCCAGACAAATACGGTTGAATCAAAATTATCCTGAAGGACTTCCTCCGTTTCTGAAAGCGTTGTTGTATCAAGCATGGTATTGTGGGTTGAAAGGTTGTAGTGTTAAAACTTACGTTAGCTCATCCAATTTATCCCGGCTTCGGGATTCCATTTAGTGGTGCTTTTCTTCAATTTCGTCCAGAATTCAATGGAACTTTTGCCGGTAATGTCGCCAACACCGAATCGACTTTCGTTCCAGCCGCCAAATGAAAACGGTTCGCGTGGAACGGGAACACCGACGTTTACACCGACCATTCCGGCGCTGGCCCGGTCCATCACATATCGTGCCATTCCACCGTTTTGCGTAAATACCGATGCGGCATTTCCGTAGGGATTGGCATTTTCAATGGCCAGTGCTTCATCCACCGTTTTCGTGCGCATGATGCTGATAACCGGACCAAAAATTTCTTCTTTCGCAATGGCCATATCCGGTTTCACGTAGTCAATTACAGTCGGACCAACGTAAGTACCGGCTTCTTTTCCTTCAACCGTCGGATTACGCCCGTCAACGAGTACTTTGGCACCCTGACTTTCGGCTTCCGTAATGTATCGCTCAATCCGCTCTTTGGAGTCCCGATTGATCACGGCGCCTAAATTTTTGCCGGGTACTACTTTCTGTGCTTCTTCGCAAAGTTTCTCAATAATATGGTCAACCGGACCAACAGCGACCATTGCCGAAGCCGCCATACAACGCTGCCCGGCACAGCCCGCCATCGAAGCCGTAATATTCTGAGCTGTCATACCCGGAATAGCATCGGGTAGTACAATCAAGTGATTTTTTGCCCCACCCATCGCCAGACACCGTTTGAAATTACTGGTCGCTCGCTGATAAACGTGTTTAGCAATTTTCGTTGAGCCAACAAACGAAACAGCCTCAATATCAGGATGATCACAGATGGCGTTCACCACTTCGCTATCACCGTGTACTACATTAAATACACCTTTGGGTAAACCGGCTTCCTGCAAGAGTTCGGCCAATCGCCCGACACTGAGTGGCACTTTTTCCGATGGTTTGATAATCATGCAGTTGCCTAAAGCGATTGCGTTCGGGATTGTCCAATTCGGCACCATGCTCGGAAAATTGAACGGAACAATGCTGGCGACGACGCCCAAGGGTACATGCTCGGTTCGGCACTCAACGCCCCGACTAACCTCCAGAATTTCGCCCGTCACGATCTGTGGTAGCGAACAGGCAAACTCTGATAATTCAGCTCCCTTTTCAATTTCCGCAACGGCTTCGTCGTAGGTCTTACCATTTTCCTCCTGTACGAGCAGCGCCAGCTCTTTCAAATTCTTTTCCAGTAGGGCTTTATAGCGAAAAAAGACTTGTACTCTTTCTTTAAGGGTGGTTCGACTCCATCCTGGGAAAGCCGCTTTAGCTGCCTCAACCGCCCTGTCCAAATCAGCAGCCGTTGATAATGGCACAACTGATAAGTGAGTGCCGTCAATCGGTGAAATGACATCCTGTGTACGCTTCGCATCGGCATCGACAAAAGCTCCATTTATATAATTCTGAACAGGCGTATACTTCATGGTTTTGTTGTATATCTGCATTTTTTACAGAAAGAAGGCGTGCAAACTAAAAATAATTAATATACAAGTCAACTTTTCATAATATTTTTACTCCGCAGAGCCACAGACATGGAAAAGAATCATACTACTACACTAGACGATCTGGATTTTGCAATCCTGTCCTGTCTCCAAAAAGATGGGCGGATGTCATTTACGGAAATTGCGGATCAGTTAAGCGTATCGGTCGGAACCGCTCGTACTCGACTGAATCGACTCCTTGATGAGGGCATTATCAATATTGTCGGGCGGGTCGATCCGGATAAGGTGGGGTTTAACGCCTATGCTCACATTGCCGTTTACGTTCGTCCGGCAACGCTCAAGGAATCAATAGCCCAAACAATTGCTCAAATGCCCGAAGTCAGTTTTCTAGCTAGTACTTCCGGCGATTATGATCTGGAGGTCGATGTGATGTGCCCGACCAACAATCATCTGGTGGAATTCATTAATGAGATTTCCAAAATTGAAGGTATTTATCAGACTAAGACGACGCTCTATTTTAAGGTCTATAAGTATGCTCAACCTAATTTGAATTTGCTACAACCCAAACCAATTTGATTGAAGAAGTCAGCGTGACAATGGCTAGA
The DNA here is from genome assembly GCF_054776975.1 of Spirosoma harenae. NCBI lineage: Bacteria > Pseudomonadati > Bacteroidota > Cytophagia > Cytophagales > Cytophagaceae > Spirosoma > Spirosoma harenae. Next base: position 111,668 of record NZ_BAAHBD010000024.1, on the reverse strand, counting down.
TAAACAAAGCTGTATCCACAAACGAATACCTACTTTTTTAAGAATGATGTTTAATATTGATGGGATTTTAGCCAGAGTCAGTCTTTAATTCAGTTGTTCTGTTTAGCTCATACGTAGTGAAATATTTATTCGTTTTCCTCTGCTGGTTCGAACTGGTTTCTGTCGGATATGCTCAGAAAAACCTGCCCCCGGTTTATGAAATAAAAACAGACTCTACCTTTTTCAGGGTTGATACGACTCATTTTCAGATACTGGCCGATCCAGAAAAACAGTTCACACTCAAGCAGGTTTTACAGCATTCTGATTTCCAACATGTTCCATTTTATGCTCCAGACCGGAGCTCGCATACGTACTGGATACGAATGCGCCTTAAGAACAGTCTATCTCACGACCTAGCCTTTTACTACTGCGATTTCAATAGTGATTACATTGATTTATATTGGCTCGACAGCACAAAAAATTGGCAACATCAACGCGCTGGCGACCTGATTCCATACAATCAACTCCCTATCTATAAAGGACATAGGGAACAATACCGATTTTTTTTCCGATTGGCCTCTGGTCAGGAAATAACATTTTATGAGCGAGCCGAGAATGTTTCCTGGCATCCCTCATTGATTTATATATCCCCCCAATTACAAACGGAAAAAGGGCGAATTGAGAGCGCGTTTCAAACGTTCGTACAAGACAAAGGCTGGAAAGACTATCTCCTGGAAGGAATTATTATCGGAATATTATTTCTAGCAGCCTTATACAATATATTTCTCTTCTTTTCGATCAACGAGCGGGTCTATCTCTATTTTGGCATTTGTCTTATCTTTTTCATTCTGGATCGAAACATCTATCGAATTCAGCACGCTTTCTTTGACGAATTTCCGTATGAATTCAAGCTGGCCTCCATAGCTTTTTTCATCCTCTTTTTCATCTTCTTTATCCAGTCTATCCGGAAATTACTACAGCCAACGCCCGATCTACGTCGGATAAACACGGCCATTGCAGTTTCACTAGCTTTAACTGCCCTTTCGAACGTAGTACAGCTTTACTCCTTCCGTCAACCTATTGTTCCCCTACAGCAATGGGCGATTCTCATTGAGGTCTTGATTCGTATCGTCTTTGCACTTTGCATCCTCATGGCGATTCGAATGATAAAAAAGGGATCGTCACAAGCCCGTTATGTCCTGTTAGCCATCTCTCCTTTATTTATATTCTGGTCATTTACGTTAGCTACGCGGTTATTACGAGAATACGCCAATTACACGTTACCAGAGGAATATTACCCGAATCATGAATATACAGAAAGCACCTGTTTTGCCTGGATGATTATTGTTTTTTCGGGAACGCTCATTCATCGATTTAACTTGATTAGAAGGCAGGTAGCGCAGCAAGCCATTGAAAAAGAGCAACTGGAAAAAGAACGTGAAATAGAGCGTAGCCGATTAATTGCCGCTCAAAATCAACTACTTGAAAAACAAGTCAATGAGCGCACAGCGGAACTAACTCAATCCCTTCATGATTTAAAGGCGGCTCAGGCGCAACTCATTCAGAAAGAAAAACTAGCCTCACTCGGTGAACTAACAGCAGGCATTGCCCACGAGATACAGAACCCACTCAACTTTGTAAATAATTTCTCTGAAGTATCGTCAGAATTGGTCGATGAGTTAAAAGATGGTCCGTTGCTAGCGTTGCCTGACACTGAAAAGGACTATGCCATTGAGATCATCAGCGACCTTTCTCTGAATCTGCAAAAGATTACCCATCACGGAAAACGGGCAGACTCTATTGTAAAAGGAATGCTCGAGCACAGTCGGGCCAGAAGTGGGGAGAAACAACCGACTGATCTAAATGCGTTGGTTGATGAATATTTACGTCTAGCGTATCATGGGCTAAAAGGAAAAGATAAATCATTCAATGCGGCTTTGAAACTGGATCTTAACTCAACAGTAGGCACCGTTCAACTCGTCCCACAGGATATTGGAAGAGTACTTCTCAACATTTATACGAATGCGTTTTATGCCGTTCAGGAGAAGCAAAAACAAGATCTTGATAGTTACCGTCCGCAGGTGAGCGTGACTACATTATCCGCTGGAGATTCTGTTGTGATTCGCATAAACGATAACGGAACTGGCATCCCCAGCGAAATTATCGATAAAATTTACCAGCCTTTTTTTACCACCAAGCCAACAGGTCAGGGCACCGGATTAGGATTATCCCTTAGCTATGACATCATTACCAAGGGTCATGGTGGCAAAATTGAGGTACAAACTACTCCGAATGAAGGAACGGAATTTGTCATCACACTCCCGAAGTAATTTTCCAATAACCGCTCTTATTAGTTCTCAGTATTCCGCCGTTTCCGACGCCAGCGGGCAAACAACCAGATGACGGCTCCGATTACCAATCCTAGTGGAATAAAGTAGAACAATCCGACGAACACGTTGCCAATCAATCGAAAACCATCACTTAGGTTATTCCAGATTTGGGCGTAAAATGGTTCTTCAGGACTTAGTGCAACGTCGGTCTGCTGGTAGTAAGAAAGGTTCAGCGTGCTCAGCGCTACTTCATCTTTAAGCTGACGTAGTTCGGCTTCCTGCACTTCGCGTTCCTCCCGAATATCCGCCAATTGCTCTTCTACTTTCAGCACATCTTCTACGCTTCGAGCCTGTTTTAATATCCGCAGATACGTTTCTTCGGCCGCTTTTTTACTACGAATCCGCGCTTCAACATCTACATAGCGACGGGTAACGTCCTCAGCCGTAATGGTTTTCGTATCCGTAAAAATCGATTCTTTCAATACCGAAGTCAGTAAAGCGTCGAAACGAGAGGCTGGCACCCGAATAACCAAAGCGTTCTCAATCGTATTATACGTTTTTGTTTCGTTCGAGCTGGTAATCTGCGCGCCCTGTTGCTGAACAAGTTGCTCGATTTTTTTGCCCGAAGCCGTAAAATCGCTCACGCGAATCCGCAGCTGTCCATTACGAATTATTTTCCGATTGGCCGTCGCCTGCGGTTGGGGCGATGGTTCCGAAGGCTTAGACGTCTCTTCCTGTTCCGTTGCCGGTTCATCCTGATCGGGCGAGGGTGCGGCCAATCGAGCCATTTGTTTCGGCGCTTCCGCAACAGATTCACTTGTTGACTGCTTCGGCTCCGACTGGCAGGCCATTACCCCCAGCAATAGAGCGAATGTTAAAAAATTATTCATGCGGGTAAGATGCGTGTCCAACGAAATTTCCACAAAAGTTAATTAGCTTTTTAATACGCACTTAAAAAGTGGCTTTAATGGCTCATTTATAGCCATTTCTTCATTCGTTCTCGAACGTAAAGCGCGGTTCGGTTGTTACTAAAGCAGAACCAAATTGGCCTGTTGGCCTGGTAATCTCTCTCCTCTTTTTCGTCGTACATAACCTGACTATTTGCATAAGTCAGTGCTTTTGCGTCTATATTTGGGCGAGTCGACCTGAACTCCGACCCTATTCTGGAGACTATTCCGATCAATATATAGGTGCTTTACGGCAAACGGAAGAGCGGTAATCGTAACAACCTGAACAGTATTATGTCGAAAAACTTAGTCATAGTGGAATCGCCGGCGAAAGCGAAAACCATCGAAGGCTATCTAGGTAAGGACTTCACCGTCAAGTCCAGTTTTGGTCACGTACGCGATCTTCCAAAAGATGGATTGGCCGTTGATGTAACGAATGGCTTCAAACCATCGTACGAAATATCGCCCGATAAAAAGAAGTTGGTGAGTGAGCTTAAATCGCTGGCAAAGTCGGCGGAGGAAGTCTGGCTCGCAACGGATGATGACCGCGAAGGAGAAGCCATTTCGTGGCACCTCAAGGAAGCTCTTGGTCTGCGCGATAACACAAAACGGATTGTTTTTCGGGAGATAACGAAAAATGCAATCCAGAATGCCATCAAAGCGCCCCGTACCATCGATGTTGATTTAGTCAATGCCCAACAAGCCCGGCGTGTGTTAGACCGACTGGTGGGTTACGAATTATCGCCCGTATTGTGGCGCAAGATTAAAGGTGGCAGTACGGGGCTATCAGCAGGTCGTGTTCAATCGGTAGCCTTACGATTGGTAGTCGAACGGGAACGCGAGATCGACAAACACTCGGCCAAGTCGTCGTTTAAGATCACGGCTCAATTTATTGTTGATGGTACTAAAGTGTTGAACGCCGAATCGCCAAAAAATTTCCAGACTTCGGTAGAAGCCCGCAAATTTCTGGAAGCCTGTATTGGCGCGACCTTCACAATCAAGAACTTAGAAGTAAAACCGGCTAAGAAATCCCCCGCACCGCCTTTCACGACGTCTACGCTCCAACAGGAAGCTTCGCGTAAGCTTAGTTTTTCGGTTGATCGCACGATGCGGCTGGCCCAAAACCTATACGAAGCTGGTAAGATTTCGTACATGCGGACTGACTCGACTAATCTGTCGCAGGAAGCCATTGACAAAGCTAAAGCTGAAATTGAGACTGAATTTGGTCCAAAATACGTTCAGACGCGGCAGTTCAAAACGAAAAACGAATCAGCGCAGGAAGCCCACGAAGCCATCCGTCCAACAAACTTTAACGACCGCAACGCGGGTGCTGACCGCGATCAGAAACGACTATACGAACTGATCTGGAAACGCTCTATTGCGTCCCAAATGGCCGATGCTCAGCTTGAGCGCACAATTGTGACCATTGGTATTCGCTTCTCAAATACTACCGGAGCATCTGTAGAACAGGATTTGAGTTTCGATGTATTCGGTGACGATTTCGATCCATCAAAAAAAGTCGCCTTTAATCCGCAGGCACAACCAACTAACACTACATTCCCGAACGAACTGGTTGCACAGGGGGAAGTGATCAAATTCGACGGTTTTCTGCGTGTGTATCTTGAATCGAAAGATGATGAGGATGGTGATGAAGACGCTAAAGGTATGCTGCCGCCCCTATCGATTGGCCAGATTTTGAATCTGGGTCAGATGAAAGCGACGGAGAAATTTACTCGGCCACAGCCCCGCTATGCAGAAGCCTCGTTGGTGAAAAAACTGGAAGAAATGGGCATTGGCCGACCATCAACCTACGCACCTACGATCTCAACAATCATTAACCGGGGTTACGTGATCAAACAGGACAAACCCGGTCAGGAACGTAAGTATCAGGAGTATACACTTCAGAATAATCACATCAGCGAGACGAGCGGTAAAGAAACGTTTGGCTCGGAAAAAGCGAAGTTATTCCCAACCAATACGGGAATAGTTGTTAATGATTTCCTGGTCGAATACTTCCCTGATATCGTTGATTATCAGTTCACGGCAACTGTTGAAAAAGACTTCGATGAAATTGCGGATGGTCGGATGAATTGGCAGAAAATGCTGGAAGGATTCTACGGCGATTTCCATAAAAACATCGAAGAAATCCAGGGTTCCTCAGTTGGTGCCTTTAAAACGGGTGCCCGCGAACTAGGTCTTGATCCCCGCACTGGCAAAAAAGTATCTGCTCGCTTAGGCAAATACGGTGCCTACGCCCAGATTGGTGAAGCTACTGACGACGATAAACCTCAGTTTGCAAACCTACGCGATGGTCAATTGATCGAAACCATTACGTTACAGGAAGCACTGGATTTATTCTCTCTTCCCCGCGAAGTAGGTTTCTTTGAGGATAAAGCCATGACCATCGGTATTGGGAAGTTCGGCCCTTACGTCAAACATGATGACAAGTACGTATCGCTAACGAAAGAAGACGACCCGTACTCGATTGATGCTGAGCGAGCGATTCAATTGATTAAGCAGAAACGTGCTGAGTCAATAAGCGAATCACTAGGCGAATTTGAAGGTAAGCTTGTCTCCACTGGCAAAGGTCGTTTTGGCCCGTATGTCAAATACGAAGACAAATACATTTCATTGCCTCGGAATGAATCGCTGTCTGACCTGACATTGGATCGAGCGATTGAATTGATTCAAGCCAAACGTCAACAGGATGCGAATAAATACATTAAGGAATTCCCGGAACGTCCTGAAATTAAAGTAGTTAACGGCCAGTATGGCCCGTACCTGGCCGTTGGAAAACGAAATGTGCGCATTCCGAAAGATGTCGATCCATCAACCCTAACGCTGGATGATTGCCTAAAATTGGCTGGTGACGACCCGGCTGCCGCAACAAAAGCCCCTGCTAAGAAAGCAGCCACCAAAGCGACAGCTAAAGCAAAAACAACGACAGCCAAAAAGGCAACTTCGAAGAAATAGAAATACAAAAAGGTCCCGCTACCTCAGTAGCGGGACCTTTTTGTAATAACATCCTCCTTATTCTAAGCGCAGTTGCCCCCCTATTGACCATAACACCTTAATTGCCGGATCATATACAATACTCCTGGCATAAGCCGTATAGTTTGTGGGGACTGTCACTATGTGCTTTAAATGAACAGCATCGGTACCCACAGGGATTCGATTGCAAGACCATACGGTGGGATCTGCCCAGGAGCCAGTCTTTAGGGTGTATTGATTTGCGCAAACAGTTGCCGCATGAAATAATGTAGAGTTTGTAAAAGACGAACTATTTGTGGCGGAGCAATTACTTTTTATCTGCCATTCATAACGAGCCAGATTCGTCAAATGGGTTAACGTGTATGAGCCTAGGCCACTAATCGCGACAAGGCTATCGACAGTTACCCATGCCGTTGAATCAACCGATCGCCAACGGATCGTATAGCGTGTACTGTCGGTGCCTGTACTATGTGACCAGGATAAAACCGCTGAGGAGTCTGTAATGGCAGTTGTCTTTAAACTGTTTGGAACGTCACATGGGCGTACTCTATAAACAGCCGTATAAGTCGTATTACTATCAGGTATTGTAATAAGATCGTTAGTTACAGGCAGAGGTAACCAATGATCAAAATCATACACAGCGTTATTGGCGGTCTGTGATGCCGGGGCACTTAAATCAACTAGTAGACCAGAAACAAACGTTCTTGATAATGGTGTTGAAACCGGTTGACCATCCAGACGAAGCGAAAGGCCAGATGGGGTTGTTTTCAGGTTGACGGAAACTAATTTCGGAATAATATCAACTGAAGTAGAACCCGTTGCTCCTTTTGAATCGGTTACGGTTAAAATGAGTCGGTAATAGACATCTGATGCTGTCTCTCCCTGATTAGGAATCGTGTATTGCCCGCTTGCTTTACCGGTTGCGATGGGAGGTCCATCGTGGTGGTGCGTATTATGGTGAAACTCTACCGTCCAGACGAAGAGATCTTCCGGTATGGGGCCATCTTCAGGGTCAACAGCGGACCCCGAAAACGAGATTACATCCCCAGCCCGGTAAATCGTATGGTCAGTTGGTAAATTAATTGTTGGAATAGGCAATGCATTGGGTGCAGAGATGGTAACAAAAGCCGAATCACTAACAACGCTATCCGCTGTATTTTTAATAACAACACGATAAAATCCACTATCGGCCGGCATAGCGTTAGCGAAGGTGTAGCTAAATGAAGTAGCCCCACTAATATTTACCCCATTTTTTTGCCACTGATACGTGAATGGTGGTGCCCCTGAAACAGATACCGTCAAGCGCCCCGATTGCCCCTGAGAAATTGTTGTGTTTTTGGGTTGACTCGTAATAACGGGTGCCGTGTTGGTAGTGTAAATGATCTTGTACAACGCACCATTATCACGGCTCATAAAATATAAATTCCCATCAATTCCTTCAGACAATCGAATAGGCTGACCTGGTAAACTAAAACCAAATGGCACTGGCGTAATAGGTGTACTGGAGGGATTAAATATATTAATGGCACTAGTACAGAAGTCCTGATAGAAATAAGTACCGTAGAAATTGGCTGGATAGGTAGTTGTTTCAGGACTAAACAGCACTCCACCGGTAATGGCACATCGAGCATCTGTATGTGGATAAGCAAATACGGGGTTGGCATAGGCTGGATTTGAACTTGTGCCCTCTACATTAGGCCACCCAAAGTTTAGCCCAGCAGTCGTAGCTTCATTTATTTCTTCCCAACCTCCTTCTCCCACATCATTCACAAAAATTCGTCCAGTCGCTTTTTGGATATATAATGAATACGGGTTGCGTAATCCATACGCCCAAATTCGTTTCTTCTGGGCCGACCCCGTTGAAAAAGGATTTCCAATCGGAATACTTCCATCTGAATTGATACGCAATATCTTTCCCTTATACGTATCTAAATTCTGTGCATTCACAGAATAATGGCTATCTCCAACACTAACATATAGTTTATTATCCGGTCCAAAAGCCATCCCACCTCCATTATGTTGCTCTGCAAAATTGAGTTGATCCAGTTCAAGGATTATCACTTCACTTCCTGCCACCGCGACATCTCCATTTGCAGTAAATCGACTGATTCGATTACGTATGTAGCCATCCCTCACCGTATAATACAGGTAAACGTACTTATTAATGGCAAAATCAGGATCTAAAACAATACCGACCAATCCAGCTTCTGCCGATGAATATGTAGTTACCTGGACAAAGGAAGTAGGCAATAAAGCACCATTTTTAATAATACGCACATTTCCAGCTTGTTCTGTAACAAAAATTCGACCGTCAGGCGCAAAAGCCATAGCTGTTGGATAGGCCAGACCATTCGTTACCATTACCTGGCTAAATCCAGAAGGATAAACTTCATACTGTGAATAGGCTAACTGATGAGAGAGTACTCCTAAATAAACAACCAACCCAATCCAAAACTTTTGTAAATTTTTATTCACCAAATCCATAAATACTGTTTAGCATCGCTACTGATCCTGAATCCTCCCCAGAATATATTCAGCGAAAAACTATTATTAAATTAGACACCGTTCAGCTGTTCAAAATAGATTGGATAATTCGAATGACTCTGACGCAAAAATTAAACCAAAGTCACTCAAGCTTTATGAAGCAAAAATTTGATTAATTATAATTTATAGTAAAAATCTTACATAATAAATTTATTATTCGCCATTATAAGTAAATATTAGTTTACAAATTTCCTATATAAGGATTTAAAGTAGTTGACAAATTCATCGATGAAAACGACATCGTAAGCCAGTCATTCTTACCTGTTTAAGAGGCCAACTGAGCTTATGATTGCGCATGCATTGGGAGGAAACCTGTTCTGTCATGTATCCCTTCCAATAGTTTTTACAACGCCCCAAAAAAATCATCGTTATTTTGCAAGAAACTATCGCTACATCGCTGATCGCATGAAACAGTACTTGTTTTTCTTTTTCTTTCTTGCCTATTCCGCTTTTGCCCAAACTGATAATCAATACAATCTCATTCCGTTTCCTGCCCGATTTTCAGGACAAAATGGTCAGTTTCCCCTAACGGCTACTACCAAACTTGTTATCTCGCCTGCTACTGATGCGTCAGTTCGGTCAGTGGCGCAAACGTTTGCCAGCCAAGTAAAAGCAGTCAACGGACTGGTATTGGCTGTTTCCCCAAGCAGTCCAACTCTAACAAAAGGTGCCCATATCTTCCTTTCGCTGAATAAGAAATTAGCGCTTGGTGAAGAAGGGTACAAAATGACTGTAACGCCCGGTCGCGTGTTGGCAGAAGCGTCCACTCCGAAAGGGTTGTATTATGCGACACAAACTATGCGTCAACTTTTACCAACTGGGCAAAGCACTCAACTCTCCATGCCAGCTTGCGCTATTACGGACAAACCCCGTTTTAGTCATCGGGGCTTAATGCTCGATGTGTGTCGACATTTTATGCCCGTTCCGTTTGTCAAGAAATTCATTGATTTGATGGCGATGCACAAGCAAAATACGTTTCACTGGCACTTAACCGATGATCAGGGTTGGCGCATCGAAATCAAAAAATACCCCAAACTAACTCAGATTGGCAGCAAACGGGCCGAATCCATCGTCGGACAATATTTTCAGAATTATCCACAACAATTTGATGGAACTCCCCACGGTGGCTTCTATACGCAGGAAGAAATTCGGGATGTGGTTCGGTATGCACAGAGCCGATTTGTAACAATTATCCCTGAAATTGAAATGCCAGGGCATGCACAAGCAGCTCTGGCCGCTTATCCTGAATTAGGCTGTGATCCGGCTAAAGGTTATAAGGTATTTACGAAATGGGGTGTTTCGGACGATGTTTACTGTCCTTCAGAAAAGACGTTTAGTTTTTTACAGGACGTGCTGGCCGAAGTGACAACCCTTTTTCCTGGAAAATACATTCATATCGGGGGTGACGAGTGCCCGAAAACGGCCTGGAAGAAGAGCGCGTTTTGCCAGGATTTGATCAAGAAAAACAACCTGAAAGACGAACATGGGTTACAAAGTTATTTTATCCAGCGCATTGAGAAATTCCTGAATACGAAAGGCAAAGCTATTATTGGATGGGATGAGATTCTGGAAGGTGGTTTAGCTCCCAATGCCACCGTAATGAGCTGGCGTGGAACAGCTGGCGGTGTTGAAGCGGCAAAGCAAAAACATAATGTCATCATGACACCTACTGGCACTTGCTATCTGGATTATTATCAAGGTAACCCTGCTACTGAGCCATTAGCAATCGGAGGCTACTTACCGATCGATCAGGTATATGCTTATGAACCAATGCCTTCCGAACTTACACCGGATCAGCAGAAATACATTCTGGGCGTTCAGGGGAACATCTGGACGGAATATATGCCCACACCTGAATCAGTGGAGTACATGGCATTCCCGAGGGCAATTGCCTTGGCCGAAATTGGCTGGATGCAGCCCGGCACCCACAACTTCGAGGATTTTGCGATGCGCCTAAAAAATCATCTGCCGAAACTCGCTAATGTGAATTACGCGAAGCGATTATTCGACATTTCAACCAGTACCCAACCAAATGATCAGGGCCAGCTTCAGGTCAAGTTGACTAAGCTGGATTCGGATAGTCAGATTTTTTATACGATCAATGGCAAAGAACCCAGCGAAAAGAGCACAGAATATATTGGCCCATTTACGCTCACGAAAACAGCAACCGTGCGAGCCATGACCCGAGCTGGTGGGGTACCTACTGGTGGACAACTAACCCAGACATTTACGCTCCATAAAGGCAAGAATAAATCCTACACTTACGCCATTCCGCTGGAGAACAAGAGTGATGAAACATCGAAAAAACTAACTGATGGTATCCGCGGTGAATCTCCCCGCGACCGAAGACAATGGGCTAATTTTTTCGGCGATATGGACATTACTCTTGATCTTGGTGATGTTACGAGCGTTACGAAAGTATCGTTGAATTTTCTGAAGGTTATTTTAGAGAAGAATTTCCCGCCCACAGCGGTCGAAATTGCGATTTCTAAAGACGGAAAGGATTTTAAAGAAGCGATTGCTCAACCCGTAAAATATGATTTAAACGGACCATGGGATATTTTACCTGTGGTGGCTGACTTCAAAACAGCGCGGGCCCGCTACGTTCGCGTTCGGGCTAAAAACGTTGGTGTATGTCCAGAGGGGCATCCCGATGCCGGACAAAAAACCTGGTTCTCTACAGACGAAATTGTGGTGGAATAGCATTGGGCAGAGGGATAAGGGCATGGGATGCTGCGCAATTTATTTTTTACTCTACGCCCTTACCCCTCTGCCCAATGCCAAACAAAATAGACATGGAAACACGCAAAAAAATTGTCGTACTCTCGGGAGCGGGCATAAGTGCCGAAAGTGGCATTCCGACGTTTCGGGCCTCTGATGGTCTTTGGGAGAATCATCGGATCGAAGATGTCGCTACGCCTGAGGCCTGGAAACGAAATCCGATACTGGTGCAGGATTTTTATAATCAACGGCGTAAACAGGCCCTTAGCGTTCTGCCTAACGCCGGGCACCTGGCGCTGGTGAAATTAGAGGAGAAATACGACGTTACGATTATTACGCAGAATGTCGATAATCTGCACGAAAAAGCAGGCTCTTCGAAAGTGGTTCATTTACATGGCGAGTTATTTAAATCCCGCTCAACGGTTGATGAGTCATTGGTGTATGAGATTGAGGGTTGGGAAATCAAGGCTGGTGATCTCTGCGAAAAAGGGTCGCAATTACGGCCTCATATCGTCTGGTTTGGCGAAGCCGTTCCGATGATGGATGTTGCACTTGACATTACGTTCGAAGCTGATATACTGATTGTCGTTGGTACATCGCTGAATGTGTATCCGGCAGCAGGACTAGTGTATTCGGTTCGGGATGGAGTTCCAATTTATGTAGTCGATCCAACTATACCCGACATGCATAAACGGGCAAATGTCTCGTTCATCGTTGAACCCGCGACGATTGGTCTGACGCAGTTAACTGAACAATTGCTGGAACAAGTATAGATCAAGTTCAACAACCTGGTTTTACTTTTCGATTAATCCTGAATGATTTATTGCACCCTTACCACAAAAGACAACAAATATGGGAAAGCTGGTATTGTTTATGCACACATCACTGGACGGCTTTGTCGCTGGCCCCGCTGGTGAGATGGACTGGATTCACGTGGACGATGAAATTTTTGATTATGGAGAATCCAAGATTTACGCAACCGACACGGCTCTATACGGACGCGTTACTTATCAAATGATGGAAAGTTACTGGCCCACCGCTGCCGACGAACCAGATGCTTCGAAGCACGACATTAACCACTCGGCCTGGTACAAAAAAGCGCATAAGCTTGTTTTGTCGAAATCCTTAAATGCTGACGATTTTACCAATACAACGGTTCTGAGCGATAATTTGGCTGAACAATTAAGTGCTTACAAACAGCAATCCGAAAAAGACATTATAATTTTTGGTAGTCCTACAGCCGCTCACTCACTAATGGCCGAAAATCTGATTGACGCTTATTGGCTGAATGTGAATCCAGTTATCCTCGGCGAAGGAATGCCTGTGTTTAAGCAGGCTCAGGACAGAATAGGCTTACGACTTGTCGATAGTCATACGTTCTCCTCTGGGGTTATTTGCCTGCAATACGAGCGAACGTAATTTACCTTTTTGTCATCCTGACGCCAGGAAGGATCTCACCGTTTCCCAATAATACAGTGAGGATAAGTTAAGATCCTTCCTGGCGTCAGAATGACAAAAAATAGTCGCACTATTTAATATATAACCACTTGTTATAGAGCGCTTTCTGAGCATCGGTCTGATTAGATAAAGGTTCTAATCGATAACTCACCAGTGGATTCTGAGAAAGCGAAATGGGTATTTCCCGAAGTAGCCCCGCCCGATTGACTAGCACGGTTATTTTATCTCCTACCCGACGACCACCAACCAGTCGAAGCAGGTCATCACCAATGCGAACGCCATCAACCGAAATCACTTCGTCGCCAACGTTTAATCCACCAACGTAAGCAGCTGATCCGCGACGAACGCCCGAAATGGTCGATTTTCCGTTGGCAAACGTAACTGCAGCGCCTAAGAAACCATCCTGCGCTTTCGCAGCTACATTGACTAATCGTAGGCCTACCGGCTCGAAATACGAATTATAATCAATCGGATCAGCCGTATTTACTGCGGTTGTAAAAAAAGCATCGAGTTTGCGACCGGCTGTTTGTTCGGCTGCCCGACGAAACTCTTCATCCGTAAACCCTCGTTTTTGCTTTTTATAATATTCGGCATACAGATACCGCAGCAAATCGTCCATGTTGCGTTCGCCGTTGCTACCTGCCAGAATGGCCAGATTCAACAACGATCCTAATACACTCCCTTTACTATAATACGAGATTGTTGTGTTGGCTGAATTTTCGTTGGGTCGGTACCCTTTAATCCACGCATCCCAGCTTGATTCTGACACGGGCTGTACCCGCGTCCCAGGCTGATTTTCAATCTCGGTAATACTACTGGCTACAAGTGCCAAATAAGCGTCTGGCGAGTGGAATCCGGCTCTACGTAAAATATATTCCTGATAGAACGACGTACAACCCTCTGACAACCAGAGCATGTGCGTATAATTTTCGTTCTCGTAATCAAACGGCCCTAGTGCAATAGGCCGGATACGCTTCACGTTCCAGAGGTGAAAATATTCGTGCGCGACTAACGACAGAAACCGTTTGTAATTGGCCTCGGTAGAATAAGCAAATCGTGTAGTTTCGAGCGTTGTTGAGTTTAGGTGTTCCAATCCTCCCCCACCCGGCGGAATGTGGTGGACGATAAACGTATAGTGCTTGCAGGGATGCTCACCAACAACAGTCGCAGCCGTTTCGCAAACACGCTTGTAATCATCCATTAATCGCTTTGCATCGTAGTCGACTTCCCCAAACATGGCAACCGTATGGGGAATATTCGATGCCGTAAATTCATAGGTTTTCTGATTACCAATCTCAATGGGAGAATCGACCAGTATATCAAAATCCGATGCTTCGTAGGTAAACTTTTGCCCATCTACCGGCTCAAGTCCAGTCGAAACCGCTTTCCAATCTTTGTAGGGCTGCACAACAACGCGCAATGGTATGTTTTTCAAGGCATCGTGGTACATAAACATACCCGCGGGCGTTACGTAACCATGATCGGCATCAACAAAGTTTGTTCGAACGGTTAGTTCATTGGCATAGACCCGATACTTAATCGTCAGATTATCGCTATTTGTACTAACCCGCCAGGCATTTTTACGTATTTTTTCACTCGGAACCGTTTTACCATCAACCGAAGCCGTAAACGCTTCTACATTTTTGGCATACTCCCGAATCAGATACGAACCCGGAGTCCAGACGGGCATTTTGATATCGATGTAATTATTTTTCCTGGCATTTGTGGCTGTAGCTACGTTTTTTAGCTGCATTTCCACCTCAAAATAGTGCGTCTGAGGTTCCGGCATCGACAGCACGTATGTCACCGCTGGAGAGGGTGCCGGAGGGGTTTCGTCATCGGGTGATAAGCTCGTTGCTGTTGATGAGAATGGGATAAAAAATGTCCAGACAGTAAGTAAATACAGAAGCCGGGCGTTTTTTTTCATACGGAAAGAAGAATACCTTCGTTTTTTGTCCAGAATAGACCTGATATTTGTCAATTTCTGACAAAACTACGACGCAATTCAGAAACAACGTTCCTTAATTTTGAAGTTTATGGTATATGGTTTACGGTTAACAGTATAAGGTTTATAGTGAGTCACCATCGAAAGGATGGCTGCGTCAGCTCATCATAAATTGGACACCATAACCCCATATTAACCTCTATTTTATATATGCCCCATACAACCACCCAATTGAATCATCGACTCATTTATTTGCTGATCGTTGGGCTATTTTCTATGCTGTCGGCATCGGCACAGCGAACTCAGAGCCATGCAGAACCCGATTACCATTATCGAAACGGTCTTGAACTGTTCGAAAAAGCCAATTACGCGGCTGCTCGCTACGAGTTCCGGCAATACCTTGAACCCCGCCGTGGCGATGGCTCGCAAACGTTGCTCAACACGGGTGACCAAAACGCCGTCGAAGCTGAATATTATATCGCACTGACCAGCCTCTATATTGATGAACCTGGGGCCGAATTGCTGGTGGATCGATTTGTTAAAAATCATAGCGAACATCCGAAAGCGGGCCAACTATATGGCGATTTAGGGACTTATTATTACAATCGTCAGGATTACGCCAAAGCCATTGATTTTTTGGAAAAGGCTGTCGCTCAGGGCGGTAGTGCAGCTCAGCAAACTGGCTACAAGTACAAACTAGCCATCTCCTATTACAGTACGCAGGATCTACAACATGCGTTGCCATTGCTGAATGAGGTCAAAAATGACCCCGGTTTTGCCGATGCCCCCGCAGCTTCCTATTACGCTGGTGTCATCAACTTCCGCAACCGCAACTTTAACGAAGCCGTTGCCGATTTCCGACGCATTGAGAAAGATCCAACGTACCAGAATCAGGTACCTAACTGGATCGCTCAGGCACTTTACCGCCAGCGTCGTTACGATGAATTGTTGGCGTATACCGAACCATTGCTTCGGCGGACCAATGGAGCAGCACTTAGTGATGTAGCTCTGTTTACGGCAGAAGTATTTTATCAACAGAATCAGTTTGCCAGAGCGATTCCATATTATAAACAGTACATTAATGCGGCCGGAGCTAAAGCACCGAATGCGGTTAAGTTTCGATATGGTCAATCGCTTTTCCGTACGGGAGCCTACGCAGATGCGATTACTCAGTTAAAAACCCTGGCGAGTGGGAAAGACACCACTGCCCAATATGCAGCTTATACCCTTGGTGTCAGCTATTTACAAACGCAGAATCCAGCGTATGCGCTAAGTGCTTTCGATCAGGCTGGTCGTTTGTCGTTCAATAAAGACATCCAGGAAGAAGCCAAATTTACCCATGCTAAACTGCAACTAGATCAGAACAATGGCGCCGATGCGGTGAAGGAGTTAACGGCTTTCCTGAAGCAATATGCCGGCAGCAAGTTTGAAAACGAAGCCAATGAACTGGTTGGCGAGGCCTATTCAGCTTCCAATAATTATCCCGCTGCGATTGCCTATATCGAGGGATTGAAACGCCGATCCCCAAAAATTAACGCAACCTACCAGCGTCTGACCTATAATCAGGGTGTGAATGATTTCAACGCTGAACGATATCCGCAGGCCGTTGCCAATCTGGATAAGTCGTTGAAATTCCCGGTTGACAACGAATTACAGCAAGCCGCACAATTCTGGAAAGCAGAATCGTATTCAGCGGGCAAACAATATGATACGGCCATCCCGATTTACGCCAGCGTTTCAAAATCGAACTCCAGCTATGCCACCCGAAGTTTGTATGGTCTTGGTTATGCGTATTACAATAAAAAAGAATTCTCCCGTGCCCAACCCTACTTCCGTGATTTTGTAAGTCGCGGGGGCGATCCGGACAATAAAGACCAGGTTACGGACGCCACTATCCGCCTGGCCGACACGTATTTTGCCGGAAAACAGTATGAAAATGCGATGCGCTATTACGATCAGGCCATTGCACAAAACGCAGCCGATAAAGATTATGCGGCTTATCAAAAAGCGGTGATTCTGAGTTATGTAGGACGCGATGCTGAAGCAAAGGCGCAGTTCGATCAGGTACAGCGTCAATTTCCAAATTCGCGTTTTGTAGATGAATCTTTGCTTCAGCGAGCTAATGTTGATTTCGAACGGGGGGCCTACCAGGCAGCTGTTCAGGGTTATAGTAAGTTGATTCAGGACAAGCCTAGTAGTTCGCTCATCCCAACAGCGTTGCTAAAACGTGCTATCACTTACGGAAACATGCAGCAATACGATCTGTCCATTGCAGATTACAAACGCATTCTGGATAAGTATGGCGATTCGGAACAGGCTCAAAGTGCCCTACTTGGTATTCAGAACACACTGAATGATGCTGGTCGTCCGGAAGAATTTTCGCAGGTGCTGGGTCAATATAAAAAAGGGAATCCAGGCAGTTCTGATGTTGAGCGGGTACAGTTTGAGAATGCCAAGAATATCTACGCAAGTGCAAAATACGCGCAGGCCATTCAATCCCTGCTCACGTTTATGCAGGAATATCCGGCCAGCCCGAACACGAATGAAGCCCGCTATTATTTAGCCGAATCGTATCGTTTGACGGATGATATTGGCAACGCGCTTCAATATTACAACATGATTGTTACCGACAATCGCTCAGCTTATCTCGTTCGGGCGGCCACACGAGCGGCTGATTTAGAAGCCAAGCAGAAGAACTATCCTCGCGCCCTCCGAAATTACCAGATCATTATAGCCAAATCCACGAACCGGGCCGAACAGGTTACGGCCCAACTCGGCATGATGGATACGTATTTTGCGTATCCCAAACCTGATTCAGCCTCTGCTATGGCGCGCGAAGTTCTAGCGGCCGGGAATATTGTAGCAAGTGCACAGAACCGGGCTCAATTGATGTTAGGCAAAGTTGCCTTTGGCAAAGGCGATTATAAAACGGCTCAAGCTGATTTCGAAAAAACTATTGCTCTTGCTAAGGATGTCAATGGTGCAGAGGCACAATATCACCTCGGGTTGATTTTGAATAAGCAGAAAAAGTATAAGGAATCCATTTCGGCGCTGCTGAAATTCAATGAGCAATTCGGTGATTTTGAATACTGGAAAGGGAAAGCATTTATTCTCGTTGCCGATAACAACGTTGCGCTCGATGAACCTGCTCAGGCCAAAGCCGTATTAAACTCCATCATCGAAAATTCGTCTGAGGAGACCATCGTTGCCGAAGCGAAACAGAAATTAACTACCCTTGAAAATAAAAACTGATTTTACAAAGTATGCCCTACAATGCCACAACGGCACGATTTTAGTAGGATATCCTTTTGTGAGTCGCAAATCACACAGTCTCAATGACAATTCGCCCAATAGTCACGTTTAATTTCCTTTTACTGACGACTACGCTTTACGCGCAGCAGCCGAAACCAACTCGTCCTGTTAAAGAAGGCGAAGTGGATAATCAGGAAATTACGGTCGAAAAAAGTCGAAAAATAGAATTACCTCCTGCAAATCGGATTTTCAACAAGATACCCTCTATCAAACCATCGGCTGATCAACGTAAAATGACCTATGAGTTTGAAGATCGTAAATTGACTGTTGGCGATCCTCGAATTAACACCAATGTCTTGTCTCCGGCCACGACATCAACCGACGATACCCCTGCTTATAGCAACTATGTAAAGGTAGGAGCTGGTAATTATAGCTCGTTTTTAGGTGAAGGATTTGTTGGTATCAACAACCTGTCGAATCTTGCTTTGGAAGCATCTGTCAGGCATTTATCATCGGGAATTGGACCTGTTGATGGGAAAAATTCGTCTCAAAGCGATACGCGTGTACGAGTGACCGGTAAGTATCTGGCTGATGCCTTCAAGCTTCAGGCCGATCTGGGGTTCGACCGAAATGCCTATAACTTTTACGGTTACAGTCGCCAATATGCTGAGCTTTCAACATTCAATCCTGACCTGATCAAGCAGCGACTCAATACGATCAATTTTAAGCTTGGGATTGAAAACGCGAAATCGGAAAACGCAATTGACTATTCACTACGTACGGGAATTACATCTTTAAGCGACCGATTTAATGCCTCTGAAACGGATTGGGGGACAAATTTTAATGCTTCGCTGGGAATTTCCGATAACTTCTTCGCGCTAGTTTCTGCTGATGCGTATCTAACCCAACGTTCTGATGGAAATATCGTTGATAATCGGAATCTATTTCGGGTAAAACCAACCTTCAAATATACCTCCTCGCTGTTCACAGTAACAGCCGGAATCAATGTCGCAAACCAAACCGACCAGCGGCAGAACATTAACGAAACCAGAGCATTTCCGGTAATTGATTTAGATGTGGTTCCGGTAGGCAATATTCACCTATTTGCGGGTGTTGATGGTGATATTAACCGAAATACACTCCGATCGTTACTCACAGAAAATAAGTGGCTTGCTCCTCAGGTGGTTCTGGCTAACACCGTCAAATCGATTGATTTTTATGCCGGATCAAAAGGAGCGATAGGTGGGGGATTTTCGTACGAAGGCAAGGTATCCTACGCCCGCTATCGCAACTTCTCAACCTTTAACAACACAGCACCAGATACAACGAAATTCTTTGTGTTGTACGACGGCGGCTTATCAAACGTGTTGACGGTGTCGGGGCAACTCGCTTATGCGCAAAAAGAGAAATTTCGATCTACTTTAAAAGTGGATTTTTTCAATTACGGGCTCGATCGGCTCGAAGCAGCCTGGGGGCGCCCGCGAACCACGGCTACCTGGACAAACTCCTATATTCTGGATAAAAAGCTATTCATTACCGCCGATTTATATTTTTATGAGGGAATAAAGAATAAAAATTTTGTATCAGGCTTGACATACACCTTAAAACCAATTTATGACGCGAACGTAAAAATTGACTATTTCTTAGGGAAACAACTTTCCGCCTTTGTGTCACTGAATAATATATTCGGGCAGAACTATCAACGGTATTTGTATTATCAATCACAAGGAATTAACTTTCTCGGAGGAATCAGTTATTCGTTCTAATTCACCACCACAATCAACCATGGTATCAGTTAACGAATACCTCAAAAAATTGCTCTATCAATATGACTGCATCGTCATACCTGAATTAGGGGCTTTTTTGACGCACTATCAACCAGCCAGTTACACGGAAGCAAACGGCCTCTACCTACCTCCCCGCAAGCGGGTTGCCTTTAATGAAGCCCTCCGTTTCGACGATGGTATTCTCGGTATCTACATCATGCTGCATGAGTCCATCTCACGCGATGCTGCGCAAAAACGCATCAGTTCGTTTGTTCAGGAACTACGTCAAGAGGTAGAAAAAGCGGGGCGATATGATCTAGATGGCATAGGCACCTTTACGTATAATGAAGAAGGTAAGCTACAGTTCAACCCTAGCTTACGCCATAACTTTCTCGGAGATGCTTATGGCATGAGTGCCTTATCCGTTGAAATACCTGAACAAGAGCCTAAGCCAGAACCCGTTTTAGAAGCGATTCCGCTTCCCAAGCTTGAACCAGTGCTTCCCGATGAAGAAATTGTTACCCTAACTCCTTATCGTCCTAATCGCGTTTACTGGCGTGTTGCGGCTGTTACGCTATTAGTTGGCTCATTAGGAACTATAAGCTATTTCTCAGTTATTAAGCCTGGGCAGCCCTTTAGAAGTAGCCTTGACCCGGCTAATTTGCTACGGTTCCCCACTTCTTTTTTTGAACGTGTAGCCGATAAAACCGATAAAAAGGTAACATCTGAATCTGTAGCGATGCCCAAAGTAGTTGCCGAACCAGTTGCTAAAACGGAAACGCAACCAGTCGAGGTAACGCCTGCTAAACCGATTACGGAAACGAAACCGGTTGAAATAGCTCCCGCAAAACCAAATGATGGCTGGAATACAGCTGAAACGGTAGCGTCTAAGCCAGTTGCAGTGAAACCGGTTACTGAAATGAAATCCGTAACCAAACCTGCAGTGCATCCTGTAGCTGTTGCTGCAGCACCAGTAGTTAAACCAGCTCCAGTTAAACCAACTGCTGCTCCTGTAACAGCACCAGTAGTTGCGGCTCCCAAAGTTGCCCCTACAGTGGCGAAAGCAAAGGTTGTACCTACTCCTGCTCCCACATTGCCCGTAGCAACCGCACCAATTGCCGTTGCAAAACCTAAACGTGTTGGCCCCTATTTTACTGTAATCGCTGGCGTTTTCTCGAGTAAAGAAAATGCCCTTCGCGTACGGAACCGATTGCGAAAAGTAGGTTATGCCGACGCCTTTATCATCTTCCCGGCACCTGGCGAAAAAAATCTGTTTAAAGTAGCTGCTGCCGGATCTGCTATTCGAACTGAAGCTGTAGCTAACATGGCTCGAATCGATTCATTAGCAGGCACTCAATCCTGGATTCTTAAGAATTAATTTTTTTGTACAGATAAATAAAAAAGACAGTTCTTTCGGGCTGTCTTTTTTATTTATCTCTTTCTTTCAAACCTAATTCAAATTCAGCCATGATCTATCAAAACGTCCTCGCAACATTGACAAAATTCGTCCGTAATATTATCAAAGGCATTATTAAAATCGATGTTATATAGCATTATGATTTTCAAAATAATCGAATCAATAAAATATTATATAATTACTCTTCTCATCCCAGGGCTAATTGCCTGCACGCAGACCACAAACGAACAGCCAATTGCGACGACAAACGTTATTACCGTAAAACCGCTATTAACGAATGAGATAATCCAACCATTCTCTGACAATCTGAATAAGGATACTTTACAAGTGACTATTACTGGTGAGACTCTTCTAAGCGGCCAAGTCAATTTTCAAATTAAGAATCATCAAGGCAAGATGATTTACTGGGATACATTTCCAGCCAGCAATCTGATTAATCATACAGAGACAATTAATTCCGAATCAGATAAAAAAATAGTGCAAAGCCATATCAACAACTTTTTTAGGGCAGATCATTTTTCCAACATTTCACAAGTAAATCCAGACTCTTTTGCCGTAGAGAAATCTATTAAAGCAGCTTGGAATGAGTTGAAATCAACTCCTAGAAGTCGTTGTTTTTCCTATCAAAGCGGTAAAAACGATATTACATACGTTGCCTATTCTAAAACACAGCAAAAGGTCATCATCTTAAAATAGCTATTCTCAAGACGAATTGATTGCTCAAAACGAGTTTGATATTCATAAAAAACTATATAATGATAAAGTAATCTCACCATTAGACTACCAACGCGAGGAGAGTAAACTCCTGGCCAAACGTTTACCGATAAACAAATAGACATTTCAATTACAGCTAATTCGACAAATCAAACACAGAAGCGCAGAGAAATTACTGAGCTTGACAAACAGTCTTTAGAGCAAAAAAATAATTTGAGCAGGCAGTCAATACATTGATAAGTGCAGCGACTGATTGGAAGAAGCGATATTTACTGGAAGCTCCGTTAGCTGGTATAATCCACTATTCTATGATAATACAGGAAAACCAAGTTTTAAAGGCTGGTTCCGAAGTTATGTATGTAGGAGTGATCGACAAAAACCAATATTTCGGCGAGTTAAGGATACCACAGGCTAATTTTGGACGCGTAAAAAAAGGGCATGAAGTACTGATAAAATTTCAAGGGTATCCCTTTGAAGAATTTGGTGCCGTGGAAGGCATTATTAGGTCGATTTCGCAAATCCCATCCCCAGATAATACGTATTTTTCTGCCATTATTGAATTATCCAAAGGATTAAGAACTAGCTATAACAAAAATTTGACGTGTAAAACTGGTATGGAAGCTTCTGCTGAGATTATCACTGAAGATTTACGGCTAATTGAGCGTATATTATACCAATTACGGAGAGCCCTGAGACAAAGATAATTTTCTTCTAAAAACAAAAAGACTCCCACTTTCGCAGGAGCCGTCTTGCATAAGCAAACAGGATTATTAGCCCAGGTACGTCTTCAACGCCTTCGACCTTGAGGTATGGCGCAGTCGACGAATGGCTTTTTCTTTTATTTGCCGAACCCGTTCGCGGGTCAGGTTAAATTTCTCACCAATTTCTTCGAGCGTCATTGCGTGCTCGCCATTCAGACCGAAGTAGAGCGTGATTACATCAGCCTCACGTTGCGTTAACGTCGAAAGCGCGCGTTGTACTTCTTTACGAAGCGAATCATTGATCAGACCTGAATCGGGTTTGTCTTCGCCATCATTTTCGAGTACATCCAGCAAGCTGTTTTCCTCGCCCTGAACGAATGGTGCATCCATTGACACGTGGCGACCCGAAATCTTGAGCGTATCAACAACCTCAGCGGCCGAGATATCCAATACAGCAGCCAATTCCTCAGGCGATGGCTCCCGTTCGAATTTCTGCTCCAGATCGGAGAACGTCTTCGAAATCTTGTTCAGCGAGCCTACGCGGTTGAGTGGTAAACGCACAATCCGTGACTGTTCGGCCAATGCCTGCAGAATCGACTGGCGAATCCACCAAACGGCGTACGAAATAAATTTAAACCCGCGTGTTTCATCAAACCGTTGGGCGGCTTTGATCAAACCGAGGTTTCCTTCGTTAATTAAATCCCCTAAGGATAGGCCCTGATTCTGATACTGTTTAGCAACAGAAACAACGAAACGTAAGTTAGCCTTCGTCAACCGTTCTAGTGACAGTTGGTCACCTTCCCGAATTTTCTGGGCCAGCGTTACTTCTTCGTCTGGTGTGAGTAGGTCTACTTTACCAATCTCCTGTAAGTACTTGTCTAATGACTGACTTTCACGATTGGTAATCTGTTTTGAAATTTTTAGCTGTCTCATAGTACGTCGCCCGTGGCAAATTGCCTATATAACGCTTTCTTTTGACGGTGAATTACATAAAAAAGTAACAATGACTTACGCATTTTTGTTCTCTGGCTTCGGCAGTAAAACTTTGCGCGACAAACGGTACTTCCCTGTTTTCTTATCTACATCAATTAATTTAACTGTTACTTCCTCTCCTACTTTCAAAACGCCCTCCATTGTCTCCAGACGCTCCCATTTGATTTCGGAGATGTGCAATAATCCATCCTTACCGGGCATGAACTCAACGAAGGCACCAAACGGCTGAATGGTTTTGACTTTCCCTACATAAGTTTCACCCACTTCAGGAACAGCCACAATTCCTTTCACGCGCGACACGGCTTTGTCCATGCTTTCTTTGTTTGTCGCAAAGATGCTAACCCAGCCAGCATTGTCGTGTTCATCAATATTAACGATAGCACCTGAGTCTTTCTGAATGTCCTGAACAACTTTACCGCCGGGTCCGATAACGGCACCAATCTGGTTGGTATCAATCTTGATGACAACGGCACGCGGAGCATGTGGTTTCAGGTCTGGACGAACGGCGGCAATGCCTTTCTTCATTTCTCCCAGAATGTGCAGACGACCTACACGAGCCTGTTCCAACGCCTGAGCCAGCACTTCATACGATAGTCCATCTACTTTCAGGTCCATCTGGCAGGCCACGATTCCATTTTCGGTGCCTGTCACCTTGAAATCCATATCGCCAAGATGGTCTTCATCGCCAAGGATATCCGATAGAACGGCATATTTTTCACCGTCCGAAATCAAGCCCATAGCAATCCCGGCTACGGGTGCCTTGATTTTGATACCAGCATCCATCAAAGCCATTGTACCGGCACAAACGGTTGCCATAGATGAAGATCCATTCGACTCGAGAATATCAGACACAACCCGAATTGTATAAGGGTTCTCATCTTCGGGCGGCAATACTTTTTTCAGTGATCGATGCGCTAGATTTCCGTGGCCAATCTCCCGACGACCAGCCCCTCGGTTTGGCTTCACTTCACCCGTTGAAAAACCTGGGAAATTATAGTGCAACAGGAATTTGGCATAACCCTGATACATTGGCTGATCAACAATCTGCTCATCCGTTTTAGTACCAAGCGTAGCCGTTGTCAGCGACTGGGTTTCACCGCGCGTAAATAACGCCGAACCATGTGGGCCTGGTAAAATACCCGCTTCAGCCGAAATAGGACGGATTTGATCGAGTTGACGACCATCTAATCGAACACGCTCATCAAGCACCAATCGGCGAGAAGCTTCCCACTCCAGATCGTGAATGTATGTTTTGATAAGGCCAACATTAACTTCCGATCCTTCCGGAAATGAAGCGATATATTCATCACGAACGGCTTTAAATGCCTCCGAACGGCCTTTTTTACTTGGATTCTGGTGACGAGCAACAGCGTAAATTTTATCATACGTAGCTGCCCGAACTGCTGCCCGCAACTCTTCGTCGTGGGTTTCGTGATTATATTCTCGTTTTTCGGTCTTGCCTACTTTAGCTTCCAGTTCTTTCTGAGCCTGGCACTGGACTTTAATAGCTTCGTGAGCAGCTTTGAGTGCCTCTACCACTTCGGCTTCCGAACACTCGTTCATTTCCCCTTCTACCATGCAGATATCCTTTTCGGTAGCTGCTACAATCAGATCGATGGTAGCGCGATCGATATCCGCCGTTTTAGGGTTGATTTGATATTGTCCATCAATTTTAGCCACACGCACTTCCGAAATCGGTCCGTTGAACGGAATATCCGATACAGCCAGCGCCGATGAAGCAGCCAATGCCGCCAATGCATCTGGCTGCACTTCCGGATCTGCTGAAATCAGTGTGATGATCACCTGAGTATCAGCGTGATAATTATCGGGAAAAATAGGGCGTAACGCACGATCTACCAGACGGCTGATCAAAATTTCGTGATCGCCTAAGCGACCTTCGCGTCGCTGAAAGCTACCTGGAATTCGACCAGCAGACGCAAATTTTTCTTGATAATCGACAGATAAGGGAAGGAAATCGACGCCTTCTTTGGCATCTTTACTTGAAACAACAGTGGCTAACAGCATCGTGTCACCCAATCTGACAACCACCGCTCCGTCGGCCTGGCGGGCCATTTTTCCGGTTTCGATGGTAATTTCTCGCCCGTCGGGCAGCGCAACGGATTGCGTGGTAATTTGAAACATAGACCTGATTTTAATTCGTCTCTTACAGCTTTAAACCGCGCGGGTAGTACCTATTTGTCAGTATTCCCCAATTTATTTCACTATCATGCAAATGGAATTTTACTATGTCTCTATAGAAACAACAAAAATGAGGGAATCTACTAGTGGAGCAGATTCCCTTTTTTTGGAGTTGCCGATTACTTCCGTAATCCCAGCGAAGCCAGAATAGCCCGGTATCGCGTGATGTCCTTTTGTTGGAGGTAATTCAGCAACCGCCGACGCTTACCTACTAATTTTAAAAGACCCAACTGGGTGCCATAATCGTGCTTGTGAACTTTCAGGTGATTAGTTAAATGACTAATCCGATAGGTGAACAGCGCGATCTGGGATTCGGCCGACCCGGTGTCCGTTGCACTTTTGGCATGACCCGAGGTGGAGAATATCTCCTGCTTTTTTTCGGTCGTTAGATACATCTTCAGACAGCTAAATAGTTAACAAAATTGAATTAAGGCGCAAAGGTAAGAAAAATAGTCGATAGTCGCCAGTTTTCAGCCAATAGTTTATTAGGTTATTAGTTAATTGCATTTAACGATTGACTGAGAAACAGCCGTCTATTGACTCATAGCTACTGCTTTACGGTTTCTAAATTGCTCGAACCGCTTCTTTAGTCGATCCCAGGCAATTATATATACATCTTTATCAAATAGCCGTGAATCGTGCCGGGCACGCTGCATCAGCACTAAGCCAATTGGGAATAGAACAATATTGGCCAGCCAGGCACCTATCGGCACCCAGACTAATCCATCTTTCGCATACTTATCTCCCACAATTGTTAATATGTACAGGAAAATAAAAAACACGATAGCAATCAACACAGGTACCCCAAAACCACCTTTTTTGATAATCGCTCCCATTGAGGCCCCAATCAGAAACATCACAAAAATCGAAATCGATTGCGTAAATTTATGATGGGACTCCAGCTGGTATTTCCATACACTCTTCTCTTTTTCACGCAGGTATGTGACGTTTGATGTAGCGTAAGAAAGCATGTTCTGGGCTTGTCCTAACGCAGTCTGCGCTAATTCCTGCGGAGCTATTTTATATTTGTTCAATAGCGAATCGATCCATTTACCTTCCAGCACTTTCTTTTGGCGAACTGTCCCATCCGACTTAAACTGGTAGTTGTAATATTGACGTGATGTGCTGGCGACACTTAGACTGGTATTTTTATAATCTTTTCGTAATGAGTCAGTTAGTGTCGTTAGTTCTTTCAGATTTTTCATGTACTCATGGTACTCAAACTGGTTTTCATCAGTTCGTTTGATCCCAAACGATTCCAGCCCAATGACCAACCGATAATCTTTGAACCCATTCCGCATAAATTGTCCTCCTAATGGAGCCCCTCCGCTGCTGGCATATGTAACGGGGCTATTACTGGAATATTCCTGGTAATCATTACCATTAAAAAGTTCAAACACAAGATAGGTTCGATCCTGATCGGTATACATTCGCCCAGAGTCGGCCAGAATAATTTCCCGATTTCCGGACTCGATGCCATTCATCGGATGCTTATAAATAACAAGCCCTTTTAGCAAATCACCGTTTTTACTCTCTTTGGGACCTTTAATTTTCTTATCTACCTTAATACTATAACCTGGAAGATCATTGTAGAAAATCCCCTCTTTCAGATTCAGAGCCGCTTTGGCTGTTTTGATATCATAAAGCAGGCTATACCCTTTTAAATTGGCCCAGGGCGATACAGAATTATTAAACCAGAACGAAAAAGCACTGATACAAACAGCCACAATCAGTAATGGCTGCATGGCCCGGGTAAGTGAAATTCCGGCGCTTTTAAGTGCAGTTAGTTCAAAAAACTCACCCAGATTTCCAAACGTCATGAGCGACGAAAGTAACACAGCCAACGGCAGGGCTGTTGGAATGGTGAGCAACGCAAAGTAGAACAATAATCGACCAAAAGTAGCCAGATCGAGGTCTTTCGAGACGAAATCGTCGATATAGAACATCAGCAGTCGCATCAGAAAAATAAAGATGACGACGGCCAGTGTCAAAAAAAACGGCCCCCAAAATGAGCCGAGTACTAATTTGTCAACTTTTTTCACGTATTGAAATTACGATTTACGATATAACAAAGAGAATGCCGTAAATCGTACATTGTAATTCGTAAATTATGTTAACTGCCAACAATTTCCCGCAGCTTATCCATTAAACCATCCCAGAGATCTTTGAGTTCTTCTTCATCGGTCGTACCTGAGTAATCGGTAATGCGTAGAAACGTCGATTGGGTCAACTCGCTCTGCTCGACTCGAAAATCAACGTAATTATTATCCGATTCGTCGTCGTTGGTATTTAAAAACTCAAATCGTACTCCCTTATTCTGCCGCATGGATACCTGTCGGGCAATATGACTTTCGTTATCCCATTGGAAATCAAATCGCTGTTCGGGCATTGTATTTACTTTACTGGCAAACCACTGCGATAAGCCTGAAGCCGTACTAATGTAGGGAAACAGCATTTTGGGAGAGGCCCGAAGTTCATATTCGGCGACGAATTTAAATTTCTCCATAATTTTTTCTACAGAAAAGGGGTCATTGACAAAGGTAAACGATTTTTTTTGCGAAAGTCAACGGCCTTTTTTGCCTTGCAACGATTTTTCCTTACTTTTGTGGTACGAAACACGGCGGGGTAGCTCAGATGGTTAGAGCGTAGGATTCATAACCCTAAGGTCGGCAGTTCGATCCTGCTCCCCGCTACCAGTTTAGAAGCTCTTTACAAGATGGTAAAGGGCTTTTTTTATGCCTTATTGAGCGTTTTCGAGGTAAAATGGAGTAGGCAACTCCTGTACATATAGGTCTCAGTATATTATTCGTTTCTCCCTAAAAGTACTTCTAGAGCTTCGTTATATAGGCTATAATTCGCTCATAGGCACTCGAGATCACTTATAATTGTTCCTTTATCTTCAGAAAAGGTAAATTATCTTCAACACTTTCAGAACTCTTAACTATCGATATGATACTTCCTAAAATCCGTGATAAACGATTTATTACCGTCCGCCGTGGGGGTACGCTAGTAGACGAAGACCATCATTTACTGGCCATTTGGGCAGCTCAATGCGCTCAGCACGTATTACCCTATTTCGAAAAAATGAGCCCGACTGACGACCGACCACGCCGTGCCATCGAATTAACCTATGCCTGGGTGGCAGGAGAAATTACTATGAAACAGGCTCATATGGCCGCATTTGCCTCTAATGCAGCAGCCAGGGAGGTTTCTGGAGCAGCAAAATTAGCCGCTTTATCCGCTGGTCAGGCGGTTGCCGTAGCCCATGTGGCAGCCCATGAATTGGGGGCTGCCGCCTATGCCATCAGAGCTGTTATGGAAGCTTCATCGAATGAGAATAGGAATTCCGTTCGCGAACAGGAATGCCAATGGCAACGGGATAAGCTTCCTGAAGCTATCCGTGCTCTGGTTCTTGACGATCAACGGTTGCGCAATAATTTATGTTGGTCTGTTTTTACTTATTAGTATAAATGAATCAGAAGCAGGTCTAAAATCAGAATGGTACTACTACGTACTCATATTTTCTTGCTTAGCATCAAAGCTCCCACCCCCAATAGAGAAAGTAGTTTTCCTGCATATCTAAGAATAATGCTCCAGCTAATGACAAAATAGGTGTCATAAAGTTGACAATCGAAAGTGTATCGCGGTACTAAAAATGAGATAAACAGTATGAGAAGACCGAGTATTAAACTTAGTCGTTTAGTATTCATAACAATTTTCGTTTGATTAATTCAGGCCGCTTTCACTCCCTATCCGTTCACTCATTCAAACGATCAACCTTTTACATATGCCAGTTTTTCTGCGACCTTTCCGTTTCGAACGTTAATAACATCCACTCCCCTCAAATGCCAGGGCTTCCCCTCTTTTATCTTGCGATAAATCCACCTGACTACACAACGATCGCCACTAGTGAATACCTCCTCCGATTCAAAAAAAGCATCTGGATTAGAAGCAAAGAATTTTCCCCAATAAGCTCTGACAGCTTCGGCACCAACTAAACGAGTGCCATCAGGTTGCGGATTTGTATTTTCAAAAATACAGTCTTCTGTCATTTCGTTCATCACCACATCGACATCGTGGCGATTGAATGCGGCATTAAACCTCTCTACTGCCGCCAGTGTAAGATCTGTTACGCTGTTTTCTGTTTTAATTGCCATACCTGCTTGTGTTTTCGTTTGGCTAAAAGCGGTTTGCCCGATGTCAAGTTGAAAATCATCAGAATAATAAGTATCAGTAGCTGATTCATTGTTTTGACAGTTATACGGTTGAAAACCTATAGCTTAGAAGATCGTACGTCTTCAGTTTCAAGCAAATGAAAGGTTTACCTAAAGGATTTCCAATTAGCAGTAAGTGAAATGAGGTAACGGCGTCTTTTATCCAAATCGCTGATTTTAAAGAGATTACCTTCTTAAAAATTACGAATTAAAATTACCATCCGACTGGACAAGAGCACCGCGTTATCTTTAGTGCTGTTTCGCAGAATCGCCTTATTTTTTCTACTTCTGTACATTCCTTTACAAACGAAGCATCCTAGTTTTGGCCATTACCTTTTCAGCCGTAATCAAGGCATCTGCTTCACGTACCAAAAACGAAACAGGAGGTAGCCGAAAACCTTCCATCAACGAATCTCCTTAGCCTTCTTCCGCCACAATGAGTACACCGGCTTGTTCTAGTGCCATGATATCTCGATAAATTGCTCGTATGCTGACGTCCAATTTGGCAGCAAGCGAGGAGCCGTTATCAATCATGCTTTTTCTGCTGATTATTTATCTGCACAGACAAAGGTAGCAGTACGGCGAACTTGCTGATTGATACTTTTCAAGATCACACTTGATTAAAATCGGGCAAGAAAAACGGTTTATCGAGTTACCTGAACGGTGCTTCGTTCGGCGCCAAAATTCTGTATAACTCTTCCAAATGGAGCTTTACGCTGCTTATATGGATTGGCTGATAACAGCATTACACAACCCACATGTGTGAATGAAGGATTCAGCAGATTCACTCGGTGATGGGGTGAATCCAGCCATTGTTGAACGGCATAACGGGCATAACGGGCGTAGGTGTATGGTCGATATAGCTGTTTGGTGTCCGTCGATATATAATCATACCTGCCTTTCTGCCTGTTAAACCGGGCACTATACCAGTCAGGAGTATCGATCGTCTGATACTGACCAATGTTTTCAGCCATCCAGCCAAACCGCTTCGTTTGTTTTTGTACGCGTTTAAGTAATGTAGTGGTTTCTAAATTGTAGAGATCTTCATGACTCGTGTAGTCATGAAGCATCATAGATTCAGCATGATCGCGGGCAGCCTGATAAAGGAACCGATCATAGTGGCATACAGGCAAGCCAAATTTGCGACGAGCTTCATTGGTGGCCTGAAACAGCGCCAGATTCAACAAAAGCGTGTCGGGATGATCCAAAACAATTAGCTGTTGCGCAAGCGGTTGAGCGAAAAAGGCTTCATCACTCATCAAATAGCCTTCAGGCGGGCTATTGAGTTGCGCTAACCATTGCCCGATTCGTAAAATAATCCACCAATTCACAAGTATACCTTTTATGCATGACTAAGTTACGACTTTTTCATGTATATAAGGTATACTTGTGAATTACCGATGTTCACCTGCACTTCGATGATCAATACACAGGCCATCATTCTATATAATTTCTCATTTCACGACTACTGTAAATTCAGTATCGAGATCAGATGTGCCGGGAGCTGACGTTCCGTTCTTCACATTTGGTTGATGCCGTAATACCAGATTCAGTTTGCCCGAACCGGCCGCTCCCGTTTTGATTTCAGTAGTTAAACCGATTGGGTAAGGACCTGGTGCTGGATTCGAGTCTTTGTCAGTCAGGGTTATGGTTAACAGATTTGCCGGTGTTGGTGTGTAAACAAACAAGTGTTCGTTGGCTTTCTCTTTAATTTCTGCGGTGGCGTCGAGCGGTGGCGTTTTCGTTTTGTCGAGCAACGAAATTACCCCTGTATAGGTCGCATTGGCTTTCAGGTTCAACGTAGCCTTACTGAAATCAGCAGTCGTATTGAGGTTTTCAACGGTAGCAATTACCACATCCGTAGCCGACGCTTTATTGGTTAACGTAATCGTAGCGGTTGTAATGGCTTCATTATCATCAGTTGGAGCTACATTCTCTTCGTCTTTTTTGCAGGCTCCAGCCAGTAATACGACACACGACAACCAAATGAAGTGATTTTTAACTTGCTTCATAACTTTAGAAATTAACGGTAAAACAGATTGTATTGGCTTGATTTATGAATGCTTCCCGACCGAAAAGGGCAGACGTAGTTTGAGCATAATGTTACGTCCCTGTTCATCAGCGAAGTATCGAAAGCGGTTGAGATAATCCCGATAAGCGACGTTTGCCAGGTTAGTGCCACTTAGAATAATATTCATCCTTTGGTTTCCTATAGGCATCCTGAATCCGAGTTCGGCGCCAAGTAAAAAGTATGCTGGTGGAGGGGCAGCAAAATCGCCGGTAAAAATGATTTGACCATTCTCCTGGCGAGTGGTTACAGTTGGAGCGCGATTTTGTCGAGCCACATACAATCCGGTGATAGACAGGTACAATTCTGACAATTTCCCCCATTTAGCCCATTCATAACGCAGACTGTTGTCAGACCGATTGGGCGGGATGAAAACCAAATAGCCACGATCAGTATGATTGTAAGCAAAGAGTAGCGAATTTTTTGTCGTGAACGCTAACTGATCTGTCAGTTTGTATGTCAGCGTTGCATCAATACCCCGGAATGTTGCCTGAACCTGGCTATAGGTGTACGACGGGAAGGCCCCACGTTGACGAACGACTGGGACAGAATCCGGTTTTAGATAAATATAATTTTGGATTAGGTTGTTATAAATGCCAATTTCTCCACTCAACCGTTTACCAGCATACGCCAGCACCAGATTGCCGTTATAGGCCTGCTCAGGCCGTAAATCTGGATTTCCCCGCTCATAGGCAACAGCACTCTGGTGCAGGCCATTCGAATACAAATCCGATACATTTGGCGCTCGCCAGGCTGTACTCAGGTTTGCAGTAAGCGTTAGGTCAGGACGAAGCTGATAAGCTAGCCCAAGTGATCCGTTGGCGTTGCTCCAGTCGTGGGTTTCGAAGTAGGTCTTCTTGGTCACTTCATCCAGGAAAAAAGCGCGTAGCCAGCGGTAATCATAACGAATTCCCCCTTCTATTGTCCAACGGCCAATGGCGTATCGTTCAATGGCGAACAGACCAGCCCCGTAATTTCGGAAATTCGGAATCAGAAACAGGTATTGACGTATGTTACTCTGGGTGATACCGTTAAAACCCACACTACCAGACCATTGACCACCCGCATTCGTTTTAATTGGTGCATGTTCCCAAACTAAATCGAGTGTTTGCGTTTCCAGTTTAAGGTATAACTCCGGGGTCAGAATTCCGCTAAACGAAACGTAATCATACTCTCTACGCTGGTTCTGCTGCCAGGCATAGGTGGCGGTTAATTCTCCCCCTTTTTTTGTATGAAGATGCGTTCTGATTTTTAGCAAATCGTGCTGTACATCCTGGTAAGGACGACCAAGGTCATACGAAAAACCAGGTTTCGACAAAGGTTCAGGTCGCTGAATGGCTGCGTATAAATCTGCCAGACTACTGACCTGCGCGCCTGTGAACAAACCAATTTTTGTATCAAAGCGACTATAAAAAACCTCTGCACCCCAATTCTTGTGATCGTAATGCAAATCGCCGGAAAAGTTGGCCTCGTGGTAGCTGGTATTTTCCAGATAGTAGTTAGGTGTACGCACGTAACCCGACTTTTTCAGAGTTCCCTGCAACCGCCAACTCAATCCAGCCAATTTCTTAGCAAATGCGCCTTCTACCACGCCCGAAGCAACGCCTAAACCACCGTTGGAAGCGCCAACGGCATTGACTTCCCCCCGAATACCCGGTTGCGTCGACATAGCTTTCGGTTCGACTAAAATCACCCCTCCAATAGCGTCGGACCCGTATCGGATACTGGCCGCTCCTTTAATTACCGTCAATCGCGACGCCAGAAACTGATCAACCTGGGGAGCATGTTCGGTTCCCCACTGTTGATCTTCCTGCCGGATGCCATTGTTCAGAATAATAATCCGGTTGCTATACAACCCATGAATAACGGGCTTTGAAATACTTGGCCCCGTCTGGATGGAATACAAACCCGTTAATGCTTTCAGGCTCTCGCCGAGTGATTGCCCGCGTGTTTGATCCAGAGCCGCTCCTGATAAGCTTGTTTGTGTCTGTAGTAATTGCTGGGCTTCCGACCGATGCTCCGTTACGACTATTTCCTGCAATGTCTGACTATCTGCCTTCAACGAAACAGGGTTGAGTACTAGCAAGGAATCATTTCCGATTAGGACTGACGAAGAGAGAGTAGTATATCCAACAAACTGATAATCAACCGAGTATTTACCAGAACATAATCCTGTCAATTGAAAACGACCCGATGAATCGGCAACAGCTCCAGTTTTGAGTTCGCGTATGTAGACCGTTGCTCCCGGTAAAGGAAGTTGGTTATCAGCCGACAGAATTTGGCCTCGCAACAGTATACGGCATGGGGCAGACTGTGCCCACCCTCCTACTGATGCCCCCAATATTCCTAAAAAGAGTAAGCCAATTTTTCCTAGATACTGCATTCTACGACCAATCTTTCAGCTATTTTCTGAAAAACGCCTGCAATATATGCAACATGGTTGCAACAACAAAGAAATAAATTTAGGTGAAGTCTATTTTGAGTTAAACATGATCCCTTAAAACACAAAAAGCTGCCCCAAATTCGGGACAGCTTTTTTCATGAGCCGAAATCAATTAATGCAATACTTCAAACACGAGTTCGCGCAAAATGTCACGCTCGCTCATGGTCGGAGCTTCGATTCCTTTACTTTGTCCATCGGCCCGGCGAATGGCGTGAATAATAGCAGCCACTTTGGGTAAAGGAAAGGAACGGGCAGCCGTCTGGTAATCCTTTACAAAAAATGGATTCACCCCAAGCAAGGAAGCCAGCGCTTTGTCGGATTGATCTTTTGATGCCTGCACTAACAACACCTTACTGAAATAGCCAAACAATTGCGCCAAAATGACAACCAATGGATTATCCTTTGGATTAAGCCCAAAATACTCTACAATCTGGTTAGCTTTTACAACGTCACGCTGGGCAAGTGCTTTCTGCAACTCAAATACATTATATTCCTTACTGATGCCCACTAACCGTTCTACTGTGCCGGCTGAAATCTCTTCGCCCACATGCAGATTGATCAGTATTTTATCAATTTCACCCGCTAAACGTTTCAGGTCATTGCCAATATGGTCGGCTAAAAGCTGGCAGGCTTTTGGGCTTATTTTTGCCCCCTGTTCGCGGCAATACACGCCTACCCAATCCGGAATTTTATTGTCGTAAAGTTTCTTGACTCCAAGCAATTTTCCTTTGGCACCAAATGATTTCACCCAGGCTTTTCGCTCGTCGAGCCCCGGCTTACCTTCTTCTTTTACATAGCACAGCATCAATATTGTGCTTGGCAATGGATTCAGGGCATAGTCCTCCAGCAAAGTCTGCGCTGACTTCTCTCCTAATCCGGCCAGTTGCTGAGCTTCTTTTACTAATACCAACTGTCGTTCGGCCATGAACGGATAGCGCCGGGCATAGTTCAACACAGCCCCCACGTCGGTATCTTTTCCAAACAGAACAAACTGGTTGAATCCACGCTCAGCTACCGGGATGGCTACCTTTTCAAGCTCGTCAGCAATCCGGTCAAGATAATATGGCTCATCGCCATGAATCAGGTATACAGGTTCAATCCGTTTATTGCGGATATCTTTCAACAGGGAATCTACAGCTGGAATCAATGCGGATCACAATTTACGGTTTACGATATTCGGTTTACTGTTGGCTGATGTACATACTGAACTAGCGACCCCCGAAAACCAGAAACTGTAAAAATAACCGTTGAAATGTCATTTTCGATGAAATACAAGGGAAGAATGGGGTTCTGGTCAATCATCTAGCGTGATTTTTTATCTTTATCCTTTCACTTCCAGACACTTCACAAAATGCACCAACGATTCTTCTCTTTGTCTTTATTTTATCTGCTTTTATCAATTCACTGTTTTGCTCAAACGAGACCTTCCTACGAACGACAGGAAGTCATGATTCCCATGCGTGATGGGGTTCGATTGAATACGCTCATCTATACCGTTAAAGACAGTAAAGAGCCGTTGCCTTTTTTGTTAACACGTACTCCCTACGGTGTTGCCCATACTGATAGCCCCGATCTGATCCCTTATGTGAAAGACATGGCCGATGAGGGCTACATCTTTGTTTATCAGGATATTCGCGGCCGGTATAAGTCGGAAGGAATATTTGAAATGCAGCGATTTACCCGAGATAAAAAAGATCCGAAAGCGATTGACGAAAGTACCGATACCTTCGATACCATCGAGTGGTTGCTGAGGCATATTCCAAAAAACAACGGAAAAGTAGGTATGTATGGAATTTCGTACGCAGGCTGGACTACCGTCATGGGTGCCATCGATCCACACCCGGCATTAGCCGCCGTTTCTGAGCAGGCGACCCCTTCAGATATGTATCTGGGCGACGATTTCCACCACAATTGTGCATTTCGATTAAGTTACGGATTTGAATACGCGTTTATGGAAGAAGCCACCAAACAGGATTCACTCTTCCCCTTTCCCGACTTCGACACCTACGACTGGTATCTGAAATTAGGCCCACTCTCGAACGTTAACAAACTGTATTTCAAGCATAAACTTCCTACCTGGAATGATTTCGTTAAACACCCGAATTATGATTCATTCTGGCAGAAGCAATCGTTAATTACTCGTATTGATCGACCGAAAATACCGATCATGAATGTTGCGGGCTGGTGGGATCAGGAAGATTTTTACGGCCCTTTAAAAGCCTATCAACTTTGGGAAAAACAGGATTAGTCACACAAAAATTTTCTGGTGGCCGGTCCCTGGAACCATGGCGGTTGGGGGCGGGGTGATGGCAAAACGTTAGGCAATATTCGATTCGATACGGCAACATCGGTTACTTTCCGCAAAGAGATTCAGGCACCCTGGTTCGCTTATTATTTAAAAGGAAAAGGTACCGGAAATTTCCCGGAAGCGGTTACGTTTCAAACCGGTTCGAACACCTGGAAACGGTACGATTCCTGGCCACCCAAGGAAGCGACGAAACGAAAGTTATTTTTCCAGAGCAATGGAAAGCTCTCGTTCGAAGCCCCAAAAGCTGCATCCGGGAGCGACTACTATGTTTCGGATCCGGCCCATCCGGTTCCCTATCGAACACGCCCAATTGAAGCCACTTATGGTCCTGGTTCGCGCTGGCGCACCTGGCTAACGGAAGACCAGCGTTTTGTCCAAAATCGACCGGATGTGCTTTCCTGGGAAACGGATGTGTTGCAGGAAGATATAACGGTAACTGGCGAGGTTTGGGCTAAACTTTTTGCGGCTACAACCGGCAGCGACGCTGATTGGGTTGTTAAGTTAATTGATGTGTATCCTGCACAATACCCTCAGCAATTAGGTATGGGTGGTTATCAGTTGATGGTGGCCAATGATGTATTCCGCGGGCGTTTCCGAAAAAGCTTTGAAAAACCCGAAGCCATTCAACCCAACAAACCCGAATCGTATTCCATTGATTTACATAGCATTAATCATGTTTTTCAAAAAGGTCACAAAATTATGGTGCAAATCCAAAGTACCTGGTTCCCGATCATTGACCGAAATCCTCAGACATTTGTACCCAATATTTTTGAAGCAAACGAATCGGACTATAAAAAAGCAACACAGACCATTTTTCGATCTGCTGCGTTACCGTCTCATCTGGAATTAAGTGTTGTAGAAAAGTAGATTTACGAGCGATGAACGATTATCTGGAAAGCGTGAAAAAGCAATTTACCTACTATAAAATGCTGGGTGAGAAAGCCATAGCTCAAGTTTCTGACGATGCCTTGTTTTGGCAATACAATCAGGAAAGCAACAGTATTGCCAGCATCGTTAGACACCTAAGTGGAAATATGCTCTCCCGCTGGACTGATTTTTTAACTACGGACGGCGAGAAAGATTGGCGAGATCGGGAAGCCGAATTTGACAACGATCTCACCACACGACAGGAAATTCTGGACAAATGGAACGAAGGCTGGGCGTGTCTTTTCGAATCGCTTAATTTGCTAACGGCTAGTGATTTACAAAAAGAAATTTATATCAGAAATCAGGGTCACACGGTCACGGAAGCAATCAATCGACAACTGGCGCACTATCCCTACCATGTGGGTCAGATTGTTTTTATTGGCAAAATGATTTGTGACGAAAACTGGAAATCGCTTTCGGTTCCAAGGGGAAAATCAGCCGAGTTTAATGCCGAGAAATTTTCTAAACCAAAACGAAAAGAACATTTCACGGACGACTATTTGGCGGAGAACGATAATTGACATTCAACGTCTTATACAATCAGATTTAATGCTAGCACACCAAATAGGCCAATGATCGACACGATCGTTTCCATGAGTGACCACGTCCGGATGGTTTGCCCGATAGTGAGGTTGAAATATTCTTTGAAGAGCCAGAAACCACCGTCGTTGATGTGCGAAAACATCAGACTTCCCGATCCAATTGCCAGGACCATTAATTCTGGTTTGATTGGTTGACTCTGAATCAAGGGCCAGATTATACCTGATGTTGTCAAGCCGGCGACCGTAGCGGAGCCAACGCACACACGAATAAAAGCAGCAATGCCCCAGGCTAATACCAGCGGAGGTATAGACGCATCTGCCAGTAAACTTCCAATGTATTTACTGGTGCCGCTATCACTGAAAATCTGCTTGAGAGCCCCCGCCCCGGCAATAACCAGCAAAATAGGCGCAACCGCTTTGACTGCTTCTTCAAGATCTTTCGTGACCGCTTTCATCGTGAGCCCTCGGCGAATACCCAGTGCATAGATAGCAACCAGTACCGAAACCATCATACCAATATACGGCTCGGCAAATAAAACAACCATCGTTTTAAACGGTGAGTCATCGGGTAATGCGCCCTTCAGGGGGCCAAATGTAGTCAGAAGAAGAACCGGCAGTAATGAAACAAAAAAACTAATTCCTGCACCCGGCAAATTGCTGCCGGGCACTTCCTTGATATTAAACAGTTCTTTATCTGGGGTGATTTTCATATTCACCAGTGTTCTGCCAAATATGGGCCCTGCAATAATGATTGCTGGAATAGCGACGATAATACCATACATAAGCGTCTGACCGATGTCGGCATTGAGTTGGGCTGCTACCGCTGAAGGCGACGGATGGGGAGGTAAATAGCCGTGGGCTACCGAAAGGGCTGACAGCATCGGAACCGCAACTGATAGTAATGGCAAACGCGACGAGGCCGCAATGGTAAAAATCAACGGAGCAACGATGATAAATCCGGCATTATAGAACAGCGGTATACCAACCACAAAACCAGCCAGTGCCAATCCCCAGCGAATATTCTTGATGCCAAATAGTCCGATCAGCACATTGGTAATTCGTCGGGCAGCACCACTTTCGGCCACTAATCGCCCGAGCATCGCCCCAAACCCGATAATCAATACCAGATCACCTAGTGTACTCCCAATGCCCGTCTGTATAGATTTCCCTACAGCCGCAACGTCCATTCCCGACGCGATTCCGATGCCGAGCGATACAATCACGAACGAAATGAATGTATCCAGGCGAACAAAGGCTACTAATAAAACAAGCGTTAGAATACCAAGCAGAGTCAGGATAAGTGGCATGTATTGGTCTATAAGTTAAGCGTTACGATGGTCGATTCGAAGTATCAAGCGCGTCTCCGAGCTTCATTGTTTGGTCAAAAATGGCAAAAAATTAGGCGACAATCAGGATGACAAAGCGTAGGCAGCTAATTTTTCTACTTCATCCGATAGGGATTTGGTTACGTCAAATGGCACCACATGCAATCGGGTATTCACATCGTAGGTGAATACATCCAGTGGCTGGCGGAAGGTTTCGTTGGCAGGATAGACCAGAAATAAATTATCGGCATTGTATTTTTTTCCGTAGGCATACAGTTGATAAAGATCAGCCTGATCAATGCCATAGGTAGTCATACGCGAACTGCCTTCCGACTCGCTGCCAATAATTTGTTTCCACTTCATGTCCAGCACGAATATCTGGTCTTTATGACGAATGACAATATCTGGTCTAAGCTTAAATTTAGGCGTTCCGACATGCTCATCCACCAAATGGGCCGATGATTCCTGAACACCAATTGCATCACTTTCAGGCCAATGCACACGAATTCCCTGCGTCACGTATCCTTCAAAAACCCGCTCCATCGGAAACAACAGCGACAGGCTTGGTACATTTCCAGTTTTTACACCGTAGCCTCTCCCCTGGGTTAAGGCCTCAGCCCAGCGCAACGCATTCTCATAGCGGGAAAATAATCGCCCGGTGCGTCGAACAACCTTAAAATCGTCCAATAACGATTCAGAAAAAGGGACTTCCTCAAGTGCCCAGAGGAGTTGTTCGATTCGACGTTGAATGGGTAGATTGGTCGTCTCACCTTTCAGGTAGATCAGGGTTGTTTTTAGGATGCGGTTCGCGGCAACGTCGGCCGTCAATTGATCGTGTACTACTGCCAGCCGCTCCAAATGCCAGGCATTTTCCCGCTGCTGTCGGGTCGCCTGCAACTTACCTTTCCAGAAGCGATCATTACGCTCAAGGGCGATATAGGTATGCTGAATTCCCTGTCGGATTATTGGTTCAGCGGTGTTCAGGAAAGTAGTTATAAAAACCTCCCAAAGTGGCAACTGAACCGCTCGTGTGTTCGCTTCCGGAAGAGTTCGGAATGAGCTGTATCGTAATTGCCGTAGCATGGTCAGCAACCGGGAACGTGCATTTTCGATAGGACCAATTTTAGGCAGGATTTCCAGCTGCGTGTTGGTTGTCAACGGAAGTAGGCCAACGTAATTACGTAATTGTATCAACTCCCGGCCTTTACTCACTGAAAATGATAGTAATCCCTCGGCCTGCTCATGTTGAAACACAAATCGGCGCAACGCCTGAAAAACATCGTCAGGTACCAACAGGCCATCTTTGGGAACGTCTGCCCACTGCTCCGACGAGCCAATCAGGCTGTTTTCCAGAACAGAAATGGTTGTTGGCATGGTGAGCGATACGTGAGAATCGATGAATGATGAGTTGTTTACCTTCCTTTCATAAAGTCGGTTACGGCTGATTTCAGCAAGCCTGAAAACGTATTCAGACAGAATAATACACCCCGATCAATTAATGCTTTAGCCTGATCGCCGGAGGCTGCCGTTGTTCCCGCAATCAATCCTGCTTTTTTTATTTTTTCAACGACTCCAGCAATGGTTCGTTTCACTTCGTCATGACCGGGGCCATCGAAATAGCCCATGCTCATCGCCAGATCACGAGGACCAATCACAAATCCGTCGATTCCGTCAACCTGCAATAAATCATCGAGATTAGCAATGGCTTCTTTATCTTCAATTTGAGGAAGAATCAACAGTTGCTCGTTCGCAAATTCCACGTACTCCCCCTGATTCATTCCGCCCAGCAGGTAATCGTTGGCGCGAACAAGTCCAAATCCTCGCGTTCCCTCTGGCGGATATTTTACGGCTTTTACCAACGCTTCCGCTTCTTCAACCGTCCGAACACCTGGCATCATAATTCCCATCACGCCCG
Source organism: Spirosoma harenae (assembly GCF_054776975.1). Lineage (NCBI taxonomy): Bacteria > Pseudomonadati > Bacteroidota > Cytophagia > Cytophagales > Cytophagaceae > Spirosoma > Spirosoma harenae. The sequence goes on along the minus strand of NZ_BAAHBD010000024.1, from coordinate 69,969 downwards.
CATCGAGAAACTGCAAGATCAATTTGGCATCGTTACCACGAACTCTGGCCAATGGTGTTATGCCACTCACCTCACAAGCTCGCACAATGTCCTGTACTTGAGCGGTTGTGATTGGGCTGTGTTCGCCATCGATCATGTAAAAATCCAGTCCCGAAAACCCACAGAGTTCGGCCACCGTTGGATCTGAACTATTGGAGAGAATGCCCAGAACAGGCTGGTTATTTTTTAGCCGGGTTTTAACAATATTTTGCCGCATTGAAAAAGGAAAAAAGGAAAGAGCGATAGCCGTTGCGCTACAGGTTAAAATAGGTCGACAAGATACGACCGATTCAGAAAAATAAGTCGTTTGCCAAACGAAACGTATTGCAATGTGCTTCCACAATGTCGGCCAGACGAGGTGAGTATCCGCCCCCCATCGACACGGTGATGGGTAAATTATTTTTGATAGCCTGCTCAAATACAAACCGATCCCGTTCTTTACACCCTTCCCGACTGACGCTTAGTTTCCCAAGCCGATCCGATTCCAGAATATCAACACCTGAGATATAAAACAGAAAATCTGGCGCTTCCTGGCGAATTAACCTGGGCAAAACGTCATATAAGGTATTCAGGTAAGCTTCATCTGCTGTGCCCGTAGGGAAATCAATATCTACGTCAGATTGTTCTTTTTTAAGGGGATAATTGTCTTTCCCGTGCATGCTAAATGTAAAGACCCGGGGTTCGCGCTGAAACATGACAGCCGTTCCATTTCCCTGATGCACATCTAAATCGATCACCAGAATTTTCTGGGATTGCCCCGTTTCAAGCAGATAATTCGCAGCTACCCCCACATCATTGAGTAAGCAAAAACCTTCTCCCCGATCTGGATATGCATGGTGCGTTCCACCGGCAATGTTCATTGCAACACCTTCCCGTTCCGCCAGTTGGGTACAATCAATCGTTCCTTGTGTGATCACCCACTCCCGGTCAATCAACTCACGTGTCAGTGGGAAACCAATTCGACGCATCATACTCGCTGATACGGTGAGTGTTTTTAATGCCTGAACATAATCGGCAGTATGCACGCCCAACACCCAGCGATCCACAACGGCATCCGGAACAAAAAAATTAGCCTCGGTACAGGTACCTTCATACAGCAGTTGTTCATGAATCAATTCATACTTCGACATTGGAAATCGATGCCCTTCGGGTAGCTGAAGTCCATACACGGGCGAAAACGCAATCTGGAGCATGCAATCGTGGAAATCGGGGTAAATAGCGATGGATTCCTGTTGTCCCGTTCGATAAGGATACGGATAAGTTAACCCATCTTCGAGCGGTTCTGTTACCAATCGGCACAGTTTGTTCGTTGGAAAGGTTTACCCAACTTCATAATCCGGCTAGTATGAAAACAGCTATCATCACAGGGGGCGGTCAAGGTATCGGACGCGTTGTTACTCAATATTTACTCACACATGGCTACCGGGTGGCCATCTGGGAAGCCGACACCGACGCCATCGCCGAACTTCGTGAAGCCTTCAAAGCGTCGTCGGCGCAAATCCTCTTTATTTCCTGCGATGTCTCAAGCGAAGTCAATGTTCGAAAGGCCGCAGAACAAACTATTGCCCATTTCGGACAGATTGACGCCTTAATTAATAATGCGGCAATCATGATCGAAAAACCACTCGACCGACTCACACTCGACGAATGGAATCGAGTGATCAATACGAATCTGACAGGCGCTTTTTTATGCGCCAAACACACGGCGTCGTACATAGCCGCCCAAAAAGGCAGTATAATAAATATTGGCTCAACCCGAGCGACTCAATCTGAGCCAGATACATTTGCGTACTCGGCCAGTAAAGGCGGAATTTTGGCTCTAACTCACTCGCTCGCCATTAGTTTAGGGCCCGACATTCGGGTAAACACCATTAGTCCGGGGTGGATAGACGTATCCGTATTAAAGAAAAAAGCAAAAGCTAAATCCGAGGAACTTACACCTGAAGACCATCTTCAGCATCCGGCAGGTCGTGTAGGGCAGGCCGACGATATTGCCCGAATGATTCTCTTTCTGATTGCTCCCGAGAATAGTTTTATCACTGGCCAGAATTTTGTCGTCGATGGTGGAATGACCCGAAAAATGATTTACGTGTAAACAATAATTTTCTGTTAAAGGAAACCCGTCAGGTTTTGGTAAGCTGTTGAGCTGTTAATCTTCGCGCTGTATCTCTCAATTAATCAGCGGGTTTCCATTAACTTATTTTACTATCACAACGTACTAAAATATAGTGCTCCTACGAGCCCAGACGTATCTTCAGGATTTTATTACCTTAACTTAATCTCGATGGGCTATTCGGTAAGTCTGCCCAATGGCACGTATATCTCGGGTGGACCAGGTTTTCAATCTAACCAGGGAAGATAAGCTTCGATACGATCAATTAACTACTGGTCATTATTGTCGGAGTTGTTCCAGCCTGAAAGTGCCAGCCATTTGCCCAGTCGATACAGCGGGTAGGTGAATACAAAAGCCCCTAACACATCGATAGTGTAATGTACGTGCTGTACGAGTAATAAAGCCCCCACAATCAATGTTCCGATGAAAGCGATCAGTCGATCCCAGCGTCGACGCAGGCAGAGAAACATCAGGAACATCGTAGAGGTGTGTCCCGAATAAAACAGGTCTTTGGTGATGTATACTTTACCATAAAACGCATTCGTAATCGGGTCGACCATTGCGATTAAGCCTACGGGTGGATTCAATGGCAGCAGATTGATACTCAGCATTCTGGACAAGCTAACGATTACGTATCCATACATAAACATCATGAATATGGTTGGGCTACGTCGAAACCGGACAATCAGTAGTAACGCCGTTGCCCAGATGACCAGAAATATGAGCAAGGAAACATCAACGGGTGGAATTCGGGCAAGCACCCAATCGTTCAGAACAGGACCGCTATGTTGTTCAATTGTATGAAAAAAGTAGGGAAACGTTCCCAGCAACGCAAGTAGGCAAATAGCGCCAATCGCTACTTTTCGGCGAAAAATCGGTGAGCGCCAGGCACGCTCCCAAATAATATCATTGACAGGATTGGGTGTTAAAATGGACATAGCAGGATAAAAATGGCCGCAAAAATACGAAGAATCGCCGATTCTATTCGTTGAAACAATTTCTACCCAGATTAGAGTTTATACTTTATTGATTTAATACCGTTGCCTAAGAAGTGAAAAATAAACCGACGCCTAGGGAATGCTGGCGGGGTAATTGCGTTTCTTTTGCAGGATTTCCATTCACGAGACGATCCATTCTATGAAGTATTTGCCCCTATTGTGGTTTCTTATATGCGTTCCAATTATCAGTTTCTCCCAAAATCTGCTGGGTATTTCTACCAGTCGTTACGGCGGAACTAATCGACTTTATATCAACCCAGCTTTAGCCGCCGATTCGCCATCTAAATACTATCTGAATGTGTTTACCGGCAATGGTCACGTAGATAATAATTATGTGCGGTATCAGGCACCCTTTTCGCTGCTTCGCCTGATTACCGGCAATGTGCCTCCTCAGTATAAAAGCGCCGATGGTTCCATCAAATTTGAAGACGATTACACGCGGGAAATCCTGAATGGGAAAGCCAAGAATGGTACCATCTGGGGCGAAGTTCGAGGCCCATCGTTTCTCGTAAATTTGGGAGAGAACGGGGGATTGGCGTTTACCACCCGATTTCGGGCGGTAGGGCAAGTCATTGGCGCATCAGAACCGCTGCTTTCTGCCTTGCGGGCCAGTTTATACAGCGATGGCATATTTGCAATTCCCAGCAGCGATAATAAATTCAGTGCAAGCTCGAACACGTATGCTGAAATTGGGGCAACGTATGCCAGGGCCATAATGGAAACCGATGGTCGGAAGGTCTTACTGGGCGCTACCGCTAAATTTTTACTGGGCTATAATGCCCAACGTCTGATTAATCGCGGGATGACCTATCAAATTGTTAGAGACCCTGCCCAGCCAAACTACAATTTCTTAGAAATTAACAAATTAGACGCAACACTTGCTTATACAACCTTTCTTCAAAACCGTAGTCTGACCCCTGCAACGTTGTTTAGTCCCTCCTCTCCAGGTCGGGGTTTTGGGTTTGATATAGGCTTGACTTATATCGATCAGTACGACGAAGATAGCCCGAGGTTTCAACTGGGAATCGCCCTAACCGATGTTGGCGGCCTGAGCTACAAAGGCCAGGAATATAATTACCCGGATATTGGTAAAAATCCAGTCCGTTTCAGTTCCAAAGATTTTAACAATTTAAGTGGAACGGGGCAAATCATTGAAGTCATTCAGAATAGACTGAATACAGGCCGAACTCCAGATAGTAATACGTTTCGGGCTGGTTTACCAACCTCACTCAATCTGACAGCAGATTATCAATTGCCGATGGGCTTTGGCTTAAATCTGACATACTTACAGGACGTTCGGGCAACCACGGCCGAAGCCATTCACCAGCCCTCTCTCCTAAGTGTTACTCCCCGGTATGATGTCCGCTGGCTGAGTATGGCCGCTCCGTTAACCTATTTGAATGGAGGTTTTATGCTGGGAGCTTCTATTCGGGTTGGTCCCGGCTGGCTGGGTTCAGATAATCTGCTGGGCCTGGTAGGCAACAGTTCCAACGGCCTGCAACCCCGAGGTTTAGATATCTACGCAGGTCTATCTTTTGGATTAGGCAGGCTGGAGGAATAAACTTTGACTAAGCCACTAAAACAGGGGCAATTAATGGCAGGCTGACGGTAAACTGCACACCATCATCTTCTATATTAGGAAGCGGTTGCTGCAATTTCTGATACTGGCTGAAAATGGTTGAAAGACCAACGCCATTCGATAAAACCCGACTCGCTTTCCGCTGTAAATTATTACGTACCCGCAATTGGCCTTTCTCCACAAGAATATTAATTCTCAGCGGATTTGTTGACGCAGTGCTGTTATGTTTGACTGCATTCTCAACCAGCAATTGAAGCGTTAGCGGAGGCAACAGCCAGAATTGGTAAGTTGGATCAACCTGAATGGAAAGCGACAATCCTCGACCATGGCGGGTACTTAGTAAATGATAATACGAGTTAATGAATTCAAGTTCGCTAGTTAAGGTGGTTAACGGTTTATCAGACGCTTTTAACAAATATCGATACACATCACTGAGTTCATTAACAAATTTCCCTGCCCGATCGGGGTCATCGTCAATAAGCGAAGCCAGCGAATTCAAACTGTTAAATAAGAAATGTGGGTTTACCTGAGCTTGTAATGCCCGTAACTGAACATCCGATTTTTCCTGTTCCAGTCGTTGAAGCGTTAGCTCCGTTTTTAATCGCTGTTGTTCAAATTGCTCTTCCCGTTTCGACAATTCAACAGCCTTGTTAACAGCAATTTGCCGTTGATAAAAGACCAGGCAGAAGGAAAAGCAAAGTAATTCGAGAATTCGCTCTACCCAGAGAATCTGTCGCTGCACATTAATCGAAACCAGGTCAGCGGGTAAGGGCCAGGTATGCAGAAGCGCATAAACAAACACATTTGCCTCTGTCAGGAACATAAAGAGTGCGCCCATACTAAACGCCTTACTAATCGCATCGTTCCGTTTGATCGTCAGCCAGAATGCGTATATACTAATTAGTAATAAAAGCCCCCAATACGACCCAGATATGAGATGACCAACGGTTGTCCGGTGCCAGTCTCGAGCCGAGATTAGTAAAAGGGCAGTATCGATAAGGACAAAAGCAAAGACGGCAATTTGCCCCCATCGAAATCGTTGTTTAGCTCTGACCGTCCAATCTACTCCAATAAAGAGTTGATAGATCAATTCCAGAATGATGACTTTCATTAATCCCCGCGACAACACATGAGCCGCCAGAAAATAGGCCTGGGTCATGTGAGTATTTTCGGACAATAATGTAAAAAACAGGGCCTGCGCCATGGCTACCAGCGCTAATAGAGTAAACAGCCCATCCACCCATCGTCGGTAAAAGCTCCATTGAACGGCATTCAGGAGAAAAATGGCCCCAACTGCCCCCAAATAACAAAACATCACACTTTCTCCAGACATACAGAGTGTACGTATCTTCAGAACAGTTGTTAATCACTCTCAACACGTGCTAAAGGTAATGCTTAAATAGCATAGGGCATGGGTATGAGGCTTAGGGAGAAACTGTTTTACCCTATGCCCCAACTCCCAGGCCCAGGCTACTCACTACGTAAGCTTTTTACGGGATTCATTAATGCAGCTTTGATACTTTGGAAACTGACAGTAAATACCGCTACCAAAACAGCAACGATCCCTGTCAAAGCAAACATCCACCATGCCATATCAATTTGATATGCGAAATTCTGTAACCACCGATTCATTACCCACCAGGCCAGCGGTGACGCCAGTAAGACAGCCAGCAGTACCAATTGCAGGAACTCTTTGGAAAGAAGCATCACTATACCTGGGATATTAGCCCCCAGCACTTTACGAATACCAATTTCTTTAGTCCGCAACTGGGCAGCATAAGCCGACAGGCCAAATAATCCCAGACAGGAAATCAGTATGCCCAACCCGGCAAATATTTTCAGCACATTACTCATCCGCTGCTCCGACTCGTAGAGTAGCGCCAGTTTTTCGTTTAGAAAAGTATAAATGAATAAGCTTGATGGCGCAATCTGAGCGAGTGTCGCTTTGGCCGATTCCAGGGTTTGGGGAATGTTATCGCCTTTTATCTTCAGCAAAACCTGAGCTGTTTCGCGCGGATTCTGAATGACAATCAGTGGATCAACGCCCGAATGAAGGGATGCAAAATTAAAATCCTTGACTACGCCCACGACCTGCCCTGTATCACCTCGGGCCACTAGCCGTTTACCAATTGGATTCGTTAGTTTCAGAGCTTTGACAGCTGATTCGTTCAGGATGAAAACGGGGTGAGCATCGAAAGCCTGCTTCACAAAATTGCGTCCTTCTTTTATCTGAGCCTGAAGGATTTGTAATACCCTTTCATCTCCCCATAAGTGCCGTATCGACTGTTCATTATCGGGCGCATGTAAGGGCATCACGCTTTCCATACTAAAACGATCTCCGGGGAGAGTAGAAATCAGGGCGATATCTGTAATGGCCGGGTTTTTCTGCCATTCCGTTAGAATTGTCCGCGCTTTTTCCCCCATTTCCTGATTATACAGCTTCACGGCAACCAATTGTTCCTGATTAAAGCCCAGGTTTTTAGTCTGGAAAAACTGCATTTGCCGATAAACGACCAGTGTGCTGAAAATCATGAATACCGAGACGACGAACTGAAATACAATCAGGCTCTTGCGCACCAATGTAACCGACGCTACGGAAATCTTTTTGCCTTTCAACGACTGAACAGGGTCGAAATTGGCGATGAACCAAGCGGGGTAAACCCCAGCCAGAAAACTAATGGAACCTGTCAGTAGCAACATAACCACTACGTTCGTTGGGGTAAACAGCTCATTGAATTGCAAGCTCCTGGCTGCCAGATTATTATAAAATGGAATGGAAAACCAGAACAATAGCAAGGCTAATGCAGTAGCTGCCAGCGTAAGCAGGAACGATTCGCCGAGGAATTGATTCATCAACTCAACCTTACGTGCTCCTAATGCCTTCCGAACGCCCACTTCTTTCATCCGGTTAAAGGCCTGTGCAGTAGCCATATTGATGAAATTGACAGAGGCAACCAGCAAAATGAACAAGGCGGCAGCCAGAAAAATATAGACATACGTGATGTCGCTATTCGGGCTCATTTCTTTCTCGAGCCGAGAATGCAAATGAATATCCGTAATGGGCTGAAGATGAAAACGGTTGCCAGCCAGTACTTCTTTACGATGATCTCCGCTCGGATCGTAATACCGGACCGTAAATTCGGGAAGAGCCGCGTCAATGGTTGTCCGGGTTGCCGGGCTCTCTAGTAACACATAGTTATAGAACCCTGACCAACTACGACGTTCCAACAGCTCTTTATCCATCAGTTGGTACAACGTGGTCATGGAAATCAGGTAATCGAACTTGAGATGGGTCGGAAAGGAAAATTCCTTGATCACTCCACTAACACTTAACTGACGTTTCGTCTGATCGTCCTGTATCAGTTTTCCAATTGGTTCCTGATCGCCAAAATACCGTTTTGCAGTTTCTTCGGTCAGCACGATAGAGTTTGGTCGAGTCAATGCTGTTTTAGGATCTCCCTTGACGAACGGTATATCAAATACATCAATAACTGTCGAATCGGCAAAAAATCCTCTTTTCTCTTCAAAGCGTTTGACATCGCCCGTGCCTGTTTCTGTATAGCTTAACACCTGTCCAGAAGGATGACGTTGAAAACGGGCAATTTGCTTGATTCCGGGTAGTTGTTTATGCATCTCTACAGCCAGAACTGGCGACGTGGCCGCCCATTTCCGGGTTGTTTCGCCTATATTTTCGGAATTAATCCGAAAAATCCGGTCAGCTTTCGAAAACCCTTTATCATACCGAAGCTCCTCTCTGACGTGCAGAATAATGAGCAAACTACTGGCAAGCCCGATAGCCAGTCCAACCAGGTTTAACGAACTGTTCAGCTTGTAGCGTACCAGATTCCGAAAAGCGATTTTAACATAGTTTCGTAGCATAGTAGTAGTCAATGATGAGTGATGATAGTACTCTTGTTTACGTTTTCGCCGTCGCACAAACGGCGGCAGCACCGATAGCACATTCAGAACGTACCGCAGCGTAGCCTGTGTCTTGCCAGCCTTATGGTACCAATATTCATACAACTCACCCAAATCGCCTTCTACCTCTTCCAAGGTATTATCGGGATGAAGCTGAGTTAAAAGCCAGTGAGCAAAGCGGGGTGGTCCGTCGGGGCGGTTTCGGGGTTTCATCTCGTATTATTTGTAGAGACAAAGCAGGCTTTGTCTCTACAGAAAACATAATTATTCGGATCGTAAACTCTTAACCGGATTTATCAGAGCCGCTCGGATTGCCTGGTAACTCAAAGTTAGTAATGCGATAGTTATTGACAGGAGTCCGGCCAGAGCAAAAACCCACCAATCAACAGTGACCTTGTAAGCAAAATTGACCAACCATTGATTCATTGCATACCAAGCCAGTGGCGAAGCAATCAGAATAGCGATCAGAACCAACTTCAGAAAGTCTTTAGATAACAGAGAGACAATATGAACCAACGTGGCACCTAATACTTTACGCACCCCTATTTCCTTCGTGCGCTGCTCGGCTGTGAACGCAGCCAGCCCAAACAATCCTAAGCAGGCTATCAGAATAGCCAGTATTGAAAAATAGAAGATAATTCGTCCTACACGTTGTTCAGCTTTGTATTGAGCATCCAGATCCTGGTTCACAAAACCATACGAAAATAGCGTTGCGGGCTCATTCTGTTTATACACTGCCGCTAGTTTAGAAAGCAATTGCGATACATTGCCTGGTTCCGTTTTAATAAGCAGGTCGAAGTAAGGATTTGATGGCTGATAGCGAAAAATGAATGGCTCAATGGCCACATGAAGCGGTCTAAAATGAAAATCTTTTAGCACACCAACCACCAAACCTTCTTGTCCCCAGTGTTTAATCCGTTTTCCAAGTGCCGTTGCTAGCGTCCAGCCCATGCGTTTGGCAGCTGTTTCATTAATAAGATAGGCTCCCAATTTACCGGAAGTGTCTGACGGGATTTGCGCTGAAAAATTTCGTCCCGCGAGCACCTTCATTCCTACTGTCGACACAAAATCCTGGTCGATATTCATATTTGTTATCAGGAATTCATCTTTCGGTGCCTGCCCTTCCCATTCAACAAACGCTGAGTTTGTGATACCAACCAGATTACTCGTTGTAAGGGATGCTTTCGCCACACCAGGCAATTGCTCAACCTGCTGTTTGAATACCCAGGGCTTACCCCGCAGATTGCCCTTCAACCGAACATATAATAGATGTTCTTTATCGAAACCGAGTTTAGCGGTCTGCATGAAGGTTAGCTGTTTATAAATTATTACAGTGGCGATACCCATACTCACTGAAAGGACGAACTGTCCTACAACCAGCACTTGGCGAAAACTACGTCCTTTTCCCACATTGAACAGGCCCTTTAATACAGCAACAGGTCGGAATGACGACAGAAAAAACGCGGGATAAAGCCCTGTCAGCAGACTAACTACGCCGGTCATTCCAACCAGCATGATCCAGAAAAGACCAAGTTTATACGGTATTTGTATCGTTTTCCCTGAAATATCATTGAAAAGCGGCAGTAGGAAATTGGCCAGAAACACGGCCAACCCAATTGCTATTCCCGTCATGAGTAAGGCTTCACCCAAAAATTGCCCAATTAAATTTATCTGTTGGGCACCTATTGTTTTGCGAATGCCTACTTCTTTAGCCCGTCCTGAGGCCTTTGCAGTAGCGAGGTTAATGAAGTTTATGACGGCTATTAGCAAAACGATTAATCCAACCGCAATGAAGATTTGAACGTAGACAATATCACTTCGTTTACCCCAGTCGGTTTCGAACGAAAATTTTGAGTGTAAATAAATTGACGATAAGGGTTGGAGCATCAATTGCGTTTCATTGCCTTTATCATAGCGATGTAGGCTGTTTCTGATTTTGTCGGAGAATAGTTCTAAGCCAACCGATGCGTTTGTTAATTCAGGACGTAACTGGAGATAAGTATGGTAACTATTGCTATTCCATTTCATGCTCCACTCGTCATTCTTTTCGAGCCATTTGAAGGGTATTAATACATCAAACTCAATATGCGAGCGGGACGGTGGATTTTGCGCTACACCAACCAATTTAAGGGCATGCTGAGCGTTGAGTTGAATCAGTTGTCCCAATACCTGTTTACGACGCCAATTCTTACCATAGAATCGTTCTGCCATAGCTTCGGAAAAAATAACCTCATTGGGCCCCTGGAACACAGAAGCAGAATCACCAATAACGAGAGGAAAACTAAATAGGGAAAAAAAAGAGGGATCAACGATCAACATTTTCTCTGGCTCAATAGCCTGGCGTCCTTGTGTTAGCAAACCCGACCATCGGCCAATGCGAGTAGTGTGCTCCACTTCTGAAAAGTCTTTTTTGATGAATGCGGCTAGTGGCCCAGGAGTAACAGCTACATCAAAAATACCGTCTGCCTGCTTTTGTTTTTCTACTACGCGATAGATACTACTATAATTGGGATTAAATCGGTCGTAGCTCAGTTCATCGTGTACATACAAGGCTATCAATAAACAACAGGCCATACCAACGGCTAAGCCGCTGATGTTGAGCAAGCTATACAGCTGATGCTTTTGGAGTGTACGAATTGCGATTTTGAGATAATTTTGCAGCATAGCCAGTGTTAGAACAGAAGGTTGTATATATCGATCTTTACGTTTCCGCCGTCGCACAAACGGTGGCAGCACCGACACTACATTGAGCAGATACCGTAGCGTAGCCTGAGTTTTCCCAGCTCGCCCGTACCAGTACGTATACAGCTCACCCAAATCACCTTCTACCTCCTCCAACGTGTCATCGGGGTGAAGTAGAGTTAAGAGCCAGTAGGCCCAGCGTGGTGGTAAGGTCTTTTTCATACACCCCCGAGTCGAAGTGTGTTGGGTGGTAATAATTGCCAGAGTTCCTGACGCAGTTGCTGAATTTCCTGCAGCGCTCGATTGCCCAACGCCGTAATTCGGAAGAGACGTTTACGTCGACCACCCCGTTCGGTCGTAGCTCCACCCAGTTCTGACCGTACAAACCCCTTCTCTTCCAGCCGAATCAATGTGTTGTGAACAGTACCAAACGTGACGATTCGGCCAGTGTGCTCTTCCAGCGCCTGACTGACCGTAACGCCATACCCCTCCCCGTCCAGAATGGCGACCATCAGTAAAACAACCTCTTCAAATTCACCTAAATATGTCCGACGCATTCGTTCAGGTTATTAGTTTACATTTTATCGTACAAATCCATTGCCAATTCCTAAAAACCTATTCCTGAGCCATTGGAGGTCTGTTTTACTCCTGAGCACAGCAATACGTTTGTCCGTAAATGGACAAGCGCTGTCCTACCTCGGACAGCGCTTGTAAAAAAAATTCTATTTTTTCAGTAACTCTCAAACAATCCTTTTTGGCGGATGTTATGTATATGTATTCGCTGATAGACGGGGATGCTGTGAAAGGCACCTGCTTTTTTCAAATTAACTGATCTACCAAGCGAACTCAAAAAGCCAGGTGACTTCGTGTTGTCTGGCTTTCTTTTTTGGCAGAGAATATAGAGTTCGGGGTATAGGATAAAATGCGATCATTAATTACCCATACCCCGAACCCTCACCCCTATGCTATTCACTCCTTAGTGACTTTATTGGATTGGTCAATGCGGCACGGATTGATTGAAAACTGACAGTGAAGAAAGCAATGATGATGGCTAACAGAGCCGTTCCGATAAACATCCAGACACTAATATGGATGCGATAGGGATAATTCTGAAGCCATTTGTCGATAGCATAATAAGCGGCCGGAAACGCAAAGATGAACGAGAAACCAACCAATCGCAGAAAATCGGAGGATAATAATTGTACTATGCTGCTCACCGACGCACCCAACACTTTGCGAATACCGACCTCTTTGGTCCGCCGTTCGGCGGAAAGCGTAGCCAGCCCGAATAGGCCAATACAGGAGATGAAAATTGTTAGAATGGCGCCGAACAGCATTATCTGTTTCCATTTGGCCTCCGATTCATATTTTTTCAAATTTTCCTGATCCAGAAAGCTATACGAATATGGACTAATTGGAAACAATTTTTTAAATGTCTGTTCAATAACCCTGAGGCTTTCCGTTTCAGTGTTCGGTTTTATTTTGATAAACACTTTCCCGAAATCATTTTTCGGTTTCATGGTAAACAACTGCGACCGAATCTCTTGATTTAAAGGCACAAAGTGATAGTCTTTTACCACGCCAATAACCGTATATCGCTCTGGCGTCTCACCAGCGAAGAAATTAACTTCCTGACCAATTGGGTTTTTCCAGCCCGCTTCTTTCACAAATCGTTCATTTACCAATACCGAATGCGTGGAATCGCTGGGGAAATCGGGCGAAAAATTGCGGCCGTTCAGAATTGGTATTTTAAATACTGGCAGATAGGTTTCATCGACCGTTTCATACGCAAACGAAAGTTGTTTTTCGTCTTTGTTGACTTTAGCTACCGTGCCCCAGAAGCCTCGATTTTTAGGCGCAACATCAATGATATTCGGATTTTTCAATAACTCAGCCTTCAACAAGCGAGCTTCACTCCGTTTCAAACCCGACTTGTTCACCATTACCAGATGACTGTCGTCGTAACCCAAGCTCTTCGTCGTCAGATAGTTAAACTGAGAATAGATATTCAGTGTAGCTACAATCAGGACCGAAGCCAGCGCAAACTGTAACACCACCAGACCTCGTTGCAGGTAATTCTTCCCTGTAAACTTGAATCGACTGTACAGGCTCTGAACCGGGCTGTAGCCAGACAAAACGATTGCCGGATAAAATCCAGCCAGTAAACCTGTACTAATGAACAAAGCAATGTAGCCGACGATCAACTTTACATCAAATAGATATGAGAAAGCCAATGCTTTGTTAGAGAGCTGATTGAACGTTGGTAGTACCAAAATAACCAGCAGGATTGCCAGGGTGAACGCAACAAAACAGAGCAGAAATGATTCGCCCAAAAATTGACTAATTAATTGACTACGCCCTCCACCAACCACTTTGCGAACACCGATTTCCTTCGCCCGTTTCATCGAACGAGCCACCGTCAGGTTAACGAAGTTGATACAGGCTATGATCAACACGAATAAGGCAATTCCTGATAGAATGTAAGAAAACGTCGGATTGCTCTGATCAGCAAGGCCATTTTGGGCGGGTAAATCTGTACTTAAGTGCATAGCCGTGAAAGGCTGAAGTTCATAGATCGTTTTACTCTTCACACCAAATTTTTTAGCTATCTCAATAATCGATCTTTTGGCATCAATCTGATAGATCTGGTTCATTTTAGCCTCAACAGCTTTGATATTGGCATCAGGTCTTACCAGCACAAACGTATTCAGGAAGACACTAAACCAGTTCTCATTATTGGCAAAGTCATCTTTCGAAACAACGATGGGTAATAGTACATTGAATTTGATGGATGAATTCTGAGGGCATTTGGCTGTCACACCGGTTACGGTAAATGGCTCGAACTGATCTTTTTCTTTGATAAGCACGACTTTCCCAAGCGCATCGGCAGTACCAAACTGTTCCTGTGCCATTTCCTCCGATAGAACTACCGATTTCGGGCGTTGTAAGGCTGTTTTGGGATCACCGCTCAGTAGCGGAAAGCTAAACAATTGAAAAAAATCGGGATCAGCAGCAAACATCTCCTGACTCTTCACCTCATTGCCTTGTTTCATATCTCGTTGATGAGATTCAAAACGGACAAACGATTTGATTTCTGGTACCCCGGCTGTGAACTTAGGTCCCTGAAAAATACCCGTGTTTGAGTTGTAACGCCCTTTCTGGTCCCCAGGCTCAACCTCACGACTTGTAATCCTGTACAGATGTGGATTATTCGTATGAAAACGGTCGTAGCTTACCTCATCTTTGGTGTACAGCATAATTAACATAGCTGCTGCCAGACCGATGCTCAGGCCAACAACATTGATGATGGAATACGCTTTATTATGAGATAAAGTCCGAAATGCAATAGTGAAATAATTTCGTAGCATAGCAGGATGTAAGAATGAGGGTGATGGGTAATCCGATGGTTTATTATCGCGCTTGAAAAAATAAGGACGTAGGTAGTGTAACACCGCCCAGGCATATTCCCGACGGGCCTTACTCCGGCCAACATCGCCAATTCGTTTGTCAAATACTTCGTGTAAATCGCCCTGTACATCCTCAAGAATGTGTGGAGATAAGCAAGTTTCCAGGAGCCAATCAGCCCAGCGGGGCGGCCGAATATTCGGAGGTGTCGTTTGTTCGTTCATGGTTTACCCGCCAATCAGTTGAAATTTACCCGGTGGAATGGCCTGCCAGAGTCGACTGCGCATTTCCTGAATGTCATTCAATGCTCGAACGCCCAAAGCTGTCAAGGTAAAAAATCGCTTTCGTCGCCCTCCCCGTTCAGCCGTGGCTCCGCCCATCGTTGAGGAGAGAAATCCTTTCTCTTCCAGGCGATACAATGTCGCATGAACAGCGCTCATTGTGATGGATCGCCCCGTTTGTTGCTGAATGTCTTCCCAGATCGTAACTCCGTAGGCTTCGTCAGGACAGGCCGCAACCACGAGCAAAACAATCTCTTCAAATTCTCCTAAAAATGCTCTTCGCATCGGTTTATCCGGTTGAATTGATTAGTTGTAATTTTGCAAAACAAATCTCCTGCCAGAATCAAAAAATGGCCATACTACGCAAGTATGGCCATTTCTATCAAGTGATGCTGTCCGAAATCGTACAATAGTTGTCCACAACTGTACGAACTTCCTCCTTCCCGGCTGAGAGTTTCTGCCAAGTAGCTATACGGTTTATCCCTTCTCCTGTACAATTCACCAGTCACTTTTTCCGGTTGACGAACCTACTTGTGGGACAGGCGGCAGGGAGTACCCAATTTTGTCATGTTCAAGCAACAGTAACAAATACAAGTTTCAAGACGGACACTCTTTTTTAATCTGTAAACAACAAAAAAATGAAACGCTTTACTACCCTCCTCCTGGCCGCAGTAGCCACCATTTCACTAACAACATCTTGTAAGAAAGACTCAGTTGAAGGTACGGTACAACCTCAGAACCAAACCCTTCCGTTTGTTGGCAAAAGTTTCGTCATGGCGTCTTTCCAGGTTGATCCGGCGATTGACTTTGACGGTGATGGCAAATTGGATACCGATTTAACGACTTTCCTGCGTGCCTGTGATCGGGATAACACCATCATATTCGCTTCCAATGGAAGTCTGTCAGGCTCAAATGGGCAACTTTCCTGCTCCACTGATCAGGCTGATCCATCTGCTTTCAAACCCAGCCATTGGACGTATAATGAATCGACTAAAACGATTCGAATTGTAAAAGATAACGATGCTACCGATGTAGCGGAATGGAAAATTCTGGAGTCTACAGCTTCAAGTCTGAAAGTTGACGTAGATGTCAATGATCCCACGCGAGACTATAAAACCATTATTACCTGGAAAGCGCTGTAGTTCCCTATGAAAATCATTGCCATCGAACTCTATACGGCTGATCTCATTGGTACGCGTAGCTTTTATACTCGCCAGCTTGGTTTGCCCATTATCTCGGAATCTGTTGATTCGCTGACGCTTCAGGTAGGCTGGACTCTACTCACATTCAGAACAGTAGACAAACCGACTGCTCCTTACCACTTTGCCATAACGGTTCCGACCGATATGCTGGAAGTATGTATGCATTGCTATCCCCTGAATTATCGCTCAATTCAGGGACAGGAAATTGTAGAGATGGCGGAATGGCGTACCCGAGCCTGTTATTTTCGCGATAATAATGGTAATCTGCTGAAGTTCGTCACCAAACGGGAGTTAACCTGGTTCGATCCAAACTTCACCATGAACGACCTATTTCAGGGAATTACAGAAATGGGAATTGCTTCCGAATGTGTGCCGACTACAACGCGTCAACTCATGGATCGGTTTGGTCTTCCCCTCTTTCGGCGCTTCCTCCCGACGTTGGAAACTTCCATACTCGGTAATGAGACAGGTTTGCTAAGTATCGTTCAGACAGGGACTAACTGGCCATTCACACAAACGTCGGCCTCCATGAATCACTGCCAGATAACGTTTGAAGTCGAGCCAGGCGGTTCAGCACAATCGTTATACTGTTACGGCATCAATCAATGGCCCGTTTCAACTAGCAAACCCCTGTTTGTTGGTACGCACTACATCCGTGCAATGGCCCAATCGCTTCATTCACAGCCATCTTTTGCGAATTAAATCAAGGTAAAGACACAGCTTTCTATACCCTCTTTCTTCCTCTTTTCTACTCATGAAACCGATTAAAAAGATTACACTGTTCACCCTGATGGGCCTTAGCTTTTGGATTACAGCCGCGCGCTTTGGCGATGTCATGTCCGAACTCAACATCGAAACCGGTAAACTTCGACAGGATGTCCTTCTGAATCTGAAAGAGCCACAGTGGTTTTTCTTCAATACAACTGGATCTATGCGGCAGATGGCCCGTCGCATTCCCGAATCATCTCGCACAACTACCGTTCGAGCTTTGGGCAAGGTTGTTCGGGCCTATGTTGAATCGTCAACGTTTAAGGACGTCTGGCTACAGGATTTACGGCAATATTATCCTTACGATGAAGCCTTTACAGCTGAGGGTATTGCAAAAAAGAAACAGGCCAACGAAGCCGACAAGGCTGCTATGAAGAGTCAGTTAAGTGCTATGGACCAAGCCTTTGCGCAAATGGACCCTGCTATGCTTCAAATGGGGATTCGGGCGCAGTTAGGTCAGGAAGAACAGCAGATTTCCTCTCTATCGGGTAGCGAACGAACGGCTCAACTGCAACGTGTAGCAACTTTAAAAAAGATACTGACGTTGGCCCCGGCTGAATGCAAAAAGCAGTATATGTCTTTCCTAAAACAACAGGCTCAGGGCCATGTGGATGAGTCGATCGCTTCGTCGGAAGTTAGTAAGGAGGAATTGGCGCAACATCGCCAGCAGAAAGCTGAATTTGACGCTCATTCAGATTTCCGCCCACTGCTGAAAAAGCGATTGCAGGATTTTATTGCGCTTACTGAAACGGTTGATTTTGAAGCCCGCTTAATTCCTATGGGACGTAAGCAGGAATTCGCCAATCCAGTTTATCAGCGTAAACCAGCGGAATGGAAGTTTCTATATCGTATTGGTAAGGAGCCCGTTATGGAAGCCCGCACGTTCGCTCAGCAATGGCTTGCCGAGTTGCGGTAAATGAATTGGACAAACCTATCGTCTGGCGTCAATAACGTTGCCAAACGGTAGGTTAATCCATATGAAATACGTTCTCCAGTCGAATTGCGACAGGTGAATTATCAGGATAGGTGTCCATCAGATCAGCCATGTACGCCCACCATTTTTGCATAATGTCTGTGCCGGGTAAGTCATCGGCGGTGTGATTGGCAATTCGCTTCTGAACGCCAAACAGCGTTCCAGTGCCCCGATCCAGATAAATGGAATAATCCCGAATCCCGGCCTCCGTCAGTGCAGCTGATAATTCAGGCCAGATTTCATCATGCCGACGTTTGTATTCCGCTTCGACGCCGGGTTTTAATTTCATTGTAAAAGCGATTTCTTCCATAACTAAAGGGTTGCTGATTCTACTTTCATATTTACTTATTCACAAGAAACTGTTTATGTATCAGTAAACCTGAAAATTAGAACTATTTCAATTTATACAATTCCGTTCCGGCTAATAGAAAACAGCCGAGGCCGTAATCTTCGAAATCGGGTTTACTTTCGTAGGTAACAGGCTGGCCATCTTTGGGTTCTTTGCCGGTTCCCTGAACATAGCCTAAAAATCCGTTTGGATGCACAGATTCAGTAACCATTGCGTTCCAGGCTTTGGCAATAATGGGTCGGTAAGTTTTTGCGTCAAGTAATCCGTGGTTGATACCCCAGGCCATGCCATATACAAACAAAGCGGTACCAGTAAGCTCTTTGCCACCATAATTTGTTGGATCGTGTAGGCTAGCGTTCCAGTAACCATCGGCACGTTGCATGGGGGGCAAGGCTCGAATCATTTCCAGATAGGTCTTTTCGTATTCATCCCGATGCGGGGCATTTTTAGGCAGGATATCTAACACCCGAACCAGAGCGGCCACTACCCAGCCATTGCCCCGAGACCAGTAGCAATCCTGACCGTTGGGTTCTTTGTAAGGCGGCACAAAATCCTTATCACGCCACCATAAATGATCTTCGGCATTGTACAGTCCATTACCGCCATGCTTCGTTTTCGAGTACATGTAAATTTGGTACATCTTCTCGAAGTAAGTGGGGTCTTTTTCCAATACACCTAGTTTAGCGAAGACCGGCATGGCCATTTGAAGCGCATCGACCCAATTCCAGTCATCTACTTTATCGCTTTTCACCATGGCGTCAATCGATGCTTTGATAGCGCGAATACGTTCCGGTTTCGGGTCAATCAGGTACAGATCGATGTAGGTTTGCCCACAACATTGGTCGTCAGCGTTTCGAGTGTTGATACCGCTTCGAAGCCCCCAATGATGCTTTTCGCCCCATTCAACTGCGTAATCGTAGTAGGGTTTCTTTTTGTCGATCCCATACAAATTCACTAATCCTTCATAATAAACTGCTCGTGTCCAGATGTTGCTGGGTCGTGTTTTATTAGTCACGATCTCTTTGCCGGGATCAGGCCAGGTCTTCATAAAATAGTCATTCGCCAACGTCATTTTGGCGAGAATATCCTGTTTACCCGGAAGCGACTGTGCCCGCCCTGAGAACGAAAGGGCGAAAAACAAAAAACTGATAAAACGAGATTTCATAGCAGGTTTCGTCGTTCAAGTTTCAAGGTATATTAATAATTAACCTGGAACCTGCAACCTCAAACTTGAACCGATTAATGTGTAGCAACGGGAGCTGTATACTTTTTGAGTTCGACGCAATCGCCAGGCAATGTGTGGGTATTCCAATGGTGATGGATGGCTAATGCGGCTCCTACTGCTGACGCCTGCGCCACCGATGCCGCATAGACTTCAATCGTTGGGAAAGCTATCGCCAGTAGATTCATGTAGATTGGATTTTTACTGAAGCCCCCGTCTACAAAAATACGCTTGACCGGCGAACCGGCGAGTACCAGATTCGTTGAAATCAACTGCTGTGCAACGATGTCGAGCATGAGTTGATGATACGCTTCCGAATAATCCGAAAAATCCGCCAGGCTGCGTTGCCCAAACAATGAGCCTTTCATCGAAATCAACTGATTGCCTTTGGCATCATTACCAGTCGTAACCTGACTTACTTTGTGCCGTAAACGGTCGATGGTTTCAGGGTCGTAAGCTACTTTCGTATATTGATTAACAGACACTTTAAAGTGATCAGCTAGTCGTTTCACCTGTTGTTCATGCTCATACCCCGCAAACAAGCGAGCTGCTTTCACAGGTTGACCTTTGTAGTGCATGAAGTTCAGGCAATCATATTGCAATTCCTCAGGCGTCAACGGATGGTTGTTGAATGGGTTCATACTTATGCACCACGTTCCCGTCGAAATCAGGACAAACGGTTCCTGAAACGATGCCAGATAAGGCACCAATGCGGCCGAACTATCATGCAATCCAACGCCAACCTGAGCAGAAGTACCGTCTATCGTTAATTGTCGGGCCGAATCAGATGGAGTAATAGGTCCTAAATAGGAATCTAGCTTTTCGGTCGTTACCCAGGCATGATATTGCTGTCGGTCGAAATCCCACAACATCGTATGGCATCCTATACTCGTCAACTCCGAAACTGGCCAACCAGAAATGAGATAGCTAACATATTGCGGCAAATGCAAGGCATACGCCATTTTCGCCAGCAAATCGGGCTGTTCGTACTTGATCCGGTACAATTGCAGGCCCGAATTAAGACTACCCAAAGAAGGAGAAGCCGTCTGGCGCGTTATGGCAGATTCGCCCCCATAGCCATCGAAAAACTGCTTCAATAACGCAGGGGGATAAACTTTCAGATAATTATACAGCTGACCGAGCGGTTCGCCATGCTGATCGATATAGACCATACTGGCACCGTAGGTCGAGAAATTGACTGCTTTCACCGAAAATTCCGGCAACGCCATAACTTCCTTCAACGAAGAAATTACCCAGTTCCGAAGCAGGTTTACATCTTCACAAGGCTCTCCATCTTCATCCCGAATCTCCTCAAACTGCTCCGATTTTTCCCAAACAATCCGGTACTGCTCGTCAAAAAGAAACAGTTTTTTATTGGTCTTCCCAATGTCGAAAATAGCAACGACGTTCATGAATGGTTAGTGATGAACGATGAGTGATGAACCATGAGTGACAAGCAGAAGTTATAACCCGCTCATCACTCATCGTTTATCACTCATCACTATGTTAAAGTCCCGTGGCTACTGTTTTGGCACCGCGCTCACCGATGAGGTGTTGCCGAACGTCTAACTGACGGTATAAACCTAGCGGATGTAAGGCTCCTCCTGCTCGTCGTCGGGCTTCGGCTACCAGTGGGCGAACATCGGTTCGGAACGCATCCTGAAGGATTTCTTGTGCCCGAACCGGATCGTTGGCTTCGCGAGCCTCTTCCAGGGCCACCCGATCTACGAGTAAGGCCTGTGCATAAGCGAGTTGAATGGCTTCAACGGATTGAAGCAGATCTTCGAGCGGGTCTTTCACATTGTGGCTCGCATCAATCATCCAGCCGAGATCCTTCGCGTGGTTCATCCCACGAGCGTCCATACCATCGACTAATTCCGTGAAGATCAGAAACAGTTGATATGGGCGGATGCTGCCAACGGTCAGATCATCATCCCCGTATTTAGAATCGTTGAAATGGAAACCGCCCAATTTGCCCTGGTGAAGTAAAATCGCTACAATCTGTTCAATATTCGCATTCGGCAGATGGTGACCTAAATCTACAAGCGTATACGCTTTCGGACCGAGTTTGCTGGCATACAAGAAGCTACTTCCCCAATCGCCAACGGTCATGGAATAGAAATTTGGTTCGAAGGCTTTATACTCAACAAACATCTTCCAGTTTTCCGGTAAAGCCTCATAAATTTCGGCCAGGCTTGCTAATGTACGGTCGAAGGCTTTGCGAAAATTAAGCTGTCCAGGAAAACATGAACCATCTGATAACCAAACCGTCAGCGAGTCCGAACCGAGAGCGACGCCATGCTTAATTACCTCAATATTGTGATCGATTGCCTGCTGACGAATAGCGGGGTCAGTGTGTTGTAACGAGCCGAATTTATAGCTCAATGGCTGATCAGGCTGATCCTGAAAGGTATTGGAGTTAACCGCATCGAAGCGCAGACCATGCTTTGCTGCCAGTTGTTTGATCGCTTCAGGATCAGTCGGAATATCCCAGGGAATATGCAATGAAATAGCACCGCTAGCCCGGTTTAAGGCATGTAACAGACCAACGTCGGCAATTTTCTCTTCCAGTGAACGAGGCTCTCCCCCACCCGGAAAACGACCAAACCGCGTACCACCCGTTCCCAATGCCCAGCTCGGAATAGCAATCTGAAAATCTATTAATTTTTGAATAATCGGCTCAGCCTTCGCCACCTCCTGCGTCCAGTACGATAATTTCCGCTGGTGGCCAGCCAGATTTGACTGGTTATAATCCGCAATATGTTCAGGTTCAATTTGCATAAGGGTTGGGGTTAAAGTTTTACGGTATTCTATTTACGGTGAACTGATGCAAAAGCACATCAACTCACTGTAAACCGAATACCGTAATCTGTACACTTTATTTATCGTACAAACGCCATCGCGACACCACCATCAACATTCAGGACGTTACCGGTCGATTTAGCCAATAGACCGTTTACACAGGCCAGACAGGCGTTGGCAATATCGTCGGGGAGAATGATTTCGTTCAATAGCGTACGTTTCGCGTAGTAAGCGGGTAGTTCAGCTACTGTTATGCCATACGCTTTGGCGCGACCTTCGGCCCAGGCACCGGCCCAGATTTTCGAGTCGGAAATGACCGCGTCGGGATTGACGACGTTTACGCGGATATGGTCTTTTCCTAATTCAGCGGCATTCAGTCGGCTTAAGTGGAGTTGAGCAGCTTTTGCTGAACCGTAACCAGCATTGTTGGGCCCGGAAACAAGCGCGTTTTTGCTGACAATATTAATTACATCGCCACCAAGCTTCTGCTTTCGCATAATTTCAACACCTTTCTGAGTAACCAGGAATTGGCCTTTCACCAGCACGTCATACAGTAAATCCCAGTCTTTTTCGGTGTGTTCTTCGATAGGTTTCGAAATGCTCAGTCCCGCGCAGTTCACAATAATATCAACTCCACCAAATGCCAATGTAGCGGTATCGAACGTAGCGGCAATGGTATCAGCCTGCGTAACATCCAGTTGATCAGCAGCATAAGCGTCTTTACCATACTGCTTCTGGAATTCTTCTTTCGCACCTGCCAGTCGATCGGCGTCGTTATCGTTGATGACGACAACGGCTCCTTCTGACAGAAATTTCTTGGCAATCGCTTTTCCAATACCGCCCGCACTCCCCGTTATCAGCGCAATTTTGCCTGACAAAGGCTTTGGTTTTGGCATCCGTTGCAGTTTAGCCTCCTCCAACAGCCAGTATTCAATATCAAAGGCTTCCTGTTCGGGCAGACCAACATAGTCAGAAACGGCTTCGGCTCCCTTCATGACATTGATGGCGTTGGTATAAAATTCAGCGGCTACGCGTGCGGTTTGTTTATCCTTTGCAAATGTTATCATACCCACTCCCGGCCACAGCAATACAACCGGATTCGGGTCACGGATAGCAGGACTGTTCGGGTGTTTGCAACGCTCGTAATAAGCCGCATAATCAGCGCGATAGTCTTCAAATGCTTTTTCCAGATACGCTGCGCTATCAGCACTCGACAATTGCTCGGGATCGAGCACTAGCGGGCGGATTTTGGTACGCAGGAAGTGGTCAGGGCAACTTGTTCCCAATCGGGCCAGACGGGGAAGATCATTCGAATTGACAAACTCCAATACGCGTTCATCGTCGGTGAAATGGCCAATCATTTGCCGGTAGCTGGAAGCTAACCCACGCAAGGTAGGCATTACAGCAGCCGCTTGCTTTTTCCGGGTATCTGCATCGGTATTTTCACGAGCTACACCACCGAAAACCGGGCGTTTCTTACCGAAATTCTGGTGCAGGTATTCAGAAGCCTGCTCAATGACTTCCAGCGTATTCATATACGACTCATACGACGTATCGCCCCAGGTGAACAGCCCATGCCCGCCTAAGATAATACCACGAAGATTCGGATTTTTCTGAACGGCTTCTTCCAGTTTCAACCCTAAATCGAAACCAGGGCGTTGCCAGGGAATCCAGGCCATTTGGTCACCCCAAATTTCGTGCATGATAGCCTCTCCATCGCGGCTGGCAGCAATGGCAATTAAGGCATCAGGATGCAGATGGTCAATGTGTTTATAGGGCAATAGTCCATGCAATGGTGTATCGATGGACGGAGCAGCGCATTTTGGATCGAACAGGCAATGATCGAACAGGCCAACCATTTCGTCTTCAAACTCTAGTCCCCGATAGCGGCTCTTTAGTGCATGCAAACGCTCTACGTATAAGTTGGCGCAGCCTTTTTTGGTGAGTGTACCAATATCGCCCCCCGAACCTTTCACCCACATTACTTCAACGGGCTGACCAGTTAATGGATTCGTTTCCATCAATTTAACTGATGTATTTCCTCCAGCGTAGTTAGTCAGGCGAAGATCGGCTCCCAGCAAGTTAGAACGGTAAATAAACAGGGCCACTTCATCACCAGCCAACTCTGCTGCCTTTTGTTCATCCCAGAGATAGCTAACGTAGTTGAACGCTTGCGTCGTATTCATAGATAAGAGTTAAGTAAGTAGTATCGATCCGAAATCTTGTTTTAGCAAAGTACGTACTATTTGTTAAATCCTGTGTCATGCACTCTCCTGTTATATTCACAAAAAACGTGAACTGTTTTTTCTACTCCCACTGATTGTACAAACAGGAGAGAACAGGTAGGTTTCAGAAACAATTGAGGATAAATTTGCAATAAAATTATGAATGCTAATTAGTTTAACACATTCATAACACATCATCACTGATACTTAGATAAACGTAGCTGTAGTATTATTTCTTTATGCAAGTTCTGATTGGTATTATTTACCACACAATTGGTGGCGGGTTTTCGGGTAGCTTTTACATGCCCTTTAATAAAGTGAAAGGATGGGCCTGGGAAAGTTACTGGATTGTTGGCGGTCTATTTTCCTGGCTCATTGTGCCTCCCTTAGCTGCTTACTTAACCATCCCCGATTTTGCAGCCATCATTGCCTCAGCTGATATGGGCACAAAGATGCTCACATTCGTATTTGGATTACTATGGGGTATCGGTGGACTCACGTATGGTCTGGGCGTTCGCTATCTGGGCATGTCGCTGGGGAATTCGGTCGTATTAGGTTTCAGCTCAGCTTTTGGCGCACTGGTCCCCTCCATATACTATAATATCAACCCCGTTAAAGGGAAAGTCTCATTTACCGATATGCTGGGTTCAGGTGGAGGGCAGTTAGTGTTACTAGGCGTTTTAGTTTGCCTCATCGGAATTGCCATCTCGGGTAAAGCCGGCATGATGAAGGAAGGGGAACTCTCGGAAGCTGAAAAGAAAGCCTCTGTCAAAGAGTTCAGCATTGTGAAAGGCCTGACAATTGCAGTAATCTCCGGTATTCTAAGCGCCTTTTTCAACTATGGTATCGAAGCGGGCAAACCCTTGGCCGATCAGGCTGTTTTGCAAGGTTGTAATCCGCTGTTTCAGAATAACGTAACCTACGT
Source organism: Spirosoma harenae (assembly GCF_054776975.1). Taxonomy (NCBI): domain Bacteria; kingdom Pseudomonadati; phylum Bacteroidota; class Cytophagia; order Cytophagales; family Cytophagaceae; genus Spirosoma; species Spirosoma harenae. The sequence continues at coordinate 44,488 of NZ_BAAHBD010000024.1, read as the reverse complement.
GGTAGTACTATGGGGTGGCCTGACCACCAACTTTTTGTGGTGCATGTACCTAAATGCCAAAAATAAAACCTTCAACGATTACACAAATACTCGGACGCCTATTCTGGCCAATGTACTTTTTTCGGCAACCGCTGGTACAATGTGGTTTCTCCAGTTTTTCTTCTACGGGATGGGTGAAAGTAAGCTGGGTAATGGGGCCAGCTCCTGGATTACACACATGGCTACTATCATTCTGACCGCGAACATGTGGGGCTTATATCTGAAGGAGTGGTCAGGGGTATCGAACGCTACATTCCGCACGTTCATTACCGGCATTGTCGTGATTCTAATTTCAATCGTCCTAGTAGGAATCGGTAATTCTCTTTGAACGGCGATTTGGCTTATCAGTAGTTTTTGGGGATTGATTTTACATAATTGGACTTGGACATTATCTGAAAACATAGCTCAACAAACAGAATCCGGTTAAAGCATCTGCAGATTGTTTTGGCCGGATTCTGTTTGTTTATACCCTTTTGATAGATCGACAGTCTGGAAATGCGCAAGTTGGATTAAATAGAGATTAAAAGTCATTACTTTTGTCGTTATACACTAGCTATAGAGATGAACACAGTTTATTTAGTAGCTGTAGTAGCTTCAGAATAGATTAAAATTAACCTCAAGCAAACAAGATGGACATTTCACGAATCTTTAAGAACAATCAAAGTTGGGTTGAAAAGAAGCTAAGCACAGCACCAAGTTACTTCAGCGATCTTTCCAAAGGGCAAACTCCAGATATCCTCTATATTGGCTGTTCAGATAGCCGTGTAACAGCCGAAGAACTTATGGGTGTATCACCCGGTGAAGTGTTTGTGCTCCGAAATATTGCGAATATGGTTCCTAATACGGACCTAGGCGTAATGTCGGTTATTAATTATGCTGTCATGCATCTTAAAGTGAATCACATAGTGGTTTGCGGTCATTACTATTGTGGTGGCGTTCAGGCGGCCATGAAATCAGCAGACATGGGGATTTTAAATCCATGGCTAAGAAATATTCGTGATGTGTACCGGATGCACAAGGATGAATTGAATGCGATTGAAGACCAGGAACAACGCTATAAACGATTAGTGGAATTGAATGTCGAAGAACAATGTATCAATGTTCTCAAAACAGCAGAAGTGCAAAAAGCCCAGCAGGAACGTGATATAACTGTTCATGGATGGGTTTTTGACGTACATTCCGGAGAATTGATCGACCTGAAAATTGACTTTATAAAACTGTTAGAAAATATAAAGGAAATTTATCGTCTCGATTAAGATAAACATAAAACAAATAGCCATCGGATAGTTATTCTGACTATCCGATGGCTATTTGTTAAAATATCTCCCTCGCAATCTTCATAACATTATCGGCCTTGCCCATCGTATAAAAGTGCATGACGGGTGCCCCAGCTGCTATTAGCTCTCGACATTGCTGAATGCACCACTCCACTCCTACTTGCCGTGCCTGCTGGTCGTTTTCGCAGGTTTCAACCGCTTTTTGTAAATCTTCGGGTAGTTCCAGGTGAAAAAGTTTGGGTAAAATCTGAAGCTGTTTGCGCGTACTGAGTGGTTTCAGCCCTGGAATAATTGGTACTGTAATTCCTTCCAACCGACACCGAGCCACAAAATCCAGATATTTCTTATTATCGAAAAACATCTGGGTAACAATATAATCCGCTCCTTTCTCGATTTTCTGTTTGAGATAATGAAAGTCAATATCGGAGTCGAGCGCTTCAAAATGCTTTTCGGGGTAAGCGGCTACACCAATGCAGAAATCACTGGGAGCCAATGCCGTATCTTCTTCATGCAGATAAATTCCCCGATTCATATTAGCAACCTGCTCGACTAATTCACTGGCGTAGGAATACCCGTTTTCTTTGGCTTTAAACGTCGAGAATGGTTTCGCCGGATCGCCCCGCAACACCAAGGCGTTATTGATCCCCAGATAATGCAGATCGATCAAAAAATCTTCCGTCTCCTCACGAGTGAATCCCCCACAAAGCACGTGCGGCACCGGATCAACACCAAACTTATGCATAATGGCCGCACAAATTCCGACAGTACCAGGTCGTTTCCGGGTGACAATTTTCTGAATCGTTCCATCGGGTAACGGCCGTTCGATGTATTCTTCGCGGTGGTAAGTAACGTCGATAAAGGGGGGGTTGAACTCCATTAACGGCTCGATGTTATCGAGCAGGTTCTTCAAATTATCGCCCTTGATAGGCGGAATGACTTCAATCGAGAAAATCGTTTTGCCGTTTGCGGCCTTAATGTGATCGGTAATTTTAGTCATTGATCATAAGACTACATGCCAAAACAAAAAACGTTTTGCAATCGCATGTATGAGTTAGCGAGAAAACATGGCTAAACTCACATAAATTCCATTCGCAGAACCGTTGCTCCAGGGCTGTACATCCAGCCGACGGCCCATTGCTGTTCGATTTTTCACCTCATGGATTTTCGGAACTCCCCAGCCCACAAATGATCCAAACACAGCCCCAACCAATAAATCTGATGGGTAATGCAGTCCACCCTCATAGCGTAAATAGGCCGTAGCCGATGCCAATCCCAGGGTACTAACCCAAACGACAGGTTTTAATTTGGAATGCGGAAAATAGTGCCGAAACACTTCGCTGGTAAAAACGGCAGTTGCAAAGGCATTGGTTGTATGGCCAGAAAAAAAAGATTGCCGAGCGTCTCGATCCAGTTTTTCGTCAATAGGTGCATCAGCATTATAAACAAAGGGTCGATTTCGTTGCGTAATCGCCTTTATAGTACGCTCAACCCCATTTGCCAGCAGCAACGTTTCGATATACATCACGGCTACCGTCTTGAAATCTTGTCGCATGGGTTTAGTACCAAGTGTCAGAATGCCAGTAATTCCAATGGTACCGACCAGGGTTGCATCACTGAATTTATCGGCTGATGTTGACCAGTGGAATGTAGCATTTCGATCAAACTTATTTACGTCATCCCGGCTGAGAGCTGCGATTTCCGCGCGCGTAAGCGGATCAATTGTGTGGCTCAGCGCTACGGATGTTCCTAACGTTGCGGCTCCAATGCCTAACCAAGTAATTTCCCGACCCGTTTTTAGTTCATAAGGCGACTGGGCATATGAAAAATGAGCAAAAAACGATAACTGGATAAAGACGAAGGAAATAAATTTCTTGGAACGAATCACATTTAGAGAATACATCATACCCCAAATATCATACATCCATTTCAAACCACCCGCACGACTTCCGGTTCTTCAGAAAGATAAACTAATCGCCCCTCGACCTCAGGAAATCCCATCTCCCGGTAAAGATTCGTAAAATACCTTAACGAAGCCGTCGGATTTCGCGGTTCTGCAGTAGAGTCATTATTTACCGGCCCCATCATAATCGACTCATACTGAACCAATACGATAGAACCATCCGGAAAATACACGACTCGATGCGGTGCTCCGTGCATTCGTTTGCTACTTAAAATAGTCCGGTCTGTATCGACCCGAAGTTGGGAATTGAATAAAGCAGCCAAGTCCGAATGCGTGACAATGGCTAGTATACTATGTTTCAGCGCTTCGCATTCCACCTTACGAATGAGTCCCTCGCTAACGAGTTTTCTAAGAACAGGATCAATCGTATCAGGGCCTTTAATCAGTGTCAGAGCCGCTAAAAGCTTACGATCCTGCTCACGAGTTTGCTCAAATGTAGCGACATCGAAGATTCGTTCAGCCATCCGTCGCAATTGCAAATCCTGGCCCCGATGCCCACTCACAATTTCGTCCAGAATAATTTCATCGGTCTGGTCATCTGTTTTCTGACGGGAAATTGACTCTGCACATTGGCTAATCGGGTAAGAATATCGGCCATCCTGCCAGACACATTCGCATTTTTGGGCTACTTCACTATCGCGCAGGAACGCATGCAACCAATGACTTATCGTATTCGGTTGTCCTTTGCCAAATTCTTTGGCTTCACTAATGATGTATAGTCGATCCGTCGGGCGCGTGAAGGCCACGTAAAGCAGGTTCATGTTTTCCAGAAATGTGCGCGTCATTTCCTCTTCATATTGCCCCGCAATTGATTCAGGTGCAGAACGTAGTTTACTGGTGGTATTCGCTGGGGCCGACAGCAACCGGATCACCTGTCCTTCTTCCGTTGCATGTGTCAGCACATCCGTTCGAACCTCACCCAGATTTAGCCAGATGGTACTATCACTGATCGGTTCGACGCGCCAGTTGGCAAATGGAATAATCACTACCGGAAACTCCAATCCTTTCGATTTGTGGATGGTTTGAATACTTATAGCATTACGGGTATTACCTTCTACTGAGATTCGCTGACGTACACTTTCCCAGTAATACAGAAAATCACTTAAATGACCACTGCGTTTCTGATTGAATGTCAACACTTCGTCTAAAAATCGAAACAAAAAGGGATTATGCTCCGTCTGCTTGAATAAGCCGCACTGTGCAATCAACCGTTCAGTCAGTTCGTAGGGATTCAATTGCCCTAATGCATATGGATCGAACGGATAGCCTTGATCCGAGAGATAGGCATAAACTTTCGAAATTTCTCCTTCTGCAACAGTCCGAAGTTTTTCGGTTAAAGCCTCGTCGGGAAAAATTCCCTGTACAACTCTATGAAACAGAAATAGCAGTTCATAGTGCAGCATTTTATGATCAGGACGCTGGAGCACTTGCATAAACGTAACCAGCCATTTTACCGGATCTGAGAATTCCAGCGACAATGAGTCGGCCGATACAAGCGGAATCTGACGGGCATTCAGTTCGTTTGCCAGTATTTTCGCATGCGATTTTTTGCGGCACAGAATTGCTATATCGCCATATTGATAGCCATCGATAAGGGCTCGTTCCAGATGCTCAAGTGTCTTTTCCAGCATCTGGTTGATTAAATCTTTATCCGTTCTTTCTTCCTTTGCTACGAAGTCAATTTGCACATGACCACTTTTCCTGGCGTTGTGCGCCGGGAATTGATGAAACTGTTGGCTCGCGTCGAATACGTCGGCTACCTTGGCGTGTTGTTGATCAAATTTACGGGCGGTGAATTCAAAGAATTCATTGTTGAAATGAACGATCGGTTCGGCGCTGCGCCAGTTGGTATTTAGCTTTTCCGGTTGCAAATGTTTACCAAGCGTTCCGATCCGATCAGCCGTCCATGAAGCCGGATTGTGCGCTTCTTTCAAGCTCCTCAAATCTTGGCGATGCAGGGCCACAATCTGATCCATATCGCCCCCCCGAAACCGGTAAATTGCCTGTTTGCCGTCGCCCACGACCAGGTTAAAATGCTCGCTACCGAGCGCATTCTCTATTAAAGGCAATAAATTGGCAAACTGAAGCCGGGATGTATCCTGAAACTCATCGATGAGAATGTGATTGTACCGAACCCCCAACCGTTCATACAAAAATGGCACTGGCTCCGACGCTACAATCGAGAGAATCTTTTTGTTGAATTCCGAAATATGTACTCGTCCGTCCTTGCGAAGCAGATCATCGAACTCAACCCGCATCTGTTTCAGCAATGCCAGTTTCTGTAGATGAGGCAATAAACAATCGAACAAGGCCACCTGACGGCTGGTCGACTCCCGAATGGTTTTGATCTGAACTATACACTCCGTTAGTTCGTCGACCATGCCATCGATGATCGCCTGAACTGGCAACGGCGTTTTTTTAATATACCAGTCACCATTATTTATAGCATTGTTGACTCGCACACCTGCATCTTTCTGCGAATCACCACCTGCCACTTCTTTAATAAACCCGCCTACACCTTTGATACCATACGCAAAATCGACTTCCGACAAGCCAGCGTCTGTAATTCGTTTCCATGCCTGCTTTCCAAAGCCAACGATTGCTTCTTCAATTTGTTGATTGTGGCTAATCAATTGCTCCCGAATCGTTCGCAAGGCAATGGACGGAAGTTCCTGAGCCGCATTCACTGCTTCGTAAAATTGATCAGACGTCAAATTGCGGCCAAATTCCTTGAGTACTTCAGGAAGTTGGTTCCAGCTTCTTCCCTCCGTTGCAGTTTGAGTGTAATACTCACTTAAGATCGTCGTGATCTCCTCCATTTCCTCAGTGCCAGCTTTCTCAATAAGATTATCGATAGCCAGTTCCAGCACTTCATCAGTCTCTAATTCAACCTCGAACGAGTACGGCAATCCGAGTTCGTCGGTAAATGCCATAACAACGCGCTGCGTAAAGGAGTCAATGGTAGTAACACTAAAATCTGCGTACCGATGGAGAATGGTTTTGAAAACGGAAGCAGCTTTCTGACGGAGTTCGTTTTTATGATCCGCAAACGAATCGCTGATAGGCGAACTGCCATAAAGCTCAACGACTAATTCATCCAAGAAAGAAGATTCACCTTCTCCGGCTATATCGGCAAGACGTTGTAGTATCCGGTTCTTCATTTCATTGGCGGCTGCATTGGTAAAGGTCACCGCCAGAATATGCCGGAAATAATCGTCCTTCGCTCCTGGTCGTAGGGCCAGTTTTAGATACTCTCGGGTTAGTGTATACGTCTTACCCGATCCCGCCGAAGAACTATAAACTTTGAACATCGTTGCAAGGAGCGAAGATCATTGAGCAGGGAATAGAGTCAATCCTTACCCCTTGCTCCCTACCCTGTATTCCTCGTCTATTTCTAAAAATTATACCGCAAGCCCAACCCCGTGTTTAAACTTAGAAAAAAGGGAGCCTGGAGAAGTTCAACATAACCACCCGCTTCCAGAAAAAAGGAATAAGGTTTACTAGCCGGAAACACTTCAAGACCGCCAATACCTGATGGGCCTATCGACAGCGCATTTTCGTATTCTCCATTTAATCGGGGCGGATAATAACGTCGGGTATTGATCTGACCACCAAATCCATAATACGCCCGAAAGCTTTCACTCTTGGTCAGTGCCGTATGCCATATCAAATGCCCCTGAACCGTTAATCCTACATTTTTGTATTCGCCGGATCGGTAACTTCGTTTGGTTCCATAAATCCCTCCGTAGGTACCTATATTTAGATCAAACGCTTTATTGTTACCAAAATATTTGCGAACGTTAGCCCCCGATGGTTCCCCAATCCGGAACCCTACCGACCAATTGTTATATTGAGCAGTAGCCAGCTGAGGGGCTATCAAAAAGCCCGAAAGAGCCAGCCATGTGATTAGAAATGATTTTCTCATAAAGTAGATGTAGTCAGTCTTAGACTAGAGATTTCGGTTTTCGTAACCGGTCACCAGTAAAAACTCAACCATTGGACACTAATTCCGGTTTCGTTGCTTCATCACCAGTTCCGAGCGGTAATTCTGTTGCAACTGCCGTAGAAGCAATACCCATTTGCTGAAGTACTTCCAGAAGTCGCTCATTCTCAGCCTTTGTTCCTACCGAAATACGTAGACATCCTGCACAAAGTTTCACTTTAGAACGGTCACGAACAATCACTTGCTGCTCAATTAAGTGTTCAAAAATGCCTTTAGCATCATCAAACTGAACCAGCAGAAAATTAGCGTCAGATGGATGAACAACTTGTACAGAAGGCAAAGAACGCAGTTTTTCCGCCAAAACCTGGCGTTCACTCAACAGTTGAGTAACCATTTTGTTCTTCTCCGATTCATGCTCAAGCGCATTTAAGGCCAGGTTTTGGGTAGGTGCCGAAATGTTGTAAGGTGGTTTGATCTTGTTCAGGATTTGAATGAGTTCTTCCGATGCAAAACACATTCCCAGGCGCAAAGCGGCCAATCCCCAGGCTTTTGAGAAGGTCTGCAATACAATCAAATTCGGATAGTTGTCTAGTTCTTTTGTCCAGGAGGGCGCATCAGCAAAATCAATATAGGCCTCATCCACAACAACTAACGATTGATGAGCTGCTTCCAAAATCCGTCGAATTGCATCCGTATGTAATAGATTTCCTGACGGATTATTCGGTGAGCACAACCAGATCAATTTGGGAGCCGGCCGATCAACAGTCGGCATCATTGCTGCCAGAACAGCGTCTGTATCGACCTGAAAATCCGGCGTTAAGGGCACTTTAACTAACTCAATATCATTCACCGCTGCCGACACTTCATACATTCCATAGGTTGGCGGCATAATCAGCAGACTGTCTTTACCAGGTACGCAGGTAGCCCGAACTAGCAAGTCAATCGGTTCATCAGAACCATTGCCCAGAAAAACCTGGGATGGTCGAACGCCTTTAATTGGAGCTAATCGCTGTTTGATTGCCCATTGATGCGGGTCTGGATAGCGGTTGTAAGTTCCGTCTTCCGTTGTTGAACCGATTGGATTTTCATTGGCATCCAGGAACACGCCTATTGTACCAGTGTACTCATCACGAGCCGATGAGTAGGGAGTAAGCGATAGAATATGAGGCCGAAGCAGGCTATTGAGATTGAACATAGTACTACTACTTTATTAATTTTCAGGAGTTGGGCGCCAGCGAAAGGATTGATCATCCATGGCACGCATGGTGCACAATACTCCATTTAAATGATCGTATTCATGCTGAATTAATTCCGATAACCCCCAATCCGACACGTTCCAGGTATGCTCCTGCCAATGTTCATCACGATAGGTCATCACCAAATTTCGATGTCGTCGAACTCGTACCAGCAGATTTGGAAAACTCATACAATCGTCCCATAACTCGCTCATTTCTTCACTGGTAGAAACCAGTTCAGGATTGATAATCACTTGTGGTTGATCAACATTCAGGTAAATCAACCGTTTCATGATGCCAAGTTGCGGAGCGGCAATACCTCGTCCAAATTGGTATTTCGCCCGAATTTCTTCCATCACATTGTGCAGATCAGCCACCCAGTTTGGCACCAGCGAAAGCTCCGATTCCAGCACAGGTTCGCAGGTTTCATACAGACGTGGATCGCCTAAAAGCAGAAGATCGGCGAGGTTTTTCATGAGTGCAGAATATCAGCCAATGGAATGACTTGTACACCTTCGATATCAGCAAAATCAGCTACGTTATTTTTCAGTACAGGCTGGTTATATAAAAGCCCTGTTGCAGCGATTATTGAATCGGCCAGCGAACGTTTCCGTTGTTGACGCAGACGAATAGCTTCCGTAATAATATCGTCGGTAATTGGAAAAATAAATGAAACATCAAGCCATTTTTCCAAATCCGTTCTATGGTCAGGACGTAGTTTATGATATCCAAGTACTTCTAACTTAGTAATCATAGAGACATATAACTGCCCGCTTTGTTCGGATAAGTATGAGCACAATACGTCACTTACAGGTTCAATGGCACAGATAAGTATATTACTGTCCAGAATCATTCTTCACGTCTAGGTAATACTCTATCCCAACTACGTATTTCTCGTTGCCACTCCGAAGGGTCGCCAAACGATTCGCCCGCTCCCCCTTTTGCGGCAATTTCATACATGATCTCAATAAACTCCTTTTGCTTGGCAGCCTGCTCATTATCGACAACTCGGGCATTAAATCTTGACAGTACAGCGTGCAAAGACTCTTTATCCTGTGGAGTATCGAATTCAATTAGTACACGCTCCATAACTTTTCGTTTTCAGCAATATAAGCAATTTTAAGCAGGATTTGCTTCTTTCAAACTAGCCAGCCGAAGGCTTACTGCTCGCTTATGAGCATCAAGAGATTCAGCTTCAGCCATTGCTTCAACGACTGGACCAACGTTCTGTAATCCCTCTGGCGTAATGTGCTGAATGGTAATTTTCTTAACAAAACTATCGAGTGATACACCACTATAAGCCCTTGCAAACCCGTTTGTTGGTAAGGTATGATTCGTTCCTGATGCATAATCACCTGCAGATTCGGGCGTGTAATTCCCCAAAAATATAGACCCCGCATTCAGGATCTTCTCCGCTACCTCTTCTGCATTTTCTACACTAAGAATCAGGTGTTCGGCAGCATAGTCGTTTAATAAGTCAATTGTATCTTCCTGGTTCTCAAGCAAAATCATCTTGCTATTTTCCAGCGCCTTGCCGGCCATTTCCTGTCGGGATAATTTACCAAGCTGGGTTGTAAGTGTTAAGTTAACACTGTTAAGAAGCCGTTTGCTGGTTGATACCAATAAGACCTGACTATCGATACCATGTTCAGCCTGAGAGAGCAAGTCTGCTGCCACAAAAGCCGGAATGGCCGAATCGTCTGCATAGATAGCCACCTCACTTGGGCCGGCAGGCATATCAATCGCAATCCCTTCTTTGGCGATTAACATCTTGGCCGCTGTGACATATTGATTACCCGGTCCAAAGATTTTGTACACCTTCGGCACCGACGCCGTTCCGTATGCCATAGCTGCAATGGCTTGTGCGCCACCAATGCGAAACACTTTGGTAACGCCAACTAAGCTAGCAGCAAAATAGATAGCCGGATGATCGCTTGGGGTACAAAGCACAATCTCCCGACAACCAGCCAACTGGGCCGGAATACCCAGCATCAATACAGTACTGAAAAGAGGAGCCGTTCCTCCTGGGATGTACAAACCTACTTTCTCAATCCCGACACTTTTTCGCCAGCATGTTACACCCGGCATTGTCTCGATCTTCTCAACAGGTTGTTTCTGCTTCTCGTGAAATAGTCGAATGTTTTGATAAGCCTGCCGAATCGCAGATTTTAGCGTATCACTAAGTTGCGCTTCAGCAGCTTCAAGTTCAACTTTACTTATCTGCAATTGCTCAGCGTGAAGATCAACCTTATCGAATTTTTTCGCCAGTGAGATCAATGCAGTATCGCCATCAGCTTTTACCTGCGCCAAAATAGGCTCGACGGCCGCTTCAATCTGCTCTGTCGACTGCACAGGCCTTGCCAGCAAGGCTGGCCATTCTGATCGGGTTGGAAATGGGATGATGTTCATAGCAATAGTGATGAACGATGAGTGATGAACGATGAGTGATTTGTCGCGTCAGCCAACTCATCATTTATCGTTTATCACTCATCACTATTTTAATAGATCATTTTCTCAATAGGAATCACCAGGATCCCCTCAGCACCGGCCGCACGAATGGCTTCAATATTTTCCCAAAATTCGTTTTCGTTCAATACGGAATGCACTGAACTCCAGCCTTCGGTAGCTAGGGGTGTTACCGTTGGGCTTTTCATACCCGGCAGCAAAGAGGTGATTTGCCCAAGCGCGTGGTTCGGCGCATTCAGCACGATATATTTGTTATTCTTGGCAACCTGAACCGCTTTTAGTCGAAATAGTAGTTTGTCTAGTAATGACTGTTTTTCGGGCTCTAGCGTTGGACGCGCAATCAGGATCGCTTCCGAACGGAAAATCGTTTCTACTTCTTTCAAGCCATTGCTTAGTAACGTGCTACCGGAGCTGACAATGTCACAAACCGCTTCGGCAAGACCAATGCTTGGCGCAATCTCGACTGATCCGCTGATTTCATGAATCTCAGCCTTAACACCCTGTTCAGCCAAATATTTACCAAGTAAATTCGGGTATGACGTAGCAATGTTTTTACCTTCCAAACTCGCAATGCCAGTCCACTCAATACCGCGTGGAATCGCAATAGACAGGCGGCATTTTGAGAAGCCCAACTTATGAACCGTCTGCACCGATCGATTCATTTCAACGGCAACGTTTTCACCAACAATTCCTAAATCAGCAACGCCATCTTCGACATAACCGGGAATATCATCGTCGCGAAGGAATAGGAATTCGGCGGGGAAATTCGACGAAACCGAGCGAAGTTTACCGGTACCATAATCGAAACGGATACCACATTCTTTAAAAAGCTGGTACGAATCTTCGCTCAGCCGACCCGATTTTTGTAAGGCAATTCGTAATACAGAAGACATTAACTGATGTATGATCTAGGATGTATGATATGGTTCATACACCACGTAATCCATTGATTTTGAAAAGATAGCCTGTCAATACATACACAGACAGGAAAATTAGGGGGCAAAAATACAGGAAAACGGGAATACGTTGCCTTATTAAATTGCTTGTTTAGCAACCGTAATGATAGCGACAATGTCGAAAGGGAGAATGAGTAGCCCGTTGTGAGATCATGTCGCAAAAGTACGTATTCAATATGAGACCTAAAAGGTTTTTGAAAACCTTTTAGGTCTGTAAGTTCGTATCTTTGTCGTATGATGCTGACGCAGAAACAACAAACTATCAAGACTAGTACTAGCTCTACAATTACCGAACCGACAACAGCACTCCCTGTTATGGAAGCGTTTTATACGCTTCAGGGTGAAGGAGCCCATACCGGACGAGCCGCTTACTTTATCCGGCTGGGCGGCTGCGACGTCGGTTGCCATTGGTGCGACGTAAAAGAATCCTGGGATGTTAATGCTCATCCCAAACTACAGATTGATACTATCCTCGAAGGTGCCTTACAGCATCCTGGTCGTATGGCAGTCATCACGGGCGGGGAGCCTTTAATGCATGATTTAACCGGATTAACCGCTGCACTTCAGAAGGCGGGGTTTCAGACGAACATTGAAACATCTGGCGTTTGTGAAGCTGTTACGGGTTCCTGGGACTGGATCTGCTTCTCACCAAAGAAATTCAAAAAGCCTAATCCAGCTATTTTCGATAAAGCCGACGAGCTTAAAGTGATCATTTACAATCAATCTGATTTTGCGTTTGCGGAGTCATTTGTCCCCTTTTTGCGACCCGATTGTAAACTCTTTTTACAAACAGAGTGGAGTCGTTCCAATGAAATGCTGCCTCGCATCGTTGATTACGTAAAAAATAATCCGCAATGGCAAATCTCGTTGCAAACGCACAAGTACATGGATATTCCGTAGCAGGTGGCAAGGGGCTTGGGGCATGGGGTAAAAGCAAATACCCTCAGTCATACGTCCTCTGCTCTCTGCTAATAATCTTCCTGCTCCTTGTACCATGCTCCATGCTCCTTGCCCAAAGCAAAAAAGCGAAGGATCTTTATGATCAATCCATCAAATTGTTTGGCGAGCGAAAAGCTGGGGAAGCGATTCCATTTATGGAACAGGCCGTTAAAGAAGATCCTACCTTTACAGATGCCTACCTAAAACTCGGTCAGCTATACGAATTCACCAAACGATACGACCCAGCGCTGGCAGCCTACCGCGCTGCGGTTAAGCTTCAACCCGACAGTCCCGGATCAGGTGCAGCCTACCAGTCTTTAAGTAACACCTTACTTCGGCTAGGTCGATACGGTGAAGCGCTTCCCTATCTCGAAAAATTTCAAACCTTATTTCCTGCCCAATCTGCTCAGGCAAAGCGGATTGCCAATCAGATTGAGACGGCTCGATTCGGCATGGAAGCCGTGCAGCACCCGCAGGCAGTTGACCCAAAACCTTTGTCGTCAGTACTGCAAACAACCCTTTCTCAATATTTCCCGGTATTGACCGCTGACGAGCAAACATTGGTGTTTACCGCTTTGAAACCAGAAGGCGACGAAGATCTGATGACAGCTACGTTCAATGGTGAGGTCTGGTCTCCTCCCTCCTCCCTTGCCGCTGCAATTAATACACCTGAAAATGAAGGAACTCCCAGTCTCTCAGCCGATGGCCGAACCATTGTTTTTACCGCTTGTCAGGGACGCAAAGGTTTTGGCAGTTGCGATTTATACATGAGTCATAAGACGGGTAATGAATGGTCAAGCCCAGAAAATTTAGGACCTACAATTAACACTCGCTATTATGAATCTCAACCTGCTTTATCGGCCGACGGCCGCCAGCTTTATTTCGTTTCGGATCGGCCAGGTGGCAAAGGGCGTCGCGATATTTGGCGGAGTGAGCGAAGTACAAATGGCGAATGGACCGAGCCAGTCAATCTGGGCGAGCCAATCAATACCCCTTCAAATGAAGCTTCGCCCTTTATTCATCCTAACGGACAAAGCCTGTTTTTTGCTTCAGAAGGACACATCGGAATGGGTGGTTACGATTTGTTTATAGCTGATAACGGCCCTACTGGCTGGTCTAACCCGACCAACCTGGGCTATCCTATTAATAACTCAGAAGATCAGGCTTCTTTGTTTGTATCAGCCAATGGAACCCGTGCCTATTATTCATATGAGGAGCAGAAAGATGGCGTTTCCCAAAAATCACGATTGTATGCATTCGATTTACCCGAATCACTACGAGAGCGAGTCAAACCGGTTAGCTATTTAAAGGGAACTATAGCCGATGCCAAGACGAAAAAGCCACTGGCCGCTACTGTAGAACTTATTGATTTAAAAACGAATCAGGTGGTCTCGCGTGTACAAGCCGACGCAACGACCGGCCAATATACCGCTGTATTACCAAGCGGGGGCGAATATGCACTCTACGTAAATCAATCCGGCTATTTATTCAAAAGTCTCTCCTTCGATTTCACCCAGAAAACAAAAGGTGAAGGAATAACCCTGGAAGTACCGCTCGAGCCAGTTATTGCCGGAGCAACAGCCAATGAAACGCTGAATAATTTATTCTTCGAATCAGGCCGATATGATCTAGCCGAGAAATCACGTACAGAACTGGGTCATTTAGCAACCTTTCTACAGACTAATCCAACCGTAAAAATTGAAATTTCGGGTCATACTGATGACAAAGGCGATGCAACCGCTAACCTAACGCTGTCGCAGAAACGCGCACAGACTGTAGTTGCTTACCTTACAGAAGCTGGAATCCCAACAACGCGTATCAAGGCGGTTGGCTATGGAAAAACCCGTCCGCTAGTACCGAATACCACCGAAGAGAACCGGCGGCTAAATCGACGCATCGAGTGGAAAGTGTTATAGCATTGGGCAAAGGGCGTTGGGCAGAGGGTAAGAAATAGCGTATAAGACCCTATGCCCTTTGCTTTTTGCTTTCCTGCGGGATTTTTTTCAATTTTGTGTATGTTGTCCTAACGCCTTTCCTGTAGAGAGCAGGCATTTATTTCGTCATCAGGCAACACATTACCTCAAAAATGACTCCCGAACACGTTAAGTGCTTAATTATAGGTTCCGGTCCAGCTGGTTACACAGCTGCCATTTATGCCGCTCGGGCAAACATGCAACCCGTTCTTTATCAGGGCGCTCAACCCGGCGGACAGCTTACCATCACGAATGAAGTCGATAATTTTCCTGGTTATCCCAATGGTGTTCATGGTCCTCAGATGATGCAGGATCTCGAAGCACAGGCTCGTCGATTTGGTACCGATATTCGCTACGGCATGGTTACCAAAGTTGAGTTTACGGATCAACCTAGTCCGGGAAATCCTCATCGTGCCATTGTTGATGATAAACTTGAAATTACGGCAGATGCGGTGATTATCTCGACAGGTGCCACCGCCAAATGGCTTGGCTTACCCTCCGAAATGCGTCTGAATGGTCGTGGCGTTTCAGCTTGTGCCGTTTGTGATGGATTCTTTTTCCGCGGTCAGGACGTAGCTATTGTTGGTGCTGGCGATACGGCGGCTGAAGAAGCCAGCTATTTAGCAAATCTGTGTCGTAAAGTGTATATGCTGGTTCGACGCGATGAGATGCGGGCTTCGAAGTTCATGCAGCAACGGGTTAAAACGGCCCACAACATCGAAATCCTGTATAATACCGTAACTGAAGAAGTGTTGGGCGATGAGGGTGTAGATGGCGTGCGAATCAAGAATACACTAACAAATGAAGAAGCTACGTTAGACGTTACCGGATTTTTCGTAGCCATTGGTCATAAACCAAATACAGACATTTTTAGTGAGTTTATCGATTTGGATGAGAATGGATATATTCTCACCGAAAAGGGAAGCACACGAACGAATATACCCGGCGTATTTGCCTGTGGCGATGCTCAGGATAATATTTATCGTCAGGCCATTACGGCAGCCGGCACAGGCTGTATGGCAGCCCTGGACGCTGAACGTTATCTGGTCACACTGGAAATGCAGGGCGAAGAAATTGTTCACTAACAAAAAGTCGATAGTTCCTAGTTACCAGTCGCTAACCACTATCGATTGGTAACTAGGAACTATCGACTCATCTATATAACTGATGAGAGGAACCGCTACACAGTGGCTACTGGCCATTGGGTGCTTGTGCATAACCCTAACCGCACAGGCCCAGGAGCGCGGGCGATTTAAAAATAACCTGCGTATTACGCCCAAAAATGGGGCAAACCCAAACGCACCAGTCGTCGAACAGCCGCAAAAAGCGGACGACGCGTTTGAACAAGAAACTACTCAACTGCGCTTCAACAACCAGTTTGAGCCTAAAAAAGAGTTGAACCCAGTCGTTAGTGAAGATACCAGTCAGATCGATCAGGGAGAAACTAGTGTCGTTGAAGTTATTGACTCGGTACTCGTAGGCAATGAATGGGTAAAAATTGCGGATTATTACGCCGTTTGGGATTCGCGAACCATTGACCCGTATAATATTGACCCGCTTCAGTTCGATGAAACGGTCGACATTAAGTTATACGATCCACCTGCCAACCGTTATTGGTCAGCTCCATTGGATGAGGGAAAAATGACTTCTAATTTCGGGTACCGCTGGGGGCGATGGCACACGGGTACAGATCTGGATTTAGAAACCGGAGACCCCGTTTATGCTGCGTTCGATGGCATTGTTCGGGTCGTAGGCTGGGATGGTAATGGCTATGGTCGTTATGTGTTAGTGCGTCATTATAACGGTCTCGAAACGCTTTATGGGCATATGTCGAAACAAACCGTGGAGACAGGCCAGTTGATTAAGGCTGGTGACCAGGTAGGGTTAGGGGGCAATACAGGCCGCAGTTACGGAGCCCACCTACACTTCGAAACGCGTTACGAAGGAAATCCTTTCAGTCCACTCAACATATTCTCTTTCCCGGAAAACGCTATTGTTTCCGATCATTTTCTACTGACGGGTTCTGTTTGGGATTATCTCCGTGGAGGTCGGTCGTCTTCATCTGAAGGCAGTAGCAAACCCCGCTTTAAGCGAACAGTTTTGCATAAAGTCAGGTCAGGTGAAACGCTTAGTTCAATTGCTGAACGTTATGGCATGTCGCTCTCGTCATTAAAGCGAAAGAATCATATTTCGGGATCGCGACTTCGTCCTGGCCAAAAAATACGTGTACATTAAGCAGACTATTGGATTGTGCAGAAAAAACGTTACCTTTGCACCCTCATTTCCAATTTCATACACAACACATGTACGCAATCGTAGAGATCGCAGGACAGCAATTCAAGATCCAGAAGGGTCGTTCTATCTATACCCACCGGTTAGAGGGCGATGTGGACGCTGTACTTGCCTCCGACAAGGTGAAGGTTCTCCTTGTTGATAACGAAGGGAGCATCTCCGTCGGTGCCCCAACTGTTGCTGGAGCAGCAGTATCGGCCAAAATCGTCGAACACCTGAAAGGCGAAAAAGTAATCGTCTTCAAGAAAAAACGCCGGAAAGGATATAAAAAGAAAAACGGTCATCGTCAATACCTGACGAAAGTCCTTATTGAAGACATCACTCTTTAAGTTATAAAGTTGTATAGTCGTAAAGTGATCGATTCAACAGATAAACTTTACCACTCTATAACCCTGTAACTGTATAACTCCTTAAACAAATGGCACACAAGAAAGGTGTAGGTAGTTCCAAAAACGGCCGCGATTCGCACAGCAAACGTTTGGGTGTGAAATTATTCGGCGGTCAGTCGGCTATTGCCGGCAACATTATCGTGCGTCAGCGCGGTACAAAACATCACCCAGGTCTCAACGTTGGATTGGGTAAAGATTATACGCTGTTTGCTTTAGCTGATGGCGTTGTGAAATTCCGTCCAGGTCGCAACAGCCGTTCTTACGTAGATATTATTCCAGCTGGTCCTTCGGCAATTGAAGTAGCTCCTATTGCAGCTGCTCCAGTTGAAGCGGCTGCTGAATAGATAGCAAAAGTGATCATGAGACCCGTTTGGCAATCGTCAGACGGGTTTTTTTATGCCCAAAACTAAAAAATCGTTTCTGCTGTTACCCTTTTACCATACGAAAGAACCGAACTATATACTTGTTATGAACTCTACGCTCAACCGTCCCGTATCTGTTTTTACGGAAGGAAGCCCCAATCCGAACTCAATGAAGTTCGTTGTAAATTTTGAACTTGTCCCCAGCGGTCTTTCATTCGATTATGCTGCACCCAGCGATGCGCTGATTGAGGGGAAAGCATCTCCCTTGGTAGTAGCGTTATTTGGCTTCGAGTTTGTCAGACGCGTGTTCATATCTGGCAACTTCGTTACGGTTACCAAAGATGATGATACTGAATGGGATGACGTACTCTTTGAAGTAAAGCTTTTCCTAAAAGATTATTTCAGCGAACAGAAACCCGTTTTTACCCAGCGGACGATGGATACCAATACCACCAAGCTGGATATGGATTCGGAAACGGTACAGAAAATAAAAGCCGTTCTGGATCAGTATATCCGACCAGCTGTTGAATCGGATGGTGGCGCAATCAGTTTTCACCATTTTGACGAGCCGAGCGGTACCGTCAAAGTTTTATTACAAGGTTCTTGCAGTGGTTGTCCATCGTCTACCCTAACCTTGAAAGCTGGTATAGAAAACCTATTAACACGGTTAGTGCCCGAAGTGAAATTAGTAGAGGCTGAAGGTGTGTAGCCAAAAGAAACTTGAAAGCATTTCCGCAAACTGCCCGTTTTTTCCGTACCTTTGCGGAAAATTTGCGCGGCACCTATGGCATCGTTTAATCCGGTTAAGATTTTTTCGGGGACTCAATCTACTTATTTGGCCGAAAAAATTGCCCATTATTACGGGAAAGACTTAGGGGGGTATACCTGCCGCCGGTTTAGCGATGGCGAAATGTCGCCCAGTTTTGAAGAGTCAATCCGTGGGTGCGACGTATTTCTGATTCAATCAACACCTCCTCCTGGAGACAATCTGTTGGAGCTTTTGTTGATGGTCGATGCCGCTCGACGGGCGTCAGCTCACTACGTAACTGTTGTGATTCCCTATTTTGGCTATGCTCGTCAGGATCGGAAAGACAAGCCCCGCGTATCGATTGCAGCTAAGCTAGTAGCGAATATGTTAGCAGCTTCTGGCGCCGATCGGTTGATGACCATCGATTTACATGCTGGTCAGATTCAGGGTTTTTTCGACTTTCCGGTCGATCATTTGGAAGGGACATCAGTTTTTGTGCCCTACATTCGAAGCCTGAATCTGGATAATCTGGTAATTGCCTCTCCGGATGTAGGTGGTGCAAACCGGGCCCGGGTATTCGCCAAGCATTTCAATGCTGATATCGTTTTGTGCGATAAACACAGAAAACGCGCTAATGAAATTGCCTCTATGCAGGTCATTGGGGATGTTGAAGGAGCTAATGTTGTTCTGGTCGATGACTTAATTGACACGGGTGGGACGATGGCTAAAGCGGCCCAGATTATTATGGACAAAGGGGCAAAATCGGTGCGGGCCGTTTGTACGCATCCGATTATGTCAGGAAAGGCTCACGAAAACATTTCTAATTCAGTGTTGGAAGAATTAGTGGTGGCCGATACGTTGCCCTTAAAAGCACCAAATCCTAAAATAAGAGTATTGTCAGTGGCCGAGTTATTTGCCAAAGCCATCGGTCGTATTCGAGATCATGAATCTATTAGTTCACTGTTTATAAAAAATTAATGAGCGAACGAGTGAACGAGTGAAAGAGCGACTGTCTCTATTTTCACTCGTTCGCTCATTCGCTCTATCACTCTTTTAATTTTACACATATGAAAAAAATCGAGATTGTAGGGTATCAACGAGCGAATCTCGGCCGCGCGGAATCACAGGCGATTCGGGCCGAGGGGAATGTCCCATGTGTATTGTATGGTGGCAGCGAGCAGGTTCATTTTTATGCGCCAGCTATCCTGTTCCGCGAACTAATTTACTCGCCTAATATTTTTGAAGTAGCCCTGAACATTGAGGGAGCTGAATATCGGGCAATTCTTCAGGAAACTCAATTCCATCCAGTAAGTGATGTACTTTTACACGCTGATTTCCTGCAGGTTACGGACGAAAAACCTATTAAAATTGCAGTTCCAGTTCGGCTGACGGGCTCTGCTCCAGGCGTGCAGAAAGGTGGTAAACTGGTAACTCGTGTACGCAAACTGCGCGTTAAAGGTACCGTAGCGAATATTCCAGATTTTATTGATATCGACGTATCGGATCTTGATCTGGGCAAATCCGTTCGGGTTGGTCAGATTCCCGTGAAAAACATCGAGATGCTCGAACAGGCATCAAACCCAGTTGCTAGCATCGAAATCCCACGGGCACTTCGTGGTCAGGTTGGCAAATAATATCAGAAATCATTCTGATTGATATACTAATAGATAACAAAAATGCCCGCCAGAATTCTGGCGGGCATTTTTTGCAACTTCGAATCGTCCTCATAATTTCATACTGCGGAGTCGAAGACTATTGGTAACGACTGAGACTGAACTCAATGCCATAGCAGCACTGGCTATCATAGGATTGAGTAAAAAACCGGTTGAGGGATAAAGCAAGCCAGCCGCGATAGGAATTCCAATGAGGTTATAGATAAATGCCCAGAACAGATTCTGACGAATGACGCGAACCGTTTGTTTCGACAATTGGAGTGCCCTGGGAATACTTGACAGGTCAGATGTAATGAGAGTCATTCGAGCAACATCCATTGCAATATCTGACCCTTTCCCCATCGCAATACTCAAATCCGCCTGCGCCATCGCTTGTGAATCGTTGATTCCATCACCAACCATAGCGACCAGCTTACCAGTTTTTTGAAGTTCTTTTACAAAATTTGCCTTATCAGCAGGTAACGTTTCCGATTTATAGTGCTGAATACCCACCTGTTTAGCAACAGCCTCAGCCGTTTGGGCGTTATCACCTGTCAACAAATAAACAGCGATTCCTTGGCTTTGCAGACGTTCAATTGCCTGTTTCGAACTGCTTTTGATGGGATCAGCAATTGCTAGTATGGTCAGCACTCCTCCACCCTCTCCAGCTTGCGCATAAAAGACAACCGTTTTTGCCTCATTCTGCCAGTCGGCAGCCTGTTGAAGCTGTCCTGGAGACACATCAATCTGATAGTCAGTCAATAAGCCTCGATTACCAACCAAATAAGTTTTATTCAGGAAACGACCACTAACACCTCGGCCAGTAATACTTTCGAACGAATCCAGGAAAACAGATTCATTATGTCCTAAATGTGCTTTCACAGCCTCTGCCAATGGATGTTCAGATTGCGCTTCTAACGTGTAGAGTATCAACTGAAGACGCTTACGTTTGGCCTCCGGAGCTTCCCAATGCATATCTGTCACGATTGGTTTGCCTTCGGTTATGGTACCAGTTTTATCAAACACCATTGCATTTATCCGATAACCAATTTCAAGGCTTTCGGCGTCTTTGATCAGTATGTTATTTTCGGCACCTTTCCCAACTCCAACCATAATGGCAGTTGGGGTAGCTAATCCCAGTGCACAAGGACAAGCGATCACCAATACAGTTACCGACGTAAGTAGTGCGGTCGTGTAGGGATCGCCATCAGGAACCATATAGTGTCCGAATAAAGACCAGAATACAAAAGTTAGCAGAGCAATACCCAATACAATAGGAACAAAAACGCCAGCAATGCGGTCAACCAGTTGTTGAACAGGTGCTTTACTGCCCTGTGCATCCTGCACCGCCCGAATAATCTGGGCCAATACTGTATCGGCGCCAACTTTTTCGGCCCGAAATTGGAAACTTCCTTTCTGATTGATTGTCCCGGCAAAAACAGATGTTCCTGCCTGTTTCTCAACAGGAATGGCCTCACCACTAATCATACTTTCATCGACAAACGATTGACCTGATTCGACTTTCCCATCTACCGGAACCCGCTCGCCCGGACGTACCAGAATCAATTGGTCTTCCTGAACCGATTCAATTGGGATGTCACGTTGGATATCCCCCTCAATCAGACGAACCGTTTTTGGCTGCAAACCCATCAGTTTTTTCAGGGCAGATGACGTCGTTGATTTAGCCCGCTCTTCCAGTAGCTTTCCCAGTAAAATAAAGGTTATTATCACTGCAGCCGCTTCAAAATAAACATGCGGATGCACCCCCCTACGATGCCAGAATTCTGGATAAAGGGTGTTAAACAGGCTAAATAAAAATGCAATTCCTGTGCTCAGGGCTACAAGCGTATCCATATTCGCTTTGCCATGACGAGCTTGCTTCCAGGCATTTACAAAAAACGATCGACCTAATCCGAAAACAACAACCGCTGAACAGACCAGCATAATGTAGTTTCCGAATGACAAATCCATAGAGAACATGCCAATCACAAACACTGGTACGGTAAGAACGACCGACCAGATGGTTCGTCGTTTTAACTGCTCATAATTCCGTTGCTGTGCTTCGGCCTGAATCTGCCGGGCATCGATTTTTTCTGACCCTTCAGTTTCTACGATTATATCGTATCCGATTGATCGAACCGCATTTTGCAATTCAATCTCCGTAACAGACTGTGGATCAAACCTTACCCAGGCAATTTGGTTAGCATAATTTACCCCTGCATCCTGTACCCCTGGTGTATTTTTCAGCATCGATTCAACGCTGACGGCACAAGCAGCACAACTCATTTCCAACACGGGATATGTTTTTCGAACACTGGTCGAACCCGCACTTGATTGCAACTTATTTTTGGGATTTACTACATTCGTTTCCATTCTCTTACGCCAATTGCTCGGCTTTATAGCCCGCTTTCTCAACAGCCTGTTTTACAAGGTCAGCCTCGGTTGCTTCAACCGTTAGTACCTTGTCGGGATTCTGTACATCAACCTGCCAGTGGCCTTCACCAATCGCTTCATTTAGAAATGGTGTTACACTAGCCACACATCCACCACATTTAATATTGGTTTTAAATCGCAAGATTTGACTCATAACTTCAATTTGTTCAATAGTTTCCACAAGAGTGGACTATGTTTAAGTCCATAACAAAGGTCGGAACGCGGACATTCCGTTTGTTACACAATTGCCTGCCGATCGTGTAAGATTTTCTTCAGCATTAAAAAAGGCCAGGTTTTAACCCTCTTTTAACGAAGCGTTAAGCCTGATTTAAGTCAGCACCGGGATTTTTGCTTACGTAATTTTACCCGCCACTGGCATGAATAAGTTCATCAAAAGTATCCTATCCTTCTCGCTCAAGAATA
The DNA here is from genome assembly GCF_054776975.1 of Spirosoma harenae. Classification (NCBI taxonomy): domain Bacteria; kingdom Pseudomonadati; phylum Bacteroidota; class Cytophagia; order Cytophagales; family Cytophagaceae; genus Spirosoma; species Spirosoma harenae. The sequence continues at coordinate 21,401 of NZ_BAAHBD010000024.1, read as the reverse complement.
AGTTTTTCATCTTTTTCCTGACAATTCTAGCGGTTGTAGCCGGGGTCATCAGCTATCAGAATACACCAATTGAGGCATTTCCTGATGTTACCAATACGCAGATTACGCTAATTACGCAATGGCCTGGCCGGTCGGCGGAAGAGGTTGAAAAATTCGTGACGATCCCCATTGAAATAGGCCTGAATTCCGTTCAGAAACGTACTGATATTCGATCAACATCGCTCTTTGGTTTATCCGTCATCAAAGTGATGTTCGATGATGGGGTTGACGATGCGTTTGCCCGACAGCAGGTAAATAACTTATTGAGTGGTGTTGAATTACCAGAGGGAATCCGACCAGATGTGCAACCGCCCTATGGTCCGACTGGTGAGATTTTCCGCTATACCCTGCAATCCCCAACACGTACGGCCCGTGAACTCAAAACGTTACAGGATTGGGTAATTGATCGGCAACTAAAAAGTGTTCCAGGGGTAGCCGATGTAGTTAGTTTCGGGGGTGAGGTTAAAACCTATGAAATTTCGGTTGATCCACGTCGGTTGATCGATTACAACATTACCCCGCTTCAGTTATATCAGGCCGTTGCCAATTCAAACGTGAATGTGGGTGGTGATGTGATTGAAAAGAACTCGGAAGCGTATGTGGTTCGTGGCATTGGCCTGCTACGTAACCAGCAGGATATTCAGAATATTACCATCAAGAATGTTAAGGGCACGCCAATCATGGTACGTAACGTTGCTCAGGTATCTGAATCAGCCTTACCCCGACTTGGTCAGGCGGGTAGAGATCGACAAAATGATGCGGTCGAATGTATTATTGTGATGCGCAAGGGGGAGAACCCTAGTGAAGTCATTGAGCGGGTAAAAGCCAAAATCAATGATCTGAACACGAATATTTTACCAAGTGATGTTCAAATCAATACGTTTTACAACCGTGAAACACTCATTAATTTCGCAACGCATACCGTCACCCATAATCTGATCGAAGGGATCATTTTTGTTACGGTTATCGTCTTTATTTTCATGGCCGATTGGCGGACTACCGTAACGGTCTCTATTGTGATTCCGCTGGCATTGTTGTTTGCCTTTATCTGTCTCAGACTCAAAGGTATGTCGGCCAACTTACTCTCGATGGGTGCTATCGACTTTGGAATTATTGTTGACGGTGCGGTAGTAATGGTTGAAGGCATTTTTGTTACTCTTGACGAGCTGGCTCATAAAGAAGGGATGCCCAGGTTCAATAAGTTGGCGAAGCTAGGAGTGATCCGAAAGACGGGGACTGAAATGGGTAAAGCCATTTTCTTTTCTAAACTTATCATTATCACATGTTTAGTCCCCATTTTTTCCTTTCAAAAAGTAGAAGGAAAAATGTTCTCGCCATTAGCCTGGACACTAGGTTTTGCGCTTCTTGGTGCATTGATTTTCACCTTGACACTAGTGCCAGTCATGGCAAGTATGCTCTTAAAAAAGAATGTTCGAGAGAAGCATAATCCGTTTGTCAATGTTGTTACTAAATACGCGACTAAAGCGTTTGGATTCACATTCGCCCACAAACGACTAAGCCTGCTGTTTACTGCCATTCTCGTTATAATTGGTTTATCAGGCTTTAATCTGCTGGGCACTGAATTCCTTCCGGAATTGAATGAAGGGTCAATTTACGTCCGAGCGACAATGCCAATGGCCATTTCGCTACCTGAATCGGTCAAGCAAACCATACAGATGCGTCGGATCTTTGACCAATTTCCAGAGGTAAAAGGGGTTATTTCACAGACAGGTCGCCCAAATGACGGAACCGATCCTACGGGCTTTTACAATATTGAGTTTCTAGTCGATATCTATCCTCAGGAGGAATGGAAAAGTAAACTAACCAAGGAAGAACTCGTTGATCAGATGCAGGCAAAACTGTCTGTTTTTCCGGGTGTCAACTTCAATTTCTCCCAACCGATTATGGATAACGTGGAGGAGGCCGTATCTGGGGTAAAAGGGTCGATTGCCGTTAAAATTTATGGGCCCGATCAAAGCATTCTCGAAGAAAAAGCAGGCGAAATACAGAAACAGTTAGCAACTGTCCGAGGAATTGAGGATTTAGGCGTGATTCGAACAACGGGCCAGCCCGAAATGCGCATCGAATTGGACGAGCGCAAACTTGCCCTATACGGTGTCAATAAGGCAGATGCCGAGGCAGTAATTGAGATGGCAATTGGTGGCAAAGCGGCAACGCAGATTTACGAAGGTGAACGTAAGTTTGATTTACGCATTCGGTATGATTTACCCTTCCGTTCGAACGAGCAGCAGATCAGTCAATTAATGGTACCGACCGAAACTGGTAGTATGATTCCTATTAAAGAGATTGCCAGCGTATATACGCAAACGGGGCCTGTACTTATTTTCCGGGAAGCGAATCAGCGCTATGGAGCCGTAAAATTCTCCGTTCGCGGACGCGATATGGGCAGTGCGGTTGCGGAAGCGCAGCAGAAAGTACAGGCACATGTTAAATTACCGTCTGGTTATACCGTTAAATGGGCGGGAGACTTTGAGAATCAACAACGTGCAACGGCTCGATTAGCCCAGGTTGTTCCAATCAGTCTACTGGCGATTTTCTTTATCCTGTTTGTTTTGTTCGGAAATGTCAAAGATGCAGGCCTGGTTTTGTTTAACGTTCCATTCGCAATCATTGGTGGTATAGCCGCGTTGTTGATTACCCACGTCAATTTTAGTATCTCTGCGGGTATCGGCTTCATCGCCTTGTTCGGTATTTGTATTCAAAATGGGGTAATTCTTATCTCGGTTTTCAAGAAAAATCTCCGAAGTGGCATACCACTCAATCAAGCTATTCATGACGGGGTTGTCTCACGAATTCGCCCTGTTGTGATGACCGCTATGATGGCTGGAATCGGTTTAATTCCTGCTGCTATTTCACACGGAATTGGATCAGAAACAGCCAAGCCATTGGCCATTGTGGTTATCGGCGGCTTAATTACGGCAACACTATTGACTTTATTTATTTTTCCGCTTATCTTTTATGCGTTTTACCAGCAGAAATTAGATAACTAGAAAAAAACCGCCGTTAAGTAATTTCGAGTTACTTATTGACGTTAATATAAAAAAAAGATGCAAAATTTATGCGCCTATAAAGTAAGCGTTTGCACTTTATTAAAGAAATTGCGTAGTTTCGCATAACAATCCTTTACAAAGGGAAGGTTGAACATCAAGATTCGGCGACCGCCCGGTCGTCAATCTTGAAATGGTGTGGATAGAAGCGGAAAGCCGCCCTGAAATTTCGGGACGGCTTTTTTGTTTTGCTCCCTTTAACCCTCTTTTAATTCTGTTTTCAATTCCTTTTAATCTTACTAAACGACCTTGATTCCGATAAGCAAACATGCACCAAATGTATCCGACTAATTAATATAGGTTGGCGTGTCTGATTGCTTTTAAACTAATATTATGTTCTGCCGTTTTTAAATCAGACAAGAGCTATGTATGTTGCCGACATGAAAATTCTGGTAGTAGAAGATGAGCCCAAATTAGCCTCCTTTGTCAGGAAAGGGCTGGAGGAGCAATCCTGCGAAGTGGATGTAGCGTTCGATGGACAGCTAGGGCGTACAATGGCCCTGAATAATCCGTACGATGTGATTATTATGGACATTAATCTACCTAAAATGAATGGCTTCGATGTCGTTCAGTCGATTCGCCAGGAAAAAAATCGCACACCAGTTCTCATGCTTACTGCCATGGGGTCTGTGGATGATAAACTTACTGGTTTTGAAGCTGGTGCCGACGATTACCTCGTTAAACCGTTTGAATTCAGAGAGTTAATGGCTCGTTTACGGGCGTTGACTAAACGGAGTAATGAAGGTAGTATGCAGTCGAATATTCTCAAAATAGCTGATCTAGAGCTAGACCTTAATGAGAAAATTGCTCGTCGGGGTACGAAGCGTATCGAACTTACAGCGAAAGAATTCGGCTTGCTGGAATATCTGATCCGCAATCGAGGGCGTGTTGTATCACGGGTTGATATTGCTGAAAAAGTTTGGGATATACATTTCGACACAGGAACGAACGTAATTGATGTTTATGTAAATTTCCTTCGCAAAAAAATTGATAAGGATTTCCCTAAAAAACTCATCCATACTGTAATCGGGATGGGATATATGTTAAAAGAAGAATAGTCGGTAGTTGTCAGTCGATAGCGGCTGACGCAAGGTTGTTTTTACGCCAGCCGCTATCGACTGACAACTACCGACTATCATGAATATCCGTACTCGTCTGACGCTACTCTTTGTGCTGTTAGTAGCCTCAATTATGCTCCTTTTTACAGTTTCGGTCTATTATCTATATGATCAGTTTAGGCAGCAGGAATTCGAGCAACGACTTGAAGAAAAGGCATTTACCACAGTACGATTTCGTGAAGACGTTGGTGAAGTTCCCCAGGCTGACCTACCTGTAATGGCCGATGAGCAGGTTACTATTTACAATGCAAAGGGGATCGTTATATACAATCAGACTAATCAGCGCCCTCGCTTCCCAATCACCCCCTCTTTTCTGAGTAAAATAACTTTACGAAAGCCTCAATACAGCCGGTCTGGCGAAATTGAAGCAATTGGCGTACGACATCTCACGTCAAAAGGCGAAACACTCTACATCGTTGCATCCGCTAATGACCGCTATGGCTTTAGTAAATTAGATCGGCTTCGCGAAATCCTTTTTTCAGGCTGGTTACTGAGCCTCATCATTGTTGGCATTGCAGGCTACCTGTTTGCGACCGATGCGCTCCGGCCTGTAGCCGAACTAATTATCCAGGTTAATTCTATTTCAGCTAACAATATTCATCAGCGTTTACGGGTGGGTCGTCAGCGGGATGAACTTGCCGACCTTGCCAATACCTTCAACGATCTGCTTACCCGGCTCGAAGAAGCTTTTGTTTTTCAGAAAAGTTTTGTTTCACATGCATCGCACGAGTTGCGAACGCCTTTAACAGTCATGCTTGGTCAGATTGAAGTAACCCGGCTACAAGCCCGATCGACGCATGAGTACGAAGTCACGTTCGACGGCTTACTCGACGAAGTGAAAAGTATGATTCGGCTCGTTAACGGCTTACTCGAATTAGCCAGGGCCAGTTCCGATGCTGTAACTCTTAACTATCAGCCCCTGCGAATTGATGAATTACTTTGGCAGGCACAAAGTCAGATTGTCAATAAAATGCCAGATTACCAGATAGATATCGATTTCGATAATTTACCTACCCATGAAGAAGAACTGGTGATTAATGGCGAAGAGTCGCTGCTCCAAACAGCCTTTCAGAATCTAATGGAGAATGGCTGCAAATATTCAGCCGAAAACCGAGTTGCTGTTCGTATCGCTTTTGAGCCCGGACAGGTACAATTAAGGTTCATTGACAACGGCTACGGCATTCCATCAGCTGATTTACCGCACATCTTTGAGCCTTTCTATCGGTCCGAAAATACAATGACCGTCAAAGGACATGGTATTGGTCTTGCACTTACAGATCGCATTATTGAATTACATAAAGGCACTATCAAAGTTGAATCTGTTCTCGGGAAAGGTACTACGTTTTGTATTACATTACCTATTCCCTACCACTCTGAGACAACCTCCGATGTAGAACACCTTCTTGAAGAAAACCAGTAAAATCTTTCTGGTTACCGGTGCCTTTTTCCCCGTCAACTTTTAACATAAAAATAGCTCCACAGCTGTGGAGCTATTTTTATGTAAATGACAGTCTTATTGATCTGTCGTTTTTTTATCTTTCTTCATCATTTTAGCATTCTGCTTCATCTCTTTAGCGGCATCAGCTTTGGCATCATCCCCATCTTTTTTAGCCTCTTTTTTCATCATTTTAGCTTCATGCTTCATTTTTTTATTCTCTGCTTTAGCCTCTTTCTTTACTTCGTCCTGAGCGAAGGCAGCACCTGTCATCAGCAGGGCAGCAACGGCAGTGATCATTAATTTTTTCATTAGTCTATCGAGTTTTAGTTGTTACAATACAGAAATAGAACCCCTTCCCCAGAGAAATGTTATTAAACTCTGGTTAAATCGGCCGCTATGAAATTGCAACGCACGGATAATCAGCTATCTGACTTAGGAGATTTTTTCCGGGCTTTTACTGTTGATGGCCCTGTCCGGATGCTACTCTGCGCATCAACTTTTGTAGGTCTGCTGGTTGAACTGCCAACTCCCTGTCCCTGAAGTTGGTCGTTGGTTAACCCTGTTCCAGTTGAAGCGCCATTAGTTCCATCATGTGTATTGGCAGTTGATGGATTGGACCGTGCGGCATCATTTGTTGATACGGTGCCAGTTGTCGATTTAGCTGAACGCTTGGCGGGTTTCTGCTGAGCTTCGGCAGTACCTGCCAGCAAGATAGCCAGAGCGACGGATGCAAGGGCGTGAGTCATAAATATATCTCGTTTTAACGTGAGTAATACCTATAACAACTCACCAGCTTGTAATGAGTTTGTGTAAGCTAAAGAATTATAGTCTGAAGCGTCGAAAGCTTACGCTGTTACTTTGAATTCAGAAGTAAGATGGAATTGTATATCAGGATTGTTTTGCTGATTCATGCGTAACATCCAGTCCGACTCCGCTAGAAAAACCGGATTATGATCTTTATCATACCCAATCTGATTGCCCTTCAGTCGAATAAACTCGGCTAGCTTGGCTGGGTTTTCGGAGGTAATCCAGCAAGCCTTTGTATAGTTCAAAGATACCCAACGACATTTTGCACCGTATTCGTTTTCCAATCGATACTGAATTACTTCAAATTGAAGCTCCCCTACCGTACCTACAATTTTTCGATTGCCTAATTCCAGGGTAAACAACTGAGCTACACCTTCATCGGTCAATTGCTGAATACCTTTGTCCAATTGCTTCGACTTCATGGGATCGAGGTTGATCAGCTCTTTAAAGATCTCGGGCGAAAAGCTCGGAATTCCCTGAAACTGTAACTCTTCTCCTTCAGTCAGGGTATCACCAATTTTAAACGTTCCGGTATCGTAAAGGCCAACTACATCGCCTGGAAAACCTTCTTCCACGACACTTTTGCTATCCGCCATAAAGCTGAACGGACTTGCAAACCGTACGTTTTTATCTAAGCGGGTGTGATGATAGAATTTATTTCGCTCAAAAACACCTGAGCAGATACGTAGGAAGGCAATCCTGTCGCGGTGGCGAGGGTCAAGATTGGCGTGAATTTTAAAGATAAATCCACTGAATGCTTTTTCGTCTGGCAGCACTTCACGTTTATCGGTCTGACGGGCAATTGGCTCTGGAGAAATCATACAGAACCCTTCCAGTAACTCTTTGACACCAAAGTTATTGACGGCAGACCCAAAAAATACGGGAGCTAATTTCCCATCCAGATAAGCTTTCTGGTGAAATTCATCATAAACGCCTTCAATCAACTCTACGTCTTCACGAAGCTGTGCCGCATCGCGCGCTCCTACTTTCTTATCGAGCAGTTCATCAGCCAATTCTATTGGAAGAACATCGTCTTCAACCTTTGTCTTATTGACTTTGAAGAAATATAACTTTTTCTCGATCAGACTGTAAACACCTTTAAAATCTGACCCCATATTAACCGGCCAGGTCATAGGTCGAACGCGGATGTTCAGTTTTTCTTCCAGTTCATCCAGCAGATCAAATGGATTGCGTCCTTCACGGTCAAGTTTATTGATGAAAATGATTACCGGCGTATCACGCATCCGGCACACTTCCATCAACCGTTCAGTCTGCTCCTCAACACCTTTCACGCAGTCGATCACCAGAATGACACTATCAACGGCGGTCAGAGTTCGATACGTATCTTCCGCAAAATCTTTGTGGCCGGGCGTATCGAGAATATTAATTTTCAGCTTATCATATTCAAAAGTCATTACCGAAGTAGCAACGGAAATTCCGCGCTGCTTCTCGATTTCCATAAAATCAGACGTTGCCGATTTTTTAATTTTATTGGATTTTACAGCTCCAGCCGTTTGAATAGCTCCCCCGAATAGCAGTAACTTCTCGGTCAATGTGGTTTTCCCGGCATCCGGGTGGCTAATGATGGCGAAAGTCCGCCGACGAGCGGTTTCTGCATGTATATTCGTTTGCATTATTCTCAGAATCAGAATACAAATATAGTGATAAACTCATCACTCATCGTTCATCAATTATCACTCTACAAAAACGCCCAGAATACTAGAGCCCAACCGGCTATCATTGCCAATCCGCCTATTGGAGTAATGGCACCGAGCCAGGTAATCCCGGTGAAACATAGAACATAGAGCGATCCTGAGAAAACAATTACACCACCCAGAAAAGAATAACCCGCCCAATTGAGCAGTTTTGCCGTAGTTGGATTTGTACCTACTGTGTGGATGAGCAGCCCTACCATTACCAGTGCCAAGGCATGATAAAATTGGTACTTAACAGCCGTCTCGAAGGTTGCGGTTCGGCCAGTTGCTTCGAGAACTGTCCGTAATGCATGAGCGCCAAAAGCACCCAAAGCCACGCCTAGCAGGCCCAATGTGGCCCCCGCTTGAATAAAGAATTTCATATATCTAAATCAGGATTTTATGATTTACAACCAGGGTATAGCAGATTTTGGGACTTACAGGATTTTGCCTTCAGTCAATGTGTTTCGAAGGAGTAAACAAAATCCGTTTAATTCTAAATCTGCTAAATCCGGGTCCCGAAAATAGCACTACCTACCCGAACCATTGTACTCCCCTCCTCAATCGCAATCCGATAATCGCCACTCATTCCCATTGACAGTTCGCTAAACTGAACCTGAGGATACTCAATCTTAGCAAGTTGATCATATAGCTGTTTTAATCCTCGAAACTCGCTACGAATTTGATCTTCGAGGTCTGTATTAGTCGCTAATCCCATCAGTCCGATCAGTCGTATATGAGTTAAAGCATTTAATTCCGGCGATGTCAAAAGAGTTTCTGCTTCACTTGCCGACAAGCCAAATTTAGTCTCTTCATCGGCAATATGAATTTGCAATAGACAATCAATAATTCTGTTCTGTTTCGCGGCCTGTTTATCAATCTCCTGCAATAGTTTCAGACTATCAACCGAATGAATCAGGGTAACAAACGGAGCAATATATTTTACCTTGTTGGTCTGCAAATGTCCGATCAAATGCCATTCGATATCAGGCGGTAATTGCGGCTGTTTTTCGACCATTTCCTGTACTTTATTTTCACCAAATCGACGAGAGCCTGCCTTGTAGGCTTCCTGAAGTAAGGCTACAGGCTTTGTTTTCGTCACGGCGATTAATTTCGCTTTCCCATTTAATTCCTGCTCAATCTGATGAATGGCTTCCGCAATCATATTGGCTTAGTTTATGACCTTCTATCAATCATTTGTAATATTGCGCAAAGATAAGTCCGATAAATCCGTCAAAAGCTGAAGTTTTTACCGCAACCTCAGCCAACAAAACAATAAATCTGTTTACCGTTTAGTTTTGGGAAGGATTATACCCTACTTCATTTAACCCATACAGTTACTATGGAACCTAGACCACAACCTCAGAATAATAGCCGGAGTTATTTATTAGTCGCACTATTAGTACTCGCGGCTCTAAATGTATTGCTGCTATATTTCTATTATCAGGAGCGTCAGGATAACAAAACGAAAGATGCCACCATAGCTGCCAAAACCGAAGAAGTGCTGGTTGCCAAAACCAAACTCGATTCGATTTCAACCCAGTTAGATGCTAAAATTGCTGAAATTCAGCAGTTAGGGGGAAGTGTTGATTCGTTAATGAAAATAAAAGCCCAGTTGGAAATTGATAAGCGCGCATTGAAGAATGTCAGCACATTCGACAGCAAAAAATACGATCAGAAAATCCGTAATTATCAAGTTCTGCTTGCCCAGAAAGATCAGGAAATCGCACGGTTAAAAGAAGAAAACGGTGTACTTACTCAGCAAAATGACGCCCTAACGCAAGAAAATACAGGCCTGAAAGCTGAGCGGCAAACTTTAAGCGATTCGGTAACATCGATTTCAACAAAAAATCAGGAATTAGCCGAAAAAGTTACCATTGCCGCAGCACTTCGGGCCGAAAATATTACGGTCGACGCAATTAATAAACGGGGAAAAGAATCAGACGGCGGTAGCTACAAAGCGAAGAAAATCGACAAGATTAAGGTGTCGGTGAAGCTGGCTCCCAACGGATTAGCCAAACAAGAAGAGAAAACGCTCTATATGCGAATTCTGGACCCAACTGGTGCCGTGATTTCTGATTTAGCAACAGGATCAGGTGAGTTTACTTATGGTGGTCAGGGTATGATTTATACCTCGATGCAACGATTCAACTTCGACAATACACGCCAACAAATCGACTTTATTTATGGGCGTGGAGGTCAACGTTTCAACGAAGGGAAACACACAATAGAAATCTACTGTGAAGGTTTCCGTATTGGCGAGGGTGAATTTACGGTTAAATAGCAAAGGGCATAGGGTTCGGGGCATAGGTGAGAGTCATTATTCATTAACCTTTGCCCAAACTCCTTTGCTCTTTGCTATTTTTTTTCTACCTTTGCGGCCTCATTTCAAATAAATTACAAAAAAATGTTTCTGAATAACTACGAAACGGTGTTCATTTTAACTCCCGTTTTATCTGAAGCCCAGATGAAGGACACCGTTGACAAGTTCCGAAAAGTGCTGACCGACAACGGTGCGGAACTTGTTCATGAAGACAGCATGGGCCTACGCAAACTGGCCTATCCGATCCAGCACAAAAACACGGGCTTCTACCAACTCTTCGAGTTTAAAGCTCCAGGTACGCTCATCGAAAAGCTCAATACCGAGTATCTGCGCGATGAACGTGTGATTCGTCACCTGACGATTGCGCTCGATAAGCACGCTGTTGCTTATAACGATCGTAAGCGTAATGGCTTAGTGGGTAAGAAAAAACAAACCGAAAACGCCTGATCGGCTCCAACATCATGAGTTTGCAAAACGAATCAGTCTCGAAAACCGAGAACCGCAAAAAATACGACCGCTTTAAGAAAGCTGGCATTAAATATATCGACTACAAAGACGGCAACTTCCTGCTGAAACTGCTGAACGAACAAGGTAAGATCCTTCCCCGTCGGCTAACCGGCACGAGCTTAAAAAACCAGCGCAAAGTGGCCCAGGCTGTCAAACGCGCTCGTCATTTAGCCATCCTTCCCTACGTAGGCGATTCACTGAAATAAATCGGACCACCGAAGTGGTTGCAACGTTATAAGTTGTATAGTTCTAAAGTTTGCTGACGCATTCTGAACTGCGCAACTCTATAACCTTACAACTATCAAACTTTTTCAAAAATGGATATCATTTTAAAAACCGATATTGCCGGCCTGGGCTATAAGAATGACACCGTAACGGTGAAGCCTGGTTACGGCCGCAACTACCTGATTCCTCAGGGATTTGCAGTAATGGCAACTGATTCGAATAAGAAAATCGTTGCCGAAAACATTCGTCAGGCTGCTCACAAAGCTGAAAAGCTGAAAAATGACGCACTCGCAATTGCTGAAGGCATTGGCGAAACTGTTCTGACCATTCCAGCCAAAGCTGGCGACAGCGGCAAAATCTTCGGCCGGGTTACGAATACTCAGGTAGCCGAAGCGCTTCGCTCGAAAGGCTTCGATATCGACCGGAAGAAAATTACGCTTGAAGATATCAAAACTTTGGGTACGTATGAAGCTTCACTCGATCTGCACAAAGACGTGAAGCATAAAGTAAAAATCGAAGTCGTATCAGCTGAATAAGCGACTCGATTACAGTCTCGGCCGACCGGCTTTTGCATACGCAAGCCGGTCGGTTTTTTGTTTCTAATCAATCATGCAGACAGGCGTTTTGGCTAGAAAAAGCTGAATGAATCAAGCGGAGAAAAACTACATTTATCTACTGATTATCAGCTAGTAATGCATTATCAATTTATACTACAAACGGACCTAAATAGTCCGTTTTTTTGTTTGAAAAGTATGAAGCTTCATACTGATTTTTCGTCCGAACCTCTCTCCCATCGCATTGGTATGAGGAGCCAAATTGTGACCATTGGCTCCTGTTTTGCCGAAGTTATGGGAAACCGATTAGTCGATAATAAACTGTCGATATTGAACAATCCGTTTGGCACAATTTTTAATCCGATATCAATTGCCAAACTGGTAACGATGGCTCTATATGGCCAAAAACCAGACGAAAATCGATACCTAGAGCGGGATGGCGTCTGGTTTCACTATGATTTCCATTCATCACTGTGGGGGACTAGTCAGGATGAACTTCGAGTTAAACTCATTGCTACTCTGGAACAGACAGCAGCGGCTATTCGCAAAGCCGACTTTATGCTGCTTACGCTTGGTTCAGCAGTTGTTTACCGACATATCGAAACTGGTAAAGTGGTGGCGAATTGCCATAAGATGCCGGGTTCGTTATTTGAGAAATACCTCTATCAGATTGATCATCTCCGTGATGATATGGCGCGGCTTATGAAAACGCTGCATAAAGTAAATCCAAAGCTTAACGTTCTGTTGACTGTCAGTCCTGTTCGGCATACTCGTGATACGTTACCGATTAATAATGTTAGCAAGTCGATTCTTCGAGTTATAGCACATGAGCTTACTGTGTGGAACAATTGGATTACTTATTTTCCTGCCTATGAGTTGATGATGGATGATCTGCGCGATTATCGTTTCTACGAAGCCGATTTGATCCATCCAAATGCGCAGGCGCATGATTATATTTTTGGGAAATTTGCCGAATGTGCGTTTGATGATGAGCTCCGCCGTTTCATTTCAGACTGGGCGCAGGTAATGAAATCGCTGGTTCATCGTCCCTTGTATGGAGATAAGAATCCGGCACATCAACGATTTTTGAATAACTTATTAGCCCAGTTACAAGCTTTATCAAAGCAGATTGACGTTTCGGCGGAACTGGTAGAGGTGCAAGGGCGTTTAGAAAAAAGTATACTGGATAAGGTGTAATCCATTTATCTTTCATAATTCATCATTCCGTACGTGTCCGATTACCGATTATCTAAAGATGCCGTTTTACAGGCGTTAAGTACTGTAGAAGAACCTGATTTAAAGCGTGACATTGTTTCGCTTAATATGGTGAAAGATGTGACGCTGGGTATTGGCTCCGTTCGCTTTACAGTCGTTCTGACCACTCCTGCCTGTCCGCTCAAGGAAGTCATTCGCAAACGCTGTGAAGACGCTATTCATACCCATATTGGCGCGGAGATTCAGGTTACGGTCGATATGACTTCTGATGTAACGTCTACTCGGGTCAATGCGCCAACCTTGCCGGGCGTGAAAAATATCATTGCTGTTTCGTCGGGAAAAGGTGGCGTTGGTAAATCGACTGTAACGGCTAATCTGGCGATTGCCCTCCATAAATCAGGTGCTAAAGTTGGCATTATCGATGCTGATATCTACGGACCATCCATGCCTACTATGTTTGGTGCTGAAAATATTCAGCCCCGAATTTATCAAATTGACGGTCAAACCAAAATGGAGCCGGTTCAGCAATTTGGGGTAAAGATGTTGTCGATGGGATTATTAATTGCTCCTAATCAGGCGGTTATCTGGCGGGGAACAATGGCGGGCCGTGCCTTACAACAATTTTTCTCCGATGCCGATTGGGGCGAGTTGGATTATCTCCTCATCGACATGCCGCCGGGTACAGGCGATATTCACCTGACACTGGTTCAGACAGTGCCTGTCACAGGAGCCATAATCGTGACTACTCCGCAAAAGGTGGCGCTTGCTGATGCTACCAAAGGATTGGCTATGTTTCGGCAGCCGCAGATTAATGTTCCGGTGCTGGGTGTGATTGAGAATATGTCTTATTTCACTCCAGCCGAACTACCTGATCATCAATATTATATTTTTGGCAAAGGTGGTGGGCAACGCCTGGCGGATCAGTTTAATGTTCCGATGTTGGGGCAGATTCCGCTTGTACAAAGTATCCGCGAAGCGGGCGATGAAGGCCGACCCGCTATTAGTGTCGGAGAACCCATTGCTAGTGAAGCCTTCAAAGCGACAGCGGAAGCCTTAGCGCAGCAAGTAGCGATTCGCAACGCAACCCTCGACCGTACAGCACGCGTACAGGTTGCATAAATAAGACAGAAATTATAAATTTACCGTAAATCAATTTTTACATGGAAACGGTAGTCACCAACGACGAACTTCTCACAAAAATCGAACGCGCACTCGACAGCATGCGCCCATACCTGGCTGCTGATGGTGGCAACGTTAAAATACTGGAAGTCACTGAAGATAAAACAGTTCGTCTGGAATTGATCGGTTCATGTGGTTCGTGTCCGATGTCGGCTATGACATTTAAAGGCGGCCTGGAAGAAGCCATTCTAAAAGCTGTTCCTGAAGTAACTAAGGTCGAAGCGGTCAATCTTACCCCAGCATTTTAAGCAAAATCTAAGCTATAATCCACTTCTTTTTTCTGTATGCGAATAGCAATACTAGGTTACCAATATTGCTCTTCAGTCAGGATATAAAAAACAGAGAAACGCCTATTTGGGCGTTTTTTTGTTTCTTTGTGATTGTACTTTCTCTTCAATTCAGTGAAAATAGGTATTTTCTTCGGTGGTCCGGCGCGGGAACGCGAGGTGTCTTTTGCTGGTGGTCGCACAGCGCTGGCGAATTTGGATAAAGGACTGTTTGAGCCTGTTCTGGTATTTGTGGATGGGCGAGGTCGGTTTCGGCTCGTTTCGCCCGATTTTCTACAAGCCCCTTCCCTACGCGATACGCTACCTCAGGACGATTCAGGCTTTTCAGTTTATGATGAATCGCTAGCTCTGAATGCACTCGATGCGACATTACCTGAATTACGGCCTGAGCAATTCCGTGATCATTTTGACTTAGCATTTCTGGCTATGCATGGTCCTGATTGCGAAGATGGGGCAATCCAGGGGTTGTTGGAGTGGTATAAAATGCCATACACAGGTCCAGGTTTAGTTGGGTCGGCGGTGGGGATCAATAAAATTCTGCAAAATGAATTGATTGCACTGGCTAACGGTCAGCAAAAAAAGACGGCAACTATTAGCCGGGATGCGTATGAACAGGCTGATAAAGCTCAATTTTTCAAATCGCTGACCGACCACTTAGGTTTGCCTATCGTCGTGAAAGCTCCACATCAGGGTTCATCAATTGGTGTGGCTATTGTTCGTGAAGCTGATTTAAGCCAATTCTGTCGAGCTGTAGAACAATGCTTTTTCACTACAACTATTCAGCCTGATGGATGGAGTAAACTCAGCGAATGGCCTTCACTTTCAGCTGACGAAAAACACGATCTGGCGCAGAAGATGGTGAGTCTGGATTCAGGAATTAGTTTTCCGGTTGTCGTTGAGCAAACAGGCGAAATCATTAAACACCCGAAAGATTTTATTGAAAAGCTTGACACACTTCAAAACGGAGCCAGTATCACGCTTGCGTCTTTAAATGCTGAAGATGAAGTGCTTTTTGAAGAATTCATCAGCGGACAAGAGTTTTCCTGTGGCGTCATTCAAGACGATGACCAGGTCGCAATTGCGCTTCCTCCAACGGAAATCTACAACGTAACAAGCTTTGATTTTGAATCGAAATACAAGCTCAATACGACGAAAAAGCGGATTCCGGTCGAGACGAGCCTGGAGAATAATCGTAAAATTCAGTTAGCTGTCGAACAAGTTTTTTCACGTTTGGGTATTAATGTGTATGCGCGGATCGACGGATTTCTGACTGCTGCGGGCGATGTATTGCTTCACGATCCCAACACAATTCCAGGGATGTCGCCGTCGTCGCTGATTTTCAAGCAAATGGCTGAAATTGGCCTTAATCTGGCTAATTCACTTACCTATTTAATTCGGCAATCCTTACGCGAACGCATCCGTACCGGCAAAGATACCTTTCATCTTAAAAGTCTACTGGCTGACCTTGATGCCCAATTAGCGGGTAGAAAAAAGACGCCCTTACCCGAGCGAGTTATTTCGTTTGGCGATAGTGATGAATCATTTGCCGCTGCCAAACAACAATACAATGAACTGGCCGCTTTGGGAACAGTTCGTCCTTCGTTAATGTACATCAAAAGCAAACTGGAATCCCACGAAATTCCCGTAAACCTACTCTTTAAAGATACGATTGCCGACCTGGAAACGGCACTAACTCAGCCCCGCCACCCGTTGCTAATTGAAACAACTGAGCGCACGCGGCACATCACAGAGCGTTACGTCTAGCTAGTGATGAGTGATAAACGATGAGAGATGAGTGGCTGACGCATAGACTAATATTCGCGTCAGCTACTCATCTCTCATCGTTTATCATTCATCACTAGCTTCGCTCATCTTTACAACATCACTGGCTGTCCTGTACGTACGGATTCATCGCAGGCAAAGGCGATTTGGAGACTGTTCACGGCATCCTGCATGTGATCTGCCAGGTCGAGGTCCTCCTGTATGGCGCGTAAAAAATAGAGTTGTTCCCGATTGCATAATTCCTGGTGATCTGGTTCGTCCTGCATATCAATCCAGGTATCCTGTTCTACAAACTGATCCGTTGCATCGAGTTGAGCCCGGTGCACACGTAATGATTCCGTTTTTGTATGTGAATCCACGTTGTCTGACTTCCCGGCACCTCCCGCGTTTTTCGCAACAATCGATACACAGCCATCCGGCCCAATTACATCTTTTACGAAAAAGGCCGTTTCGCTCATCATTGGACCCCACCCTGCTTCGTACCAACCCACTGATCCATCTTCAAAACGAATCTGTAGCTGACCATAATTATAATTATCAGCAGGAATATCGTTGGTGAGTCTAGCACCGATTGCGTTGACTTGTAGAGGTTTAGATCGAGTCATCTGGCACATCACGTCAATGTAATGAACGCCACAATCCACAATCGGACTCAGGCTTTTCATCAAATTCCGGTGAACCGTCCACATCGTCCCGTGGCTTTGTTGATTAAGGTTCATTCTCATTACCAGAGGCTTACCTAGCTGCTGGGCGATTTCTACAAACTTTTCCCAGGATGGATGATGCCGCAGGATATAACCAATTACCAATTTTTTACCCGCTTTTTGGGCAGCTTCCATTACTCGTTTCGCCCCTTCAACCGAGTCGGCAATAGGTTTTTCCATGAATACGTGGCAACCCTGTTCAAACGCCATTACGGCAAACGCTTCATGGGTATCAGGGTAGGTAGAAATGCAAACGGCGTCGGGTCTTGTGGATTCTAACGCTGTTTTGTAATCGTCAAACAGCGGGTACCCACCACCCAATCGTTCGTTCAGAACGACTTTACTATTTCCGGTGGAAACAATTCCACAAATCTCAAATCCATCAATGGTTTTGTAAGCGATGGCATGCGATGATCCCATGTTGCCGCATCCGACAACGAGTACCCGTATGGGTTGAGTAGCTATTGACATAATTAATGGAGAAAAAGCCTCTTTAGAAATTTGGCTAGACAAAAATACAGCTCAGTTTTCACAAGTTTCAAAGAGTGTTAAATGTGAAATCTAATCAGTCTTGCCGCTATCTAATTCACCCATCAAGTATCGTACTTTTTGTCCGCCAATGTACGATACTTGTCCAGTTACGGACATTACTATCACCATACATTTTCTATAACAACCTATTAATCAGGTGTTTTTCATTATTGGCACAAGCTTTGGATCATAGAGAATGAACAGTAAACAACTCCTTTTAAAACACTAAACACAATACAGCCATGTTAACACTAATGAGCAAAGCCGTAGTTTCTCTTCTAGTAAGTGCCGCTACATTCACCAATCCAACGACGCCAAAAACCCTTTCCTTTGACGCCAGTGCTTTCGTGACCGCCAACAATCAAATCCGTCTTGCGGTTAGCAAAAACAATGAGTATAACGTTTTGGTCGTACTGCGAAATAGTAATAATGAGATTTTGTTTCGTCGGTATATTAGCAAGAAAGAATCTGGTTATGCCGCGAAATTAAATGTAGACGATCTGGTCGATGGTAATTATGAATTAGAGTTTCAATCGAATGAGGGCAGCATCATTAAACAACTAACGTTGAAAACAGCCCCAGTCCAAAAAGCCGCTCGCCTGATTGCCATGCAGTAAGTGGATATTACCTAACAACGGAAAAAGGCCCAGATTTTCGTCTGGGCCTTTTTCCGTTGTTAGCATGAGTATGACTTTATTCAATTAAGGAACATGAACGGCCACTTCGTAATAATCGACAGTCGGTGGGCCAGCAAAATAATTTTTCATTTGCTTTAGAACATCCTGTAGAAACCCACTGGATTCAGCTGCTTGTCGATTCTCTGGCGAATCCCAAAGCGTTACCATCAATCCTTTGTTTGTTTCGGGGTTGGCCAACATTCTACCATTTTTGAATCCTTCATGTTTTAGCAAAGCAGGTCCTACTGACTCCCTAAAGTACTCAGTAGCTTCGGTGATGCTTTCAGGTTTTAAAGGAAACTGGATAACACGTGCGTACATAAAGAATGGGTTAGTTGAATTAAGAGAAAATGATTGTTAGGATACACCTTTAAATTCTTCCTGTTGCGAAAATGGCTGGCTTCGTAATCGTTTACCGGTTGCTTTGAAGATAGCATTGGCGACAGCTGCTCCTGCTGGTGGCAAGGATGGCTCGCCCAAACCAGTTGGTTCGATTTCGTTTTGAACAAAATGAACTTCTACCTCAGGAATTTCCGCCAATCGAATCAGTCGGTATTCGTTGAAATTTTTCTGCTGCGGTACACCGTCTTTAAAGGTTAGATTTCCATACATAGCATGCCCAATGCCATCGACAACGCAACCGCGCACCTGCTGTTGCGCTCCACTTTGATTGACAACTACACCACAATCGGCAGCGGAATAAATTTTCTGCAAGACAGGCTTTCCTTTCTGCATGACGACTTCACCAACCTGAGCGACGTAAGAACGGTGCGAGAAATACACACTAAATCCTTGTGCAATTGGTTTGCCATCAGCACCTTTCTTCTTGCCCCAACCTGATTTCTCGGCGGCTAACTGGATCACACCTTTCATCCGATCAAGGTCGTACTTAATGGCTCCAACTGGTTTTTGTTTGGCTTTATCAAGTAGCTCCAATCGGAATTGAACGGGATCTTTACCAGCAGCTTGTGCTACTTCATCTAAAAACGACTGCTCAGCAAATGCCAGAAAGTTTGTAATGGGTGCACGCCAAGGCCCCGTTGTAATCGGTGATTTATGATCAACGCTGTCAATCAATAGGTTATCGACGGCTCCCGACGGGAAATTATCTTCTCTTGTTGCGTTGCCCGCGTTAATACTGACTCCTCGAAGCTTGTATCCGATCATATTACCCTGAGCATCCAAAGCTGCCTCGAACCGATACCGAACTGCTGGTCGATAGCTTCCGCCGGTCATATCATCTTCGCGTGACCAAATAAGTTTAACAGGTGCTTTGACTAGTTTTGATACCTGTACTGCCTCTAATACATAATCTGCTTTGAGTCGTCGTCCAAATCCGCCCCCCATGCGTGTCAGTTGCACGTTAACTTTATCAGGAGAGATACCCAATAATTTCGCCGTCTCGTTACGAGCCAATTCTGGGGTTTGTGTTGGTCCAACTAGCTCAGCGCCATCCTCTCTGACATGCGCGAAGAAGTTCATAGGCTCCAGAGGACTATGCGGCAAAAATGGGCACTGGTATTCCGCTTTCACAACTTTTGCTGCACTTTTAAAGGCTGTTTCTACATCACCATCCTTCCTTCTTACAGTCGCGTTAGAACTATCCAGCATCTCTCTGAACAGGCGATCATGATCCGTCGAACTTTCTAAAGAATCCGCCTTTTCCCATTCAATTTTCAAGGCGTCTTTTGCTTTTTTCACCTGCCATGTCGATTTCCCAACAACAGCTACGTTATTCTCAAACGTCACGACATCGACAATACCATTCATGGCTTTAGCCGCATTCGCATCCAGCGATTTTAGCTTGTAGCCAAATGCCGGACGTTGCAACATGGCGAATAGCATTCCATCGCGGTAAAAATCCAGACCGAACAAAGGTTTACCCGTGATAATTTTAGGATTATCAACGTTTTTAACTGTACTGCCTATCAGCTTAAAATCCTTAATCTCTTTTAGCTTAACATCGTTTGGAACTGGAATTTGAGCTGCCTCAGTAGCTAGTTCGCCATACATTAATTGGCGGTTACTGGCTGCATGCTTTACAATACCTTTGCTGGTAGTACATTCCGAAACAGGAACATTCCAGCGTTTGGCGGCCGCTTCCAGTAACATTTGACGCGCTGTAGCTCCAGCCACACGCAAGCGTTTCCAGGAATGCGGAATTGAGCCACTTCCACCAGCTACCTGGCGTTCAAATTTCTTAGTATCGAGAGGTGCCTGTTCAACAACTACTTTCGTCCAATCAGCATCTAATTCTTCCGCAACTATGATCGGGAAGGCAGTTTTAATTCCCTGACCAACTTCGGGATTAGGTGATAGAATCGTGATAACTCCCTGCGGGTTAATCGACAAGTAACTATTGAAGTCGGCTCCAGCCAATCCATTCCCATTTGCATCTCCTACCGATGTTGCCGCTTCAGCAGTATGCCAGTCAAAACCTAATGCCAGTCCACCACTAGTCAGTGCAATAAGCTTCAGAAAATTTCTCCGGTTCGTATTCGCTAAATTCTCCATGGCTATTTCGTTTGTGACGTTTTAGAAGGAGTTGGTGTGTGAACTGTACTATCCGCAGCCACTTTTACAGCTTCGCGAATCCGGTGGTAAGTTCCACAACGACAGAGATTGCCCGTCATGGTTTCATCGATTTCTGCCTGAGTCGGCTTAGGATTGCGTTTTAGCAAAGCTGCGGCTGTCATAATCTGTCCCGCTTGACAGTATCCACATTGTGGCACATCTATCTTATCCCAAGCTTGTTGAACAGGATGTTTTCCATCTGGAGATAATCCTTCAATCGTCGTAACTTTCGATTTACCAACGACTGAAACAGGCAATACGCAGGAACGAGTAGCTTCACCATTTAGATGAACTGTACAGGCACCGCATTGAGCAATGCCACATCCATATTTTGTACCAAGCAAACCGAAGTTATCTCGAAGTACCCAAAGCAAAGGAGTATCGGGATCAACATCAGCCTGGTAGTTACGACCGTTTACAAGTAGTTTGAAGATAGCCATGAATTATCCTGGATTGACTAAGAGAGTATTACTGTAATAAAAAGAAAGAATTTCATTTCTCTACTTAGCTATAATAGCCTTAAGGGCCTTTAAACGCAAAAAGCGTCTGTTCTTTTGGAACAAACGCTTCGTTGCTTATTTCATCAGGTGGCACCTACCTACTCTCCCACTTGTGACAGCAGTACCATCGGCAGTACGGGGCTTAACGGCTCTGTTCGAGAAGGAAGAGGTGTTCACCC
>NZ_BAAHBD010000023.1:0-12727 GCF_054776975.1 Spirosoma harenae | reverse complement strand
GCGTATTTGACGAGTCTGGGGGCAATTGATACGATCACCACCTACGGCAAAGGCAGCGGGGAGCTGTCCATCTTTTCAGAGCAGGCCGAACGCTATTTGCCTTCCCCCTACGAGCTATCCCATGGTCAGTTTGTGGAGTACAACCTGGCCCTTCAGCAGCAGGTGGATGTGGCGACGGGCTTCTGGCCACAATCAGTCTTAAAAACCTGGACAGACTTTTACCGGTCACCCCAAAAGTATAGACTCACTCAGGAGGGCGCTCTGCCCGTTGGTCTGGTTTCTAAATCCCTTAAGGAAGCGACCGACGGTGATACCCTGTTCGCTCACAAATGGACCTACGTCTACCTGTTTAAAGACGATTTCTACACGGGGGAAACGGATGATCTGGGCGATGGTCCCATTCCACACAACTTCAAAATGGTGGGCGGTGGGAATCTAACGATTTCTCAGCCCACCATAACTCGCAACATTGATGATACAGTACCCGATGAAATCAGGGGTGTAACTCCTCAGCGCATTGGCGGCTGGGATGTTGCGGCCGCTCGTCCGAACCCGTTAACACTGGGCTTTCTGGATCAGGCGGCCGGCAATCAGCTGTACAGGCGAAACGATCAACTCGTCGATTACCTGACGGATCTGGCCAATGTGCCTTCCGGCAAAAAACTGCTGGAGATGATTGCACCCCTGGCTCCTAACGTCGAATGGCGATTAGGGTTGCCGCTGGGCAATATACAATACCCTGACTTCTCCACTGAATTTTCACCCTCTGACTTTACTGTTCCCAGCTAATGGCCTTACCTCCACGCTTTTTAAAAGCCTATAACAACGTGAGCGAAAAGGTCCAGTACTGGGCCTGGCCACAGAATACCTTTGGTCGGTATGTATCGGCCTTTATCGCCAATTACATTTTTACGCATACCACTAACAAAGTGGTTACTGATGGTATTCCGGATGGCGGAATTACTGGCGATCTATTACCCACTGGTGACCTTCAGGAGCTCACGGATCAGGGGGCTGAAACGAATGACTACCTAATTACAGGTGGCTACACCATGATCGAATATCCCCAGGCGGGTGATGATGAAATTGTTGGCGTTCCGGTCATCACAAAACGCCAACTCGATTGGTACAATCAGGGAAAACGGCCCCTCGAACGCCTTGAAGTGGTACCCTTAGCAAACTTAAAAAAACGCTTAGCGGAACTGCCTGACCAAGTGGCCTCCGTGATCACCTTCACCATCCTGGGCCATCAGGTCGAGTGGCCGAATTTGATCGCCATTGATTTTGAACAGAAACTGAGTGATCCCACGCTCAACAACAACGCTGGGTATTGGGATCTGGTCATCTACATCCGCTCAAGCGTCAACATCGCCGAAACACGCTCTCTCCAGAACGATGCGCCTTACACCGAAGAAGTTGGGGTAACAGGTAATTATGGGGGCAATGGCTATACCCGCCAGGCTGGGTATTCGAATGTGCCACCGAGCTGGCTGGCTCGCTTCGAATACCGCTACCCTGGCCAACCCGGATTGCTGTTTGCGATGGACTGGGAAGTGCCGAATAATGCCGTAGCACGCAGTACAGTCTACCAGGCGAATCTTTCGAACGCCCGAACCCGCCTATCGCTTCAGAAAACGACCACTCCGGCCAGTGGGCCAGCCACGAATCAAACCGTCTATCTGGTCAGGTCACCGGGTGAAACGTGTTCGCTCGACGATGCCTATTTCAATAATCTGGATCAGACCCAAAAGCTGTCATTAACCACCAGCATCGAGCCAGTAGCCACCCTAAACAAGCACTGGGAAAACCGCGACTGTGATGGCGGTGGCACATCTGGCGACTTCGTATTCACCACTGATCCACTCATTGAGGGTGGTGGCACCGGCAACCAAACTACTAATTCTACCCCCGTAGCTCCCTAACATGAAAAAGTTTCTGATTCTTTGGCTTAGCCTGACAACCCTACTCAGTTTTGGGCAGCGCTACCAGACCATTCAGCAGTCTGCCACTGGCGTTAAACAGGTGGTGTTCCGCGACACGATCACCTATCCCTTTACAGCGAGTGGGGATAATTCCTTCAAAACGGCCATTAAATCCGGCACCATTCCCATTCTGGCTTATCCAAGCGAGGGGGGTATCGTTGGGAAATATTCCTACACGTTCAGCGATGTTCGGAAAGATTATCTGAACCATAGCCTGGTCACCTCACCCGCGCCGGTGCTCAGCGATGGCGTTCGGATGGCTCCCCGACTAACGGGCAATAATTATCCCTTTCCAGTTCAGACTGGACTTAATGCAGCTTTCTATAAACGGATTCCTCCGTTTTCGGTTCACCCCAGTAAGGTTATCATTTATCCCGGTGGACTGTATTCGAACACAGATGATAATGACTTTCTGACGCGGGGCTGGACACATACATCCGAAAGTGCCAAATGGGATATTGATGCCACGTATCCCCAGTACCGTCGGGCGCTGGAAATGGCCAATTACCAGGCGGCTTATAATGCGGCCCAGAGCCTGGATAATTCCGATCCCAGAAAGCAGCAGTTACTCGATTGGGCGGGACCATTACCCGCGTTCGAGGGTACCCATATCTTGCTGAGCAATCAGGATGCCGCTAAACTCTACGCTCAATTCTGGTATAACACGTTCAAACAGAATGACTGGAAAGGGGCTGGCGTCGATTACTTCAGCGTCAATCACGAGGTATTTACGCCCAGATCAGGAACGGGCCTGGAGCCTTACCAGCAGTGGTACCGGCAAGTGGGCTGGATTTCAGCTGAAATTATCCGACTGGCGGCCTTAGAAGGCAAAACGTTACCGACCTGTTTAACCGATCAGGGGAATTTAGCTCATGCCGCCCCATACTTTTTCGACGATAACAATTCGGACATTAACATGCCGGATTATTATTCGTATACCCGAATTGAAGAGCCATTTCGAGGCAGCTCGCAGTCGGCTCCGATGGGCGCTCCGACTGACCTGGGACTGTTGGTTAAATCGGGCAAAGCCTACGTGGGTGTTGGCTCCTATGTGCAGCACACCTGGGATGATCAAAGCCTGTTTGAAAAATGGTCTAATGGGTCCTATAAGCTCGATTCGTTGGGGCGTTTGATCTGGCGAACCGATGTACGGACGACAAGTATTGGTGGCCAGTCAGCTGTTCTGTATAATGAAGATGCCTACCAAAGTCAGCTGAAATTCTACGGGATTTTTGCTCGCTATATGGCCAATCAGTACTTCCGCGCGGGGGGAGTTCACCTACCCCGATCGGACGTTCGACAACCGGGTTTTGAAGCCGTAAAATTTTCGCGGCAATTCCGGCTCGATACTGAGGTTCAATCAGGTATGACTCCTGCGGATAAGGGTCTAACCGATGAGCAGTTTGCCACCCTGAACTCGCGCCCTCTCAATCCAGATTGGACGGAGGCCGACGCTATCGGGGCCTATTTATTCTCCGATTATCTCAGAGGCTGGATGGAGACGCAACCCAAATCAGCCCTGGGCAGCAACAATGGTGGAAAGAGCCGGGCCTCGGTGGAAATGTACACAAAAGGCTGGCACCTGGCCGCTCAGCTGAACTGGATTTTCGATACACCCTGGACACTGGTTCAACCCAAACACTGGGTAAAAGAGCAGGGGATTGTGTCGCCAGCGACGAATCCCGATGAGCAGTTTTACCGCAAACCTATCTTAGTAGGTGGTCTGGCCATCAAGGACGGCCACCCCACACTTTGGCAGTATGGCTGGTGGCCTTGTCAGGATGTCGATAAATACACATCGGTGATTATCTGGGTCGACAAAGGCGCTGGTCAGGTATCGCCAGGCTATGAGATTCGGTTGTCGGGACGCAAAGCGTTTTTGGATTACTGGCGATTGCCGGATGGATTCGCGGACGCTCAACCCAAGCACGTTTACTATCAGTTTAAATCACTGCTCGGGGAAACCATCACCTGGCGAGGAGATTACCGCGAACCTAAGATTACGATTCACCCCGCGCCACCAACTGTGCTGAAAAGCGAATTACAGGGTGGTCAGGTAACAGATCCCGGTAGTGTGACTAGTACAGCCCCCAACTGGATTGCAGGTCTTCGCTACACGTACAATCCACCCCTGTTAACCTTCGAAGGGACTGGTCAGATTGGCAAACTCAAGTTTGAGCGGGTGGATAATACCCCATTCTGGACCACCAATCCGGATAATGTGACGGTCAATTCGGGTGAGTTTTATTCCTCGGGTCCGCTGGAGGGGCAGAGTCCATACGACAAACAGTGGAAGTTGTACTACCACGCAGCCTATCCGATGCGCGTCACGGCTCAGGTTGCTGGGGGTACTTCCGTTTATTCGTACACCGTTACTCCATCGGCTGGTGCCAATCGGATGATTCTGATTGGCACAACGCCCGTAACCCCACCCACTCAGGATACCTCACTGGCCGCTCAGGGCTTGAACCCGAACTTTACCGCTCCCCCTGATCAGGGCTGGGATATCGTCAACGTTCGGGAAAAGTATATTCAGAATAACACGCTGAAAGTAGGCTTCCTGCGTGGTGGTGGGGTGATGTCGTATGCCTCCCGGGATAATGGCCGAAATCTGATCAACTCGAATCAAATCATCTGGACCGATAACCCCTCGGATTTTCGGTATAATACGCTCACCGATGATTTAGGCCGGCAAGGTCAATTCCATTCGGATTACTTCACGCCCGGCCCAAATGACAACGCTGGCCAGGGACTGATTCTAAAGAATGGTAAAAAGACCAGCACTGGCTATAATGGCCACGTGTTCAATACGGGTGCTAACGTGGTGCCCGGTGGTTCGCTTGATCCGGCCCTGGATCTGTCGCCCATTTTAAGTTCTGCGGTTTATACGCACCCGACGCGAGGTCAGGAGTTTTACGTAAAAACCCGGCCGTATATCTGGGGCCTGAAGGGCGAACTGGGTTGGGAAGTCGCGGAGCTTTGGTGCTGGTTTGCCACACCGACAACCATTGGCTGGTTTGCCCGTCACCATATTGAAGAGCGTGATCCAACCCGTTTTGACGAGCAGCGACTGTTTTATTCCATGAGTCAGGAAGGCCCCAGTTTCTTCTTGGTACCTGACTTAACCAATATCTTTATCGATCTGCCGGGCGAAAGCCGAAAGAATATTTATGTAGCCGACGGCAATGCCCCAAAGTATTTAACCTCGACCTGTCGCATCGGTGCCTTCCCGGCCAGTGGGGGTGTTGGCGTTACGTTGTATAGTCCGCTTCAAGGCCAGATTGGGCACAATTCCGATTATCTGCCAGGCTCTGGTCCAACGGGCGACTGGAACGGGTATAACACGACCTACATTCAGGGAGCACCCACCAGAAACTACGACAACGCGGGAATCTATGAAGATTCGGGCTTTATCACCTTCGGCACGGAGGCTGAGGCCAATGCGGCTATTGCCAGCTTACCGCCGATCGATCAGTCGTTCGACTTTGATTTTACCAAGCAGAACATGCTCTGGGCCAATGGCAATTCCAGGCTGATCAAAGAGTCAGCCGGTTGGACCCTGTACCTCGACCCACATGTCGATAATGGAGTAACCAGCTTCATCGGTAAAATCATGTCACCCGCCCGGGCCTGGAAAGCCGCTAGTGTCTCTGCGATCAATTTCGAGATTGCGGTAACCGGCACAACTACTTTAAAGCTGGAGTGGCAAAAACCCGGACTCACCTATCAAAATCAGTATTCGAAAGAATTCACCGTCGCTAATGATGGTCAGTTCCATACGGTTTCGGTTAGCACCTCGGACTCAAACTTCAACGGTATTATCAGTACAATGGGCTTTAGTGCGGGCTCGACCACCGGGACAAACGCCAAAGTTGTCATCAAACGCATCTGGAAAAATTAACCCTGATTATCCTGTTTTCTCATGAAATACCTCCTGATTCTTTTTTTCGCCCTGGCTGGCCTGACTTCGCAGGCCCAAACCTACTCGCCACCCTTATCTGGAACAGCGCTGAAGGCGCTCGTTGATCAGAAACTAACGCCCTCGGGAACCGATCTGATTACGGCCATCAAACTGCGCGAGATGCAGAAAGCCTTGATCGACGTGCTGGTGACCAAAGGCGAACTGGTGTTTACCACCAGCTATACGGGTACCCAACTGGCCGCAACCGGCCCAACGGGCAAACTCATCATGCAGGTCGTCAGCGGGGCGATCACCTTCTGGGTCTATCATCCATTGGCCAGTCCCACGCTTCAATCCACTTTAACCTACGGTTCCAATAACTGATGCGACCCAGTCTATTCATACTGTTGCTGTTTTCTCAGTTGACTGTTTGGGCGCAACTCCCCAAGCCGTTCAACTGGCCAGCCTATCCGGGAAATCCCAGTACGAAAGTATTCGTGCTGGATTCCACCTGGTCAGGCACTGCCACGGTTTCGTTGTACTCCTCACCAGGGGGTCGGCCATTGGCCAGCTCCCTGGTGCCTACCGTTTCCAAATCAGGACTGGCGGTAACGGCTACGTTTTCGGGCACAACCACCCAGGCACTTTTCAAGGAAGGTAATGCTACGGCTTACGTGGAAGTGGCTATCGGCGGCATCGTTCGCTTTGGCGGACAGATGAGCATTGGTTTTGCCAGCACGCTCACCTCAGCCGGTGGACTGATCAGTCCAGGCAGTCAATTGCTCACGATTCCGATGATTCAAAGTCTGACTGGAGTCCTGGCGTCCAAAGCTGATACGGGAAACATTGTTCGCAAGATGGTGGGGCTGGGCCTGTTTTCGGGCAACTACAACGACTTAAGCGATCGACCAACCTTGTTTAACGGTAGTTTCCTCGCCTTAACAAATCTTCCTACCACCCGATCTGGCTACGGCATTACGGATGCAGAAGGTACGATATCACCTGGTACCAACGGCCAGTATTGGCGCTACGATAAGACCTGGGCGACGCTCAACTCGGCGGCTGTTAATCTGGGCAATGTGCCCAACATCGATGCCACCCAGCGGGTTAACCATCAGGGCAACCAGGCGATTGCGACGATATCCGGTTTGCAAATGATACTAGACGGCAAGTTTGAATACGTAGTAACAATCAATAGTTCAGGCACTACAGCGGCTGCTACGGGTTCAACCATTCGCTGGATCATCGAAAACGTAACCGGCAACATGCCCACGATCCACCTTTATATTCCGTCCATCCCGCTCATTCACTTTGCTTCCTACAACAATTAATTTCCTCGTAACTTCCATGAAAACGTTTCTGATTCTTTTTTTACTTCTCCCTCAGCTGCTGCTGGCACAGACCAAAACCTTAAAACAAGTCATCGAAGAGGGCACCGGTGGTAAAATTCCCACGCCGGCGCAGGTAGCCACCTGGGATACCAAGGGCCAAAGCCTATCGGTGACCGGTTCCTACAATGCCGCAACCAACGTCGCCACCCTGACGCCTTCCGGAACAACGGTTACGGTAGGGGCCTCCTCGACCATCGTGCCAGCGAATGGCTATCTGCTGGTCAAAACAGCCGGTACCCAGAGCATACCGACGGGCAGCTCGCAAGCGTATGCGGTGAACGATTGGCTCATTAACTCCAATGGCGTTTGGCAGTGGGCCTCCAATCCGAATGGCGTCACAACCGCATCCGTAGGGCTTTCCAACCTGGCTACCGATGCGTTTACAAGACTTCAGAATGCGACCCTCTACGATGCGCTCACCACGAGTCTAGTCAGCGTGGGGCAGCTAAATAATGGGGTCGTGATCGCCAGTCCGGAGACGATTTCCGTGGCCGTTGGACAAACGGGCAATAGCTCGTTTCTTTTGAAAACCTATCTGCTGGCCAACTATCCAGAGTGGAAAGTCGGCCATACCATCCAGTTGCGGTATGATATCCTGGAATCGGTGGCCGGCAGCAGTGATACCAAATTAATCGTCCAGCTGCATAAGTTTACCACCGCCCAGATCAGTAACGTGGGGACGAATATCGTTCGCACGCGCAGTCTGACCAACCCCAACCTGGTGACCGTCACCCTGGACTATACCATCCAGTCGGGCGATAGCCAGCTAAAGCCCTACATCCAGATCAATAACTCGTCGGCCGTTACGGGGTCGGATCTGGTCTTTTACTGGACGGGCATCGGTGGCTATGATGCCAGTAGTGAAAAGGCGGGGGGGGTGATTTCGGATCGGATCAAGACCATCAACAGCCAGATTTCGGCTAACACGGTTAATCTTCAGATTCGAAATGCCATCACCGTAACCACCGGTGGTCAGGCCTTCAATGGGGCCAGCATCAACCCGACTACGGCTCAGATCACCATTCCCTCGGGTCAAACCGGCCAAAGCACCTATCTGCAACGGCCAATTTCCAACTCGGCCGTGGGCTGGAATGTGGGCGATAAAATCACCTTCACGGGCATCCTGGTAGAGTCAGTGGCGGGTAGCGCCACTGGCCTGATTCCAAGCATGAAAGTGAACGTGACCCGCTCCGGCTCGACGGTGCAGGACGTGGGCACGAACGCGAGTTTAACCCGGCCTTCAGTGGGTAGTACGACGGCGATCTATTCAGTCGATTATACCATTCAGCCGGGCGATACCCAGGTAACTCCGCTGCTTCAGATTTCCAATGGCAGCAGCACAACCTTTGCTTCTCCTTACACCTTTACCTGGGCCAAAGCCTACCAGGTCAACAACAATGCCGTTTCGCTCACCACGCCCTTAACCGATAAGCTGGAAGCGATGACGGTGGATTACACGGGGCAGAATACGGCGACGAATGCACTGATTGTTGATAATAAGCTCTACTTCACGCCGGCCTATAGTTCCACCGGCGGAGAGTCATTGAACGGAGCAACCTCGGCCGGCACTGGCGTAACGGTCACCAGTGGTCAGACGGGTGTAAACGCGTATCGGACGCTCAATTTTCCGATTTCGGTCTTTCCCAACTGGAGCGATATGGTAGGCGTACCCGTTACCTTCACCTTCGTGCTGAATAACAGTACCGATCTGACGCTGGCCAGAACCTTCAATATGGCCATTAATGTGGCCCGATCCACCAGCAATGCCAATGGGCAGGGGAGCGCGAAAACAGTAGTGGTAAAAAGTGCCACGGTTACCTGGGTCTCCATCACCTATACGCCGACGATCAACGATACCCAGTTAGGGATTTACCTTCAGTTCGCCGACAATACAGTGGCCTCCACTACACAGTTTTTTTCGGTCGTCAATGTCTTTTACAATCACGCCCTGCCCACTGGTTACCTAAGTTCGAATAACTACGTTGTCGGCAAACAACTGGGAAAAACGCAGTCGGATTTAACCGCCCTTCAGAACCAGGTAGCCGCTGGCGTAACTACGACCGTTTTAACCGTTGGCGCGGGTAAGCAGTATGCGTCCCCCAAACTGGCCAACGACGCCATTCTAGATGCCTCGGCCAGTAAACCGTACGAAATCCTGGTTTATCCCGGCATTTACACCGAAACCGAATGGACAGTCAAATCCTACGTAACCATCCGGGGTACGGTACGCGATCAGTGCTGGCTGAAAGGGGAAAATGCCGATAACTCGTCAGATGCCACTATATCGGGTACATCAACCCTGTGGCTTTCGGGCAATGCCTCCCTGATCAATCTGAAGATAACCATGCGCAATGGGCGGTATCCCGTTCACTCGGAAGCGTCAGGCGCCAACGTCAATGCCATTCATACGATTCAGAACTGCTACATTGAGCATTATGGTAATGAAGGAGCGAAAACGTGGCGGAATGCCAACCCAGGCAGTGGCATGCTGGCCTCAACGGTTTGGGCAAGCTGTCATGCCTGGGGATACGGCTCGGCCAGTGGCGTAAAGGAAACCTTCGAGAATGTCACCTTTGTCTCGCCTACGGACGGTTGGTACATCCACTCCCGCGAAGATTTTACCCGACCGACGGTCAACGAACTGACCAATTGCCGCTTGATCAAAACGGGGCCGTTTGGCAGCGGCATCACGCTTCAGCCGCTTGGCTCGGGAGTGACCGATCAGGTCAGCATTCGTAATTCAGAGATTTCGCCGGGCTATATCTCAATGTCGGATAATCCCTGGATTACCCAAACGGCGGCCAACCAGGTAGCCAACCATGCTCAGTTTGCCGTGACTGTATCCAATTCCTCGCCGTACCTGGGCTACCTGGATGGCACCCGCGGATCGGCTCTGCGCATCACCAGCAGCAGCACCTCGACGGGCTCCAGTGTCCGCCTGGCCGGTACAGCCGTAAACGCCCTGATCGGAACGGAGATTGCCCGCGATGGCGGTGGCGGTCTGGCGGGTAGTGCCTATGGCACCTGGGATATTAGCGGCATTCAGGTGGGCATTAACAGCAACGTCACAGTGGCCAACAACCTGGGTCGTCGGTTGGGGGATTGCAGCACGACGCCCAAATCACTCAGCGTGACATTTGATGGTACGACCACGAAGGTGATTTCGTTCTCGATCAATTTTACCAGTCAGAGTAACGCCACCGTTTTAAGCTACCTCAATAGTGCGTTGGGCGCGTCTGGTACGGCTGACGAGTACAACCCCAGTGCGGGGGAATTCTATCCCAGTTTCCCCGAACGACAGGTCACGCTAACCAATAGCTCGACTACGGGTATTCCCCGTTTCTCGGCTGTGGCCTATGATAATGCCAATAACACAGTTCGGCTCATGACCACCAGCGATCCCACCAGTAGCTTTCTGGGGATTGCCCTGCACAACATTGCTCCAAACAGTACGGGTAGAATTCTCACCGAAGGCGTCATGCACAAATCCCAGTTAGCCGGGGCAAGTGGAGCTACGATCAGTTTCGGCACGCAGATATCGCTGTCGGCCTCAACGGGTGGGCAGTTTGAGACCAGTTCCAGTAAACCGATCGGCAAAGGCCTAGCTACCGATTGGGTGTATTTTAAGGGAAACAGGTAGACAGTACGTTTTAAGAGTTTAATTATGATTGCTATCACCTCTGACACTGGCCTAACGCTTCAGCTGAGTCCCGATCAAAAACTCATTACGCAACAGGCGGTGCAGGGAAAGATCGCGTCACTCCCCGCTTATTGATGAAAGTTCCAGTTGCGTTTGCCCTTGTTAAGACTAAGTAAAATTACCTAAGTAACAGGTCAGGTCTATTTTAGTCGAGTAGCCAGAGTAGAAACCCCCAAAGTAGCTTAAGCGCCTGACAGAACAGAAAAAAGGAGATGGCGATCACCAGAGTCCAGGGGCCGGGTAGAAACGGAAGGATCAACTTGAATAGCCAGGAGGCCAGTCGGCGGAGTTCGGCCCAGATCGAGTTAAACAGCGGGTTCATGTTACGTATGGATAGCAAGCAAAGCGTCAAAGCTACCAAAACCCAAGTACATAAACAATCTGAAAATCAATCATTTACAAGGGTAAATATGAACATGGATTAACATAGAACACCCGCTAACTTTCTGGCAGAAACTGTCTGCGTGCTCAGAACGACAAGCTGATGAGCCCCGCTCGGGCCGCTTCTGGAGGATTATCATCCTGGCCGCAGTGGCGAGGCTGGCTGGCAGTTGGAAGTAGAACGGGATGTGCGATGAAGCCGGTAGCCTACAACTAGCAGCCGGTCCTACTGCATCAAGCGGTTGACCAGCAGTGAAAATGCCGTAGACGCCAGCGAAGCGCCAAATGAATAGGCACAAACCCGGAAGTGGAACTGCCACAGACACACCACGCTGTTAAGCAGCAATAGGATGGACAGCGCGCACAGGACGGGGTAGAGATAAAACAAAATACGGTAGCTCATAGGGATAATCTCTTGTAGGTCAGCGTAAATGAACCTCAAAAGTACTCCCGAATGAGCAGAAAAGACCAGGCGGTGTCGTAAAAATGACGGAATGGCCCTATCCCTAGAAGTAGGTATCGGCGGGCAAGCGGCCCGTCTGGGAGCGCAAAAAGTGGTCAAACACCAGGATGAGCAGATCCGTAAATAGCAGCAAAAAAAACGCAACAATTGTCCAGAAATACTCGCCCTGGTAGCCCAGGAACAGGCAAAGGCCTAACCAAGCGATGGCCTCCAGGCACAGGGCCGGAAACAGGTAAAGGGTAATTTTTTGATACATGGGTATGGGTTAGGCTGACGTAGGTAAAGGTAGGCAATAAAAAAAGGAGAAAACAAAAACAGTCCAACACCGCCTACAGCAACTCCTCACCGCTCCGGGGATCGACAAGTAGCGACCCGATTGTCTCAAAAAATGCCTGGGCTTATGGCTACTACTACCTGCCTGCTTTTTGCGGATAATCGTCAGCTGGCGACTGAAGCTCATCCCGCTGCATAAACTGATTAAATACCAGGATGAGCAAATCCGTAAACAGCAGTAGACAAAAGCAGACGGTGGCAAAATAATACTCCTCAATGGCGACCATCCAGAAGAAGATGCCCAGCAGGGCAATCGCCTTCAGGCACAGAAAGGGAAACAGGTAATACGTCAGTTTTTGGTACATGGTTGAGTAGGATATGGGCACAAATAAATGTGACATATTAATTATTTACAAGTATCGGTAACATAAAACAGAAAAAATTGAAGCGCTAACCAGACAAAAGAAAGAATGAAGCCAACGTCAGCGACCATGGCTTCTACCGAATACCCCTTCCGCCCTGAGCAAGCGGCAAGGTTTTTCCCAAGTGCATTACTTAACCTAAACTAAACACAATGGTACTCACAAGACCCGGCAACAAACGGCGCATCGCTGCCCACATATTGCCGCATTTTCC
>NZ_BAAHBD010000022.1:0-566 GCF_054776975.1 Spirosoma harenae | reverse complement strand
GGAGGAACCATTTATTTTAACTCTGAAAGCAGTAGTTCGATCTTGCAGTATGTCTCGATTGATCAGATGGGCGACGTGAGTAGCTCGGGAAGAGCTGTTTATATCTCCTCAGGCCAGACTCCCACTATTAAGAATACCTCTATCACTCACAGTGAACAGGATGACATAGTCAGTTGGGTGGGAGGAGCCAAAAACTTCGCCAATATTAAAGCCATTGTCAACATTACCAGTAATGCCGACAACATGGATGCGGTGATGCCCAAGTTGGGTTATGACTCTTTTTACCGGTTGGGCACTTCGATTCAGGTTCCTCAGGGCTACAAGCTCACATTGGAGCCGGGGACAGTAATTGAATCACCAGCGTATGGGCGGGATATCAATGTTTCCGGTAC
This sequence comes from Spirosoma harenae, assembly GCF_054776975.1. Taxonomy (NCBI): domain Bacteria; kingdom Pseudomonadati; phylum Bacteroidota; class Cytophagia; order Cytophagales; family Cytophagaceae; genus Spirosoma; species Spirosoma harenae. The sequence continues at coordinate 174 of NZ_BAAHBD010000022.1, read as the reverse complement.
ACTGATTGCTCAAGGGACGGTTTCGGATTCGATTCGTTTTCGGGGCAAGGCAAATCCAGACTATGGTTCCCAATCCACTCATGGGGGAACCATTTATTTTAATGCAGAGAGTAGTGCTTCGATTCTACAATATGTCTCAATTGATCAGATGGGCGATGCGTCCAGTAGTGGCCG
>NZ_BAAHBD010000021.1:0-590 GCF_054776975.1 Spirosoma harenae | reverse complement strand
ATATAAACAGCTCTTCCCGAGCTACTCACGTCGCCCATCTGATCAATCGAGACATACTGCAAGATCGAACTACTGCTTTCAGAGTTAAAATAAATGGTTCCTCCGTGAGTGGACTGAGAGTTGTAAGCGAGATCCGCCTTGCCTCGAAAACGAATCGAATCCGACACCGTCCCTTGAGCAATCAGTGTGCCATACACGTTGATGTCCCGGCCATACACTGGCGATTCGACTACCACCCCTGGCTCCAAGGTGAGCTTGTAACCTTGAGGAATTTGAATCGAAGTACCCAATCGATAAAAAGAGCCATAGCCTAGTTTGGGCATCACCATATCCATATCAGGTGATCCGATATTGATATTGACGATGGCTTTGACATTAGCGAAGTTTTTGGCCCCTCCTACCCAACTCACTACATCGTCCTGTTCACTGTGAGTGATAGAGGTATTCTTGATGGTAGGAGTCTGACCTGAGGAAATATAGATGGCTCGGCCACTACTGGACGCATCGCCCATCTGATCAATTGAGACATATTGTAGAATCGAAGCACTACTCTCTGCATTAAAATAAATGGTTCCCCCATGAGTGGATTG
>NZ_BAAHBD010000020.1:0-60441 GCF_054776975.1 Spirosoma harenae | reverse complement strand
CAACCATTATCAGTCAGGGAGGTCTGGGGCACACTCAATCGATAAGCCAAACTATCGCCATCGGCATCGAAGGCCGCTGGGTTGTGGCAGAATTTTTGCCCCACCCGTCCCGAATCCAGCGGTGGATTGAGCATGATGGGTGTAGAATTGGCTAGCAGGGCCGCATTCACCAAAATAGTCGTCGAAACAAAAAACCGAATCTGATCTGTTGGGCCCGGCAGATTTCTGGTATTCGCATTTCGATTGGGTACGGTAATACCGATCGTATAAGCACCCGGTCCTGTATACGTATGGATTACTGTATACGTATTAACTGAAGATGTTTTGGCATTAATATAGACTCGGGTATTGCGCCTTACTTCCTGCGTTGTTCCATCGCCAAAACAAAACGTATACGGCTCCGCCTGATCAGATGCCTGTCGGCTCGTCGGATTCGACTCGTCGTAATACGCTGTAAACGTGATCTTATACGTAAGCGAAGTCTGTGAAATTAGTTTGGTGGTAATTTCTCCCGCCCGTACGTGGGTAGCCTGACTAACGGTGGGCCACAACACCGCTCCCATCAACAGGCTCAAGAGCCCGACACTGTAAATCAACCGCATAGACGTTTCCCATTTTCGTCTACAACGTAATATATGTTGAAAAGTGTATGTTAATATTTTAAGTGGAAAGCAGAATTAGATTTTATAAAATCCGGGGCGATTAAACAGCGTTTTCCAGAAAAATCGGAGGAAGATGCCTACGTTTTTTGTAAACGCCCACTGATTTCCTAAATCGGTCCAGGGGGCTCGCCGATCGCGGAGATTGACCGCCATTTTCCAGATAAATACAACGGGAATCATCAGAATATAATGCAGAATCAATACCAGATAAGCTCCTACTCCATACTGTTTTCGTACCCACAACAGTTGCGATACCTGAACCTGCGGTTTGAAGCGGTTGATGTGCGTGACTACATGTTGTTGATTATCTTCGCTACTGCCATACTCCAAATGCACAAAACGCTCGTTTCGCAATAATAGCAGTTTCCCTTGCTTGCCAAGTCGATACCCCCACTCAACATCTTCGCCGTACATAAAAAAACTTTCATCTAAAGCACCGGCCCGCTCAATCACAGACGGACGAGTCATCAGGAACGCGCCCGAAAGCCATTCGACCTGATCAGGATCATCGAAATGCGGATCGGGCATTAAGCGATAGAGGGCTCGGTCCGAAGCGGCTCCTCCGGGAAGGATGTAAAACGCCCGACGCATCTGCCCGAATGTTGTGTAGAGATTTGGTCGTAGTTGACGATCGGCCTTGAGTTGCATGGCACTGACAGCGGCTACATCGGATCGATTATCCAAGACCTGAACGCAATGCGCTAATACATTATCAATCAGAAGTGTGTCGGAATTAAGCAGAAGAATATATCGTCCTCTTGCTTCTCGAATACCTACATTATTTGCCCGCGAAAATCCGGCATTGTATCCTGTCTGTAGCCAGCGCACATCTGAATATGTCCCCTGAATAATTGCCTGACTATCATCGTTCGACTGATTATCGACAACCAATACTTCGAACCGAACTCCCTGTGTATACGCATACACCGAGGCCAGACAATTCAGAATAAGCTGAGGAGTTTTGTAATTGACAATAATGATACTTAAATCCGGCAAGGCAGTCTTTTCAATAATTGGAGAGTAAAGGTAGGGGTTTAGTGTTAGTAATTTAAGGGCTTTTTTGTCATGCTAAGGGACGAAGCATCTTAACGCATCCAGGCCTATTAGTTAGGAATCTTAACGATGCTTCGTCCCTTAGCATGACAAAAAGTTGTTTAAACTATTTACCAACGGTTTAAACAACTTTTCAATACAACACCCAAGTATCTTTACCACCACCACCTTGCGAGGAGTTCACGACTAGTGAACCTTTGCGGAGAGCAACTCGGGTTAAGCCACCTGGAATCACATTCACATTATCGCCGTAAAGAATATACGGGCGTAGGTCAACGTGTCGCCCTTCGGCATGATCGCCAACCAGACAGGGAACGCGGGAAAGCGAAATCGTTGGTTGCGCAATGTAGTTTCGGGGGTTGGCTTTGATTTTTTCACGGAATAGTTCGTGATCTTCAGGCGTAGCTTTCGGACCGATCAACATCCCATAACCACCCGCTTCATTTGCTTCTTTTACAACTAGTTTTTCGATATTCTCCAGCACATAGTTGCAATCTTCCTCTTCCCGACAGATGTAGGTACGCACGTTCGGGATAATCGCTTCTTCACCAAGGTAGTATTGAATAATACGTGGTACATAAGCGTAAATTACTTTATCATCGGCAACGCCCGTACCAGGCGCATTAGCTAAAGCAACGCGGCCTTTTTTGTAAACTTCAAAAATACCCGGTACACCAATCATCGATTCCGGATTGAACGCCTGGGGGTCCAGGAATGTATCGTCAATACGTCGGTAAATCACATCGACAATCTGGAATCCTTTTGTCGTACGCATTTTCACATATCCACCCGATACCACCAGATCGCGCGCTTCTACCAGTTCGACGCCCATTTGCTGCGCCAGATAGGAATGTTCGAAGTAGGCGGAATTATAAATACCGGGCGTCAGAACGACTACCGTTGGATTCGGACGGTCGGCAATAAACTGCAACATCTGAAGCAGCCGAGTCGGGTAATCCGACACCGGACGAACACCCGTTTGGGTCAATACTTCAGGAAAAGTCTGCTTGATAAGTTCCCGGTTCTCAAGCATATATGATACACCCGATGGGCAGCGGAGGTTATCTTCAAGAACCATAAACTGGCCATCGTCACCCCGAATCAGATCTGTACCGGTAATATGACACCAGATACCTTTCGGCGGTTTTACACCCAGGCAACCTGGTAAAAATGATTTACTGGATTCAATCAGATCGCGGGGTACAACGCCATCATTCAGAATCCGCTGATCGTTATAAACATCGTCCAGAAACATATTAATCGCCTTGATCCGCTGAATCAGGCCCGCTTCCAGCCGATTCCATTCGGCTCCATCAATCACCCGTGGGATAATATCGATGGGCATTATCCGTTCGGTACCTTCGCCTTCGGAATACACATTGAACGTAATACCCATACTCATCAAGGCACGTTCGGCTGCGTGCTGACGCCCAATGACATCCTCCTGGGTGAGTTGCTCAACACGCTGTTGGAACGGAGCATATCCTGCTCTCACCTGCGCGTCGTTAGTAAACATCTCATCAAAAAAATTCTCAGTTTGGTAGTCCGTAAATGAAAAATTAGCATTCGTCTGTCCCTGCGACTGCGTCATACCATTCATTGACTGAGACTGCGATTGGCGGGCATTTTGTTTTTTCATAGAACAATCTATTCACTATCGACTTATGAGCCAAATAGAATATTGATTACTGGAATATTTCACAAATAAAACGCTATAAAAGTAAGCATTTATCTTCCACCGACACTATTGCGCGCTACCCCTCCCGATAAATACCTATTCAGGCTATTCATTCTGTTTTAATTGATAACGCACGAAACAGCCCAATTTAGCTCATTTTGATATTTTTCAATAGGCCCTGCAACGGCGGCTGTCTATACGACGTACGGCAAATAGCACTAGAAACGAATCGGGTGCCACCTTAGTCTTCTATTTTATTTTTTTAACAAAACCAATCCTAATACGCGTATGAAAAAATTGCTTTTGTTCAGTGTTGTGGCGGCTTTGATCGGGGGGTTGATGAGCTGTAGCAAGAATTCTGTCGATCCGTCGGCCGATGCATCGGCCCGAACTACCGGAACCGTAAGTACCTCACTTACAGGGCCGCACAACTTTACGGTAGTCGATGCGTCGAGCCTGCCAGCTGCGATTACTACGTTCATTACGACAAACTATGCGGGAGCCTCCGTTAAGGAAGCAGTCAAAGACGATAAAGGAAATTATCTGGTTGCGATTACCTTAAATAATACACTTAAGTTGCTATTGTTCAAGGACGACGGTACGTTCGTAAAAGAAGCAAGTGCAGGTAAACGAGGCCCGCACGACCGCGATTCAACGCATCATTCTAAGGATTCGACACGTCATCACGCGCCCGGCGATTCACTCGGTCACCCGAAGCGACCAATGGGCGATTCGCTCAATCATCCACGGCCAGGTGGTACTGGGCCACAAGCCACAACGGTAGCTGTTTCGAGTTTACCCGCTGCAATTACGAGCTATGTCAACACAAACTATGCGGGGGCTACCATCGAAAAAGCAGTACAGGATAAACCATCAAGCGACTATCTGATCTTGATTGTCACAACGGATAAAAAACGAGTGCTACTCTTATTTAGCTCGGATGGTACGTTCAAAAAAGCCTTAGCAGGTAAACGATAACTCCAGATTTTCAATTGATTACAAAAAAGCTCGGTAGTTTACCGAGCTTTTTTGTTAAAATTTTATGAAACGCTATAACAAAAGCAGGCAGATGTAGTCTTGATTTACAGACTAAACATCTATATACGTATGAAAGCTTTTTTGATTAGCCTTACACTGCTTGTTATTGGATTCTCGACGGCAATGGCGCAAACGGAACGGGGGCATAGTTTGATGGGTGTTAACGTTGGGAATATCACGATTCCGACGGCTAAGGATGCTGGTACAATTATCAGCCTTCAACCCACCTATGGATGGTTTGTGAGCGATGGACTAGTGATTGGCGCAGGCATTCCGTTTTTTAATGTCAGCCAAAATGGTACCCGAGCCACTCAAATTGGGGTAGCTCCTTTTTTGCGATACTATATGGGACCATCTCAGGTGAAGCCATTTTTAGGCGCATCGGTAGGTGTTGTTAATACCTCTATCTCCGGACCGGGTGTTAATTCTGCGTCCAGCACCGATGCGTTGTATAGTTTCACGGGTGGAGTCGCTTTTTTCATCAATCAATCCGTCAGCTTCGATTTAGGATTGACCTACACTGGGGGCGGCACCGGAGCGTTTAATACGGTTCTGACCGGAACGGCCAACGCTCTAACGCCCAACGTCCCTAAAGCTCTGAATCTCAGCCTGGGTTTCCAGGTTTATTTCGGAAAGTAATATCAGGAATATTTCTTGTCATTCTGAGCGCAGAGAAGAATCTCAACGTTTCTTTACGCACTAGTTAAGAAATGATAAGATTCTTCCCTGCGGTCAGAATGACAAAAATCCGGTGCATTAGTTATTACCACAAATAATGCACTGGATTTTTGATGTATTGATCGTAAATCCGTTTTACAGCGGCCATTTGTTCTGGTGAAGGGGCAGGGCGATCCATTGCCTGTAAATTCGACACCAGGTGAGCAGGTTTAGAAGCTCCAGGAATGATACAACTTACGGCATCGAACGTCAGAATCCAGCGCAAAGCATCCGGAGCAAGATTTGGATCGTCCGGGAAAACGGTTTTTAATTCGTCGACAGCCGCCAGACCGGTTTCGTAATCGACTCCGGAAAATGTTTCGCCCTTATCAAACGCGGCTCCCTGCCGATTAAAGTTACGGTGGTCAGTTGCCGAAAAAGAGGTGTCCTTATTGTAGGTTCCTGTCAGCAAACCACTCGCCAAAGGCACTCGGACAATAATTCCTACGTTGCGTCGGCTTGCTTCGCCAAAGAATAGTTCGGCAGGTCGTTGACGGAACATATTAAAAATAATCTGTACCGTAGTTACGTTTGGGAATTCGATCGCTTTCAGCCCTTCTTCCACCTTTTCAACGCTTACGCCCAGATGCTGGATTTTACCTTCTTCTTTGAGCCGGTCGAATAGTTCAAAAATTTCGGGACGATAGTATACCTCGGTCGGTGGGCAATGTAATTGAATCAGATCAAGCGTTTCAAGCCCCATATTCCGCAAACTCGCTTCGACAAATTTGCGCAGTGTACCAGGCTGATAGGCTTCATTCGTATGTGGGTTTAGTTGCCGTCCACATTTAGTAGCTACATAAATTCGTTCCGATCGCGAACGCACCAATCGCCCTACCGCTTTTTCACTTTCACCATCTCCATACACGTCAGCCGTATCGATGAAATTGATGCCCGCATCGACAGCGTCATTAAGAATTTGGTCAGCGTTGTGGTGGTTAAACGGATCGCCCCATTTGCCGCCAACCTGCCATGTTCCTAAGCTGATCTCGGAAATTGTAAAATCGGTTTTACCCAGTTTTCGGTAATTCATAACGATTTGATTTTAGCTTATTTAGAGTGGTTTTTGTGTGATTGACAAAAGTGCAGAATTTGATTACAACTTCACCCCAAAGCGCTCACCGATCTCTTCCAGACTTTTGATAACGGGTTCCAGCACGGGAATTCCGTTAGCTAGTCGCTCGGCTTCCATAATTCGTTCGGGATCGCCGGGAATGAGGACTTGGTGCCCTTCAACGGCTTTTGCCTGACGGAACCGTTGAATCCAAGTGTCCATGTGGGTTTTAAATTCATCGGCAGGCCGGAACGCATCAATGCGCATCGCACCAAAAAAATGGCCCGTCCCTTGCCCCACACCTTCGTTAGCCTGCATAAATCCAGCAGTTGCAAACGGAGGAACCCAAGGCCCATAATTCGCTCCCGACAGTACACCCGAAAAAATATCGACAATAGCGCCCAGGCCATACCCTTTGTGGGAACCATGCTCGCGATCGGTACCGAGCGGAAGCAAAGCCCCTCCGTTTCGAATGGCGTTGGCGTCAGTTGTGGGTTGGCCTTCAGCATTTTGTGCCCAGCCAATCGGAATATCTTTTCCTTTACGTTGCAGAATTTCGAGTTTCCCATAGGCGACAGCCGTTGAGGCAAAATCCGCCAGAAATGCAGGTTCTGTAGCCGCCGGAATCGCCACCGCTATCGGATTGGTACCCAGCAATTTATCCAGAGAAAAAGTCGGAGCGACAAGCGGAGCCGCGTGAGTCATCGCCTGACCGATCATATCGTGTTCGGTCGCGAGCATGGCATGGTACCCCGCAATGCCGAAATGATTGGAATTACGTACGGCTACCCAGCCCGTTCCAGCCAATCGCGCTTTTTCGATAGCTATTTTCATCGCCCACGGCCCAACCACAAGCCCCAATCCACGATCGCCGTCAACAACGGCAGTCGATGGGGTTTCATGCACGACGCGAATGGCCGGCTGGGGGTTGATACGGCCGTGGTCGTACAGACGTACATAACCCGGCAGACGTGCTACACCGTGCGAATCCACACCGCGTAAATCAGCACTAACCAGCACATCGGCGGCTAAACGGGCATCGGTTTCAGAGCAGCCGATGGCAATAAACACTTGTTCGGTAAACGTTCGGAGTTGGTTGGCAGTAATCATGGCCGCAAAGGTCAGGAAAAGGTCAGGAATCGCCAAGGACGGTTAGACGAATTGACTCTGTCGTCCATTTCAGGTCGCTATTAACATTTTTTTAAGAAACAAATCAGGACCTTTTCGCTTTATTAGCCTAACCACCTGCTTTGTTTCTTAAAATGAATTTTCGCCCCTACCTGGTCCTGGCATTGTGCCTATTTTTCTCGATTGCCTACGCGCAACCGCAGGACACGCTTACTACCGAACAGCTTTTGCAGCGCAAAGGAACGTCTTACTCAGCCTTGCTTCGCCCCTCCCGTTATCTTGCCCTCGATGTAAATCATGCAGTGGGTGGCTTTCGACGGTATCGTTATTTCGTTGGCGATGAACTACATTTTAAAGCGCGTGGCGAAAAATACCGCGAAGAACTATATGATGTTACCGACAGTACGTTCAGCATTCTGATGGCTAACGAAGTTATGAATCGCGATGAACCCGTAACCTTCCGGCTGGATGAAGTAAAAACCATATTGCTTCACCGTCGAATCCCGTTCGTTACGGCTGCAGGTACGTTGCTACCGATCGCTGGCGGTGTTTACCTCCTGGCGGATATTGTCAATAATCGCGGATTCTATAGCAATACGCTGCCCGTTGTGGGGTCGTTAGTGGTGGGTGGAGGATTGTTTCATTGGATCAGTAATCCGCGTATACGAATCAATAAAAACCACCGATTGAAAGTGTTGAGAACGTATTAGGCAGACTGGAACTTTTAACGATTTCTTCCCGATAAAATCCAGTTAGTCGATTAGGGCGGAAATGGCCTCTACGTGTCAAAAATACACAAACTAAGGGCTTTTGGCTTTCTAAAAAATGCGTTTACATTTGCCCTATGTCGAACACGATCGCTACGTTACAAGCCGACTGGAATCAGCACTACCGACTGCATACGGATGCGTATGAGTCAGGGCGTTTGTCGTTCATTCCCAATCTGCTGCCCCAGCTTGCCGTGCAGTTCTCGGTCTATCAAACCCTCGACATTCTGCACAAACGACTCGGGAACGATATTCTCCGACGGGCCTTAAATCCGAATGAAACGATCGACAGTCCGACTAAAATTTATTCGGATGGCTCGTGGCTCAAGCGCAGCAATATGGTTGGTATCAATGTCCGCACAGTTCGGTCATTCTGGAACGTCATCAACTATGTGTTGACACTTCCAGCCAGTCATGATAGTATCCATTTATTACCGATCTGGGAGCCGGGAGTTGTGGGTAGTTTGTATGGCATGGTGAGCTGGCAAATCAATCCGGAGTTTTTCGATGTCTCGCTGGCACGGTTTGTACCGGGGCTAGATTCGGTAGAAAAACAGCTAAAAGTCGTCATCAACCTGCTTCATGCCATGGGTCGTACGGTGGGGATGGATGTAATTCCGCACACGGATCGTTTTTCTGAAATGGCGCTGGCATGCCCATCGCTGTTTGAGTGGGTCCAGCGGGATGTAAAGCACGGCAATCCAGCCCAGCTTGCCGATCATTCCAGTTTCGTATACCGTTACGTAGAAGAATCGATCTGGCAATTCCTCAAGTGTAGAGGTGCAGCCGACGGCACGCCGATAACCTTTTCGAAAGATGCTTTTTTTTCAAAAGACATCAGCATTCTATTAGATGATCAGCGCTTAAAAATGCTGTTTGGTTATCCACACAATTACGGCGGCCGGTTGAATCGTCGATTAGCGTTAATCCAGCATTTGGTATCGGAGGGATTTGAAACCCTGCCCATGACGATGGCTCCCCCTTACCGTGGCCTTCATATTGATCCAGCCGATTATGTAATCGACGATGCCGGACAGACCTGGTATCAGTATGCCTTCGACAAACCCGAAGCCATGTCGCGCGTATTTGGTCCACTAACCCGGTATCGGTTTTACGAGTCAAAAGAAGCTAATCAGAATTGGGAACTTGACTTTGCGCATCCCAATCAAATGGCCTGGGAGTACGTTTGTCGAAAAATAGTTGACTGTCAGCGCATTTATAATTTCGACTTTATGCGGGGCGATATGGCTCATGTACAAATGCGTCCCGAAGGAGTTCCGACCGAAATCGATCCTTACTACGATCCACTACGGGCAATTAAAAAAGCTGTTCAGGCCAGCGGTGTACCCTATTATGCCTTCTTTGCTGAAACCTTTCTGGCACCTCCTGATACGATGGGTTATGGCAATGAACTCGATCACCTCGAAGCCATCGAAGCCGATTCTACGCTGGGCGATCTGCAATCGATGGTAGTTCATTCTGAGCTATTTAAACATCACTTTGCTCAATACTACACCCACCTAAAAACCCGTCGGTTTGCGCCCAATTTCACGGTAATGACCGCCGATAAAGACGATCCTCGTTTCGACGAATTCTACCGCACCGGTAATCTATTTCGCTATTTTACAGCCCTGTTTCTGACCGATATGCCAAGCTACGTAGGGCTGGGATTCGAAGTAAGAAATCTGCACGAGGAACGCGGAACGAATGAAGAATACAGCAAACTTTATGTATTTCGGATTGAGGATGATCGGCAAACCGACAAGGTAACGCACACTCCTTTTCGCTGGGGTCAAAACACGGAGCAGTTTTTGGTTATTCAACGAATACGACAATTTGCCGAACAAATCTGGCCTGCTATTATCGGCAAAGAAACCCAGTGGATCGTTCCTCCTGGAAAAGATTCATATATCGCCTGGACACATACTGAGCCCAGCGACTACATCTTTGTGGCAAGCATGACTGGAAATCTGCCGAAAACAATACCGAAATTACCAAAAGGCGACGTAGTTTTTGAAGAGGACGGATTGAGAGTTTACAAGCTATCTACCACTTAACCACAGGAAATTACTACCATTGGCTCAATTGAAATCCATCGGATAATAAACTATTCAGCAGAATAAATATCTTGGCTGACTAACTTAATTTCCCCCGTACCGATGTCACAGCTTAACCAACTCCTAGCCGACGTTGCCGACGCCCGAACCCGCTATATCAACGAAGTTCGCAAACTCACTGAAGAACAGGCGCAATGGAAACCCGCACCCGATGTATGGAGTGCTGTCGACAATACTGAACACTTGTATTGGGCCGAACACGGGGGCATCTGGGGTATGTGGCGGGCCTATCACGCCAAGAAAGCGGGCTCTCCCGTTTGGGAAGGTGAACTGGTTAATAAAGGCTTACCCATAGAAACAATTATTGCTCGTACCTGGCGCGAAAAAGAACAGGTTCCGGCGATTGCCGCTCCCCGTATGGGAGGTTCGGCTGCATTCTGGTTATCCGCGTTTGCCAGCCTACAACAACCCTTGACCGATCTGGCCAACGGGTTAGCCAACGAAGATCTGGAGAATATTATTCATCCCCACGTACTGTCTGGCCCCCTTGACATTAAGCAACGTTTCGCCTTCCTCCGCTTCCACATTGACCGTCATCGAAATCAGGTTATGGCATTGGGGTTAGTTTAGCCGATATTAGACTTCCTCCGTTTGCAATTGCTTTTCGTAGAGTTCGCGATAAGCACCGTTCATGGCTAGGAGGTCTTCGTGGGTGCCTTGTTCGATGATTTCGCCGTCGTCGAGCATGATGATGTGATCGGCGAGTTTTGCGGACGATACGCGGTGCGAAATCACGACGGACGTTCGGTCGGCCATGATGCGCTGGAGGTTATTCAGGATGATGTTCTCAGTGTTTGTGTCCACCGCCGATAAACAATCGTCCAGAATCAGAATTTTCGGATCGCGGGCAATGGCGCGGGCAATGCTCAACCGTTGTTTCTGGCCGCCCGATAACGTTACTCCCCGCTCTCCTACACGCGTATCGAATTGCTCAGGGAAATCCAGCACGTTTTGGTATAGATCAGCATCGCGCAAAGCTTGCTCAACTCGGTCTTGTGGCAAATCAGGTTTACCAAATCGGACGTTATTGCTGATGGTTTCGGAGAACAGGAACACATCCTGCGGCACATAGCCCATCTGCTCACGAACCGACGTAAGGTTGTAGTCTTTAATCGGAATACCATCAATCAAAATTTCGCCAAACGTAACATCGTACATGCGCGTCAGCAGGTTGGCCAGCGTACTTTTTCCGGAACCTGTCGTGCCTAAAATAGCCACCGTTTCGCCCGCCCGAACGTGCATCGAGAAATCTTTGATGGCAATAATTCCCGAGTCAGGGTACACAAACCGTACGTTTCGGAATTCTACTTCACCTTTTATGGTGTGACGAATATCTTTCTGCGAGACAATATCCGTTTTCACATTCAGGAACTCGTTGATACGCTGTTGAGAAGCGGCCGCCCGCTGTGTTTGGCTGGTTGTCCAACCAAGAGCCATAACGGGCCAGGTCAGCATATTGACGTATAGTATGAACTCGGTAATATTTCCCGGCGTCAATCGGCCCGCGATGATTTCCTGACCACCGACGTAAATAACCAGTACGTTACTCAGGCCAACCAGAATCGCGACGATGGGAAAAAACAGTGAATCAACGCGGGTTAATCCCAACGATTTGGCCCGGTATTCGTCACTTTCAAGCTCAAATTTTGCCGCCGAATTAGATTCCTGTACGAACGATTTCAGCACACGAATCCCCGAAAAGGCTTCCTGCACATACGTCGATAGTCGGGATAAACTCCGCTGAATTTCTTCGGACCGTTGGATAATTATGTTGTTAACCAGATAAATCGCTATGGATAAAACGGGCAATGGCAGCAATACATACAACGATAAACGAGCGTTGATGCTCACCATGTAGCTGATAACCAAAACAAACAACACAATCAGGTTCAGCCCATACATAATACTCGGTCCGACGTACATCCGGACTTTGCTGACATCTTCCGAAATCCGGGCCATCAAATCGCCGGTATTGTGCTTTCGGTAGAAACTGAGGGGTAAGGTTTGGTAGTGATCGTAAATCTCATTTTTAAGATCGTACTCGACATGACGCGACATAACAATAAGCGTCTGTCGAACCAAAAACAGAAAGAATCCTTTCAGCAAAGCCATCACCAGTGTCAGTACACCAAACAGGAGAATACTAACGCCAAAAACATCGTATAAATCCGATTGCAGGGGCGACTTATCGTAGAGGTAATAAACGTCCAGTGTTTCGCGAACCAGATCGAGTGCATACCGAACCAGTTGCGCCGGAAAAATACCGAAGAGGTTGGAAACGGCGGTAAAAATCGTTCCCAGAATCAGGTACCACTTATATTTTACAAGGTATTTGTTGAGATAGGAAAGCGCTTTCACAGGAAGGTCAACCAAGCTTTTTTTTCTAACCGCACGGTTCGCGGAAAAGTTGCAAAATGGCAGTGGGCAGAGGGCTTGGGTCCAAGGGTCAAGGGATTATTTGCATATACCCCCAACCCTATGCCCTTACTCCCATGCCTTCTGCAAGGCTCCATTTGCCCCATACCCTTTACCCTCTGCCCTTGCCCCTCTGCCAGCTTTTCCCTATCTTTGCACCAAAATCAGTTCTTTATCATACCGGTAGATTTTAGGCGGATGCTCAACAGGCGACTACTCCGAATAAAGGTCATGCAGGCGTTATACGCACTTCGGCAGGCCGAATTTTCTAATCAACAACTAGCCATTGATGGCATAAATGATCTCTTCCAACCCGACCTAAATTCGATGGAGCCACAGGACAAGCGGCAACTCGAAGGCTACCGTAAACTTGCCGGATTATTATTTGAAGATGCCATCAAAGCGAATCAGCCCGCTCAGGATGATGATGCACCCAAGAAAGTACTAAAAGCCGCTAACGACGGATTCGTCTTCTACCAGAGTCGAACAAAAAAGGATCGGCATCATCTGGCACAGATGATGATCAAGCAGGTAAATGGCATTTACGACGACTATTTGCGCGTTATGTTGCTGCTTGTCGATCTTGGTCATGCAGCGCTTGTCGATAGTGAGCGGGTGTATCGGGATGTCGATGAAACGCCTTTCCCGTTCGAGTCGACGCTAAATGATAATACCGTTGTAAAGGCGCTGGCGGCACATCAACCGCTTCGTAATGAGGTTCTCCGACATGGTATTTCGTGGGCCGATGATTTGGTTTTTGTCCGGAAAGCGTTGCGTGAAGTGCTGAAAGCTGACGAGACCTATCGAGCCTACTGCAGCCAAAAAACACATACCGCCGATGAAGATCAGGCATTGGCACAATACGTGCTTAGAACATTGATATTCAAGCATGAAATCATTCGGGATCATCTGGCAGAGATTGATTTGAGCTGGACCGAAAACAGTGAAGTTGTACGAGGTTTGGCTATTCGCACGCTTAAGTCGGTGCAGAGTTCGACAGGTTTGCAGCTTGAACCGTTGACCGATGATTGGGAGGAAGATGAGTTTTTTCTGAATACGTTGTTTCAGAAATCGCTGGAGAACGATGCGGAATATGAACAATTGCTAGCCGATCAGCTTAAGAATTGGGATGTAGAACGGGTAGCTATGCTCGACAAAATCATTCTAAAACTAGCCGTTTGCGAATTGCTCAGTTTTCCAAACATTCCGGTAAAAGTTACGATTAATGAATATATCGAACTGGCGAAGGCATACAGTACGCCTAAAAGCGGTAAGTTTGTCAATGGAATTTTAGACAACCTGTCCGAAAAATTGCAAGCTTCGGGTCACCTGCGCAAAAGTGGGCGCGGGTTGTTAGACAATAAATAGAGTTGTAAAGTCGTAAAGTTGTAAGGTTATAAAGTTGAATTAACTGCCCTTAAAACTAGACAACTTTATAACTCTACAACTTTAGACTTTTAGTAAAATGAGCAGAATTGGCCGTGATTTAACCTTTTTGCTGACCGGTATTGCCGTCGGTTCCTTATTTGGCTTGCTGTATGCGCCGGATAAGGGCAAAATTACCCGTGATCGACTATCATTTCGACTGTCGAAGTATCGGGAACAGATTAATCAGTTGCTTGAAGATTTAGGAAATTCTGTAGATCTGCCTGAAAACTCCTCTAAAAACGAAGGACAACGGGTTGTGAATGATGCCCGTGAAAAGGCTGAACGACTGCTTGAAGACGTTGACCGACTTATGGCTCAAATTAAGCAGCAGAATACATAAGATATTGAGTTATACAGTTAAAAGGTTGTATAGTTGTAACGTTTCCAGATGATTAACTAGACAATCTTTTAACTTTACAACTTTACAACTAACCAAAAAATGCACCTCAAAAACTGGCTATTCGTAGTCATTACCACAGGCATTGGGTTCGGTCAAATAAGCTGCGACAATCGGCAACAGGGCGAATCTTCGAAGCAGGTAGCTTCTGAAAAAATGCCCAAAATCACCTTTGCCGAACCCGGCATTTATGACTTCGGCACCCTGACCGAAGGAGACACTGTCGAACACGTTTTCACCTTTACCAATACAGGCGAATTCCCTCTGATTATCAATAACATTACGGCTTCCTGCGGATGTACTACGCCCGAGTGGCCGCATGAGCCTGTTGCATCCGGAGCTAAATCTTCTGTGCGGGTTCGCTTCAACAGTCGGGGTAAAAGTGGGGCGCAGAATAAAACCGTCACCATCTTTGCCAATACAGAACCGTCGATGACCGATCTGCATTTCAAGGCCATGGTTAATCCAAAACCGGAAGCTGCTAAAAAATCGTAATTCCTTTTGCTTCGGGTTTCATATTTACGACGAACCTCTTTAAACTTTTAACTAAGAATCGTTTTGTCATGCTGACGAAGGGCTCTTATTTAGTGGAACCTGAAACTAACTTTTACTAAAACTATGTACTCAATTCTATTACAGGCCCCAGCCGGTTCAAATACATCCATGATTTACAACGTGTTGTTGTGGGTCGGTATCATCGGCATTTTCTATTTCTTCATGATTCGTCCGCAACAGAAAAAGCAGAAGGATCAGAAGACCTTTGTAGATAATCTCAAAAAAGGAGATAACGTTGTCACAATCGGCGGCTTGCATGGTAAAATTGCTTCGGTAGAAGGCACAACTGTAACACTCGAAGTTGATCGGGGTGTAAAAATGACCTTTGAGAAAACATCCATCTCACGCGAAGCCACTGTCAAACCCGAAGAGGAGAAAAAGTAATTCTGTTTTGAGTTTAATGTCTCCTGTTGATTAATGCAATAACTTGAAACGTTAAATTCAAAACACATAAGCCAGCGCCTACCCCTTCCAGTGAATATCCACGCGCCAAACACCCGCTCCTTCCAGCCGACAAAAGCCCTTTTGTGTTTGATAGCGGCTACACTATTCTGGTTTTTGAGCGCGCTAAATAAACCGGGTTACACCCTGAACGTAGAATATCCCGTTCGGTTCGTGTATAACGATTCATTGTATGTACCAACCTCTCGATTGCCGCAAACGGTGCAGGTCAATGTATCGAGCGATGGTTGGGGGTTGTTGCGTCATACATGGCTGCCTTTCCGGGTCGATCCGGTTACCTATGTGATCAAAGATCCACTTCAGACAACCGCTATCAATACATCGTCGCTGACGGCATCTTTGGCGGAACACATTAAGAAACTGCACGTTAATTATGTGGTAGCGGATAAACTCGATATCCATTTCGACCGTCGATTGACTAAAATGGTGCAGTTGAAAGTCGATAGTTTACATATCAATTTAGCACCGAGGTTCGTCGTTTCCAGTATTATCAATATCACACCCCATAGTATTCAGATTGACGGTCCGGCCAAGTTAGTTCGTGGCTTACCCGATACGATATTGGTAAAGATTCCACGCAAACGCATTATTGATAATTATGACGAAGAAATACCCCTCTCTCATCTTCGTCATCCGCTTCTACAGGCTAGTGCTAACCGAGTAGCGGTCAGCTTTGAGGTCAGCGAATTATTATCACCACAATCTACTGGCGAAAGCGTGAAAAAGTAAAGAGCGAAGTCAGTTGGTAATTTTTCGCTCTTTCATTCTTCCGTTCTTTCGCTCTTTCAACCCATGAAACTTCCACTGCAAATTGGTGTAACGGGCGGTATTGGTTCTGGAAAAAGTATTATTTGTGACGTATTTCGGGCGCTGGGCATTCCGATTTATGAAGCCGATGAACGAGCCAAATGGCTGACTGAACATGATCCTATTCTCAAGGCTGATGTCAAACGGGTTTTAGGCTCTGAGGCATACGACGCATTGGGTCGCTACAACCGGGCTTGGGTGGCTTCGCAGGTTTTTGCCAATCCTGAACTATTGTTGACGCTGAATTCAGTAATCCATCCCCGCGTATTTGCCGATACGACTGCCTGGGTTGCCGAACAGGTTGGGAAGCCTTATGTCGTGAAAGAAGCGGCTATCATGAAGCCCAATACACCTCAGTCGCCGGATAAAATTATTGTAGTGAATGCTCCTGTAGCGTTGCGGGTCGAACGGATTCGCAAACGGGACCCGCATCGATCTGAGGCTGAAATTCGCAACATTATTGATCGCCAGATGCCGGATGCCGAACGACTTCGGCTGGCCGATTACATCATCGAAAACGACGAAACCCAGCTCGTACTTCCCCAGGTTATTCGACTACACGAGGAATTTTTACGGCAAGCCGCCAATTAATGCCTATCTGGCTGTAATTTGGGCTATCACTCATCAATAGCCCAATTGAATGAAACAACCTGTCCTTCTTCTTGCCGCCTGTGCGGGCAGTTTTCTGCTTGGCGCCTTTATCAATAGCGACGATTCCAAGAAGCCGATTACGTCCGACATGGTCGAGGTGGCTGCGCGGATTTTTGATCTGGAATTTACCTCCTCCGAGCGCGATTCCATGCTCGACAACCTGAACAACGCCCGTCTGAATTACGAAGCTCTCCGTAAAATTGACTTACCCAACGACATTGCCCCAGCACTTTATTTCAATCCGCTTCCAGCGGGTTTTACGATGCCAACGGGTCCATCTTCCTTTAAAGCCTCTTTTACAGAAAAAGTAACCGTACCCAAAAATCGCGATGAGTTGGCATTTTACACGGTCGCTCAGCTTGGGCAGCTTATTCGTACCAAACAAATTACGTCCGTCGAACTAACCCAGTTTTTTCTGAATCGGCTCAAAACGTACGACCCTAAATTACACTGCGTTATCTCGCTAACAGAAGATTTAGCCATGAGTCAGGCGAAACGCGCCGATGCCGAGTTGAAGGCCGGAAAATATCGGGGACCTCTTCATGGAATTCCCTACGGAGCGAAAGATTTGCTCGCGACCAAAAACTACAAAACAACCTGGGGAGCAAATCCGTATAAAGATCAGACCATCGACATGAACGCGACAGTCGTTCGAAAACTAGAGGAAGCTGGCGCCGTTCTATGCGCAAAAATGACGTTAGGCGCTTTAGCGATGGGCGATGTCTGGTTTGGGGGAATGACGCGCAACCCCTGGAATACTTCCAACGGCTCTAGTGGGTCGTCGGCAGGGTCAGCGTCGAGTGTATCGGCGGGATTATTGCCATTTGCTATTGGTACCGAAACGCTGGGCTCAATTGTTTCTCCTTCCACCGTTTGCGGCACTACGGGCCTTCGTCCGACGTTTGGACGCGTCAGTCGTCATGGAGCGATGGCGTTAAGTTGGAGTATGGATAAAATTGGGCCAATTACCCGATCGGTAGAAGATTGCGCGATTGTTTTCAACGCTATTTATGGACCTGACGGAGCTGATCCAACAGTTATGGCAGCACCTTTTCGCTATGCGCCATTAGCTAATCTGAAAGGACTAAGAATTGGCTACGTTAAAAAAGGGTTCGAAAGCAATTATGCTAATCGCGCTAACGACTCACTGACGCTCCAGACATTGCGCAATCTGGGTGCTGAATTAGTCCCTTTTGATTTACCAACGGGCGTTCCTGCCGGTCGCATTTCGTTCTTGCTTGGTGTGGAAGCCGCAGCCGCATTCGATGAACTGACCCGCTCTGGTCGCGACGATCTGCTGACTCGCCAAACCAAAAATGCCTGGCCAAATTCGTTTCGGGCCTCACGATTCGTCCCCGCTGTTGAATACATTCAGGCTAATCGCGCCCGGACAAAACTGATCAATGAAATGGCAGCCCAACTGAAGGCAGCTAAAATTGACGTCTACGTTTCGCCCGCTTATGCAGGCGGTAATCTGGCGCTTACTAATCTGACGGGGCATCCTTGCGTTGTTCTGCCGAATGGGTTTACCAAACAGAATCTGCCCACCAGCATTACGTTTATGGGGCAATTATTTGAAGAAGGTAAAGTTTTAGCGGTGGCAAAAGCCTATCAGGATGCTACAGAATGGCATAAAAAGCACCCAAATCTTCAGTAATCCCCGTTACCTTTTTCAGTAAAGCAATCCCAAACCTTTCATAACTCTATTTGTTTTATAGAGAATACTAATCAACTAACGTTATGAAGCGCTTATTAATAATTGCGGGTTTATTGACCGCTGCCTTTGGCTGTTCACCCCGTGTAGCGGTGGATAGTAGTAGCCGGGCGGATTTCAGCAAATACAAAACATTTACCTGGATGGATTCGGATGTAAAAGCGGGACAAAATCCGGCTTATTATAATCAGTTAGCGACAGAGAGTGTCGAAAATACGATGGCTAACGTCTTGCAGGAAAAAGGCTTAAGACAAGATGAGAATCGCCCCGATTTATTAGTTGGTTATCACTTCTTTGTCGAAAACAAAACTCGAACGGTAGCCAATCCAACGACTCCTCTATATGGGCCATACTTAGGTTGGGGCCGCTGGGGATTTCGAGGCTGGGGACCCGGCTGGTGGGGCTGGGGTGGTACACAGTACACGCAGGAACAATACAAAGCCGGTACACTTGTCGTCGATATGGTCGATGCCAAAACGCATAGATTAGTTTGGCGCGGATCTGTTGAAGACGCAGTAGGTTCACCCTCTCGCATTACAGCTCAACTGACCAAGCAGGCAGAACGAATCGTTGAAAAATTCCCGGATCGCACGAGTTAAGCGAAGCCTAAATCAGCCAAAAACCCCGTTGACTCGTGAAAGTTAGCGGGGTTTTCTATTTTTTGTCATGCTGACAAAAACGCGGTTTAAACGTAGACAGGAAAACAGACAACGTCAACTAATCCCACAGCTGTGCTGGATACGCACCGTCGTCATGCAATTGCTTTAACGCGGCCTGCACAGTCGGTTTATCTTCAGGATACGTTACGCCAAACCAGGCCGACCGACTCCGGAATACTTTGCAATGACCCGTATCAGTTTCAATTAGATTCGTCATAACAGTCGGAATATAAAATTCGGCTTTGGGCGAATCGATATTGGCGATAGCGTAACTCTCGAACTGGTGTTGTACCAGCGGAAACACACTAGGTTTAAAGCCCCAGAAATTCATAGACACAGGCGTATCAGGCGATAGCGATGTAAGGCTGTCGCCCTCCTCAAACACAATCTTTTTTGGTTCACCGTTGGCGTCTTTCTCATAAATTTTTGTCCGCTCGATCACCGAAATCAGGTTTCCGTTTTCAGCCACTTCGCATACCCCACGTGATACCGAACCATTCTCCGATAAGGTATTTTTCACTTCATACCCAACCATTGCGTGTAACTGATCGTCAGTATCGTTTGTCAGGAAATCGCTGATGAGTTGGAACGCTTCGAGCCCGTAGAAATCGTCGGCATTAATAACGGCAAAAGGCGTATGCGTATGGTTTTTAGCGCATAACATCGCATGGCCCGTTCCCCAAGGCTTCGTTCGATTAACTACGCCCAATTCTTGAGGAACGTAGGAATTGAGTGCCTGAATCGCGTAGTCGACTTCGATTTTACCCGCTAATTTTTTACCGAATACTTCCTCGAAATCATCCCGAAGTTCTTCCCGGATAATAAACACAACCTTGCCAAACCCAGCCCGAATTGCGTCGAAAAGTGAATAATCTATAATTGTTTCGCCATTTGGCCCAAACTGATCAAGTTGTTTGACACCCCCATAGCGGCTACCCATACCAGCAGCCAGAATCAAAAGCGTAGGTTGCATTTCAGTTGTTTATCAATAGTTAATAGTCTCGATTAGCTAGCAAACATTGCCCGAAAACCTTGTTGGTTCAAAATTAGGAAAAAGGGCTATGCGCTGCTATCAAAACCGTTATATACGCTACTTTATCCATTTTAACATCATTTAATAAAAGTTTTTCTAAACAATATACTATTTATAAAAGTTGTCGTTATAATTGTACGCTAAACAATAGTTGTCTTAGCAATTAAATTATACTCATCAATACTAATGCCTTTCTATCATACGCTCGGCCAGATTCCACCCAAACGGCATACGCAGTTTGCTCGTCCAGCAAATCAGTTTGCTGGTTCGACAGGACAGAGTGATGGGCCATTTTACTACGAGCAATTGTTCGGAACGATTGGCTTTGAGGGCATGTCGTCGCTTCTATACCACGTTCATCGGCCTACGATGGTGAAAGAAGTGCTCGACAGTGTTGATGTAACGCCGAAGCTGTCCAAGGCAAATTCGATGCTTTCGCGAAAATTGATTGGCTTTAACATCGAACCGGCGACTGATTTTCTGGAAAGCCGGGTACCCTTATTGGTGAATAATGATCTGATTTTTGGGCTGGCGGCCCCACGAGAATCCTTAACAACATATTTCTACAAAAACGCCGATGCGGATGAGTTGCTATTTATTCATCGAGGATCGGGTAAATTAAGAACGCTGGTTGGTACTATTCCTTTTCAATACGGTGATTATCTGATCATTCCGCGAGGGATGATCTACCAGATCGAGTTTGATAGTAGTGATAATCGACTGCTGTACGTCGAGTCGCATTCGCCAGTTTATACGCCCAAACGCTATCGAAATCACTTTGGTCAACTGCTTGAGCACGCGCCTTTTTGCGAACGGGATATTATTCGCCCACGCGATCTGGAAACGCATGACGAAACGGGTGATTTTCTAATGAAAATTAAAAAACAGGGTTCGTTGCATTCGCTGATCTATGCCTCACATCCGTTCGACGTGGTGGGTTGGGATGGCTACAATTATCCCTATGGATTTTCGATTTTCAACTTTGAGCCCATTACCGGTCGCGTTCACCAACCACCGCCGGTTCATCAGACGTTTCAAACGGATGCTTTCGTTGTTTGCTCGTTTGTCCCGCGTTTGTACGATTATCATCCGCAAGCGATTCCGGCTCCGTATAACCACTCGAACATCGATTCCGACGAAGTGATCTACTACGTTGATGGTGATTTTATGAGTCGAAACGACATTGCGCCGGGACACATTACCCTGCATCCCGGCGGCATTCCCCACGGCCCGGCGCCTGGTGCAATGGAACGAAGCATTGGCAAAAAAGAAACCCAGGAATACGCAGTTATGGTCGATACGTTTCGGCCGCTTATGCTGACTGAACAAGCCCTAACCCTAGACGATGGTAAGTATTATAAATCGTGGCTGAACCAATAACATCAACAAACCATGGAAACTCTCGATCTTTTAGAACCTAAAACTGACTCGTCAGAAAACGTCGATTTTCTGCCGCTGAATGGCACAGATTATCTCGAACTCTACGTGGGCAATGCCCGGCAATCAGCGCATTATTTTCAGACGGCATTTGGCTTTCAGCCGGTTGCTCACGCTGGTTTAGCGACGGGCGTTCGTGACAGAGAATCGTATGTAGTTCAGCAAGGTAAAATCCGATTAGTCCTGACCTCTCCTCTTTATGGCAATAGCGAAATTGGCCGGCACATTGACCAACATGGCGATGGTATAAAAATCATTGCGTTATGGGTAGATAACGCGACACAGGCGTTTGAGGAAACGATTCGCAGGGGGGCTAATCCTTATATGGAACCGACTCGTTCGCAGGATGAACATGGGTATGTAATCCGCTCGGGTATCCATACGTATGGCGATACGATTCATGTATTTGTCGAGCGGAATGATTATACCGGCGTATTTCTTCCAGGTTATCAACCCTGGCAACCGGATTACCAGCCAATGGACGTCGGGTTAAAATACGTCGATCATATGGTTGGGAATGTCGGCTGGCATGAAATGAATCATTGGATGGCGTTCTATCATGATGTGATGGGGTTTCAGCAGCTCGTTTCGTTCGATGATAAAGACATTTCGACGGAATACACGGCGCTGATGAGCAAGGTGATGAGCAATGGCAACGGGCGTGTCAAATTCCCGATCAACGAACCCGCCGAAGGCAAAAAGAAATCGCAGATTGAAGAGTATCTGGATTTCTATGGCGGCCCCGGCGTGCAACATATTGCCGTTGCTACCGATAACATTGTCGAAACTGTTTTAGCCTTACGTGACCGGGGTGTTGAGTTTTTAACCGTACCAGATACGTATTACGACGATCTTGCTCAGCGAGTGGGGAAAATAGACGAAGAAATCGCCACCCTACGCCCATTAGGCATTCTGGCCGACCGCGACGATGAGGGTTATTTACTTCAGATTTTCACGAAACCGATCTGCCCACGGCCCACACTATTCTTCGAAATCATCCAGCGTAAAGGCGCTAAATCATTCGGAAAAGGCAATTTCAAAGCCCTGTTCGAAGCCATCGAACGCGAACAAGCCTTACGAGGAACGCTTTAATAAACGATGAATGATAAGTGATGAACGATGAGTGAACACATCCGGTAAAGCGTCAGCTACTCATCACCGCTACGGCGGACCGTTTATCACTCATAACTTATCACTAAAATGAACCAAACCTATTCTAAATATACCGCTGACGACCAGGCCGTTTGGCGGTTGTTGTTCGAGCGGCAGATGGAGCAGTTACCCGGCAAAGCTAGCCAGGCTTATCTGGATGGTATTGAAGCCACGGGGTTTCGGGCGGATCGGATTCCTGATTTTAATCGAGATTTGAATCCACGGCTGAAGCGTCTTACGGGTTGGCACGTCTATCCGGTGGACGGATTGATCCCGAATCGGGAATTTTTCGAGCCGATGGCCAATCGAAACTTTCCGGCAACAACCTGGCTCCGTCGGCGCGACCAACTGGAATACCTGCCTGAACCGGATATGTTTCATGACACGTTTGGACATGTTCCGATGCTGTCGAATCAGGCTTTTTGTGATTTTTTAGCCGCACTTAGCCGAATTGCCCTGGATCATATCGAAAGCGAAGAAGCCATCGCGATGATTTCGCGATTGTATTGGTACACCGTCGAATTTGGTCTGATTCAGGAAGATAATAAGCTGCGAATTTATGGGGGAGGTATTTTATCGTCGGTTGGCGAAACAACATACAGCTTGTATAGCCCTCACCCTGAACGGCTTCCTTATGACGTTGAAACGCTCTTGAAAACGCCCTACATTATTGATCATTTTCAGGAGCAATATTTCGTCATCAAGTCGTTTGAGCAGCTTTATCATTCCATACCCCAAATTGAGGAATTGCTGGAACGATTGTTAGTTGCATAGATTGGCTAATTTTGTCCTTTCTTATCAATTCCTCATGACGCATCCATCCGATACGCGTGCTTATTTTTTCAAGATTGATACGACAATCAAGAAAATTCGAAATGCCCTGCAAAAACAGTTCAATGATGCAGGTTTCGATCTAACTGTCGATCAGTGGGTTGTGATCGATCACCTTTATCGCAATCCAGGCATCAGCCAGAATACGATTTCGGAGATGACAACAAAAGATGCGCCAACCGTTACCCGAATCATTGATCTTTTGTCGCAAAAAGGGCTGACTGAACGACGGATGACGGATACCGATCGGCGGAAATTTCTGGTGTATCTGACAGAAATTGGCGAAGCAAAATACCATGAAGTGTTGCCTGCAGTATCGGCCATGCGACGCAAAGGCTGGGGTGATCTAAGCGATGAGGATTATCAGCACTTCGTACGCATTATGGACTCGATTTACAGTAATATAAGTGAGTAGCGTATGTACGGCATTTTCAGCTACGATATTGCCAGCCCTCGCGTCGGACTAAAGCACGGCGACCGTATTCTCGATCTGGAAGTCGTGGCGCTGTTGGGCTATTTTGCCGATCTCAATATTGACTCGAGTGTTTTTGCTCAGCCGTTTCTGAACGACTTTATCGCGCTCGGTAAAGCATACCATCAGGCTATCCGTCAGCGACTTACTGACTTATTAGATGATAATAATCAGGCATTTGTGGCTATTCACGATCAGGTATTTATCCACGAGTCGCGGGCGCAACTGCATTTACCCGTTCGTATTGGCGATTACACAGACTTCTACGCGGGGATTCACCATGCCGAAAATGTAGGCCGTATGTTTCGCCCCGATGGTGATCCATTATTACCTAATTACCGACATATTCCCGTAGCTTATCACGGCCGCGCATCATCTATTGTAGTCTCTGGCACATCGATTCATCGGCCTAGTGGACCTTTTCTGAATGCGGATAAAAAACCGGTTTTTGGTCCAACCCAAGCCCTGGATTTCGAACTGGAATTGGGATTGATTATTGGCAAATCAAATCCATTAGGAAACCCTGTTCCAATAGACAAAGCGGAAGACTACATTTTTGGCATTGTTTTGTTCAACGACTGGTCGGCACGTGATATTCAGCGATGGGAATATCAACCGTTAGGACCATTCTTGGGTAAAAATTTTGCCTCTAGCATGTCGGCCTGGGTGATTCCATTTGAGGAATTGGAACCGTTTCGAATCGCAGGTCCAGTGCAGGAGCCACAGCCACTCCACTACCTGCAAACGTTAGCACCCGGTCATTTCGATCTTGATCTGGAGGTCTGGCTACAGCCTGATTATGAGGAGGAAGTCTGTATCAGCCGTACGAACACAAGGTATTTGTACTGGAGTTTTGCCCAAATGATTGTACATCATACCGTTGGCGGCTGCAACCTGGCGATCGGCGATGTACTGGCTACCGGGACCATTTCAGGTACAACTCCAGGAAGTTACGGCTCTTTACTCGAGCTAAGCTGGAATGGTCAACGTCCGTTGCATCTATCTGAATCGGTAAGTCGAACATTCCTGGCCGATGGCGATACGATTACTTTCCGGGGGAACGGTCGAAATAAGCGCGGATCAATTGCTCTGGATAGTGTAAAAGGAACGATTTATTCCTGAACTAACTCATGCTGAAATGAGTACAACCAACAATCAGATTCCAGCGTCAATTCGCAATAGCGCTATTTTATCGCAAGATGATTTAGAAAAGTTAGGCACCATTTCTAATCTGCCTACACCTGAGGAATTAGCTAGTTATAAAGCGTCGGGCGTTTTGAATGAATTAGTTGACGAAGCTCGGTATGGTTGTCAGTATTTACCTGATTTGCTTCACCTTCGGGCTAAACAATTGCTTTCTGAGAATAACATAAACGAAGCTTGGCTAACGCTCTTACAAGTCTGATAGCAACTATTTTTTTGTCATCCTTCCCTGGAGTCAGGACGACAAAGATGACTAATTAAGCCGTTTTAGTTTTCGTTAATTATTTCCGATTAAGGTAGCTCACCAAATCCTGAATGGATTGGATGCCTAGCTGCTGCGCTTGTTCTCGTCGCATCATCAGGCAATAGCTGTTGTTGAATCCAAGCGGCTGCAACCAACTCAATTTATATTTCTGCTGGAATTGATCTTTTACAAAGCGATAAATTGAATCGGATTCCATAGACAAACTAGCCAAAACAGACTTAGCTGGTTGAAGAATGACCAGCAAACCCGTACCCGTGTATTCAGGGTAAAGGTCAATTCCACCGGTGCGCAAAGCGTCGAAACAGATTTGCGTACCACCCAAGCCGGTTTTTGTTACGACTCGTAATGGTGTCTGTCCTTCAATAAGTTGCCGATAAATTTCGGCCAGAATGTATTGTTCTGTAAATACCTTCGATCCCATCACAACCGTTTCTATTCGATTGCCTGAAGCGGGTATTTTGTATAAACCGACTTGCTTTAGAAAATCCCGCGCAACGATCGCTGGCGCTTCTTTTTTATAATCGACCCGATAATTCAAAGCCGTCATTATCGAATCCGTCAATTCCCCAGCCAACTGATTCAAGACTGGTCCAAGATCAGGATAACGATCCAAAGCTTGCTGTCGAATGACAGGTGCAGCCGCGTAAGGTGGAAACGCATGGCGATTATCGGTCAAAACTATTAAATCAAAGGCCTTAATTCGCCCATCCGTCGAGTAGCCGCTGATGATATCGACCTGTTTTTGATGAATGGCTTCATACATCAGATTCTGGTCAATCAAACGCGGATTGAGTTGCAGACCGTATGTTTTTTGCAAACCAGGATAGCCATCGGCCCGTCCATAAAATTCATGTGCAAAGCCAGCTACTAGCTTATCTCGTCTACCCGAAATCCAATAAAAACTGGATAATGCTGGAATCAATAGAATAAAAAGGCCCACTCCAATACGAAGTTTCCTTGTCGATAATCGTTGTAACCGGGCTAATCCAAGATCGAATCCAACAGCTAATAATGCCGCCGGAATCGCTCCCGCCAGTATCATATTCGTGTTACTGAGCGCAATACCACTGAAAATAAATTCGCCTAGCCCTCCGGCTGCTACATAAGCCGCCAACGTAGCAACACCCACATTGATTACGGCTGCCGTACGAATCCCCGCGAAAATAACCGGCAAAGCCAGCGGCAATTCAACGTTGATTAATAGCTGACGTTCCGTCATTCCTACTCCCTTTGCTGCTTCCTTTATCGAAGCCTCTACTTCCGTAATACCTACATACGTATTTTGAATAATTGGTAGCAACGCATACAGAAAAAGAGCGACTAAAGCTGGTCCTATACCAATGCCGAGTAACGGAATCAAAAACCCCAGCAAAGCGATACTCGGTACCGTTTGCAACACGCCAGCAATACCCAGAATACTACTTGCCAATCGTGTATAACGCGAGATTAAGATGCCCAACGGAACACCAATCAGCAGCGCTATCAGCAGTGAAATCGCCGTCAGCCCGATGTGTGTTAGGGTCTGTTCCAGCAATTTATCGGCCTGGTCACGGATGAAGAGAAAGAAATCAGTCATTCAGGCGATGCGGTTTATCGTCCAGAAAATCCCGGACAAAATCAGAGATGGGCGACTCTATTAGCTCCTTAGGTCGTCCCATTTGTATAATTCGCCCTGCATCCATGAGGGCGATTCGGTCAGCCAATTCCAAGGCTTCACTAACGTCATGGGTAACGAGTACGACTGTTGTTTCTTTCAGTTCATTCAATCCAAATAGCTCCCGCCGAACGTGCTTGCGAGTGAAGGGGTCAAGGGCGCCGAACGGCTCATCCATGAGCACAACAGATGGCCGGGCAGCCAACGCCCGTGCCAACCCTACTCGCTGGCGTTGCCCACCACTTAATTCCGCCGGATGACGCGCTAAAATTGTTTCGGGCAATCGGAGTTTAGCCATCAACTCCTGGGTTCGTTCTTTACTATCAACAGACGGCCAGTTGAGTAATTTCGGAACAGTTGCAATGGCCTCAGCAACAGTATAATGTGGAAATAAGCCTCCGTCCTGAATCACGTAGCCAATTCGGCGACGAAGTTCATGAGCCGGTTGTTGCAGAACATCAACACCTCCTACACGAATTGAGCCATGAGTCGGCTCAATCAGTCGATTAATCATTTTAAGCGTTGTGGTTTTACCACATCCACTCGTTCCTAACAAAACCAGCGTTTCGCCAGACGCAATAGTCAGGGATATATCGTCGACAGCAGTATGCGTAGCAAATTGTTTCGTCAGCCCCTGAATATCAATCATCTGCTCTGTCGACTTCATTTGCTGCGTTATTATTTCAATACCTGAACTTCAATCACTGAATTATCATACACGCGATGCGTTGCTTTCTGAAAATCAGCCGCATCTGCTTTGAAAATATTCTCCACATATTTCTGCGGATTACGGTCAATCAGCGGAAACCATGTACTCTGGACTTGAATCATAACCCGGTGGCCCTTTTTGAACGTATGCAATACATCCTGCAACCGGAAATTTACGTCCGTTACTTCGCCGGGTTTGAATGGTTCTGGTTTCTCGAACGAGTTGCGGAATCGTCCACGCATAGCTTCCGAACGAACCATCTGCTGGTAATTACCCAGCGTAATGTTGCGGTTAGGCATATACGGATGATTAGGTTCGTTGGGTGGATACACATCAATCAGTTTGACAACCCAATCGGCATCGGTACCCGAAGTACTCACTTTGAGCTTCGCCATGATTTCGCCCCCCAAGGTCAGATCGTCTGTCAATACATCAGTCTGAAAGGTGAGTACATCTGGTCGACGACTTGCAAATCGCTGATCTTCCGACATGTAATTAAATGGCGTGAATCCCTGAAACGTCGTAATATCTTCCGAATAAGGCACTGGCTTCATCGGATCACTGACAAATTCAGAGTAAGCATTCCCTGCTTGTTGCGCCAATTGCCCGTTGTTTGATAAGTAAAACTGCATCGTTTGGGCATTCGCAGCAGGCCATTTATCGAATGTTTTCCACTCATTTTTTCCCGTATTGAACAGATACGCTTCGGGTAATCCGGTTTTACCATCGCCCGCCCCTTTCAGAAAATGATTGAAGAATTTCGCTTCAATATTGCGCTGATAAAACGTGGCAATACTATCGCCAAAATAGACATTGCTATGCATCGTATGGCCCGTTTCGACCGACCAGCGCCCATGCCCGAACGGTCCCATTACCAGCGTGTTATACGTATTAGGATTATTTTTCTCGACGGTTTTATAGATGTTGAGCGGGCCATATAAATCTTCGGCATCGAACCAGCCACCTACGGTCATTACTGCGTGATTGATATTTTTCAGGTGTGGAATAATGCTCCGTTTCTGCCAGAACTCGTCATAGTTCGGGTGATTGACAGTTTCCTGCCAATAAAAATTGTCTTTGTAGTACTTATCCGCATTTTTCAACGGACCCAAGTCATATTGCCATTGGAAGCCATCGTTCGTACCGGTTTTAATCATTTGACTATTATACCACGGCTGCGTTGTCGGTGCCGGATGCTGCACACCAAACACGGGATACGTAAATATATAAGCCTGAATGAACGCACCATTGTGGTGAAAATCATCGAAGAAAAAATCTGATACAGGGGCTTGTGGCGACGACGCTTTGAGCGCCGGATGGGCCGCTACAGCTCCAGCAATTGTATAAAAACCAGGATAACTAATTCCCCACTGCCCTACCCGTTCGTTGTTGTACGGAACGTTTTTCAATAACCATTCAATCGTATCGTACGTATCTGAACTTTCATCGACGAGCGTACTACTGACTGGCTTCGTCGCTTGCTTTTTTCCTTTCGCAACGGGAGCCGGTTTCTGATCTGTCACCGTCGGGGTCATGTTTGTCCAGGTGCCTTCGGATGCCCATCGGCCGCGAACATCCTGGTACACAAAAATATACTTATCGCCCATAAGCGTTTTGGATGGACCCAGTTGATTCGGATAGGTGTTGGGGCCATACGGAGCTACGCTATAGCACGTCCGCTGCATCATAAACGGGTATTTGTTCGTCGCTGAGGCATCTTTAGGGACATAGACGTGTGTATGCAATTTAGTCCCGTCGCGCATCGGGATTTTATAGTCAAACTTCTGGTAATTATCCCGAACAAACGTCCCTGCGGTCGTAAGTTGCGCATAAGTGGGCAGGATGAATGTGAGTGCGATGAAGGTATAAAGCCAGTATTTCATACGGTTGATAAGCTAAGAGATATAGACAGTCGTAAAGATAGGCGTTCTGGACTATCGGAGAAACACGAACAAAAAACGCCCAACTGGAGCGGGCGTTTGTAAATACTAGCCCTTAAGCTAGTTTATAAATTTTGAGAGATTACATCTTGAAAATCTGATTCATCAGTACCCATTTTTCACCGGGTTTCGCCATAGGGAGAGATTGCTGATACTGCCACATCAGGGCTTCCCATTCCTGCACTTTCGGATTAGCCGCATCAGCAGCCGATTTAGCCTCGAAAGAGAAGGTATGATCGGTTTCCATGATCATGAACAGCCGATTTCCGATCCGGTAGATTTCCATTTCGGTGATACCTGACTCACGAATACTGGCTTCGATTTCAGGCCGAAGTCGTTCATGATAGCGCTCGTATTCAGCAATCAGCGTGGGATCATCTTTTAAGTCAAGGGCAAGGCAATAGCGCATCGGAACCGGGATTTATTTGATTTTACTTACTGACTTTGATTTTGTAAATAAGCGCTTCTTTGAAGCGAAAACAAAATCAGCTTAATCAGTTCAATCCCGTAAATCCCGGTTCAGGTTCAGACTACGGCACATAGGTTTCCAGTACGGTCATATCGCCGTCGGGAACGAGGGTTACGTTGTTGATGGAAGCAGGAATGAGTGCGCATTGACCCATTTTGAGCGAAACGCTGTAGCCGCCGGGTGCTTCGATCGTTAAACCGCCAGCCACGCAGATTAAAATAACAAACGAGTCGATATGTGTGTAATCGTGCGC
The DNA here is from genome assembly GCF_054776975.1 of Spirosoma harenae. Lineage (NCBI taxonomy): Bacteria > Pseudomonadati > Bacteroidota > Cytophagia > Cytophagales > Cytophagaceae > Spirosoma > Spirosoma harenae. The sequence continues at coordinate 29,721 of NZ_BAAHBD010000020.1, read as the reverse complement.
AACTTCCTCGTTGAAATTCAGTACGTTGGTTACGAAATAATCGCTGGTTACGGCATTGACGCCTTCGTTTACTTTCTTATCGTATTGCGTTTTATAATGATCGTAGTGATGGTAGTTAATCGCATCGACAGCTAATTCCGTGTGCAATTCACGCTTTTGCCCCGTCGTCGCATCGACACGATCGAAATCATAAATTCGGTAGGTTGTATCAGATGTCTGCTGGATTTCAGCTAGTAATAAACCTTTCCCAATGTAGTGAACGCGGCCCGCAGGCAGGAAAAATACATCGCCAGGATTAGCGGTTTCGATGTTGAGTAAGTCCTGAATTGTATTGTCGGCAACCGCTTTTACATACTCTTCTTTCGTCAATTCCCGATTGAAGCCCGAATTGAGTTTGGCACCTTCGTCGGCCTGCATGATGTACCACATCTCGGTTTTGCCGAAGCCGGTACCGCGCTTTTTCGCCAGTTCGTCATCAGGGTGAACCTGAATAGAAAGATCATCATTGGCATCAATGAATTTTACCAATAGTGGAAATCGGTTGCCGTATTGCTCGTAAACGTGCTTTCCAACCAGTTTTTCTTTGTACTGCTCGACTAGTTCGTGTAGCGATTTACCCTGTAAACTACCTTCTTTTACAATCGACACATTGCCTTCTACATCAGAGACTTCCCAGGTTTCACCACAATTTGGCAACGGTGAAAAATCTTTCTCCAGAATGGTTTTGATTTTCTGGCCACCCCAAATTTTATCTTTAAAAATAGTCTCGAACGTTAGCGGATACAGCATGAGTAGAGTCAAAGAATGGATAATAAACTAATATGAATGCCAGATTAACCGGCAAAATTGGTCATTTGTTAGTCAATAGACAGGAGTCTGGTAAATATTAATTTTCCCGATCGGATGCTTTATAAACACCTACTTCAGCCAGTTCGACTGGTCCGTTGGAATTGGTAATAAACAAACGTAATCGGGACGATTTTACAGCTGGAAAACGAAGCAATCGTTTGTAGCCTACCGTTGTAAAGGTTTGCAGCGGCTGCCAGTCGCTACCATCCCAATACTCAACTCGACCACTAGCAATCCGCTGGCCATTAGCAATATTTTCCTGAATTGATATCCGATCAAAAGAAGGTGCGCCAGTCAGATCGATAATCATTGGTTGATTCGCCGAAACGGTTGAGAAAGTACCTAGTTTTCCGTCCGTCAGCTTTGGTTTTGGCGGTTTTGCGACCAGATTCGTTTTGAACGTTTCGTCCAGAATACTTCGAAACTCTTTCAAACTTGCCAGATCGGGTTCCGAAAAAAGCCCTTCACGATTGGGCGGTACATTCAATAATAATAAGCTATTTCGGCCAACGGATTGATAATACAGATTGACCAAATTTTTCGCTGAACGAACTTTCGTGTCCTCTGCCGGATGGTAAAACCAGCCCGGACGAATCGACACATCCGTCTCGGCGGGCACCCATTGTTTACCAGCCGGATCGCCCCGATTGAGGTATTTAGAATCGGCTTTTCCGGGTGCTAATCCATCGGTATTAATTGTGGACCAACAGGTTTCGCCTGCGTTTCCGGCTTCATTTCCTACCCAACGTACATCCGGACCCGCATCCGAAAACATGACGGCATTAGGTTGTAATTCGCGCACTAACGCCCAATAACCTGCAAAATCGTAGGTCATATCTTTGGCATTTTCGCCTTTAGCTCCATCGAACCAAACTTCCGAAATCGGTCCGTAGTTGGTCAATAATTCACGTAGCTGACTCTTGTAGTAATCGTTGTATTCAGCCGTACCATATTTGGGTTCATGGCGATCCCAGGGCGAGAGATAAACACCGAATTTCAACCCGAATTCGCGGCAGGCATCAGCCACTTCTTTCACAACATCGCCCTTTCCGCCTTTCCATGGGCTGTTCTTCACCGAATGTTCGGTCATTTTCGACGGCCATAAACAAAAACCATCGTGATGTTTTGCTGTAATGATCGCTAGTTTAAAACCAGCTTCTTTCAATGCCTTAATCCACTGACGGGCATCAAGTTTAGTTGGGTTGAAAATGGCCGGACTTTCGGTACCATCTCCCCACTCCTTGTCGGTGAATGTATTTACTGTGAAGTGTAGAAAAGCGGTCGTTTCGAGCGGTTGCCAGGCGAGTTGGCGAACTGTCGGTTTGGGTTGGGCATAGGCAAACGTACCGATCAGCAGAAGCACGAAACTAATTTGTAAGCAGGAAACGCGCATGTATATGAGTTGTAAAGCGGGTTTAATGATACGTTGGGGAGCCGAATGTAGTAAAAGATTAAAGAATCTGCTCCAGCATTTGACAATAACCACGTACGCCCTCCTCAATTTCCCGAATATAAATGAACTCATCAGCCGAATGAGATCGACTCGAATGACCAGGACCGCATTTGAGTGACGGACAATTTAACAGAGCCTGATCGGAGGTAGTAGGTGAACCATACGTATGTCGGCCCAGGGCAAGGCCTGCTTTTACAATCGGATGATCGGCCGGAATACTGGAGGGTTTCAGTCGGATTGATCGCGGTTTTACTTCCGATTGAATATTGGCCTGAATGGTTTCAATAATCTCTTCGAGCGTGTATTGCTCCGTCACCCGTACATCAACTGTAAACGTGCAGGTATCGGGAACAACGTTGTGTTGCGTACCCGCATTGATGATTGTCACCGATAATTTGATCGGTCCCAGCGTAGGCGACACTTTGGGGAATTTATACGTCGTAATCCAGTTAATATCCCTGATTGCCTTATAGATAGCGTTGTCACCCTCGTCGCGGGCGGCATGACCGCTGACGCCATGCGCCGTGCAATCCAATACCAGCAATCCTTTTTCGGCAATCGCCAATTGCATTTCGGTCGGTTCACCAACAATAGCAAAGTCGATGGGAGGTAATAAAGGCAACACAAGTTCCAGACCTTCACGACCCGAAATTTCCTCTTCGGCCGTGGCCGCCATCACAATATTATAGGCCATTTCAGGCCGTTCGTAGAAATAGACAAACGTAGCCAGCAGCGAAGTCAGACAACCACCAGCATCATTACTTCCCAGGCCAAACAGTTTTCCATCCTGTTCGATTGGCGTGAATGGATCAAGCGTCCAGGATTTATTGGGTTTAACCGTATCGTGATGAGAATTGAGCAACAACGTTGGTTTTGCCGGATCAAAATAGCGATTCCGCGCCCAGATGTTATTTTTTAATCGCTCAAATGGAATCTGTCTTTCCCGAAAAAATGATTCGATGAGTTCCGCTGTATGTACCTCTTCACGGCTAAACGAAGGGGTTGCAATCAAGCGTTTAAGCAAATCAAGCGCATCGGCTGCCAGTGTCGATTGCTGGATCGGGTCAGTGAGTTGAATCATAGAATGGAGGTTATTCACTCAAAGATACATGGTTAATTAACAGCCAACCGTCAATAAGGTTTTACGGATACGTTAAGTCGTCATATTTCCGGATATCAACTGGCGCAAAATGGGAAACCAATCCTATCTTTACCCGTTCGTCAGCAACTACATTGGATCGTAATGAGCATGGTTATAAACGGCTATGCCCACCCTTTTATCAAAAATCTGACATTTTTCGCATGAAACTTTTCCGCTTCGGCTCGCCCGACCACGAACACCCCGGCGTTGTTTTACCCTCCGGTCAACACATCGATGTAACGCATTTTGGCGAAGATTACGATGAGTCGTTTTTCGCTAGTAATGGCCCCGAACGACTGGCTCACTGGCTTACGGCTCATGCGCATACCTGCCCTGAAGTAGCTTCTGATCAGCGTTTTGGCCCTTGTATTAAGCGCCCATCCAAAATCGTTTGCATCGGCTTAAACTATGCCAAACACGCAGCCGAAACCAATGCGCCCGTACCGGCTGAGCCAATAGTGTTTTTTAAAGCAACAACAGCTCTTCTTGGTCCAAATGATAACGTGGTAATTCCGAAACGATCCGAAAAAACAGACTGGGAAGTTGAATTAGCCATTATTATCGGCAAAAAAGCCAGTTACGTTGAATTAGAGGACGCGATGGATTATATCGCCGGTTACGCTGTTCACAACGATTATAGCGAACGCGCCTGGCAATTAGAGCGTGGTGGTCAATGGGTGAAGGGGAAAAGTGCCGACACGTTTGCCCCGCTAGGCCCCTATCTGGTTACAAAAGATGAAGTTCCTGAACCGAATAATTTGCCGTTGTGGCTTAAGTTGAACGACGAACAATTGCAGAACTCCAATACGGACGACATGATTTTCAACGTACCAACGCTCGTCAGCTACCTAAGCCAGTTCATGACTTTACTCCCCGGCGACGTAATTTCCACGGGAACTCCAGCTGGCGTAGGTATGGGCTTAAAACCACAGCGTTTCCTAAAACCGGGCGACGTTGTCGAACTAGGTATCGAAGGACTAGGTACGCAAAAACAAACAGCGGTCGCATTCGTCTGAACCAGGATTTTTATGATTTAACAGATTGGCCTGATTTTGTTTAATCTATCCAATCACTTTTTGAAACTGGATAGATTAAACAAAATCAGCTTAATCATTTCAATCCCACAAATCCCGGTTATGACTATCGATTCTCACCAGCATTTCTGGCATTTTGACCCTGTTCGTGACAGTTGGATTACGGACGATATGGCTGTGATTCAGCGCGATTTCTTACCTGCTGATTTAGAACCCGTTCTGAATCAGAATGGCATTGATGGCTGCGTAGCCGTACAAGCGTCGCAGTCTGAAGAAGAAACGTTGTTTCTGGTCAATCTGGCTAAATCGTACGACATCGTGAAAGGTGTTGTGGGGTGGGTCGATTTACAGTCGTCGCAGTTGCCGGAGCGATTAACGGCTTTATCGGAACACCCCGAAATCAAGGGATATCGACACGTTGCCCAGGCCGAACCCGACGATTTTCTGGCGCGGCCAACCGTGATTGAGGGGATTCGCCAGTTAGCGAATTTTGGTCTGACGTATGATATTCTGATTTACCCAACCCAACTCAAAGCTGCTTTACAACTCGTACGAGCCGTTCCTGAAGTAAACTTTGTGATTGACCACTTGGCGAAACCATATATCAAGAAACAGGAAATCAATCGCTGGTCGAACTTCATGACGGAGATCGCCAAACATCCGAATGTATCCTGCAAACTGTCGGGCATGGTAACCGAAGCCGACTGGCGTAAATGGAGCAAAAAAGACTTCTATCCGTATCTCGATGTTGTGTTCGAACAATTCGGACCCAACCGGCTTATGTTTGGTTCTGACTGGCCTGTTTGCCTGGTTGCTGCGAGTTATACTCAAGTAAAAACGCTGGTCGAAGAATACGTTAGTGCCTGGGGCAACGAAGTTCGGGCGAAAGTATTCGGCGAAAATGCAATTTCCTTTTATCGGCTAGATTCGTAGCCAGACCAGCCTTATTTTATGGATTGTATTGTTGGTGTTGATGTCGGTACAACGAACGTAAAAGCCCTGGCGATGCCAGCCGATCTGAGTCAGATTCTGGCGCATGCGTCGGCTCCCCTTACGACGCTTAACCCAAAACCGGGTTACGCCGAACAAGACCCGGCCGAAATCTGGTCGGCGTTTGAGCAGGTGATCGCGGAAGTGGTTCGGGAACTGAACAAGGGAAATCATACGATTACGCACGTTGCGTTCTGTACGGCCATGCACAGCCTCTTACCCATGGATGCTGATGGAAAACCCCTCGGAAATGCGATCCTCTGGTCCGATAATCGTGCGGAAGCGCAGGCTGCCGACCTCCGAACCAAACAGGCCGATCTAGGGAAAGCCATTTACAAAGAGACCGGAACGCCCCTGCATCCGATGATTCCGTTATGCAAATTGGCCTGGCTTCGCGAGCACGATCCTCGATTTCTGCACCGAACGGCGCATTTCGGGTCAATCAAAGAGTTTTTGTGGTATAAGTTGACCGGCGTTTTCGAGATCGATTATTCGATAGCCACCGCAACCGGCCTTTTCAACGAAAGCAATCGGGAATGGAGTAAAAAGGCAATGGACTATGCGGGCGTTCGGCCCGATCAACTATCAATACCCGTTCCAACAACGCACCAGCAAACGTACCAACCTCGTTCTGAAACCAAAGCAACAGAATTACCCGCTGGTGTTTCGCTGTTGATTGGTGCGTCTGATGGTTGCCTGGCAAATCTGGGCGCTGGGGCTATCAAACGCGGTACCGCTACGCTCACTATAGGCACCAGTGGGGCTATTCGGCAAACGGTTCGAAAACCGCTTCGGGATGCTGAAATCCGACTATTTTGCTACTATCTTGACGAGGGACATTATGTAGTTGGCGGCCCAACCAACAATGGCGGAAACGTACTGGAATGGGTATCTGAAAAACTGACCCATCAGGAAACCGAAACTGTTTTGACCGAAGCCGAATCCATTTCTCCCGGTTCTGATGGCTTATTGTTCCTCCCCTACCTACAAGGTGAACGGGCCCCTTTGTGGGATGCATCCGTACGAGGAGCGTACTTGCAGGTAGATTGGCTCCATACACGCGCTCATTTTATCCGGGCTTCACTGGAGGGAGTCTTATTTAACCTCCTCAGCATCAATGACCTACTTATTGATTATACAGGATCTGCGCGCGTGATTCATGCCAATGGTGGTTTTGCGCAATCAAGTCTGTGGGTGCAGATGCTTGCCGATATGGCGGGCGTTCCCGTTCGGCTCAATGCCAGCAATGAAAGCGGGTCAATGGGCGCTATTCTATTGACAATGAAAGCCGTTGGAATTGTAAAAACGCTGGAAGAAGCCGCTGATCGCGTCGCCTTTGGACAAACATTTGAGCCGAATGTAACGCGACACAGACTCTATCAGAAAGCACTTAAAAAGTGGCAAGCCGCCCTCGCCCGCTTATGATTCCTGAATAAGCTTGGCAAATAACAACGACTCTTCCGTACGTCCATTTAGAAGAACAGTTCGTTCGAAAGTCAGCCCTAACTTTTCGAGCAGTCGAATGGAAGCAACATTTTTCGGATCAACAATGCCTACAATACGAGTAGCGCCCAGCACATCACGGGCGTAAGTCATCACGACCGTTGCCGCTTCCAGTCCATAGCCTTTACCAATATGCTCAGGTAAATAAGCGAACCCGATGTCCATATCGTCCAGGGTATCGCGTTTGAACAAGCCACACATCCCAATCGGCTGGCCATCCGCTTTCAGCCTGACCAGATACGGGCCAAATCCATGCTGATTATAGCTTCGGATAGAGCCATCCAGAATGTACTGCCGGGCATCACTAATCGTCCGGACACCCCGGTCACCGATAAACGTAAGCCAAGCTGGTGTGTTCAGCAGCTCCAGCATAAAGGGGGCATCGTCAACCGTAAACTTTTGCAGCAGTAACCGGTCGGTTTCGAACATACGAGAACGCCAATTTCCAGCTTAAAACGCCACCGATTTCAACCGTAAACCGGTGTCCTCAGGCAAACCAAATACCAGATTCATATTCTGAACGGCTTGTCCTGATGCTCCCTTCGTCAGATTATCAATGACGCTCGTAATCAGCAATTGACCATCGTGTACTTCCAGATGAAGCAGACACTTATTTGTGTTCACCACCTGTTTTACATCGATAGAAGCGTCGCTTACATGGGTAAACGGATGGTTCTCGTAATACGTTTTGTAGAGTTGTCTGGCTTCATCCAGCGTTCCCGAAAAAGGTGTATACACGTTAGCCATAATGCCTCGCGTAAAATCACCTCGGTAAGGTACGAAGTTAATAGCCGCTTTAAAATCTGGCTCGAGTTGCGTTAGGCTTTGGCGAATTTCGGCTAAATGCTGGTGCGTAAACGCTTTATAGATCGATACATTGTTGTTTCGCCAGGTAAATCCTGTTGTTGGAACCAATGCCTGTCCAGCACCCGTACTGCCCGTAATGGCGCTAATTTGGACATCATTAATCAGCTTTCCGGCTTTGGCTAACGGTAGCAACGCCAGTTGAATGCTGGTGGCAAAACATCCCGGATTGGCAATTCGCGTCGCTTCCTGAATACGCTCCCGCTGGAGTTCGGGCAAGCCATACACAAAGTCGTCGTGTTCATCCCGGAAATCAGCGCTGAGGTCAATAACCGCAATATCGTCGGAAACCTCATGATCGGCCATAAATGTAGCCGAAGCCCCATGACCAGAGCACAGAAAAACCGCGTCCAGGCCTTCATGCGTCATGAGTTCGGCCGACTCTTCGCCCGAAAAGGTCAAATCTGTATCGCCCAGTAAATCCGTATGCGTTGACCAGACAGGTTTGCCCGCTTGACTTTTGCTATGTACAAAAGCCACATTTACAAACGGGTGATTAATCAAAATACGAAGCAGTTCGCCACCTGTGTAGCCTGCCCCGCCAATTATACCAACGTTAATTTTCTCCATATTCCTTCGTAACGTGCCGCTACAGGGATTGATTCATATTCTCTTTTGCGAAATTGACCTGCGCCAACTCCTCTTCCGTGGACTGTGTCCTCACAGTCCACCCACGCGCCAGCCAGAGGTAACCATCCGGCAAAGTGGACTGTGAGGACACAGTCCACGGATTCAACGCTTAGTTTATTTTCCGAAACCATTGTATTGCCCGATCCAGAACAGCCTCGTCGAACGTAGTCACATATTCACTCGAAAAACCTGGCCGATCCAGCGTAAGTGACTGACTGAGTCGATGATCGTGTATAACCAGCGTCGGCTGTATGGAAATCGGGAAAAACTGGATGCCCATACCACTTTTCTGAAACGAGAGCGTTGGGCAGCTGATACAGCATAAGTGCATGGGCAATGAATCCAGCGTGAAAGCAGCTTTGGCTTGTTCGCTCAGACTAGCAACATCCTGCAAAGTCAATTTACCCACCGCCGAAATCAATCGTTCACTCGCCGTCGGATTCTCATTCCGTACCTGTTCGTATAACTCCGTGGTAAATGCCTTTTGGCCGCTGAAAACCACCGGATTTGTGCTTTCGGCTAACAACCGGGTGATCAGTTGGCTCCAGTAATCTCTGGAGAGCATTCGCACGTCAGCACCCGATTCAGGGCAAATTAAAATGATTTTTTGTGTTGGAACAGGAACCGCCAACTTAGTCCATACGGCCTCGAACGACGTTGACGGATGGAAGAAATAGGGCTTTACGTTTCGTAAATCGGCTTTGATTCCCAGAGGCTCCAGTAAGTTGAGAATCAGGTCGAAGTTATGGACTTCCTCATCGGGCATGAAAAACTCGTCGTCGAGCAATCCCCCGAACCCGCGAGTTCCGTAGCCAATTTTACGCTTCACCTTCAGATAGGGCAAGACAAAATGCATGGGCGAATCCGAAAACCGAACATCAATTGAATAGTCGTAAACCGTATCGTGAAGGCTTTTTATGGCTGATTTCGTCGTCCGGTAAAATTCCTGCCATTTCTCCAACTTCGACAAAGGTCGACGGCTCGTTCGTATGTGATTCAGATGGATGACCCGCCGAATGTAGGGATTGTCTTTCCAGATCGGATCGCACCAGCTACCGGCCAGCACATCAATCTGCGCTTTCGGATACTTTTCTCGAATAATAGGAAAGGCATACGACAAAATCAGAGCATCGCCCAGATGCCCCGACATCATGATCAGAATTTCGGGTGCGTCGGTATTGATCGCTCCGTAGTTTCGGCGACTATAGGCCCCCCGAGCGTATTGGTCAACCACTACATCCAGCAGTTGTAATGGATAACCAATACTCCGGGGAGCACAGTATTTTCGGGATTTACCGATCACTGATTGTTGATTTTCTCGTAGATCATCACCTGGTTGGACGCCACTTTCGAGAAGCCACGTACATCGTCGCCGGTCCAGGCATTATTCATTTCACCGTAAGAACCAAATTTCGACGACATTAGATCATGATCCGATTCGATACCCAGCACCTGGAACCGGTAAGGAGCCAGCAACACGTGGACTTTCCCTGATACATGCGCCTGTGAATCAGCCAGGAAGGTTTCGATATTTCGCATTACCGGGTCCATAAATTGACCTTCGTGGAGCATCGTACCGTACCAGTTCGCCAGTTGCTCTTTCCAGTATAATTGCCATTTGCCCAATACATGTTTTTCGAGCGTATGGTGCGATTTGATGAGAATCAACGGAGCGGGAGCTTCAAAGCCAACGCGCCCTTTGATTCCGATAATCGTATCGCCTACGTGAATATCGCGACCAATACCAAAAGGCCCGGCGAGTTCAGTGAGTTTACGAATCGCATCGACTGGATTGGCAAATTTCTCATCACCGACGCCCTTAATTTCACCGTGCTGGAACGTCAGCGTAATGGTTTCAGGCTCGGTTTTCGTGATTTGCGTTGGCCAGGCCGATTCGGGCAGGAATTGATCGGAAGTCAGGGTTTCCTTTCCGCCTACCGATGTTCCCCAAAGGCCTTTGTTGATCGAATAAGCCGCTTTGTGCCATTCCTGATCAACACCTTTCTCCTTGAGGTACTCGATTTCAGCTTCGCGCGACAATCGCAGATCGCGAATTGGCGTGATGATTTCGGCATCGGGCGCAATAATCCGGAACGCCATATCAAAGCGAACCTGATCGTTACCCGCTCCTGTGCTACCGTGTGCAATAGCCGATGCACCAATTTCACGAGCATACTCAGCAGCGGCAATGGCCTGGAAGATACGTTCAGCACTGACACTGAGTGGATACGTATTGTTTTTCAGGACATTACCGAATACCAGAAACTTCAGGCATTGCTGATAGTAATCGTCGGTTTTCGAGATCGTTTTATGTGATTTTACACCTAACGAATACGCCCGCTCTTCAATAGCTTTGAGTTCGGCATCGGAGAAACCGCCCGTATCGACCAGCACCGAGTATACCTCCATACCCCGGTCTTCAGACAAATATTTAACGCAGAAGGAGGTATCCAGACCTCCACTAAAGGCAAGAACTACTTTTTGAGACATCGGATAAAAGACGCCGAACAACGGATTGCCTGGCTATCAGTCTAGTTTTGGAGCCGCAAATATCGGGCTTTTGCGGTTAACTTGCGCGTATTCTTCCAAACACTACTTTATCTCTACATTCACCTCATTGAGCTTAGCGGGATACGTCATACGCCAACGTTGACCATAAACTGACTTATAAACAAATTTGACCGTCAAATTGCCGTTTCCGATCTTCTGCCGCATAATGGCTGCGTTTTTTTTACCAATAATCTGTAAAATATCAACTCGCTCCCCCTGGGGAATAACCCAGCCTTTGCCTACATTACTCGTATTTAAGGTTGAATCTTCTGGTAAAAATTTTATAATGTCGTCAATGGATGAATACGATTTATCCTCATATATATACGTTGCTTCGTCAATAAAGGCTGGGCCAAGACCATTGTTTACACAAATAAACGCATAGCCACCACCTTCCACTTTATTGGTATTCAGACATTTTAGAATAGGCATCACTGATGCATACTGTTCTGTTCTCTGCAAGTATGCCTGATATAACGTAATCCCGATTGCGCAAAAACTGGAAACAACGGCAAGAACACTCAGATAGGTATCAAGCGAAACAACAACTTTACGTTTAGGAGCTGGCATAGATCGTATATAGTCACACAGGTTGAAATCGTTGCCCAATAGGTCTATGTTGGGCAATAGGATCGAATTTAACAAACATAACTATTGAGCGACTTAAAATAATTGCGGATATTCGTCATTGCAGTTTACCATAAAGTCCTTAGTCAGCTTTTGCTGATAAGCTTATGTTATACCTAACCCGTTGGCGGTCTACATTTCCCGGTATCAATTTTCCGACGCAGAGCATCTGGATCTTACTCGGTTTGGTTTCATGGACAGTTCCGCTAGGTAACTACGTTTGGCTTGGCGATCGCTATTTTTCGGATTGGCGCATATTCTTGATTGCTTCACTCAATTCATACACAGTTTGCACAACACTGTTAATTCTTCAGACAGCCATTATCCGTCGAATCACCCATCGGTATCCTGAGTTATCGCAAACGCCCCTACGCATGGCGCTTGAGTTCCCAGTTTTTGTTGTACTCACGATAGCTACGTCAGTCATATCGTTTTTCGTTTACCGATTGATTCCCTATTTTAATTTTCAGCCTCCGTATTCCAGTCAAGTTATTATTTTCTGGATAGGCATTGGCTCCAACATTATTTCGCTTTGTATTTACGAACTCTATTATACGCTTACAAAATGGCGGGAGAATAGTATAGCGACTGAAATGTATAAGCAGGAGGCTTTGTTAAATCAGTTAAACGTCTTAAAAACACAGGTCAACCCACATTTTCTCTTCAATAGTCTGAACTCCCTGATCGCACTTATTGGCGAGAATCCTCAACAGGCTGAGATCTTTGCGGAAGAATTAAGCTCTGTGTACCGCTATATTCTTCGGGCTAATGAGCAGGATTTAATTCAGCTAGATACAGAATTAGACTTTATTCACTCTTACGCCCATTTGCTTAAAACACGATACGGCTCTGGATTTCAGTTTATTACGAATATACACCCCCAATTTAATACCTATCAGATTCCCTCTCTAACGCTTCAACTGTTGGTGGAGAATGCCGTTAAGCACAATATTGTGCAGACGAGCCAGCCGCTGACTGTTGAAATATGCACCGACAAAATAGGCAACCTACTGATAACCAACAATTTGCAACAAAAGAAGCAGGGAGTTGTTTCGAATGGTGTGGGACTGTCGAATATTATGACCAAATATAAAATGCTGGGGCAACCTCAACCGATTGTACGCGAAGAAGCAGGCCTATTTGTCGTAGCCATCCCTTTGATTCCGGCCTGATATTTCTACAACACTATTAGCAAACTTCCCGGCAATATGCGGATTTCGGCCTGGCCTGTGGGTATCTCCAGCGGTTCGCCATCAGCATGAATTAGCAATGGACCGTCAGCTTCTACGGTTGCTTTCGTGATGGAATGGCCGCGCCAGTACTTCGATTGATTCAGGGTTTTATTAAATAATTGCCAGGTAATCATACCAACAGCCTGAGCTGGAAATGGGCTGATTTCACACCGTTCCAGTCGACCATCGGCAATATTGGCGGTGGGAGCCATCCAGGCGTTATTGCCGAACTGGCCTGCATTAGCAAACGTCATTGAAAACAACTCCTTCTCTTGTCCATCAATCTGAAAGCGTTGCGGTTTATACGTCCAGAAGGACCGGAAGGCAGTCCGGACGTAGGTTGGCAGGCCACGCACGGGTGATTTCGCAAACTCATGCGCCACATACGCTTCGAAACCCATGCCTGCGGTACAGAAAAAAGGATGTTCGTTGATTTCGCCACTATCAATTACAACCGGGCGCCCCGCCAAGGCTCGCTCGATGGCTTTCAGGGGATTAAGTGGAACGCCCAAATGTCGCGCCAGTCCGTTGCCCGATCCAATTGGCACAATGCCCAGCGATGTAGACGACCGACGAAGCGCCTGAGCCGCTTCGTTAATTGTGCCATCACCTCCAATCACCAGCATACGATTTACTCCTCGTTTTACGGCATCAGCGGCCAATTCAGTAGCATGACCAGGGTGTGTCGTTAAGATGGTTTCTGGTTCGAAATCGAGCGCTTTGGCCCGACGGGTAAACGCATCTAATAGGAGTTTTTTCTGCTCGGTAGTTGTCGTACCGGAATTCGGATTGATAATGGCCAGAACGGCCGAACGAGTAGCCACGATAGACGTATGATTTACGTGTTACGATTTCAACTCTCTTGTTGAGAACAAGTTCAGGAGAAGAAAATAAATAAGAAGAGAATGAAAACAACGATAAATACATAGTACCAGCCGTCAGAGAAAATATACGGTTTATACTCGTTATAAAATTTCCGAATCTTATTCATGCTACAAAGATAGGTAGTTTGACGTTTGGGGTTCGAACCCCAAACGTCAAACTAATTAAATCGCTTGCCCACCATTCACCGCCAATACGTGCCCATTGACGAAGGAAGCCTCTTCAGACGCTAGAAAAAGGTAAGCATGTGCAATGTCTTCAGGTTTGCCGATTCGTCGGACTGGAATGGTAGCAATGGCATGATTACGAACATCTTCTGGCATCGCATCGGTCATGGCGGTCTGGATAAATCCAGGCGCAACGGCATTGGCCGTAACGCCTTTTGGCCCTAACTCCTTCGCCCACGATCGAACCATACCAATAATGCCCGCTTTGGCAGCTGCATAATTCGTTTGCCCAAAGGCTCCATGCACGCCGTTGATTGACGAGGTACAAATAATCCGGCCGTATTTCTGATCTACCATGTAAGGAGCAATAATCTTCGTGCAGTTGAATACGCCCGTCAGGTTTACGTCGATCACCTGTTGCCATTCTTCAAACGACATTTTCAGCAAGGTTTTGTCACGGGTAATGCCAGCGTTGTTGATGAGAATATCAATCCGACCGTAAGTTTCAAATACTTCACGAGCGGCCGCTTCAATAGCCGACACATCGGTTGTACTTACGTGTTTGAAGTCGCACCGGAAGCCTTGATTTCTCAGCATCTGTGCGGTGGTTTCGCCCTCGTCAAGAACATCCCAGATCACAACGGTAGCACCTTCCTGGCAAAATACTTCGGCGGCTTTCTGGCCAATTCCTCGGGCAGCCCCGGTAATAATGGCAACTCTATCTTGTAATCGCATAACTTATCAATCAAGATTACTGTGTTATCATTGCGAAACGAATAACAAACCTCGCCGTTTATCGACTGACGGACTTTATCCTGTAACGTATTGTAGTAAAAACGATCTAATCATGAAACTACTTTTTATTTGCCTGCTACTTAGTTTGCTTTCAGCATTACCAGGCCACGCTCAATCGATCGGGACCGCAACTGACCGTAGAGCAATTCTGCAGGTATTGAAACGACAGACTGACGACTGGAATGCGGGGCAGGTTGATAAGTTTATGAAGGCTTACTGGAATTCTGACTCGCTTACGTTTATAGGCAAAGCTGGGATAACATACGGCTATCAGGCAACGCTTGAGAATTATAAAAAACGCTACCCAAGCCGGGCTGCAATGGGTACACTTAAGTTCGATATATTGAACATGAATTTCCCAACGCCTACTGTCGCTTATGTCATCGGTCGATTTCATCTCACCCGACCCAAAATTGGTGATGCCGACGGTTATTTTACTCTTCTCTGGCACAAGGTTAAAAACCGCTGGGTCATCATCAGCGATCATACAAGCTGAAGAGCAGAGGGGTAAGGGCAGCGGGTAAAAGATAGGACAGTAGAAAACCTATGCCCTATGCTCCGTAAGCTGCGTTGGCTCCTTGACGGAAAGGCGTTCGCGGAGTTCGGTGACGGGTTTCTCGAAGAATTTATATAAGAGCGTTGAGAGTACTATTACTAAAATCCAGAAAAGTGCCACTTTCGACCAGCCAACCACAAAAGAAGTAGTTGGGATTCGCTCTATCACGTTGATCATAATGGGCGTCAGATTCAGCAGGTACATCGAATACGAAATGAGACTAATGTGCGTGATCGCCCGAGCAATACCAAACTTCGCCCAAGCACCCGTAGCCGTCCGCCAACCATCCATGTAGGGTACTAGCAGTGCCATGCTTAATCCGATTAAGGGAAAGTATAAGGTGCGCTTAAAGAATGTGTAGCCCAGCGTAATTCCGGCTTTGTAATAGTAGCCAATCACAAGCACGGACGACGAAAAAGATGCTAAGGCTGTGATGATCAGGCCAATAATTAGTAGACGTCGGCGGAGGGACTCATTAGTCCAGATAGCCGGAAAATAGTGTTTAGCGTAGGCAGCCAGTACACCATAAGAAATCGCATCCAGCCGAGTCATCACCATACCTCGATACTCCAGTTCACCTTCATCAAGTGGGGTATAACTGGCGATAATCAGTCGATAAACGTTGGTTCCGACAATGACCATCAAAATTGTCGCTAACACAATCCGTTGCCGCGACCATCGATTTGCAAACAAACCATGCATCAACCAAAGTATGAGCGGCAACGAAATGTACGACCACTCTTCAATAGCCAAACTCCAGGTTTCGGGAAAAAACGGCGGGACTGGACTCGCAAAATTCTGTAAGAAAACAAAATATTTACTCAGAATCTGTCGCTCAGGCAAGGTATGATGCAAGCCACTTCGCCACGCCCGAACTAAGGCAAACAAAATCAATCCAAGCAGAACAAGGTAATAATTAGGTAACGTACGAAACCATCGACGGGTCCAGAAATTAAGTAAGAGCTGACGATCGAAACGGCCTTTTTTTTCGTACGACCGAATCAGGATTCCACCAATCAGAAAGCCACTCAGTACGAAAAACAATTCAACACCGTCGGGCAGAAGATGATGGAGAAAAATTCCGTTATAATATTCCTTAAGCGCAATTGTCGCATGAGCATCAACGACAATCAGGATGGCAATGGCCCGCATAACATCCAAGCCAAATACGCGCTTAGTCAATGTGATATCGGGCGAAAACAGTTTCGTCAGCATAATTACTCACGAAGGTAAGCATGATGAACGACAAGTGATATAAGTGATGAGTGATGAAGATAACGGGGTTGCCCGTGCGGTGATGATTAATGAATTGCGATAAACTATTTTTGCACTCATCGTTTATCACTTATCGTTCATCACTATTCTATGGAGTTTGGAATTAATGCTGTTCATCGCTACGCGTTTCGGTTTTCGCAGGCCGACGTAGTTGATTTTGCGGGTGTTACGGGCGACAATAACCCGCTACATGTAGATGCTGATTTTGCGGCTCAAACCCCCTTCAAGCGTCCTATTATTCACGGCATGCTGGGAGCCAGTGTTTTCACAAAAGTGTTAGGCACTGAATTTCCAGGTTACGGTTCGGTTTATCTGGCACAAACACTGGAGTTCCTCCGGCCAATGTTTGTTGATACGGATTACGAAGCAACGTTTACAGTGCAATCCGTTGATTCAGCCAAACATACGGCACAAATTCTGGGTGAAATTCGAGATGTTCAAACTGGGAAAATTACAACACGCGGAGTGGCTACATTAATGCACCGAGAGAAGTTGTAAAGGCATAACGTTGTAATGCGACAGAGTTATAATGGTAAGAATACGTGTTAGCTAACTATATAGCCCACACAACATTAAAATCCGGCAACGTCACATAAAAACACCCCCGCTAAGCCTAGCCTAACGGGGGTGTTTTTATGGCGGTTAGTCAACCGTGGCTTACATTACTTTTCAGCAGCGTTCTTAGTATTCTGAACTTCTGAACGAATGTCTTGTGCCAGCGTTTTCAGATCCTGCATTCCTTTCCGAACGCGGGTACCGGCAGCCTGGTTATTTTTTTCGTAAAACTTCTCGAAATCGCCTTCCAGCGACATAACCAAATTCTTTACTTCATCGAAGCGAGCCATAGCGATTTGTATGGGTTTAAGTGAGAAAAATGCCCAAATTCCGCCAAAAACGCGGTTTTAGTCGGAAATTTAATCATTCTCTCATACAGCGCAATAGCTAAGCCAAAAAAATGCTTAAAAAATCCTATTTTCCTTAAAAAACCTTACTCAGTAGCCGCTTCGGCCGATACTTGAAGCGTTTTGTTGGCAATTTCGAGTGCGCCTTGCTTATAGTACCCTTTGCTCAGCTTTTCGTATACTAAAGAAAATGCATTTAAGGTATATTCTACATCTTCCAGCGAATGAGCAGCTGTTGGGATAATTCGGAGCATGATCGTTCCCTTCGGCACAACAGGGTATACCACAATCGAGCAGAATACGCCCATGTTCTCACGCATATCTTTGGTTAGTGCTGCCACTTCGGGAACGCCACCTTCCAGATTGTGTAAAAACACCGGTGTTACAGGCGATTGCGTATCGCCAATATCGAAGCCGCGTTCACGCAAACCACTTTGTAGAACACGAACATTTTCCCAAAGTTTATCCCGGAATTCCGACGAATTTCGGATCATATCCAGTCGCTTCAGTCCACCCACTACATAAGGCATTGGAAGCGCCTTGGCGTAGGTTTGTGAACGCATGTTGTACTTCAGATACATAATAATGTCGTGGTCAGCTGCGATGAATGCACCGATAGCCGCCATCGACTTGGCAAACGTCGAAAAGTACAAATCGATACCATCCTGACAGTTGAGCATTTCGCCAACACCCGCGCCCGTTTTACCCATCGTACCGAAGCCATGCGCGTCGTCGACAAGGAGCCGGAATTCGTATTTTTCTTTGAGGGCAACAATCTTGTCCAGGCTACCTACTTTCCCTGACATGCCAAACACGCCTTCGGTAATGACCAGAATACTTCCTCCTTTTTCGGCTGCTTTTTTGGCCGCACGCTGAAGGTTTTTCTCCAGGCTATCGATGTCGTTATGGTTGAATTTATAGTATTCGCCCATTTTAGCTTTGTGCAGACGAATGCCATCAATCAAACAGGCATGACATTCAGCGTCGTAAACGATGACGTCACGGTGATCGACAACGGCTTCGATGGCCGACATAACGCCCTGATAGCCATAGTTAAGCAGGAACGCATCCTCTTTCCCAACAAATTGAGCCAGTTCCTGCTCGAACTGTTCATGCAGGTCGCTATTTCCCGACATCATCCGAGCTCCCATTGGGTATGCCAGGCCCCACTGCGCCGACGCTTCCGCATCCGCTTTCCGAATCTCAGGATGGTTGGCTAACCCCAGATAATTGTTCAGACTCCAGTTCAGTACTTCTTTCCCCCGAAAGCGCATGTGAGGGCCTAGTTCACCCTCCAGTTTGGGAAATGCGAAATAATGGTGGCCATTGAACTCCCGTGCTGGCGAACCGATAGGTCCTAAGTTGTTACGCAGTTTCTCAAATAAATCCACTTTATATTGGTGTTTATCAGGCGTAAGCCTCGTTTTTTTATAAGCTAAGTGCAAAAATACGGTTAACTTTTGGTAGCGCAAACTCAAGCTGTAAAATTCAATTCGATAATCCTTTTGTATTATTGGCCATTCGTTGTCATTCTACTCATTAGCAGTTGTTAATGATAAATGCCCTGACGATGATAAATGACCGTTAATCATATCCCAATGACTATAAAAAAAATTCTTATTGCCAATCGGGGCGAAATTGCGCTCAGAATTATGCGAACTGCCCGAGAAATGGGGATTAAAACGGTTGCCATTTATTCTGAAGCAGATCGAAATGCACTCCACGTACGCTACGCCGACGAAGCTGTATGCGTTGGCCCTGCCCCATCTACCGAATCGTATCTTCGTGCAGATACAATTATCGATGTTTGCCGACAACTTCAGGTTGATGCTATCCATCCAGGCTACGGTTTTTTATCCGAAAATGCCAGTTTCGCCAAGCAAGTGCGTGACGCCGGATTTATTTTCATTGGTCCCTCGCCCGAAAGCATTGAGGTGATGGGTAGTAAGTTGGCAGCTAAAGCAGCCGTTGCGGCTTACAATATTCCAATGGTACCGGGGACACCGTCTGCAATTACTGATCGTGCTGAAGCCAAAGCCATTTCAACTCAGATTGGTTACCCGATTCTGATCAAAGCGAGTGCAGGCGGAGGAGGGAAAGGTATGCGGATTGTGGAGAATGAAGCCGATTTCGATGAACAGATGGATCGTGCTGTCAGCGAAGCGCAGTCGGCATTTGGCGATGGGTCGGTATTTATTGAAAAATACGTCACCTCACCCCGGCACATTGAAATTCAGATTCTGGGCGATCAGCATGGAAATATTATTCACCTGTTTGAACGGGAATGCTCTATCCAGCGTCGGCATCAGAAAGTTGTTGAAGAAGCACCTTCGTCTATTTTATCGCCTGAAATTCGGGATGCGATGGGTCGTGCTGCCGTCGATGTAGCTCGTGCCTGCGGCTACTACGGGGCTGGTACCGTCGAGTTTATCGTGAATGATAAACTGGATTTTTATTTCCTGGAAATGAACACCCGGCTTCAGGTCGAGCATCCTGTTACGGAGCAGATTACGGGCATCGATCTGGTCAAGCAGATGATTTATATTGCTGAAGGCAAGCCGCTCACGATCAGGCAGGAGGATTTACAGATAAGAGGCCATGCGATGGAGGTACGGGTTTACGCGGAAGATCCAGCCAACAATTTCCTGCCTGATGTCGGTACACTAGAAACCTACGTGCGTCCGCAGGGAAACGGCGTCCGGCTGGATGATGGTTTCGAGCAGGGCATGGCGATTCCGATTTATTACGATCCGATGATTGCCAAACTCATTACTTACGGAGAATCCCGCGTAGAAGCGATTCAGAAAATGATCCGTGCTATTGACGAGTATCAGATTACGGGTGTACAAACCACCTTGCCTTTCTGCCGCTTTGTAATGGAACATGACGCCTTCCGTTCTGGCCAGTTCGATACAGGTTTCGTCGGCAAGTATTTTACAGCTGATAAACTTATCCCAAAATCTGATAATGACGAAATTGAATTAGCGGCTGTATTGAGTGCCTGGCTACTGGAAACCGCTAAACCAAAGCAAAATGGGGTCACCTTAACGACTAGTAGGAAGAGTAATTGGAAGGTGAATAGGCTGGGATAAGATCTTCTTTCCAAACAAACTCTCAATCATCTTTATTTCTTTTACACCTTTAACCCATTGAATCCCCTCTTAGGGCAACTTGTCTAATCTTTCAGAATTTAATACTCATTAGCAAAATGATGCGGAGAGAAATTTACATTGCCACAAACTATACTGACAACAGTATTTATAAATCAAACAAATATATAGCACTCTTGATAGTATTTATATTGTTATCATCTTGCAAAAAGGAAGTAAGCTGTGATATAAAAGGGCCCACTGAAGATCTATCCATTTATCTGCCCCTCCATGCCAATGTAACTAATAGTTCTTGCAACCCAGATTTTTCAAATATTTCATTTATTTCAAAAGGTATAACTCCAACTACAAACCGAAATAGCGCATCAAACGGGGCCTATCAATTCAATGGTGTTGATGGAATCATTTATGCTGATAGTGTTTCATTAGGCACTGATGTCACAATGTCATGCTGGGTAAAAGCAGATAATCTTTCCCAGAATGCAATTATCATGTATTATGGGCATGCTGGGAAGGATGGTTTTGGTCTCATCATTAGCAGCGGTCAATGTTCTAAGGGAAATAAAATTATTGTTTTACTGGGTGGTATCAATTGTGACAACGATAATTCTACAGAATTTCTCATTGATACAAACTGGCATCATTTGACGCTGGTGAAGAAAGACAAATTGTTTAGTTTATTCGATAATGGTGTTCAAAAGCTAACCTATACCAGGCAAAGTAGTGAGCCCACTAAGCGGTTGCACATAGGGGCTCATTTGTATTCATCTGTTCACAACGTTTTCTTTGAAGGCAAGATTAGTGACGTTCGTTTGTACAACCGTGCTCTTACACCTGATGAAGTTCAAAATGTGTATTCTGTCAATTAAAACCCCATCCGAACCTCCTGCCGTTCGCCGGAAACGGTTTGCTCGTCCAGATTGAAGATGTCGGCTAAGGTCATGGGCTGATTGGTACGGTAGTCCATGCCGAGGCTAGTCAGTAAAGCGTTGGCTTTGGCCGGGGCCAGTTTTCCAAACGCATAATCGACCATTAGGCGGCCTTTTCGGAGCAAAGCTTTGTCTAAGAGATGCTTGCTGGCGTTGAAGGTGGCAATGACCTGAATGTGCATACAATCGGCCAGAAGTCCGTCAGTAAGGTTTAGGATGTTCGAGACACTATTTGTATCGCCACCAGCTTCGCGTGATTGCAGAATCCGCTCGGCATCTTCAATGATCAATACGGAATCCTTATTATCCAGTAAAAACGGAATTATTTCGGGCGAGGTCAGATAGTTGGTCATGTAAGGCGGCAAAATAAGCATGTCCTTTTTGACCAGCGAACTGAGGTATTTTATATAGGTCGTTTTGCCCGTTCCTGGTTCGCCGTGAAGCAAAATCAATCCTTTGCTCTTTGGCTGAGCCAGTAAACTTACCAATCGTTCGTGAACCGCCGGAAAATCGTCGTTGTAATGTAATTCAAGGTCAATTTCAGGTGGTAGAATTTCAACCCGCTCGGTATGTAAACCGCCCATACCACTCTGAATCAGATAGATATGCGTTTGATTATCCTCATGAACGTATTTATGCTCCTGAAAGCCATCTAATAGTGTTTTTACCGACGTTTCGTCGCGGAAATACCCGTACATCCGGAAAAATCGCTCGCCAACATATTCGGCTTTCAGAATAATACCTTCGTCGTGTTGGTAAATGCGCTCAACAACGTGCCAACCAGTATCATTAACTCGCGTCGAATGGTTAATCTGGACAAAGCCCCGCGTATCCAATAGCTCCTGAGCCGATAGTTTAAAATCGTCGTTGAAATGAAGGTAATTGGGGTAACTGCCAAATGCCTGAACAAAATGAGGTGCCAGCGGAAATTCCCGATCAAGGTCGCTGGGGATATAGAGATTCTGAATAATAGATTGATTAGGCATATGACTATCGGCCGACAGATAACGCAAGATATCGGCCCTGAATAGCTCATCTTTCTGTTTCAAGCAGACGTTTCGTTACGTTTCGGAGGGACCAAGTTACCAAAATTTTTCATTGCCTCACCAGCGGCTGTTCGAGTTAATTGCTCAGTAGGTAAACGACAGCAGGTTAGGTGAAAATCGAAGCATAATTTCATGTACACTCGTTTGATCGTACTGCAAAGCCCGCGGACTTTCGGGGGTTTGCGAGTTGAAAATATACGACAATCGAATGGCTTTACTTAATTGATATTCAGCTAATGCCTGTACATAATTCGTCTGAGTTAAGCCGGGGCTATTCTGCCGATACGACAATCCTAAGCCAATTTGCTCGGTAAACCACGCCCGAAGATTGATGTCGAAACCTATTGGTCGGTCCGCAATTTTGGATAGCATGACCGACGGAATCAGAATGGTATTATCGGCCACTTCAAACGGCATGCCGGCCTGTAACATAATGGGTCGAACACTTTTGAACGTGTACTGCCCTGTTAAGTCCGTGATAGACCCACCCAGTTCAGGAGCAGAAAGTCCACCGAAAAAACGATCGGATTTATAATAAACACCGACTCCAAAACTGGCCATCGCCCGATTAATACTTGATACGGTCACAGCATAAGAGAAGGGAATAATACTGACTCCCCCCTGAACGCCAATTGACAATTTTGCCAGTGCAGGTAAATTAAATCGGTACGCTACACTGCCATATAGACCCGTATTTGTAATCTGCCCCATCTGGTCGTTCAGCGCCTGAAAACCAATACCAAGCTTGCCGTGGGCGATAGAACCATCAGCCGAAACACTCTGGGTAACCGGCGCATAACGAACACTGATCCATTTCCGACGAAGTGCCGCCGTTAAATGAAACGACTCGCGGCTACCGGCATAAGCGGGATTGATACTCAATGTATTTAACAAATACTGCGAATACAGCACTTCTTTCTGGGCATATGCAGACCGCTTGGCTACAAGAATACATCCAACGATCAGAAGCCATTTGAACGGGTTAGGAAACGTAAAACGCATATAGACGTTGATAAGAGCAGGCTAGCTGCCAGTGATAACCGAAAAACGCCAATCACCCCGAATGTATTGGCGAGATGACTGGCGTTTCACGGGTAATACAATTCTGTTTTAGCTCTTCAAAGAACGACAGAAGCAATCTTTATTCTATTGCACCGTCAGAATTTTAATCTCAGTACGGCGGTTCTGCTGATGATCTTCTTCAGGACATTTCACGCCGTCTTTGCATTTGTTTAACAGCTGACTTTCGCCGTAGCCTCTGGCAACCATTCGCTTAGGTGCAATACCTTTTGTCCGCAAATATTTCACCGCCGTTTTTGCCCGGTTGCTCGACAATACATAGTTGAACTTAGCCGAAGAGCGGCTATCGGTATGCGACCGCATCTCAATGGTCATCGTCGGGTATTTTTTCATCAGCTCGGCCACTTTGTCCAGCTCAACGGCGGCATCGGCGCGAATGGCAGCTTTGTTGCGGTCGTAGTAAATATTATCAATTTTAATAATGTCGCCTTTCTTAAACATGGTCAGGTCGGCAGAGCCAATACCTTCTTTCGTAATCCGGCTACCTGTTGTACCCATTTCATCTTTCATCGCTTCGATGGAATAATCGCAACCCACTTTAACGGTAAATTCGTAACTACCATCGGCTCCTGTTATTGCCTGTTGCGACGTCGTATCACAGCCATTTTTCAAGATAACTTTTACGCCAGCAATCGGCTTTTTATCGGTTTGCGTCGTGATGCGTCCGCGTATAGTAGTCATAGCTGGAGCTACTTCTTTCGACTTCAATAGCAGCAGAGGAATTTCCAGCCGGGAAGGCTGATCATCCGATAAATCTTTTGTGGAGAAACCCACTTTGTTCTCTACATACCCCTCACGACTAGCCAGGAATTTAAAGTCGCTATCGACATTCAGACAAACCCGCAAAAGGCCATCTGCATCCGTTTTAAGCTGTTTTGGCGCATTATTCGCCGAATTATCCATTGATATCGACGTATTGGCCAATGGCGCTTTCGATTCGGCATCAATAATACTGACGGTCAGTTCGCGACAAGGATACAGCGAACCTTCACGAGTAAAGCGGTACAAATCGTCGTCGGCACCACCCCGTTTCCGGTTGCTGCTAAAGTAACCCGTCATCCGATCCCCATCCGTTACGATGCCAAAATCATCTTTCGACGAATTAATTGGTTCACCCAGATTACGCGACAGTAACCCTTGTTGACCATCGGGAGTAAGCTGCGCATAGAAAATATCCAGATCGCCTAACCCCGGTCGACCGTCGGATGAGAAATAAATGTTTCCTTTTTCGTCGACAAATGGAAAGAGTTCGTTGCCCTTGGTATTTACTTCTTTACCCAAATTGACGGGCGTACTCCATTTTCCACTAACCCATTTCGTCACATAGATGTCGGTGCCGCCAAATCCACCAGGCTGATCCGACGCGAAATAAAGCAGTTGGCCATCTTTAGAAAGGCTTGGATGGCCTGTCGAATATTCATTACTGTTGAAGGGTAATTCTTCGGCCTTACTCCATACGCCATTCGTCTGAGTAGCTGTATAGAGTTTTAATTTATTAACCCCATCGGTGCTTTTCCCATATTTACCTTCATTGAAATTATTTCGGGTGAAAATCACGCGCGACCCATCTTTCGAAAAAGTAGCGGGTCCTTCATGGTATTTTGTATTTAACGAACGCCCAAACCGTTCCGATTCGCTGAGCGGCTGATCTTCGTAACCTAAGCTGATGTTGTTGCCACCATAGAACCCTACCGTTCGAGAATCGTTTGGTGTTGGCGCTGTATAATCGTCACTCCCGAGCGGACGGACCAAATGTGTTCGTTCCCGTTTCACCGATACCGAACTCCCCCCCAGACTAGCCGCTTTGGAACCCCGTATTTTTTTCAGATCGGGTAGGTAATACAAATCCAGAAATGGGGTATCGTTCCAGTTGAACACCCGCTTGATCCCGTTACCACCGCTGCCCGCTGACACAAATACCAGGCCATCTTTATACATCATCGGGCTAAATTCGGCTTTACGCGTATTCATCCGTAAAAACTCAACTTTGTAGCTTCCGGCATTTTTGGTCAGCGCGCTGACATCGTGATAAAGTTTTGAAAACGACGGGCTTCGCTTATCGCTCGCTTGTAACGTTCCGTATTTTTCGTACACATCCCTAGACTCTTTGTATTTACCATTACTAGCCAGCGATTGGGCGTAGAAAAGATAACATTTTGTGTATTCGGCAGGTAGGTCTCCTTCGCTCATCAAGTCTCGATAAACTCGTTCAGCATTCGCCATATCGCGCATTTGCTGATAGCTATAGCCCAGTTTGGCTCTGGCATCGCGCCGTTCAGCTACTGACAACGAGGCTGACTTAATCATTGCCTGTTCATACAGTTCAATCGCTTTGGAATACGCTAAATCATCGAACTGACGATTCGCTTGTTTGACTAAGGATTGGGCCAGCAACGGACTAACGAACAGCCAGGAAAGAACGAGAATAGGAATGGTATACCTCATATACTTATGAAAGTTGGAACGCAATCGACTAGAAAAAGAAAAGGTGTATTCGGTCTGTAAAAACAGTCGAATACACCTTTTAATAAGCAAATTCTACGCCGAAGTGACGATCTAAAGAAGAAAAATAGGGAATGGTTGAAAGCACAAAAGCGCGACATCTATTGGATAGACATCACGCTTTTGCACGTTTATGCGATTATGTTTATTAGAAGTAACGCGGGGTGAGGATTCGGTTTTTACCGAAACCAAACTCATACCGAATCATGATCTCGTGCGAACTTGGCGCTACGCTCTGCAGATTGTTCATCGTTCGATCATAGGCATACCCGAATCGGAATTGATCCGTCAACTGAACCTCCAGCATCCCTACAATCGCATCCGTGGTATAACTCGACCAGGTCGAAAACTGATTCCGACGAATCGAGGCCCCAATCGCGATCCGGTCCGCAAACCAGAAATTGATGTTCCCATCAAAGCCCAACGGTGCACCCTCCGCATACTTCACCAGCATCGAGGGCTTCATTTTGATGGCCGGACTCAAGCCCACCACGAAACCGGCCGCCAGATACGCATGACGAGCCTGCACCGACCGCAACGCCCCCACATTGTACTCGCTCAAGCGGTTCTTGATCAGTCGGGGCACCGACAAGCCCAGGTACGCCCGGTCATTGCTCAGATAGATCCCCGTACCGAAGTTGGGCAGAATCTTGGAGATGTTCGAGGCAAACGCCGGATCAACCTGATTGTCGGGGGAGGTTCTCACCTCCGTCAGATTAGCCTGGTAGCTGGAGGCTCCGGCCTGCAGGCCCAAAGCCAGCGTGCTCTTGGCACCCACCTTGATGCGAAAAGCGTAGGAGGCAAAGCCACCGGCTTCCTGGATCACCCCGGCTTTGTCGCCGTAGAGCTGCAGCCCTACCCCTACCCGTTCATTGCTGAGCGGCATGTCGGCGGTGAAGGTGGCGGTTTGGGGCGCTCCCTCCACGCCGGTCCACTGGTTGCGGTACAGGGCCGACATGCTCAGCACGTCGCGGCTGCCCGCATAGGCTGGATTCAGAGCAGTCATGTTGAACATGTACTGAGAAAACATCTTGTCCTGCTGAGCCTGGGCGGAGCGGCTGCCGATGCCCAGCATCAGCAGCCCAAGACTGGCGGCCCAAAGTTTAGATGCAAACTGGTTTGCCATCGGAATTAACGGTTAATGGTCATGTATCGAACAAACTTGCGGCCATCGCTGAGGGTAACCACGTAGTAGTAGGTGCCGTCGGGCACACCCACCGCATCGGCAGAGCTGATGGTGATGCCGGTGTTGGCTTTACCATCCCAATCGTTGCGGTAATCCTCATTCTTGTACACCAGATTACCCCAGCGGTTGTACACCTCCAGACTCACCGTCAATCCATTGGCTCCTCGGATCACGAACAGGTCGTTGATACCATCGCCGTTTGGTGAGAACCCTTCCGGAATAAAGACCGTGGTGTAGACTGGCAGTATCGTCAACGGAGTTGCTTCACGTTCGTTGGCATCCGTTGGGTTGCCATTGCCGTTCAGATCTGGGTTGAGCCCGCTCGTCGACACATCACTGACCACACCCGTTGGTGAATTCGCCTGAGCGTACGCACTGTTGAGATAGGTCGTTGTGGTACCATCGGTCAACACGTTGATCACGATTCGGATCGTATCTACTTTACCCGCAGCTAACTGACTGGTGCTATCACCCAGAACGATCACCGGATCACTGACGCCGTTGAAGTTCGGATTAACTTTCAGGGCGCTACCTGTCGACGTGATCGTCGGTGCTCCTACAACTTTGAGCAGAGCTCCTGTCTGGGCATTGAACACCTTCGAGAGCGAATCGGTAATCGTCACATTTTTCAGCGGATCAGGCCCGTAAGCTTTTACCACCAGCTGGTAGGTCACGTTGTAGCTACCGTCCGACTGACGAGCTGTGTCGACCACGGCCATCGCCAGACCAATGTACGAATTGCTGGCCAGACTGTTCAGCGCAATTGGCGTAGGCTGGCTGTTGTTTCGTGGGTCAAGGTCATTGTCCGGATCGGCATTGGTACCTGCTGTCGACTGATCTTCTACCAGGTCATCGGTTGGCGTTAAGGCCGAACCCTTAGCCACGTTGAAGAACGTCAGTGAGTCAGGATTTACACTCGTCACATCTACCCGTACCGTGAAAGACAGCGAAGCTTTAGCACCCACCGCCAGCGTACTGGCTGAGTCGATCAGCATTTTCGTGATCATGCCCTGACCCGAGTAAAGCGAATCTACACTAACCGTACCCGTACTCGCCACTGCAATGCGGTTGCTGACAATTAGCGCACCATTGCCGAAAGCGGCTGAGAGGTTATCTTCCAATTGCACGTTCTTGAGCGGTACCGAACCAGCGTTCGTCAGCGTAATCGTGTACGGCACATCATATACGCCATCCTGCACCTTGATCGGTGTTCCCACTGATTTGGCTACACCCAACAGGCCTTTGGGCAGATCGAAACGAACCGTAGTCGAAACAGAGCCTTGCGGAGCCGGATCGAGACCACTGTTGGAAATATCCATAACGGTCTGACTGGCATCCGGAGTGGTTCCTTTCACCGTAGCGCTAGAGTAGAATGGACCGTTGTTACCATTGGTCTTCACATTCACCACGAACACTACCGTATCCTGAACTCCAACTCCCAACACACTAGCGTTGGTCAGAATGTCGGGCTGTGTATTGCCGTCGAAGCTCGCGTTCGCTACCAGCGTGCTGCCAAGGGCTGTTGTCGGTGCGCCTACCACACTGTAAGAGGCTGGCGACACAAACACCTGATTCAAGCTATCAATTAGACTTATACCTTTCAATTCAACATCACCGAAGTTCTTAATAGTGGCTTTGTAAGTCACATTATACGAACTATCTGGTTGCTGTTCAACTTTCACCACTGCCAGAGCCAGGCCAATGCTTGGACCTTGAGGTTGAGTTGCTCCCAGTGTAAAGCTGGTCACACCCGTGTTGTTCGTCGGATCGCCATCATTATCTGGGTCAACATCTCCGCCATTGGTAGAAAGATCAGAGACCGTTGCTAATCCATTGAATGCAAAAGCCTGGGCAATGTTATCGAACGCTTTGGTTGTATCACCCGCAGTCCGTTTCACTGTCACATTCATGACCATCATCTGCGACTGACCTGGTGCCAGGTAGCTCGTCGAATCAAGTAGGTTCGTATTGGCACCATTTCCGGTAAAGGCCGGATTCAGGTATAATGTAGAACCACTATTCGACAGCGTTACGTTGGCGGCTGTCACGGTATTTGGCCGGAACGCGTAGGCCAGATCATCACTTACCTGAACTTTGCGCAGGGTATCATCGCCCATGTTGGTTACGACGAATCGATACGAAACTTTCACAATCGAATCTCCTTCTGCTGTCGGTTGACCAAGTACCGATTTGGCAATACCAATCCGACTCGCTGTGTGAGCTGACGTATCTTTTACGGTTACACTCGATGTGTTGTTAGCCAGATTGGTGTCTTTATTATCCAGATATACGATCTGGGCAGTATTGACAACCTCCTGGTTTTTCACCGTCAGACGGGCCGTGAACACAATTTGCTCACTAGCCCCTACGTGCAGACTATCGATATGCTTCCAGATAGCTCCGTTCGATACCGTGCTG
>NZ_BAAHBD010000019.1:0-29975 GCF_054776975.1 Spirosoma harenae | reverse complement strand
AGTATTCATTAGAAAACCTCCTGTTTTGTAGTTTGGCGACCACAAAGTTCAGGAGGTTTTCGCTTTTTTAGTCAGACCAAAAATTCGGGATGACTCATGTTTGTCAATGTAGGAGGTTACTGCTGATTCTGGCTGACTTGGCTTACAGTGTAGGTATAAATATCCTTCATGGTAAGGCCTTGGTTGGTAGCCCGATTGCGTTCCATAACCTGATTGTCCTCATTCAAGACATACCCATAAGACCAATCAAAACCGATTGTATTAGTAGGGATAAAGCGGGTTTGGTAACGCCGGGGAAGGTGCGTGCGGAGTTTGCCAAAGATGGGGAGAAACTCATCAATATAAGATAGATTCCAGGGGTTTAGCGACAGATTATCGGACACTAAACCGGGCCAAAGCTGGCCATCAGGGCCTGTCGAATGCAAACTGCCTGCGTAGGGGCCGACTTTATCATACATGAACGTTGTCTCAAAGTTTTGCTCGCCAACCGTTTTTATCAGGTCACCATCCCCATTATAGGTCAAAACAAGTTTATCAGTTCCATCTTCTTTAATGGTCACCAATTTACCAGCTCCATTGTAGTGATAAGTTAGTACTGGCTCGTAGCTACTAGGCTGTCCGTTACTATTGAAATTGAGATAGCTGGCCTCGTAACACCGACCACTGCCCGTCAATTTATACGTCCATATGGATTGTTTCTTAAAAGTACCGTTGTTCTGCTTTTGAGAAATGGTGGCTGTAATGGTATTGTTGCCGTAGCTATAGTCGAAGCGTTGGGAGGCACCTCGGAGTACGGTCGCTAACTGGCCTCCCTCCCGGGGGTATTGAAAAATGATTTGGCTGGTATTTCCATTTGAATCCGATCCGTCTATTTTCTTTACCTGATACTGCTTGCGACCCAGGACCTGGCTAGTCGTAACGGCCAAGTCACGATCGATTGGTTTGGCCGCCGGTGTCAGGGGCTCCACGAGTTGGTTTTTTTCACACGAAAGGAGGCCTGTTGCAGCACTCAGACTAAGAAAAGCCATCGAAAAGGATTTGATTAATTTGTTCACTGTTGTTGTTGTTTTTGGTTATACTTATTTGAACGCAACAAAGGTATGGCCGTCAAAAATGCCTGACTACGCCTAATCAACAGCAGGCAGAAATGGGGAAATAGGTAGCCGAAAGAAACCGTTAAATGTCGCCTAGACAGGGAACGATGCTCATCAACCGCATCAAGTCCAACTGCTGGAAAAGACCGATAAGGCCAGGAAGAGCACCTTCTATAACCTATTGATGAGCCGTTTGCTGTTGCGAAACACAAAACTGGACTAAACGCGTTGGGTGGTTTTAGGTATGTGCTTTGTCAGTCAAGTAAGCCTTACGGGTAATTTGGCGATGCCTACACCGAGTTAATCTACGAAATGAAGTCTGGTCATAGGTTTAATAGGCTCTTTATAGTCCACCGTTTATGCCATACTAAGGTGAATACGAACAGGTGAGTAGAGGCTTTTTAAAATGTAGAAGGAGATAGCTAGTCATCGTGACGTAAGGTATATAATCCTACTTTTATCATTCCTCTCTGTTACCGATCCACCGTATACAGGAATCAGTGGCCTATGGGCGTTTGACGCCTAACACAAATCCGCTTCGCTTAGCTACCACTATCCGTAAGCGAGCGCCAAAAGCAATAACCAGTTGGTGGAAAACGAATCCTACAACTCGGCTTTTTACTCGACTTATGGACTGGAAATCACCCGTTATTGATTTTCGGTTTTAAGGATCGCTGTTGTTGACGTATTTGCTGACCAGTTGCCGGTTCGACTAGACTCCCTTCATTCATTTAGTTACGAATTAGTGGTAACTCTTTTTTACAATCAGTCCATGAAAAGCCTATTAATAATAAGTTTACTTTGTGAGTGTGTCGTATCATTTGCGCAAACGAAGCAGCCGCTTTGGTCAGAAAAAGAGCGCCTATATCTAGTAGACGGATTACAAACGTCACAGCACGATTTTTCTAATGAGCTTAAAGGCTTAACGGAGAAACAAATCCATTTCAAGCCCGACAGCACAACATGGTCCATCGCGGAGGTCGCCGAACATCTAGCCATTTATGATGAATTATTATACTGGGATTTACTAAATAATCAATATACCCCTGAACTGCCAGAATGGGTGGAGAAGGTAAAGGGTGTTGATTCGGTTATGCTTGCTTACACCAACGACCCGGCACTGTTGAAGGCACCCTTTGTTGCCCATCCGTTAGGTCGCTTTACCAGAAAGGAAGACCTGGTAGCCTATTTTAATCGCTTCCGAACTGAAGTCATAAGCTTAGTTAAAGAAACCAAAGCGGATTTTCGATTGCATTTTATTTTTCGCTCTGAAGATGCTGGTGTCTGGCGTGTTAGAGATCTGCACCAGTATACCCTGCTTTGGATTGCGCATACCCAACGGCATACCAACCAGATAAAACGAATAAAGGCTTATGCCACCTACCCGAACTAAA
Organism: Spirosoma harenae; assembly: GCF_054776975.1. Classification (NCBI taxonomy): domain Bacteria; kingdom Pseudomonadati; phylum Bacteroidota; class Cytophagia; order Cytophagales; family Cytophagaceae; genus Spirosoma; species Spirosoma harenae. The sequence goes on along the minus strand of NZ_BAAHBD010000019.1, from coordinate 27,487 downwards.
ACGACTGGTAAAGCTGGTATAGCCCTGGACACAGTGTGAAACCAAAAGCCAGGTGACTTCCCTTCATCTGGCTTTCTTTTTACCCTCCTGCAAAATTCTTATACCTCCGTTGTATTCTGATAAAAATACAAGTTTTAGGGCGCTTTTTATCAGGATAAGTTAATTAGTAACTTCTACCACTTATCGGCAGTTTTAAGTGGTAGAAGTTACTAAATCTACGCTTAGCCAGTTTTTCCTTGCGGGCTAGTTCGCTTACCCCTCATCTTTGTAAAACATTGACAAACAACCAAGAACATGAACCGGACGCCGACGGTCCGCCGTTGCGGTGCGAACTAAATTAATGCACATTAACCGCCCGGCTCGGTCCCGTATTATAGAAATAGGTGGTCCTTTAGTAGGCTTTCGTGGTCGGACGATCTATCGGATGCGAGCTCGCTAATTGAGCTTTTCCCGAAGCGGTAAGCTCCCCAGTGTGGGAGCTTTTTTTATGCGTAAAGGAGCCTTTATTGAGAAAGTCTTAGCTGATATTAATTGATTTAGTGAGCCATTAGTAAGGCGAGTCTAAGCAAGAAAGTAAGGTTAAGTTGGCCTTATTAATTGCTCCCTGTTATCGACTCACCTCAATAACCATCTTTCCTACAGGTAATAATACTCGATCCTTCGTTTGGCTAAAAGCCATGCCTAGTTCGCTCTTATTCTTACTTACGGATATGGGCTTGATGGCTTTCCCATTAATAATGAAAGTGATGGGTTTAGTGGTGTCAACCAATTCTGGATAGACATAGAAACTGAATTCTCTAACACAGGATGTTTTCACAGTAACAGTATCATCCCGAATACTCGCTTCGATAACACCTGTTTTATGCGGGTTGAAATCTAGTTTTGTTCGATTATCCCTGGCCATCAGGTCAGGATTGTAGGCACCTACCCAAGCCGCTGGCCGAGCCGTTGTATCGAGCTGAGTAATGGCAATCCAGTCATAACGACCATTTTGGATGTTATCGGTTTCCCACCGGATGGTGGGAGAGAATGGATTCCGCACCTTGGCAAATAGGCTATCATAGATAAAGCTTACCCGGTTCGCCTGATTAATAGGCAGTCCATGGTCGCCATCTAGGGCGTAGTTCGTCCAATTCGCGCCTATGCTTCGAGCATACTGGTAAATGCTGTCTACTTTACTGAGTTTAAAAATGTGATCATTTTTCGCACTGATACCGTAAAAGGTACGATTGTTGGAGAGGTTTCGTAGGGAGGTATTGGTAATATAAGACTGAGGAAAATAGGTAAAGGCTAAAAACGAAGCAAAGGGTGTCGGTTGATTAATGGCGAAATAGAAGGCACCTTCCCCTCCGTTTGAATGGCCTGTTAAGAAGACCCGATTATCATCAATATTGTAAAGCGACTTCAGAAAAGCGATCTCGTTTACGATTGCCTGGAAAGCCAATGGATGGTACAACCAGTGAATATCTTTGCGGGCAAAGGGGTACAGGATAAAGGAGCCTTCCGCCAACGCGTGTTTGAAGATAGGGGCTTCATTACTGGGCACATTTCCCCGGGTCATGAACTGAGGTCGTCCCCGAACGGCGCCTTGTAAGAAGACATACAAAGGTGTTTTTTGCCCAGGGCGGTATTGGCGGGGAATATGGACCAAAAAGGGGACGGTCAGCGTATCATTGACTTTGATTTGATATAACGTCCAGTGGCCAACCACCGGTGGGGTATCATAGGCATCATAGTTTTTTAAGCGCTGGTATACCTGATCGAAATTGCCTTCGTTAACTAGTTTCGTCAACCGCTGCTGATCCAGCAGCGCTGAGGTATTTAATCGTTTTGTCGTATCGATTATCCCCTGATAGTAGCGCTGGTTGGCCGCCTGGACGGAATCATATTTTGGTTTGATCAAAGCGATTGCTTTTTGCCAGGTCTGGGTGCTTGACACACAAGCCAGCAACGTACTGTCTTGGGTAAAGTCATAATACATCGAGTAGTGTAAATGCTTGTTCACCAACTCGTCAAAATAGGTTTTTGCTTTATTAACCTCATTGGTTTGACAGGCACTGATCGCCGCCCGGTAGTAGTTATAGTTGTTCTGATAGTCTTTGATACCCGTGGCAAAGAGTTTTTCCGTCCAGTACAGACTTTTAGCATAGTTCTTCTGAAGGTAACTGGCAAAAGCCCGGTCATTATAGGCAGCCGCGGAATCCGCTTGCCCATTAATGCCGTGGGTGATGGTGAGTACGAATAAGCTAATCAGGGATAGTTTCATGTCATGCCAAATGAACGTGTGGGCACAAATATGAGGAGTACGCATCAAGGTAAATTGTATTTTTTGGACAGTGCGACTAGGAATCGATCACGTTCATCAGTAACTGATTATTGGCCAGCCTACTGATGGTTTTAAGGAGCCTCTTTGGATTATGCCCCGTGAATTGGCGGTAGGTTTTGATGAAATAAGCCTGGTCATAGAAGTTACTCTCATAGCCCGTCTGGGTAAGGCTTTTGAAGTGTTCATGTACCACCTGATCTCGTAAGGAGTTGCGAAACCGGGCTATTTTGCGATAACTAGCCGGTGGTAAACCCATATTTTTGATGAACAATCGATGAAACGTTCTGACATTCAGGCTTACTTCATCAATGATGGCCCGAATGGTTGGTTCACTGTCGAAGTCGGTCAATCTAGTTAGGGCATAGGCAAGGATTTGTTCATGGGGTATGGGTTGATAGATTGCTAGCAGATAGGTTTCTAGAAACTGAATTCGTTGCTCCAGCTTATCAGTATTAAAAAAGGCCTGTATAAAGCCTTGATGGGCCGGATGCTGATCCCAATCGGTAAATACTTGGGAGGCTTTGGGCGTAATCTCAATCAAGGGCCTGGTGATAAACTGATTCAGTCCCAGTGGTTTAAAGACGATCGTGATCTTGTCTGAACTACCTTTTAATTTGACAAAAAGAGGCTGTTCATATCGGCCTTGGGCAATGAATAAGGGGTTAGCCTGTTGATGACTGGAGACGGTAATAGCTGCCTCCTCAATCTGGCAATAAGCGTGCTTATGAATATTGAGGGACTGTAGGGTGTTGGGAAACACATAATACTGACTCACAAAGTCGGGGGAATCGGTACGCAGGAAGTAATAATACTGGATGTATTGCTTGAGTAGTGGCTGAGAGGGGTAGAAATGGTCAATGTTGGTGATGTGCTGCATAAACCAGTTAGGTGTTATGCCAAAGATGCATCAACAAACAAAGTGTTGCAGGTTCAACGACTTTGAGATCAAATACCCCCATTTCCTGAAGCAAATATATTAACGCGCCCACGTCTTATTTTGAGGAGCATTTTAGGAGATTAATGAAATATAAAGATTCAAGTAGAAGCATTCAGTAGATACACTTATTTAGGCAATGTAGCGCAGTAGTAAACCAATCACAGCGGCTCCACCAATGAGGCTTAGTTCAGGTAGCTTTTTAAAGCGGTAGAGCAGCCATACAGTGGCCAGGGCGATTACGATGGCAGGCACATCAATCAATTGCCGACGCGCCAGCACAACCACCGCCCCGGCAATGGCTCCGACAGCCGCAACGGTGATACCATCCACGAATGCTTTGACACCCGGATGCTTTCCCCAGCGTTTGAAGTAGGGCGCAGGGAGAACCGTTAACAGGTAACAGGGCAGGAATGTGGCTAAGGCTGCGATGCAAGCACCTGGAAAGCCCGCCACCAGGTAGCCGATAAAAGCTACCGTAATGACGACCGGGCCGGGTGTAATCATAGCTACCGCCACGGCGTCCAAAAACTGTTGCTCGTTCAACCAGCCGTATTCTTTGACCACACCACCGTACAAAAATGGAACGATGGCCAGCCCGCTCCCAAAGACAAAGGTTCCCGCTTTGGCAAAGAAGATAGCCAGCTTCCACAGGATCGAGTCCGTGGGGAAATCTTGAAGGGGGGGCAGAAAAAAGGCGATACTATTTCCCTCACCGGGCCGGATCAAGTGAGGGGGTGCTTTTACCAGCCAGTAAATGGCCCCCGATAATAAAACCAACCACAGCAGTTCCGATTCAGTAACTGCGGTGGCCATGGCAGACACAGCAAATAAGGCCCAACCCAGCTGATCTTTTCCGACGGTTTTGGTCGTCAGTTTGTAGGTGCCAATAGTGATGATGCCGATCACGGCGGCTCCAATGCCGTAGAAGATGGCTTGCATCCAAGGCAAGCCCCCGAACTGCTGATAAGCCCAGCCCAACGCCACCACCATGACAAAGGAAGGCAGGACGAAGGCTAGGCCCACGAGCGTAGCGCCCCAGATACCATAATGCACATAGCCCAGATAGATGGCCAATTGTGCGGCCAAAGGACCAGGGGCCAATTGCGCCAACGCCATCCCTTCCCGGTAATCGTCTTCACTAATCCATTGCCGTGCCATCACCAGATCGCGGTGCATGGCACTGACCAGGGCGGGCGGGCCACCAAAGCCCAGCGTGCCCAAACGGGCGAAATACCGCACCAGATCAGTCAATGAGTAAGAAGCGTCTCGTTTCATGGGTGGGAGATTTTGTCAAAACTAGTGTTTCATACTGCCAGCTTTCCCCAACTGGTCGAGTGCTGCCCGGAAGCCTTTGGCCAATTCCGAAGCCGGGCCACGGCCATAATAATGCAGAAAAACGGTGCGCGGCTGTTCGCCCAACAGGTGATGATGGATGGCCACGACCTCGACTTTATGGTTTCGCAGGGCACTCACGACGTTGTTCACTTCGCCTTCCAGCATGGCGATATCCCCCGCGATATGGGCGGCATCTTGCTTACCAGCAAAGGAAGCCCAAGAGTTGAGGCCAATGGCGGCTGTCATCTCGGCTCCCATGGCGACAATTTGCACATCCTCCCGCCCAACGGTGTATTTGTAAGTGGGGCCGTTGACGACACCCTTGTAATTGACCAGCGCATCGAGCGCGGGCAGATCGAACAGCTCTTTGCCCGTTTGGGAAGCGCCGGTGGCTGCTGGGGTTGCCTTGTTGCCCGACTGTGCCGTTGCGGGCGCGGGTGGTTGGGGTTGATTGGCCGGAAACAGCTTCGTATTGCCGATGGCCGTGGCATATTTTTTGGCCAGATCCGCTGTGGTGCCCATGCCATGCAGGTGCATATAAAAGATGCGCGGTTGTTCGTAGAAAAAGTGATTATGAATGGCCCCCACCTCCAGGCCAGCCGCATGGGTGGCATCAATCAACGGATTCACTTCGTCTTCAAGCAACACTGTATCGCTCATCATGACGGTTTGTTTGCCATCCAATGTTTTCTTGAAGGATACCCAGCCGCCGAAACCGAACGGAATCGGCACCGGCTCAGGAACGCCTGCCGCGCCCTTGATCGTCACGTTCAGATCATTGCGGGGCAACGGCACCGTGTAGGTGGCTTGGGCTTCATTGTAAGTTCCCTTTTTTCCCAGGGCACTGGCAATAGCGTCCTGGTCGTCCACTGGCAAAGCGGGCGTTTTTAGGCTGGATTCGCTCTGACTCAATGGTCCCCCACAGAGAGGAATGGCACTCATTGCCGTTGCGGTTTGTAAGAAATTTCGTCTTTTCATCGAGTAACCGAAACCGTTTAGAAGGTGAGCGAACAGATTAGAAAACAATGCCGAACTGAAAGCCAACCGTTGCCGATGTGGGGCGGTCGTTGCCGAAACGAATCGGAAGAGGCACCGCTACGAAATAGTTGAGCGTTTGACCATGCCGGACGATTTTGTTGAACACGGGCGTCACGCCGTACCGACCCGACGTTTCAAACGCCAGCCGTCCAGCAAACGTGAAATCATGTCCCAGATTGACCAGCACGCCCGGATGAAACAGCACATTGGCTACGCGGCTCGTGCCATCCTGCGCCCGGATCAAAGGCACAACTTCGACCGAGAAGCCGATTTGCTTGGTCTTCCATAAATTGAGGCCAATAGGAAAACCGACGAGATAATAATGGCTAAAGTTCGTCTCAGAACCATGCTCATCAACGGTCACCAACGGATGAAGAACGCCGAGATAGCCAACCAGGCGGGGATAGGTTGGTGAAGGTGGTGCGGATGGCGTTTGGGCAAAAACACCATTTCCATGTAGGCACAAAAGCAGTGCCATAAAGAGAAATGCAGTAGGATAATCAAGCAACCCGCTCTTGGCTGATTTCGGGCTGTAATGAATTCGGTTCATCAATGACGTATCAGTTTTTAACGCAAGGATACGCCGATGACCAGCCCCGAAATAGAATGAATTTAACCTTTTGTATCTGCTTTACCTTTTGCCCTTTTTTTTCGGTAATCAGACGGATTTCGTCCAATCTGTTTTTTGAAAATACGGGTGAAATGGCTCTGGTCAGAGAAGCCGGTTAGATAGGCGATTTCGGTCAGGTTGTAGGCCGTATTTTCCAGTAATTGGATGGCCTTCTCGATCCGCAGCTTACGGATGTACTCACCGAAGGATAAATCATCAAAATAGCGAGCAAAGGTGCGTGAAACATACGCCGGATTCACGTCCAGGCTTTCCGATAATTCGGTCAAACTGAGCCGGTACGCCGGTGCGATCAGATTGGTATCAATCTGGTCTTGAATCAGCTCTTTCAACCCATCAACCCAGGCGGGCGGCTTCCGATTGCCCGTTGGTTTGAGATACGTATGCAGCACCTGCAACAAGAGCCGTTCGGTGGGACTTTGGGTGTGTTTGACGGTTTGAAGGTATTTTGCCCAGCTATAAAGCGCATCATAAACGACCATACCATGCGCCAATAATTCCTGGTCATCGGTGATATTAAACGCCAACCCCGCTGAGATGGCCCACAGGCCCGCCGATTGAGCCGCTACCGTATGATCGTCGGTATCCGCTCCGCGAATAATGGGGGCAATGGCCAACAAAGCTGGATCAGTGAGCGCATGTTTTTGTAAGAAGTAGTCGAAGGTGCAGCGATCTTCATAATGGGTGTATTCGACAGCGGGCACATCAAAGGGAATCGCGTCTAACGTTTGCGCCTGCTGGATAACCTGATCTTCGGGCACAAAGAGAATTGTCGCTTGTGGATCAATAAATCGTTTGATGAGCCAGGGACAGGCCAGCCGGTCGATTTTCGGACGTTCTCTAGTAATCCAATTCATCGTGCTAACTTACGACAAATGGACTTACTGAATAGCTGGTGAAAGTATTGCAGCCAATCAACTACTTAAAGTATATCACTAAACGCCCCTTTTTTTTACTTCAAAGAAATAGCGATCTTAGCTACTTGCGCCAAAAGGATGACTGTTCATTATCCAACCCTGTTAACGTTGACTAGATTCGCCTATGAATAAGCCGCTATTGGACGTTATTGTGGTTGGCGCGGGGCATGCTGGGATTTGCGTCAGCTATTATCTGACCAAACTTGGAGTCAGCCATCTTGTCTTTGAGCAGGGACAAATCGGGGAATCCTGGCGTTCCCAGCGCTGGGATTCGTTTAAGATGAACTCGGCTAACAAATTGAATCTGCTTCCCCAACAGGAGCCCTATTTTGGTAACCCCGAGGCCTTTACTGGCGCAATTGAATTTGCTTTGGCGCTGGAGACCTATGTACAACAGAAAAATCTGCCGGTCAAAGAATACTGTCCAGTAGTGGCCGTGCATACTGACCAGAAACGGGCTGTTTTTCGCGTTACTGTCTCTCCAGAGGGCAAAGAGACAACCTATTTCAGCCGGCAGCTTGTTATCGCTTCGGGTGGGCAGAATAGGATTCGGCTACCTCATATTGCTCATCACCTACCCAAGTCGGTGGTGCAACTGCACGCCAGTGAATACAAAAATGCTCATCAACTTCCTGACGGAAATGTACTGGTGATAGGGAGTGCCCAATCCGGAACCCAGATCGCCCAGGATTTGCTGCGTTCGGGTCGGAACGTTTTTCTCTCGACGGCCCGGGTTGGCCGGATTCCAAGACGCTACCGGGGCAAAGATATTTTCGACTGGTTGGTTAAGATTGGGTTTTATGATACCCCTACTGACGAAATACGTTCCTCGTCTTTGTTACAGGTCAGAAACCCGCAGGTGTCGGGAGCCGGTGAGCGGGGGAAAACCACGAGCCTACAGTCCCTAGCCAGAAGTGGAGCCGTCATACTGGGCCGAGCGGACCGAGCCCAGGCAAATACTATTTATTTTCAGCCCGATACAGCTTCGAACGTTAGGTATGCTGACGAATTTTCTGGGCATGTGAAACAGCTCATTGATGAGTACATTCAAACGAATAAGGTGTTGGCTCCCCTTGCCGAGATTGACCCGGATGATTTGCCGGATGAAGATGCCTCCTGTGCGTCTGATCTAACTCAACTGAATCTAGTAAAGGAGACAATAACCTCAATCATCTGGACGACCGGGTTTAGGGGCGATTTTAGCTATCTGAAACTGCCCGTGCTCAATGAGGAGAAGTTACCCAGGCACCGAAACGGAGTTGGCGCAGTCAAGGGACTTTATTTTATCGGGCTCCCCTGGTTAAGGAAACGGAAATCGGCGATAATCCTAGGAATCAGAGAAGATGCGGAGTTTATTGTTGATCAGATTGTAAAAAGCAGCGTCCAAGGCAGTAAGTAAAAAAACACGTCCGAAAGAATTCTATCGTTTCCCTTCAGAAGATTGGATCGTTCCATAATGGCTGATCCAGCAATAAATCCTGGTATGCGACGGATACGACGGATAGTCATTGACAGATTGTAGAATAACCCGTCAAATTAAACGCCCGAATTACAGATACTAAAATCACTCGTGTCTCAGGAGGGAGCGTTTTTTGAGAATAGGCTTGTTACCTTTCTCGACAAACGTTACTTATATTTTAGCCTTGGGGGCCACAGCCAGTAAAAGAAGAAAGTCCGCAATCGACAGATCTATCGTTTCCGGTCAATTAGATAATTAACCCCAAGCTGTGCCTGTAATAAGTTGTACTGTCCGTTTATCCCTAATTCGGTAGCGCCAGGTTTGTCTTGCCAAGTAAGCAGTACATCAAGCCTACAGGCCCTGATCACTCGTAGGCTCAGACCCATACCAACATAACGAGATTGAATGGGTCTGTTCTGAATGTCATCCGCTGCAGTCGTACCGGATGGACTAACTTTAGACCGTAGTCCGGAAACAGTCGCTTGCCCAAATTGATACGAGCCTACGACGAACGGAGACAAACGAGTGCGTGTGAATTGATAGCGTATCATAGGACCCACGGAAAGCGCTACGTCCTGAGCAGCCCCAAAGCTTTCCTGACCCCGGCTAGCCGCCAGGCCAATCGCTAGTTTATTGACCACAAAGTAGCCTCCATAGAGGTGAGTAGCCGAATACCGCTCATGGCCGTAGGATCCTTTTGAATACCCTACTTGAAAGCCAGCTAACCAAGCACGGCGTCTAAAGGGCAACGATGGGTCAATAGGTAGATTTAGCCGAGCCGCATCCTGTGCCTGACAGAACCAGCCGTGACAGATCAGATAAAGCAACAGTAGCTTTCTCATATGTAGGATTATCAGGCTATAGCAAGCAAGCTATGGGTCTCCATTATGACTATGGACTTATCTATTGTTGAAGAAGCGGTTATACAATAGCCTAAATACGAAACGTCAGCCTAACTACTGGTTCAGCAAACGCCCGAATTAAGGAACAGCTATTTGCTAAGACAGGATGGAGTTACCCACGATTCTGCTTTGATAATGTCCATTCTGGTAGATCGTCCAAAAAGTTATAGATTACGGATTGCACTTTTACTTTGACCATAGCCGAGGGTCAATCACTAGTGGCTTCTCGTCAATCACACGGATAGATGCATAGCTATTGTGGGCTGGGTGCAATAAGTAGTTGATGCCTGATGGCATCACCGAGGAAGGTACACCCAAGGCTAACACATCTGGCTTAGCTAGCCAATCGGCCACAATGTGCTGACTCCGGTTGTAGGTGTTCTCCTGCCAATAGGGGGGGAGTTGAGCCGCATCTAATACTCGCTGAGTGTTAGGGGGTAACTCCAGACTAAACAACCGGTAAGCGGGTAACTCATCGTAGGGCACTTGAGGCATATGCACTAAGATTTCTACCAAAGCGAGTGCCGGATGTTCTGCTGTATAGAGGATGCCAACACCCGGCGGATTCCACCGGCCTCCATTGAGCCATGTACCGGTAACATCTAGGGGTTGAGCGGCATACTTCTGACGCATCACTCGATAAACAATGGCCATAGCTTATCCGAAGATACCATAGTCAATACGGCCTAGTACCCGGTCTACCAAGGTGTAGCCCGTAACGGTATCCAATGTCTGGAGGGGTGTTTGGTAGTCTAGTTCACGTAAGGGGGAGCGCATCCAGTTGAGGGCAGTTGAAGGGCGCCCTTCATAAGTATCTAGTGCGTGGAGCAGCAAGTTCTCTAGCAGCAGCAGTCGCTCGGAGGCATCCTGACTGATGCGTTGGTCGACTTTCAGCCGATGTAGATAAGACGCTGATAAGCCTAAAGCCATGGCCAATTCTTTGTCGGTTAAGCCAACTAACCTGGCTACGCGGTCCGCTTCCGCTCGTAGCACGCCTTGCCGACTGCGGGCGATAATCTCCTGTTCGGTCATGAGCCGGGGCAACAGAGCTTGATTTGGCGGTAAGAAAGGCAAAGTGATAGCCATAAGAATGAATTTTGTCACTAAGTTAACTATAAAAGTTCATCCGATCAAGTTCTTACAAACTTACAGCAGCAAGAATATAGCAACGTATAGATTTTACTTAACAATTCGACTTACCAACTTTGATCCCCCTTTAAAGAAAGGAATACTATTTGAAAGGATGCAACCAACTGACGATCAATTGCATCTCTTTAAAATAATACATTTCAGCACGTACTTTTGAGGGCGCTTTATCGGGCCATGTAGTTATATGTTATTTGGTTATGCACGCGTTTCCACCCAGGATCAAAACTTATCCCTTCAATTGGATGACCTAAAAAAAGCAGGTTGTCAGAAGATATTTCAAGAGAAAGTGTCTTCAGCTAAGGTACGCCTACAACTTCAGAGGATGCTAGAGGTCCTTCGAGAAGGAGATACAGTCATGGTTTGGAAACTGGATCGCTTAGGCCGGTCCCTAAAAGAGCTATTCACCTTGATCAATGATTTTCAAACCAAAGGGATAGGCTTCCGTAGTTTGAATGACGCTATTGATACTACTACCGCACAGGGTCGTTTAGTCTTCAACCTGTTTGCTTCCTTAGCTGAATTTGAAAGGGATTTAATCCCCGTGAGCGTACCATAGCCGGTTTGGCCGCAGCAAAGGCTAGGGGACGGATAGGCGGCCGTCCGAAAGGACTCTCTACCGAAGCCCAAGCAAAGGCACGGGCCGTTAAGTCTATGAAAGCGCTTAAAACCCATACGATTTTGGAGATCGGTCAGTTGTTTCATTTAAGTCGAGCGACAGTTTACCGGTACTTGGCCTGGCAGGGCGAGAAATAACTGTCGGTTCATGAATTACCCCATTTTAGAGGCAGATGAACGAGCTTCCGTTCGTCTCATTTGGGAGCATTTTGTGAGAATGTACTTTTAAGGATTCCAGGCTTATTTTTTTATCTCTGTCCACTGGTACGCCACCCCGGCTCAATCACAGCGCATAAGGTTGCCGATCCTTTACCACTCGATCATATTACTCAAACATGTTGGCGCTGGCAGGGTTAGTTAGTTACCCACTAGGTTCGCCTAGTGGGTTTTCACAACAAAACCCAATACGACTATGACTAATCAAACAGACAACTCCAGCTTGAATGCGCCTTCGTCAACCCCATCAACCACGATGATGACGGCTATCTTTTCGGATCGACAGGCCGCCGAAACGGCTTACGACGCCTTGTTAGCCCATGGCTTTTCGAACCATGATGTCAACATCGTCATGACCGATGAAACCCGCAAACAGCACTTTGACCACTCTGATGCGGATGATTCCGCCTTAGCCGATAAAACCCTGGAGGGGGCTGGTAAAGGCTCAGCCATTGGGGGTACGGTAGGAGCTGTAGCGGCAGCGATAGCGGCCATTGGCACGACGCTAGCATTGCCAGGGCTGGGCTTACTGGTGGCGGGTCCCTTAGCGGCTGGCTTAGCGGGTGCAGGCGCGGGTGGTCTGGCAGGGGGCTTGATTGGGGCGTTAGTGAATTCAGGTATCCCCGAAGAGACGGCGAAAGACTATGAAACGGGGCTGAAAAGTGGCGGAATTGTGGTGGGGGTGCATCCTCGCAATGAAGCCGATATCCAGTATTTGACCCAGCAGGGCTTTCATTAAGGCTACACTAGTCAGTAGGCAAGTTAGGGTTGTCTGACAAGAGCCAATTGATGGAAAATTTGTTAAGCAAATGCCCCTGCTGACCCTTACCGATCGAATAGTGCAACAGGGGACGTATGTTTATCGACCGCATCGACGATTGATCGATGCGGTTCTTTTTTATCTGTCACCACGAACAACTCATTTAAGGAGCTAATTGATGATCGTCACTTTCATCTCAGTTAGGAGCGTTTTAGGAGATAAATTTAGCAAGGTGCTGGCTTGCTCTTACCTGATAGAATCTAACCGCTTCCGATCCAAAATGGACAACAGTGGTCCAGTAACCGCTTACCTAGCCCTCCATCACCTTGCCAAGTAAACCATCGGTTTGTCAATCAACTTAGTTGGCGATTTGCGTTTGCAATCCCTAGGCGTCCAGTTGACGATTCTTCTAGATAATTTAAACGTGGGGGATTTCAGCCGCATAAATGGGACTATTTGCCTCATGTTTGCAGACTCTATTTACATGTCCATTCCAAAAAATGACTGTATATCAATTAGTTACCTATCATGTAGGCCAATGGCACGTTGTTGGCTTACCTTCTCAATAAGTAGGCAAAAACCAGTAAGGGACAGAAATCCTCTACTGGTTTTTGCCTACCACTAAATTATTCACTCATCATTTATTGCTAACTAATCCTTATGGAACTCTTAATCACTCTTTTGGTCGGGGCCGTGGCCGGATGGCTGGCTGACCTGGTCTTTAAACGCTTTTCACTCTCGTTGCTAGTCGAGATCATTCTGGGTATCGTAGGTGCCTTCGTCGGAGGCTGGCTCTTTGGTACGGCCCTGGGGGCTGATACCGGTATTGTAGGTCGTATCTTAACTGCCTTCGTGGGGGCTTGTATTGTGTTGGGTATTGTCGCCTTGATCAAGGGATCCAGACGCACGATTTAAAACTAGTTAGGAAGTACCATTTTAAGCAGGGTCGGCCAGATGATGGCCGACCCTGCTTGTTATAGAACCTTTGAGCGAATCATGCAACGGTACTCCGTCTATTTGAGGTGGGTATTTTGAGAATGTATAAAATCAAGGGAGAACGGATCAGGAACGGCAATTGGAAGTTTATGACATTATTATATTCATCCTCGAGACTAGAGTTCACGCTCACAGGCACCGCACATCGAGTGTTAGCTGGTCTGTGGGTTGAACAGCGAAATCAGCCAATAACGAATAATTCGTCGTATCAATGGCATAAGGTCGCAGCCAGTGATACAAACCATCGTTTGGGTGAGTTGCCACGAGTAGATAATCGATTCCCTGTTGAGCCATATCTGCCAACAGATCGTTCAAGACTGTAGCATGCTCTGCCTGAAACCCCATTAACAAGCGCATTCGAAGCGTTTGTCCTTCACTGGGAATACGAGTGTGCTGCTGCCCAAATCCGCTTACAAATTTCTTTACGATGCGCAGCCAACTCGCCAGATGCACCACACGGAGTTGGTATACTTTTTCCAGATGCCATACGCCCAGCGTACCGATATAGCGGGTATAATACTCCCTCAATTTCTCCTGACCCGACAACAGGTCGGTTGAAAAAAATGGGGCATTGCGCAATTGGTCAACGGCTGGAGATGAAATTTTGCTCCGTGTGGGCACCGTTAAATAAGTGAAATTATAGAGCGATTTTCCGCCTTCTTTTTTACCTAGTAATAAGGTAGCCAGGTTATTAGCTTTGAAGGTAACAATGGTCTGAGTCAATCCAGTAGGTTGGCTGAATTCGGTTAGAAGCCTCCGAGTTAACAATCCCTGTAAACCCCTATTTCGAAAATCAGGGTGAGTTCGGGCGTCGTAGTGAAACCCAATTTGACGGGGTTCACCATTGAGGTTTATTCTTGTCTCAGCGCAGGCCGATACGCTGACGAGTCGATTATTGATCCAATACGTAAGTTGATCGTAGCGATCAAATACGGCTGAACGGGTAATAAATTGAGGCCGTTCCATAACCATCTGAAGCATTCGACTTCCCTGCGGACAGGCTCGTTCCAGTGCGAGCAAATCGGCTTCAAAAGCAGGTGCGTACGGCAGGATTCCCTTGTTCATAGCACAAACTGATACACTTTATACATTCGGGTTCTCTCCTGAGCCGACACATCCCGTAATTCGGTACACCAGGACGGTTGGCCATCAGATTGAGTCAACCGAAGATCATGTCGCAGGAAACTCCGAATAACGCCTTGAAGATCAATTCCCCCGTAACGAGCGTTTACGTCTGCCAATACCCTCTCAACCGTATCAGCAGAAACAAAACTGAGTAAGTCCGACAGCGACAAAAAAACGGTTCAGGTAGGCAGATTTTCCGTTTGCAGATAGTGGCAGATATCATCCGTAATAAAATGGATGGCTAACGTCTCCTGACGTAGTCGGACCTGAATACGCTCCAGAACGGCAGGCTGCAACGAGGGCGGTAATTGCGGGAGCTCCATGTCTCGCAGATGGCCTTTAAAGATCAGGTGAAACATATAGGAGTCAGCGCAGGCGTCCTGGTCAATTGTTTGTTGCAATGCCTGAGCAATAAGCCGACTATCACAATCAGCAGCCGTAAACGCCGGATCCGTATTACCCGTTATGGAATAAACCCAGGTTTGCGAAAACAGCGCCATGAGTCCACGCCAGCGTCTGTGCGGAAAACCCTTAATAGCACTTGTCGGACTGGTAAAACATAGACCAAAACGAGAGCCTAACAGCATCCTTACTAATGGTCGGAGTGTACGTCGTCAAATGAAAGTGGACAAAAGGGGTGAAAATGAGAAGAGACAATTTCCTAAATTGTTTCACTCAAATCACCTTGGTTATGTCCAATTCAACCCAAAAATCTCCGTCTAGTCGCTCCAAGACGGCTCAAGCAACTTCATCGGAGCGCAAACCAGCGCTATCCATCATCAAAGACATTCAGCGACAAACCCGACGCCAATACACCGCTGAAGAAAAAATACGTATTGTGCTGGAAGGCCTACAAGGCGAACAGTCAGTAGCCGAGATTTGTCGGCGAGAAGGGCTCAATACCAACATTTATTACCGCTGGATCGGACCGCCGAAGCGGTAAAGAGTTTCTAGAAGCAGGGAAAAAGCGATTAGCAGGTGACACAACACGGGAAGCCACCGCTCCCGAAGTGCAGTCCATCAAGTCCGAAAATGAGGCTCTTAAACAGCTGGTAGCCGAACTAAGCTTGGAGAATCGGGTATTAAAAAAAAGCCTTAAGGCCGACGACTAATCCCGATCATCACATGACTCAGTCCGAGAAAATGGCGGCCGCCGCGCGGAGATTATAAGCTTAGTCGAACAGTCACCCCTGAGCGTAAAGGCCACGTTACGGGAACTGGGGATCAACCGAGCTACTTTTTACAGCTGGTATAAGCGTTATTTAAGCGATGGCTTTGATGGCTTGGCCGATCAGCCTTGCCGTCGGACAAGCATCTGGAATCAACTACCAATCGCTGAAAAAAATCGAATTGTTGAGCTAGCTTTAGATCGCCCTGACCTTTCCAGTCGCGAACTGGCTTGCTATATTGTTGATAACGAGCAATGGTTTGTGTCGGAATCGACCGTTTACCGGGTTCTCAAAAGTCGGGGACTAATCACTACCCCTGCTTATCGGTTGATGGAAGCGGCTGACCACTTCTATAATCCTACCACGGCACCCAATCAACTCTGGCAGACCGACTTTACGTACTTCAAGATAAAGAATTGGGGATGGTATTATCTGTCGACAGTGCTGGATGACTACTCTCGCTATATTTTAGCCTGGGAACTCTGTCCAGGCATGCAGGCCACGGACGTGGAGAGAACCGTCCAAGTCGCTCTGAAGGCTAGTAGTTTGGCTGCCGATCAACGGCCTCGCATGTTGTCGGACAATGGCTCAGCTTACGTGTCCCGGTATTTAAAAGACTATCTGAAAGGGGAAAGCATTGAGCATATTCGTAGTGCACCGTTTCATCCCATGACGCAGGGCAAAATCGAGCGGTATCATCGATCGATGAAAAACGTGCTGCTATTAGAGCACTACTATAGTCCGGATGAATTGCGGGAGCGTTTAAGCGAGTGGGTAGAGTATTATAATCACCAACGTTATCATGAATCACTGGAGAATGTACGACCCGCCGATGCGTACTGGGGTCGCCAAGACCAAATTGTAGCTGAGCGTAAAAAAATCAAGCAGCTAACGATGGCCCAACGGCGGAAAAATCATATTTTTCAGCGAGTTCAAAGTGCTTAAAAGTATCTCTTCTCTTTTCACCCGTATCTGTCCACTTTCGGTTGACGATATACAGTTCTACTCGTTTTAAAATGAGGGTTATTTGAGATCGGAAAACTGAAAGTTCCCTTTTTAGTTGAATAGCCAATCTAGTAGGCGAGTTGGGTCGATCTTACTCGTGGTATTCGGTCTTTACCTGAAGTCAGTATGGTCTATTATACCTCGCGAACGACCGATTGAGATCGATCGCTTTCGCCATGAGTGCATCACCTTGACTGTATAGGCTTGCACTCATGGCTGTAAAAAGCGGGATTCGTAAATAACATAGCCTACTGACATAACTTAGTGTAGAGAATGCTTGCACTGGACTTCTCAGGAAACAAACTCGGTGAATACCTGAGCCGTTGGTAGCGAAACTTTACCCCAGGTGAAGAGTAAACACGAAATTACGCCTACCACGTAGAGTGACGAGATTAAAAGAAAGTCAGTTGTGAAATACCAAAAGAGAGCTAGAGGACAGAAAGTTACTTGACAGGCTAGGAGGCCGGTATTTCGATTCTTCACCACTTCTCAAGTAGGATTATTACTGCTTTATTTAAGTTACTATATTTGATTAAAAATAAGCAAAAAGTTGCTCTATAAATACATTCGTTTACTAATAGTTCAGCCAAATGCTGACTACAACGTCTCATTCTCCATTTACTCCGTAGCTCCTCACTAGGACCAAACCGGTTCTGTACTGAGCGATTTGACCATGAAGACTATGGCCCCCTTACCCGATAATGAGTGGCAACGTGTTATTGATCTGGCCGACTACGATTTGGACTTCTCGGCTCTCCAGAATACGTTTAAAGACCTGACCAAACTGGCGGCCAAAGTCACTGGCACTGATATCTCGCTCATTAACCTGATCGATTCCTATACCCAGTGGAGCATTGCCAGTCACGGGCTGGATTTAGTTTCGATGCCCCGGGAAGACTCCGTCTGCCAATACACCATCCTGCAACCCGACAGCCTGGAGGTGAAAGACTTACAACTTGATCAACGTTTTGCTCAACAATGGTATGTCGCCGACGACCCCCATTTGCGCTACTATTTTGGTATCCCTCTCAAATCGAGCCAGGGTACGCACCTGGGCGCGCTTTGCGTACTGGATCCGAAAAACAAAGAACTTGACCCCGAGAAAATAGAGTTACTACACATCATTGCGGCTGAAGTGGTGAGTCGATTAAACATCATCCGCGAAGTGGAGTATCTCAAACGCCAGGCCACTGAACTCGCCGAGTCAAAAAAACGGGTAGCTCATGACATTCGAGGGCCTTTAGGCGGCATTATCAGCATGGCCCAGTTGGTAACCGGCAGCGGGTCTACTATTAAGTTACAGGAGATACTGGAGCTCATCGAGCTGATGCAACACAGCAGCAAATCGCTACTGGACCTGGCTGACGAGATTCTGGTGAATGATGACAAATGGCACCAGCATAAGCAGGACTCGTTAAGCCATGAGGTCTTTCACCAGGCCCGACTAAAAGATATGCTGGAAAAGCTCTATGCACCCCAGGCCCGAGCGAAGGGCATTGATTTGTCGGTTTCGACAGATGCAACTACGGAGTTGCTTCCCTTTTCCCGAAACAAAGTGATGCAGATTGCGGGTAATTTAATTTCCAATGCCATCAAATTCACGCTCCAACAGGGGTGGGTTCGGGTCAGCACTAAGTTAACGGATGAGGGCCCCTACAACCTACTCAGCCTAGTGGTGGAAGATTCTGGTCAGGGGATGACCAGTGAACAGCAAGCGGCTATCTTAAAGGGGAAAGGCTCTTCCAGTCATGGGACCGCCGGGGAGTCAGGCTATGGGTTTGGGCTTCCGTTGGTGAAGCATTTAGTGGAGACCTTAAATGGCCAACTCAGGGTACGCTCAACACCGGGTCAGGGTAGCTGCTTTGAGGTAAGTTTACGCCAGCCCAAATGGCGCTGATCCTGATCAGGGGATGGGCTCAGGGTAAGTCATTGGATGACTCGTATACCCCTGGTTAGCTTGAACAAGTAGTATAATTACGATAAGACATCCGAGCCAGGGAAGCTTTACTAGTGTTTATTTCCATACCTCACCCTCTCCTTGGGGTACATTAGCATTAGCTGACTTTGGGCCAGTTTCGCAACGGCAAAGCGAAAGCTGCGTTGAGTTTGGCCCAAGTGATACCCCCTAGACGCAACTTGAAGTCGACTAGATTGAAACGTATGTAAAATCGAAGTAAGGAATGTTAGTGGAAACACAGCGTAAATTGATACTTCTGCGTAAAGGCCGCTTTAGCGAAGTTGGTCCATATAATTCACTGTGTCTCTATTGAGGGAGGGTTTGAGGTATGGCTTCTTACTTTTCCAGATAAATGGCACTTCACTTTGTGTCGCGTTCCACGTCAGCAGGGACCGCGTCTAGTAAAAGGAAGCAAGTTCAGTTACCAAATGCTAACCAATCAGGACCATGACTAGCCAGAAGCTGCCATAGAAAGATTGAGCGTGTACTTGCACAAAGTCGAACCAATTCATGGCCATGTATAGGCAGTTAGTTGTAGAGGATTCAGTGGACGGGTTTCAGCGAAAAGAACCTGATTTTCAAGTAAATAATAGGATAATTCAGTCATTATTTACTCTTTTTCTAACAATAAATCGAAATAGTTAAATATATACAGTAGTACTTACCCGCTGCTCACTTCCTTTTTAGCTTAAATCCATTTTATACATCCTCTTTTTCATTCTACTCATGATTGACTATGATCAAGCAAGTCAGTACGACTTGCGCTATCTGCGTCTGCTAAACCGCTGGCGGCCCCCCCCCGATCCCGCCGACAAGTGAGCTTGTGGACTTAGCCAGGGCCGAACAGACTAACCAGTCGGAATTAGCCTCAATTAGCCTAGAGCGCATCCGCCATAATCTAGTCGCCCTCATTGCCACTCTCGGGCCCGGCCGAATCTCCGGTCAGCAAATAGCCTTTTTGTCCTCAGTGGCCCACCAGGTGAGTAGTTTTTCCCAGGTTTGCGGCTTGCTGACCGAACTCGATGAGCTGACTCAGCTTGATGAGCGGCTAGAGTAGGGGATTTCATTGACAACGTCCTGTGCGTATCAGGTATTCATCTAGCGTGCTGAAAATCAATAGACTGACCTTTCGACTTTAGCTGCGTTTCGCCTTCGGTGAGATACCTATTCTGTCTAAGGACAGAGCGTTTTACACTAAGTAATTATCTATTAACTTTTTTTGACGTATATAGTTGGTCGTTAGTGGTAATCCTTAAGCAACTGAGTCCTTTCTAATCCATTCTATCCTCTTAAAGCGGTGACCAAACAAGCCATTATCCAAGCAATTCATCAAACCAAGACCCAGTTAAGTCAACTCGATCCCGTTACGCCCGAAGCGACCCATAAGCTCCTCACTGACCTATTGGTCCTACTGCAACAACTTATCCTCCTCACCCCTGAAGAGAGTTTAGTCGATAACGGCCAGGTTCAGGAAGTAGCCTATTATAAAAACGTCTGGCAAGCCCTCTCCCACACCCAGGCCAAAGAAGGCGACCAGGTGGCGTGGGCATATGGACAGGCTCACCAGACCAATGCAGCTCAAAAAAGGCATCCAGCGCTAGAAAAGGCGTTCCGGGCTTTAGTGGCTCAGGTGCATCTGGATACGTTGATTGTGGGTCAACTATAAGTTGATTTCGGCTTGTTTTGCTCTTGAAACCGTTGGGTTCTGAATAGCTCTACCTATAAAAGCCCCTAACCAGTGATGACAGGGGCTTTTTGTTTCTAGCACATATATGGAGTAGACTGTCTAGTTTAGAGGTCACTTCCTGGCCATAGGTAACAAGAATCGCTGACCCCAGTAGAACCGCGACGGCGGACCGTCAGCGATTCATATAATTCATATATGTGCTTACAGGCTGTATGGGCAACCTGCAAGACGGGTAGTATAAACTAAAAATGCGCTGCCTGGTAACTTATTGAGTAAGTGGTATGTCAGGGTTTAGATACCGTTTAAAGCCGGGATATATAGTAGTGACCAGGTGGCTTTCTTCTCTGTATCTGAGAGGAAAAGTTTAAAAAAATAGTAGATGGCCCATAGAATGGCATTATTCTTGGGTAGTCTAAGGTATCGACCTGCTATCCCCATGGTACTCGTATACTTCAACCAGAAACCGATTTACCTGTCTCCTGTTATTGCCGAACGGTTCGGTCTACAAGAAGGAAGTCAGCTGCCGTGCCAGTTGGCTGACCAGATTATTTATGAGAATGCACTCTATTTGTCCAGTCCCAGACATAGGGCAGAAGAGTATGGGTTGGGTGACTGGAGTTAACTTTCACCCTTTACAATCAATTTTTTGCTTTTTCGTTACGTTGAGCTAGCCACGCCACTCCCTTGCCTGCCCTTACTTGATCTAATTTACCGTATCATAAATTGCCCAAACTATAGAGCGTTTTAGGAAATTATTATACACATATGGGTTTGCTATTCGCTGATTGTACCCTCTTTCTCAGGACGCGGTACTCAAGACAATATTCCTTAGTTTTTCTGTCCCGGGGACCGCGTCCAGTAACAGGTAGCAAGTTCAGTCCAGTGTTGATCAGACTGGGTCTGGTAAGCTTGATGCCCGGCTTACCAAATCGACAACGCGGATGAACCTGCCCCCATTTCACCCTTCAATCAACCGGTAAAACGATTCCCGGTAGGTGTCCCCGATCGGAATAACTGATTTGCCCACATAGATCCGGTTACGTTCAATGGATCCGATGCGGTTCAAGGCCACAATATACGATTTATGGACCCGCACAAACTGATGGGTAGGCAGCTTCTCCTCCATCGTTTTCATGGTTTGCAGGGCCAGGATCCGCTCTGTCGTGGTGTAGATGGATACATAGTCCTTGAGCCCTTCGCAGTACTGAATCTCGGCTAAACCAATTCGTTGCAGTCGGTATTCGGTCTTCACAAAAATAAACTCCTTTACGCTCTCAGTCGCTGAAGGAAAAGGTGGTTGACTGTTCGGACCCGTATCGATCGCCTCAGGGAAGGGGTTACCCGGCGCAGCCAGTAATTTCTGCACGGCCCGGTAAAAACGCTCGAAGGAAATCGGCTTGAGCAGGTAATCCACCACATCGTGTTCATAGCCTTCCAGGGCGTACTCCGAATAAGCTGTCGTCAGGATGACCCGGCAGTGGTTACCCTGAGGGCCCCGCTGGACTAACCGCATAAACTGCATGCCCGTTAGTTCGGGCATCTGAATATCCAGAAAGACCACATCCACCTCACCCTGCTGAACTCGTGTCAATGCATCAATGGGGCTGTTGGTGGCGCCAACCAGTTTCAGAAAAGGCACTTTGGTAATGTAATCACTCAGCACCGCGTGGGCTAAGGGTTCGTCATCCACAATTAAACAGCGCATAAAAAGTGGTGTTGTATGTCAGTTGTTTATCCACCGGTTCCTATAAGCTTAGCTCCAGTGAACAGGCATAACTTGTCGGCTCATCGGTAATCCGGAGTTGATGCCGATTGGGATACAGCAGATCCAATCGACGCCGGACATTGGCCAGAC
The DNA here is from genome assembly GCF_054776975.1 of Spirosoma harenae. NCBI lineage: Bacteria > Pseudomonadati > Bacteroidota > Cytophagia > Cytophagales > Cytophagaceae > Spirosoma > Spirosoma harenae. The sequence continues at coordinate 5,411 of NZ_BAAHBD010000019.1, read as the reverse complement.
CAATGCCCCCACCCGAATCGGTCTGTCGAGTCATTTTTTTATTCAGCGTGTCGAAACGAAGCACTCCCTTTTGCACACTGAGCTCAATCACCAGCGGCTGTTGCGAATCGGTTAGATCCCCATGTTTGAACGCATTCTCTACAAACGAAACCAGCAGCAGCGGTTCGATCCGAAATAAATCGGTATTGCCGGTTACAGTAAATTCCACCTGGGCATCGGCCACCCGCAGTTTTTCCAACTCGACGTAATTCTGAAGGTAAGCCACTTCGTTGGTCAGCAGCACGCCGGAAGGTTTGTTGGAGCCGACTACCGGCTCGCTCCCGTTACTATCATAGAGCATGTAGCGCATTAACTCAGACAATTTGAGAATAGCCCCCGGAGCCGCATCGGATTTGGTATAGGCCAAGGAATAGATATTATTGAGGGTATTGAAGAGAAAATGGGGGTTCACCTGTGATTTAAGAAAGGCCAGCTCGGCCGTATTGCGTTCCCGAAGCAGGACGCTGTGCTGCTGCTGGTGGACGAACCAATCCTCACTAATCTTAAATACCAGGCCAATCAGCACCAGGGGAAAGGCATAGTACAGATTATCTTTTACATAATAGGAAAAAGGCGTATCGGGGAAGTAATTGTGGACACCGAACAGAGCCGGGGCTACTGTTTCGTCCATTAGATACCGTAACCCAATAAAGAAAATAACGCACCCCACCCCACCCAGGACGGCCCAGCCGTACTTTTTTCGACTAAACAAGGGATTTAGCACCACCACGTGGGTGAGGTAGATGGTCAGCCATTGATAGATATCCAGGGCAATGCCAAACTGCCAGAACATCCGATCAGAATCGCGGAAGCGGGCAATATCGAGCGTCAGATAAAGCAGCAAACCGCCCAAATAGAGAAGGCTACGGGTACGATGTTTCATCCTACAAAGTAACAAGTTAAGGCAACCGATTGGCAAATTGGTTCGACCAACGCCCGATTCTGACCGACCAACGGGTTGACGGGTATTGACCACAGTTGGTCGGTACCCATCCGGGTTTGCCGAGGTGTTGAGCGGGTTGGTCGATTTGGCTTGGTGAAGGTAGTATACGGGCTGCACCTTTGCCCCATCCCTACTGCAACAACGCCTAACACCGGATGAAAACCCTACTCGTTTGCCTGATGCTGCTGACTTGCTCAACCGGATGGTCGCAATCGACCCCCGCCAGCCAACCCCTCGACATCCTCTTGATTGGTACCGCCCATCAGTACGGTAAAAATCTGGTCGAACACTTCGACTACCCCCTGAGCAAAGCCCTCGCCTTTCGGCCCGACGCCGTGTTCGGTGAAGATTTAGCGCCCCAGGATTATGATGCCCTGCCCGACTTCTGGAACAAGGCCGCCTTGGAAAAACGGGTAGCCTATATCCGGAGTCATCCCTACCCGGATCCCCAACCAGCTGACCAATTCATTCAGCAAACCTACGCCTTGCTTCGCAAGCGGCCCGATTCCCACCAGGAGCGCATGAGATTAGCCCGCGCACTCTTCCTGATCCATGATTTTGGCAACGCTCGTTACCAGCTTTACCAGCTCGACAAATTCCAATCGAGCTTCGACAGCCAACATCATACCGCCTACCGGGCGATTCTAGGCGAGCCTGATTCGCTGTATCGCTCTCGCTCCAGCGAGTACCACAACATCTTTTTTCCGCTGCTGGATCAATTAAAGCAGGACCGGATTCTACCCATGGATTCGCAGCAGTATGATTTGCGCTGGCAGGCCGCCTGGAATTCGCTGTCGGATAAACTGGAGAGGGCCGTTGCCGCAGAAAAAGACTCCAATTCGGCCAATTACCGCGTGTGGACATCCTTTCTACAGTGGCAGCACACGTTTCGATTGGCTGAAGACCAGATCCAGCAGGCTGGTCAGACGACCCGCAGTAGCAATACTGATTTATACAGCGCCCGCGTCGATTCAGTTAACTTCGGTGGTGATCGACTCCTGCAGCATCTGAGCGGCTTCCCGGCAGCCGAAGCCGCTCAAATGCGCCACTATTGGCAATTGCGCAATGAAGCCATGTGTCAGAATATAGTCAATCGCGCCCGTGCCATCAAGGCCAGGCGTGTGGTGGTGGGCGTTGGTTCTGCGCATCGTAAAACGATGATTGATATCCTACGGGCAATGCCTAACGTGACGGTGTACACCCTGAACGAATACCAACCCGAACGGCCAGCCCAGAAATAGGAATGGATTGCGTAGTCTATGTCGTATCCTAAACACCCTTATTCTATGTTCCTGTTTGACACCCTTAAAAAACTACTGATTGACCCACCGATTCGTTCGGCTTATACCAGCTCGACAGCACCTACAGTGGTTCAGTTGTCTACCGACCCCGTACCCGGAACGGAACGAATAGCCATTCCACCTATCCCTAAAGCGGATGGTTGTCCGCTGACCATCCTACTCCACCACCCCGATGGCCATCAGACGGAATTCATCGCTCCCCATGAGCTAAAAGCCTGGTTGCCGCTACAAGCGGGTAAACTCAGTTTTTGGTGTGAAGCATTGGCCCAATCACCCAATGGCGTTCAGTACGAACTTACCCTTATCTAAACGTTCAATTTTTTCACATTTATTTACGAAAGCCATGCAAATGACTCGAAGTTCTTTTGTTCTCTTATGCTCGTTAGTGGCCCTAGCCGCCTGCAGTAAAAAAACCGATGACCTTACGCCTGACGCTGGCGCTGAGGTGGCCGGAGTTTACGCCGTTACCCAGCTTCGTGCTGACGATGGGAAGACCTACAGTATTCAGACAGGCTATTCCAAAACGATGGAAGTCGTCCGACTATCTGAAACCTCCGTTGATGTAACGCTAGAATTTAATGAGCCGAATAAAACGCCCAACCGGGTGCATGTAACCGACCCCGTAACCCTAAAACGATCCGGACAACTGATTACTCTGCATGCCCCTTCGGGTGCTCAGGTGGGGGAATACTCGGCTAAAATCCTGCAACTAAAATTCACGGAAAACGGTCAGCAAGGTACCATGATCGGGACTAAACCCTAAGCGGCTGAACGCATTCTTTGTTTACTTCCTCATTTTGCTTACCTGGCGGGGAGTAGATTCTGCCGCTTCGGCTGGCTTTCATGGCCCAGAACGGGTCGTTGTCACGAAAGCCAGCCACCTGGGTATTTCAGCGTTCCCCAACCCTTTACTAAGGAGGTCAAGATGACTACCTGTCCGAATTGTACCTAGAAACTCGTTTACTCATTTCAGTATTGTCCACAGCGTATGTTTCTAACTAGACCGCGGTGGCGGGCCACTTGACAGATATTAAAACAAGTCATTTCTTGAAACACCCGAATTATGGATACCCCCTTGTCTCAGGTGGGAGGGTATTTTAAGACTATAAGCCTGTGGTCTGAAAAAACTGTCAGCCAAGCTGAGTCCAACATAAAAAATTCTCCTACGTGATCACCCTTAAGATTCTAGTTGTTTATCAAAATAGATTGCGGCTGAGTTGCCGTTTCATACGGATCATATTTAACAACTAAGTTACTGATTCGTTAGTAATTGAGCCTGTATACCGAATTGGAGACTAATGCCTGCATCGTAGATCAACTGGAAAGCATGGACGACAGTATTACTAGGAATATTGACTTGGTGCTTCAAATATAAGAGATCCGTACTAGTAGGAACTCGGTTGCCTGACCAGACCGTTGGATCGAGCCAATTACCTGATTTGATAGTGAACATTGATCCATTACCAGCTATTTGTACAGTATATACGTCTTGAACACAGTTTTTACTGTCGCGTACAACAAACGTCTGACTCGAAGCGGGTGATACTACAATTGAGCGCGTCGAAGCTGTAAACGACGCACTGCTAGGGCTGCTCCATTGATAATCACTAATGAACGAGGCTGTCAGAGAAACAGATTGCCCAGCCGTAAGCGTTACGCTTTGTGCCTTGTCTACATCTTTCATAATCGTGAATTGATCGGTGATGGTATACGAGCCTGGCATATTTTCTACATTTTGTAAAAACTTGCCATCGAGCCGATTATCTTCCACCTCCATATAAAAAGAGCCACCAAGTCGTTTCTCATTCTTTATCATCACTGGGTGATCGCCTAGATTTTTGGCTACTACCGTATTATATTCCAAGGCACCTGACGATCCTGATACGATGTAGACAGTCCCCTGCTTTTTTTTCTCCGATGTATTTTTATACGGGCACGACACCGACGAACCATCGTACCTCCCAGAGCTTTCATCGCCTGGAAAACGATAGCTGGTTTCGTGACCGGGATAATCAGTCATGGGTCCATATTGATCGTGTAGTGGATACGACCGTTCATAGATGTGGTCGTGGCCCGTCAAGACAACATCAACACCCAGCCGTTCCAAAATAGGGTTAATGAAACCCCGTATTTTGATTAAGTCCGTTTCGGTTTCCGAATCGTGTGTCCCCCGCGTATATGGAGGATGGTGCATATACACAATCTTCCATTTCTGGGATGTAGCGGCTAAATCCTGCTTCAACCAGATTGCCTGTGGGTGATTGACGGTATCTTCATAGAACCGTTTTTCTACCCCGCCGATATTTCGTGTCCCATAAGTATCCAGCATCACATAGTGAACAGGTCCATAGTCGAACGAATACCATTCTTCTGTAGTAGAGGCTACTCCTCCTCCTTGAGCAGCGCTTGGAAAGGTGAACATCGAGTAATAGTCGATGTCGTGGGCAGCCCGGCGGTCGAAGTTGGGATTGGGCGGAGGATAGCGAACATAATCTAAGTAATCATGATTACCGGGCACAGCATATAACATACTGTTTTTCAACAAACTGCTCCTATAAGGTTCAAAAAAATTAGTCTGATACTGGCTATCATGACCGTCATAGGAATTATCGCCGATCAGCATCCAAAGATCAGTGGGGTTGCTACCTCGGAAGTTGATGAATGCATCCCGGACATACGCCTGATTAGTAGCCAGGTTAGTACCACAATCCCCGAAAGAGGCAATCCTGATTTTACGTTTACTACTTGACGGGGGAGCCGTCAGAAAATAATTAGTCGGGCCTTGTTCCAGCACAGTAGCCGTCGTTCCGACAGCGTAAAAATATTGCTGATCGGCGTTTAATGTCGTCAGTCGAATTTCGTGTTCAGTGGTACTGGTCGGCTCATCGACAAAACCAGTTAAGCTACTAACTGACAAGCCATAACTCACTCGACCCACCACAGGTACGTTCGTGCGCCAGCGGATGGTTACCGCCGAAGAGGTTCCCATTTGCAAATAAGGTCCACGCGTTATTGTCGTAGCACTCTGCTGTAGTTCCATGTTGAAGCGAATATCTGAACTAGTCGCATTGATCTGATGGATTTCAACCGCAATCAGATTCTGTCCCTCCTGAAGCCAACTGGCCTGG
>NZ_BAAHBD010000018.1:0-10834 GCF_054776975.1 Spirosoma harenae | reverse complement strand
GAGGGGGGAGTGGTTATCGGTAAAGGGGTGACCAAGACGCCAGCGGGTTACAAGCTATACGTAGCGGATGGGATTCTGACCGAGAAGGTGAAGGTGGCCGTCAAGACAACTAATGAGTGGAGTGATTATGTGTTTAAACCAGGATATCGCCTAACACCCCTGACTGAAGTAGAGCAATACATCCAACAGCATGAACATTTATCAGGTATTCCTTCCGCTAAAGAGATGGTCAAGCAGGGAAATGACCTGCATTTAACGGATGCCAAATTATTAGCAAAAATCGAAGAACTGACTCTCTATAGCATTCAGCAGGATAAGACTATTCAACAGCAAAGGGAAGAATTACAAGTTATAAAACAAAAACAGGCCGAATTAGAAAGGCTGCTCAAGCAACTATTGAAACAGAAGTAGATTTTTCTACTTCTGTTTCAGTAATTTTTTTACTAATTGCTCTAGTTCATCAATTTTAGTCTGCTGCTGTTGCTGGCTCTGTTCTAAAACGTGAAGTTTTCTATATTGCTCAATGTTAACTTTCTCTAATTGAATATTATACAGTGTGAGTTCTTCTACTTTCTCGAGTAGTTTGGCCTGCATCTTGCCCACATCCACGCCCTCTTTCACCACGTCCGCAGCCGATGGCACACCTGGTAAGTGCTTCTCCCGGTTGATGAACTGCTCTACTTCACCCAACGACCGTAGATGATAACCGTTCTCAAACACGCGGTCCGACCAGTCGTCCGCGGTTTTGACGGCCACCTTCACCTTCTCGGTCAGAATCCCATCCGCTACGTATAGCTTGTAACCCGCTGGCGTCTTGGTCACCCCTTTACCGATAACCACTCCCCCCTCATTACTGTTTTGAAGATTCACTCCATCACTCTGCCACAGCCCATCTGCCCCATCGGCTGCCACACGAAGGCCAGCTGTTTGTCCTAACACTACATCTCCAGACGAATTGACGGTGAGAAACTTGGTTACACTGCCCACACTAGCGGGCGAACTACTGGTTAGGTTGGTGAAGCGCAGACCCGACTGGTTAGCTGATCCTTTAGTGATCTCCAGTTTATTATTTGGAGCCGTATTGCCAATGCCCACATTAACACTTGTATTACCCAGAATCATAGCATTTGAAGCTGTCACCGAAGCATTGTAACCGATGGCAGTTGAGTTAGTCAGATTACCGTTTCCGTTGGGTGCTGAAGCTCCTACGCCGATAAAGGTATTATTGGTCCCCGTTGTCATATTATAGCCTGCATAGCGACCAACAGATGTGTTGTTTGTGCCAGAGCTACCATTGAAAAAGGCCCCATCGCCGATGGCCGTATTACCTTCTCCTGACGTATTATTACCACCTGCACTATTACCCAAGAACATGTTATAGCTACCGCCAATGTTATTAGCTCCTGCCTGTTGGCCCATAAACAGATTGCCTTGTCCTGTTGTATTATTTCTCCCTGCCTGGCTACCTACGAAGACGTTGGCCTGTCCTGTAGACGTAGTAAAACCCGCCTGATATCCCAGAAAAGTATTAGAACTAGCTGTGTTATTAAACCCTGCCTGGTAACCCATAAAGGTATTACTATTTCCCGCTCCATTATTCCCGGCCCCAAGACCTAAAAAGGTACTATTGGAGTTTGCAGCAGGGCCTTTCAGGTAATTCTGAGAACCATACTGCAACGAGTAGCCAACGGGGAGATTAATATTAGCATCTATCGTAAGAGGGCTTCCAGTCGGTGTATCTAGCGTCTGACCTTTACCTTGATTATTGATAGCAAATAAGGCAACGACGGTAAGAAGGAGGTAAAAATTGGGTCTCATATTAAGTTTTGTTTAGTGTTTCAGTCCGGCTTCACTTCTTGTTTTTACAAGACAGACAACATACCGTGAACAAAAACTATAGTATCCTAAATACTGATAAGTTTATGGTAAGCGGAACCTAGAGAGCTAAGTAGTGTATTTATTTTTTAGCTGATGAGGTTTTTGCTTCCGATTTAATACCAAGCAATTCCTGCATCTGTTTAACTTGAGTAGCTAACTGATTATAAGCAGTTTCGCCTGCCTGCACTTTCTCCTTTAATTGTTCGACCTCTGCATTAAGATCTTTTACCGCCTGTACTAACGGGACGACAAATAGCGTATACCCCAGTGTATAATATTTACCACCCTCTTCCTTACGAACACCGTCAAAGTTATAACCCGATTCTTTGGCGGCTGCTTCAACATCCTGTGCTAGAAAACCACTATGAAGGATTTTATCTTCCTTGACATTGCTTAATGGATAACCAACCAGTTTGGCCTCTTTGACCTTATCAACATGATACGTAACAGGAGTAAGCTTAGTAATAAAACGTAGCCCCGGCACATTAGCTTGAATATCTTTTTTAATACGTTTATCTGAAAGTGAAGAAATCGCCTGAACGTTACAGCGCAACGCTGTAATATTAGCATCGCCCAATACAATCGTATTACTAGCACCGACAACAGCATTAGCGCCAATAACGGTTGTATTAGTCAAATTACCACTACCATTTGCAGGGCTCGCATTATAGCCTATTGCTGAGTTAAAACTACCAGTTGTATTATATTGAAGAGCCTGATAGCCTACTGCTGCATTTGAATTACCAGTTGTGTTAAGCCGCAATGACAATACCCCTGTAGCTGTATTCCCGTTGCCTGTGCTGTTTAATAGGGCTGAACCGCCAAAGGCTGCATTATCATTACCCACAGAATTATAAAACAAGGCGTCTGTCCCAACAGATACATTGGAATGTCCACTTGTATTCATTGCCTGTGAGTTAGTCCCTATTGCTGAATTTTCATAACCTGTGTTGTTGCGCTGTAAAGCACCCGCCCCCACGGCTGTATTGTTCGGCCCACTTGTATTTGCCTGTAGCGCAACAGTACCTAAAGCTGTATTATTAGCTCCTGATAGGTTATTTTCTAAAGCTACCGATCCTAATGCTGTATTCCCTCCGCCAGATGTATTAGTAGTTAAAGCTCTGTAGCCTGCAGCTGTATTGTTTTGCCCGTCGTTGTTGGATAATAAGGCTACAGTCCCTATGGCTGTATTACCCACCCCTGTTGTATTATTCTGTAAAGCCTGCAGGCCTACTGCTGTATTATAACTACCGGAGTTTGTATTTGATAAGGCAAGTGTACCTATACCTACATTGCCTGTTCCTGTTGAACCACTATTATAAGCTAAATTTCCAAAGGCCACATTATTCAGTGCATTATCTATTCGTCCTGCATTTTGATTATTGACTCTAAAATAGAGCGGAGCATTGTTCGTAGTTCCAAGAAAGTTACCACTTGTAATGCCTGAATTACCGTTCAAGCTCCAGGCAGCACCACCAGAACTAGCAGCTCCACCTGCTGTCCAGACAGGCGAACCAGGCGTACCTGTATTTACTTCAATCTGATTCGTAGAACTATTGAAAATAATCAGTCCGGTAGCTGGGTTCTGAATTTGACCACGTTGGGTGCCGTTCACTACCGGAGCAAGCAAACCTCTATATGGACTACCTGAAGAAAAGGGGCCTGACCTAACGTCAAATGAAGCAGATCCATCTGGCGTTCCGGCGGATGGGCCTATTCGAAGTTGGGCCTGTAAACTACTGGCGACTAAGGTCAATGAAACGAATAGGCTGATTTTACGAATACCTGTAAATAGTATTTTCATGGTTTTATTGAGTCAGAAATAGTTTCCAAAAGAGAAGAAATAGTGCCCAAAAGCCAAAAGGTCAATTATTTTCGGTGCCTATAAATAATCCACCGCATTAGTAAATTCTAGATTAAAACATGTTTTCAAGTAAAGCAAACTCATACAACATCAAGTTGTTTTTCATAAAGGCATATTTTTACCCTATTACGCCTGCTGACGCGTGGCTACTAATCCAAGCTAAAGTTGTTTAGTTACTCCTGTAACGATAATTAAATCGCCGGTCTGGGGCGCTATCGCCATTTAGAAAAAATTCAGTGATGTTGTTTACCTGCTGGATATTGTCGGCCCAGTGAAAATCAAATTTTATCTGATTTGTAGCCTGGCGAAGTATAGTTAATGGCATACTAAGCTCAAGCTCATTACGCATATATTGGAATGTACCTGTTGCTATAGGCATCCACGTTTTACCATTCCATCGACAAATAGTTGATTGCCTACCCTTTATTGTCTTATTAATTAATAGATCATAGCCTGCCCAGCCAGTCTTAGCTGATTGGTCAGTATCAATATACAGTAGCATCCAATTTTTGCCGGTTGAAACAGTTAGGCTCTGAGCCGTTTTTGCGTAGAAATACACATTTTTTTTATCGTAGCTCACTCGACAATCAGTAATGTCGTTACGACCTGTATTATTGATGTACTTAATTTTATCATCAGCTCCTGGCCAATTGCGATGCATAACGTCGCCAATCGGATCATTAAAGTTTGGTTTTACAGCAGCCCATTCACTGAACTGTCCATCAATTTTAATTGTACGAGCAGGAGTCGCCTTTTCAGGAGCGGGCATACCTTTAAAGCGACGGATGTTAGCAATTAACTGATAATAGTAATTATCTGTATATCCACCTTTCATGGGGTCAATATCCCGATTGTATTCTTCATTATATATATCAACAAAGAATGTTTGGCCTTCTTTCATCAGCTTCCCCATGAACTTGGGCGGACGTGCTTTTCCAGCAGAATCAGGTCTAAAAATAAATCGTTGACCCAGCCACTCATTCCAGCCTGTCACAAAAACTACGGCCGGATTTACCTGTAACGCCCGCTTCCATTGTTCATCAAAATAGAGCCCTTGCGTCGTTTGAGAAGTTATATCGAGTTTATTGAGAACCCCCGCCCTACCTTGCCGAAAACTTTTACCTATGTTGTTATCGAAAGGATGGCTGGCAACGGCTACTGGAATTTCTTCTGGTATCGACGGATTATTGTCCCAACCATAATTTTGTGGGGTTCGATCAAGCCATTGCCAGTGGCGAGGTTCGTTACGAGCATTAGTCCAGGCCCAACTGTATCGCCAAGTGAAAAAATCACGGATACCGGGGTCCGTCATTTCTTCTACCTTTCCTAAGATGAGCGGTTTTCCCTGCCACCGAAACCAAAGTTCAGAATAGCGATTCTGAGCATAAATTTGTTGATATATGTTAGTAACAGTTTGACCACTTTGTGCATAAGTAACAAAACAAATGTAAGGCGTTGGAATACCTTTATGGCGCATTTCTATTGATATTTCACAAAGCTTATTAACTGTAGACAAATAAATATCTGTATTAGAGACATCAAAAAAAAGTATATCAATACCTGCTAAGGTTAGTAACTGCAAATTACGACGGATTACCCAGGGATCGTCGGCTTTAAAATAGCCTATTTCAGGTTCTCCCCACCAATGCCAGCTTCCATCTGGGCCATATTTAGGACTATTAGGATTCGCTTTTTTCTGTGCTGAGATATCGTATATAGCTTTTTCTTTATACTTCCCATGTAATAGGAAATAAAATATACCTACATACTTATTTTTTTTATAAGCACCCGTAACATTATACGTAGGAAGTGCGCGCCCAACGCCATCAGTTGCTACCCAGTTTGAACTGATAGGAGGAATAATAGGTGATCCTAATTCTTGCTGTTGGGGAACTGAATAAACAGCATATTCAAATCGAGGCAGGCATAATAAGATGCCAATTATACAAAGCGCAACTGCGCTATAAATAAATTGATTAATCATCAATAAAATTCGTTAAATCTTTTTTTATCTCTCCACTTCCTATGCACATGTTAACTAATCTTTATTGAAAACTACCTAATTCGACAACTGTTTATTTTATAATAGCATAATTAGTAAAAGGCGTCCTGAAAACACTGAGCCTTTACTCACGCATCTAATAGTTTACGTATTTGTTTCTGAGCAGGTTTTTCAAAATAATAATGCAATAGATAGCCTGCTGAGATTACGCACGAACAATAAAAGAGAAAAAGTAGTGGATTATCATAGTGTATTGTTGCGCCAGTTAAGCGGAAATAGAAGAGTATAAGCATCTGAATTGGCGCATGAATCAAATATACAGATAAGGATATATCACCCAATATAACCAGCCAACGAATTTTAGAATGTCGCCGGATAAACTCACTATGGTGTAAATATGGAATAATAACAATAAGTATACCGACCAACTGAAAATTATGGGCTACTTTTATACGTTCGCTAAACCAGATTGCGTATATAATATATAACAGTCCTGCTACAGGTAAGATAATTGTTAGATAAATATCGGACGGGCGTTTTAGAATCATTTCGTATAATAAACAACCACTAAAAAAACCGATTAGACCTCTACCTACATCGATATTCACTAAAAAGTTACTATGATGGGGCGATAGAAAAAATACTATTCCTAAAAAAACCAACAAAATCGAGGATGGTATTAATTTAATATACTTCGCCTGAATAAAAAACAGAATGTACATTAATGCTTCTATGGATAATGACCAGGCTGGCCCATTGAAGGAATAGCCTTTATCGAAAAAACCATGTTGTAAGAACAGAAGATTTAGAATAAAATGAAAAATATCATTGTTTTGATAAATTGGATATGATTTAAACGACTGAAAAAATAGATATATAATACAAGTTGTTACTAATAGCGTCAATAAATGAATTGGATAAAGTCTTGAGAAACGTCTAATAAAAAAATCGAATGCGCTAATTTTTCGACTTTGGATAGTTTCCCAGTAAGTATAGGTAAAAACAATACCAGATAAGACAAAAAATACATCTACCATCAAGTCACCTTTATCAAAAAACAACTTAAAAAGTGGAAAAGAATATAAAGGTGGTATATGGCCTATTGAATTAGATTGAAATTTTTCGGATAAATGCTCATAATGAAAAAAACAGGCGACAGTTATAGAAGCAATACCACGCAATACATCTAAATAATATAGCCTGTTTTCACTTGATCTTCTCTCTGTTAGTGGTTGGTTTTTCGCTATCAGGTCAAGTTTTTTCTTCATTAGAATATGAGCTTGATCGTATAAGTTATTGTAATAGAATAACTTCGGTTAGAGTATTATATGGACGCCCAAAATTCGTAATAATATTTCGAACAACTGCTAACGTCTTATAAGATGGTATCTCATTTACTAACACTTGGATACGACATCAACGATACAAAGAGCCCACTATAATAGGTTTAGGAGCTCACTGATCCAGACCGACCGCACTTTGCAATTGTAGTACTAATGTGGGTGGTTTTGTAATAGTCTTATATAGACTTGAACAATGGCAATATAAAGCTATATACCTAAAGGTGAGGGCTTTCTGATCAATCCTATATCTTTAATTAATATATGATCTATTTATATATACATATTTTGCCTTTAAATAAGTTTTGAGAAAAAAATATAACTTTCATAGAAGAAATATAACTAAAAATGGCTTACAATTGTCCTGTTGTAACAATAGAACTCATTAAGAAACTAATGATTTCTATAATTCATTTTTTATTAATCAATTATTATCTCAACTAAAATTATGGTAACCTTTTACTCAACAATGCAGCGAAAGACGCTGCCCGCTTTGCTAGCTCTACTATCAACAGGAGCCTTAGCGCAAAGTAATTATGTATCAACAAGCCCAAGTTCGACAACGCCAGGCTCGTTCAACACACTTGTTGGGCTTAATGCCGGTCAAGGTATGGCTGCTGGTGGCGGAAACAATGCCTTCTTTGGCTATCAGGCTGGCTTTACGAACTCAACGGGTTCACAGAACACGTTCATAGGCTATCAGGCAGGTTACTCAAATACAACTTTAGGCAACAACGTATTTGTCGGTTTTAAAGCAGGTAACAAGAATACTATTGGTAGAGCTAATGTTTTCGTTGGTAGTGAAGCGGGTACATCAAATACTACGGGTATTGGTAATCTGTTTTTAGGCCAGCAAACAGGGGCTAATAATTCAACTGGAAATTATAACCTATTCATGGGTAATAGTTCGGGTGGTGGTAATACGTCAGGTGAAGGTAATACGGCGATTGGTGATGGTGCCTATTTGAATGCAACTACAGGTGGAGGCAATACAGCCATTGGTCGTTATGCAGGTATCAATATGTCTACTGGCTCGAATAATACATTTATCGGTGTTGCGGCTACTACTCCTGCTGGTTCCGGAACAGTTACTAATGCTACGGCGATCGGCTACAATGCCCAAGTGACAGCTTCTAATGCTATGGTGCTAGGTAATGGGGTTAATGTGGGTATTGGCAACACGGCTCCCAAAAACAGACTGGAAATTACTTCCGCAACGGCCAATTCGTCGGGCCTTCGTTTTACTAATCTAACTAGTAACACAGGAAGTCTGTTAAGTCTGGCAATTACTCTAGGAAACCCAATCGTAAAAGTACTGACAGTAGATGAAAATGGTGATGTGGTACTGAGAGGGCTCAGTGTGAGCTTAAGTGGACTTCTCAGCCGTACGGGAACACCAGAAGTAGGAGGAACAACGGTTGGGATGCCATGGACACTAAATGGATCGACAATTCAATCTACCAACGATAATCCTGTAACGATTGGCGGTGGCATTAATAAATTGCCATCTGGTTATAAACTGTATGTTGCAGGAGGTATCTTAACAGAACGAGTAAAAGTTGCCATCAAGGATTCTCAAGAGTGGGCTGACTATGTATTTAGTGACAATTATAAACTTCGTAGTCTAAATGAAGTTGAGAAGTTTATTCGTCAGAACAAACATTTACCGGGCGTGCCTTCGGCAGAAGAAGTTGCCAAACAAGGCATTGATGTAGGTAAAATGGACGCCAAACTATTAGAGAAGATTGAAGAGTTGACTCTGTATATGCTTGAACTCAAAAAAGAGAATCAGGAGTTGAAGAAAGCTGTGAGTGAACTTCAAAATAAAAAGTAGGCAATTATGAGAAAATTATCAATTTTCGTCTTCTGCTGCTTTACCAGCCTTTTGGCCTTTGCGCAGAGAGAAGAGCCAACCCGTGTGCTGGCAGCCACCTATTATCCGCAATCGCTGGAACAGGCAACAGAATCCTTAATTGCTGGAAATATTGTTTCTGTTAGTCAACAGGTTGAGTATCGGGCTGGAAAATCGGTTGTATTGACCCCAGGATTTGAAGCTAAACCGGGGTCCATATTTGCCGCCCGAACTGAATACGTTGGGATTAAATTAGGAGAGGGACAAGCTGACCATTTGTTAGTAAAAAGCTATCCTAACCCGTTTGTTGAACGAACAACTATTGTGTATCAACTAGCTAATACAGCAGTTACGAACTTATTTATCCGTAATGCTGAAGGAAAAATAGTTGGTAAGCTAGTTGAAAATCAACTCCAACAGGCGGGACGTTACGAAGTCGAGTGGCGAGCTGATCAAGTACCTGTCGGCCAATATATTTGTACATTGGAAGCTGGAAATCAGCATTTATCCAGTCAGATAGTGAGAAAGTAAGTAAAATAGGCGACAGCGTCTACTTTGAATAAAGTGTATTATAAGGATGGTTGGTCTTAACTTTTAGTAGACTAACCATCCTTAGCTTATTTGAATAATTTGCTTTAAATTTTGCTTAATGATAGTTGGCTAACTAATTCGAACTAAGTACCTAAAGTAGGGATTGAGAAAGGCTATCTTGCGTTTGATTTAATCTTTGGACAACATTACTTCTATAGTGTATACGAATTATTGTTGCCAATTTTTACTTAATTTACTCTAATAACGTCTTGATTGGCACGAAACAATTGGACGAATACAGCCGTCGGATTGGGACCTCAATCTTAATGCCAGGATTAAACCGAGAAATAAAATGAGCCGAAAAAACTAGCATACCTTAAAATCTATATTGATAATAGAGTTCGGCATAGGTTTTGATCCGATTAATAGGTTGTCGAAGAGTATTTTGGTAAACTCAATGGCTATACTATTATATTAGCATACAGGTTCTCCGGGAGTTTTTGAATAAATATTGACAGTGCACTAGTACAGCTTAACATACTATTTAAAATGAAGAAAATTTTACTTACCCTCAGTTGTTGCTCGCTGACCCTGCTCAGCTTTGCTCAGACTAACTTCGTTGCTACTGCACCTTCGTCGGCAACACCTGGATCAGATAATACTTTAGTAGGTGTAGGAGCTGGGAATCAAAATATGAGCGGTGCCAGTAACTTGTTTATTGGCCGAGGATCAGGTATTGCGAATATGAATGGCACCCAAAATGCATTTTTAGGCGCATCTGCAGGTGCTAAAAATGATGCCGGTCAAGGTAACTCATTTGTAGGCTTTCAATCTGGCTTTAACAACACAGGAGGGACCAGTAATACCTTTCTTGGGCTAAATGCAGGGTATACGAATATAAGTGGTTTCAATAACACATTTTCAGGTGCCAATGCAGGCTTTAATTCAACAGGTAATTATAATTCGTTTTTTGGTAGTGGAGCAGGTTTTGGGAATCAGGCAGGAGCTAATAACACGTTCGTAGGAGCTGATGCCGGGGGGAACAATACAGGCGGAGCCGCGAATACATATGTAGGGTCACAGGCAGGTCAGGGAGGAGGAAACTCTAGTAACAATACAATTATAGGATTTACTGCTGGCCAGACGAATACAGGATCTTCTAATACATTTATTGGTTATCAAGCGGGTAAGAATAACCAGACTGGTGGATTTAACGTATTCATTGGTGCAGCAGCCGGAACAAACAATACGACCGGTATAGGTAATCTGTTTTTAGGTCAACAGGCAGGGGCCAATAACTCCTCGGCTTCCTACAACCTGTTCATGGGTAACTCCGCCGGAAGTGCCACCAACACCGGTGGGGCCAA
>NZ_BAAHBD010000017.1:0-146998 GCF_054776975.1 Spirosoma harenae | reverse complement strand
GGCTGAATTGGACATAACCAAGTTGGTTTGAGTGAAACAATTTAGGAAATTGTCTCTTCCCCTTTTCACCCCTTTTGTCCACTTTCATTTGACGACGTACACTTCCTGCGTACTACGTCCTTTGGCTCTTAGCCAAGTATCGATTTCTGACTTTAGAAAGAAGAGGTGTTTTCCATCTCTTTTATGTGGAACGGCGCGACGAGATATCCAGCCATAGACCGTTGTAGGTGCTGGCTTAGCGGGGTGATACTGACAAAATTCTTCGAGGTTAAACCACTGATCCTGATCGACCGAAGAGCCACCACGTTCGGCAAGGGCTTGCCTTAAAATACCTACCTCATTTATTAGGAAGTTGAGGGCGGCCGGAACCTGGTCAAATGAAGTAATTGCGTCCATTGTGCAAGTGTTTTGTAAAACTTGCACAATAGTATAGGCTTATTTAGGGGTATTTGAAAAATAGACTTGGTAGACCTAAAACAGTTCTAGTAGACGTTAATTAGGTATATCCCATTTCTTATTAGAGTTTTTTGGCTTGTTAAATGTATTAAATACTATCTCGTAATTGTAGTTACTAAAATTGTCTGTCAATAGTCGTACATACTTCTCTTTGCATTGGGTTGTTGGCTCAATTGCATAGTCTTGGGTACAACGCTTAAAAAATAAATAGAATAACTTTTTAACTGAATCTCTCTCACCTTCCGCAATATTTAGTGTCAGTTTTGGTAGATCTGTTTTACCAACAAATGCCCTGTCAATGAATTGATCGACTTGGCCAGTTGTTAGGAAAGGCTTTCCGTTTGTGCTTTTATTTTCAGCTAATTGCACAAACCATTTTTTAACCTCATCTAATGATAAAGGATGATTGAAGATGTTATTTCTAGAATCCGGTTGAGGATCGGGCGACGCGAAAGGTGTTCCATTAGCAGTATTAGAACTGCTATATAGATGACACTTCTCCTTTAACCACTTTAAATATGCAGTTAATTGGTAGGCTCGCTGGCAATCCTTAAAACGCGGCCAAATGGTATTCCAAAGTTCTTCTTGGCTTGTAGACTCTTGCGTATCAGCTTGTAATATATAGCCTACAATTGCGGGTACTGATTGGTTTTGCACCTCCAGCCAGTTTTCACACTCCTTTAGTTGAATAGCAATCCGTTTGTGCTCTTCACCAATTAGTTGAATAGCTTCGCGCTCTGTTGAGAATAGCAAAGCTAATTCTGCCTCAAAGCCTGTCTTCTGATAACTTAGCCCCTCTTCAGTTAGCCTAATAAATTTTTCCTCAACCGACTTTAGCTTGCTGAAATAGGTGAATGGCTGTCCGTTTTGAAAGTAATCAGTTTGAGCTTTGTTTACGGTTGAATGGACTTTTTTTTACACCCCCAGATTTTAGGTACTGCTGAAATTCTTTAGCTAACCCTATCCAGGTAAATTTACGATCTTCATAGGCAGTCTTTTCTTCGTGAAGGTCAATAAGATCCTGAATATGTTTGTATAGTGAGTCCTTGAAAAACTCAGAATCGAACTTATTATCTGTCAAGCCTTTTTTGGCTAGTTCCCTGTCATATATTTCCTTGAAGTCATCGGGATTCCCTGAACTGGCAAGTCTTTGCTGAGGGAATGAACGGGATACGATTAGAACTTGTTCCCCGTCCTTATTCGTGTATGTTTCATCTTCGTGTACGCACAACACTTCTAAAAAATCCCGGCACCAAACTCTTTGACCGGTTCTAGGGTCTTGGTAAGATCTGGCGTTATAAGGCGTTATTGTGGTCTGATAACTGTCAGCTACGTGTCCCGGATAACCGTATTTGGGATGATAAATATTACAGTCGATTGGATTATCCTCAGCATCATGATAAAAGAAGCCTACAATGTCTGGGGCCTTCACGAGTAGGAAATCATGCAGTCGACCTGCATCGAGTATATCTTTTAATGGACCTTTAGAAAAGTCTAAACTTTCCATCTTAAAAATTCAGATTAAAGGGTTAGCTTAATTTTTTCTGCTGCTTCACGCTTTGCTTTATCCATCACCTTCGCATAAATCTGGGTAGTCGCAATATCCCGATGACCAAGCATCTTGGAAATGGTGTAGAGGTCTGTACCCAAGGACAGTTGGAGAGTAGCGAACGTATGCCGGAAGGCATGGAACGTGATATTCCGGGTAATGCCAGCGCGAAGAATCCACTGGTGTAATCGATGACTTTGCCAGGCCGAATAGAGCAGCCCTGGAAACACCCTTTCCGAATCAAGACCCCGTTTTCCAAGAATCGCACAGGCCGACTCCGAAAGCGGAAGCGTTTCTACTCCCTCGGTTTTCTTCTGGGTGAATCGTAAGTAGTTCTCTTTTTTACCCGTATGTACCTCCCCCCAGACCAGTTTTTCAATATCACTGTAGCGTAGGCCTGTCAGGGCAGAAAACAAAGCACCTCGTTTGAGATCGTCAATATCGCACTCCGTGTTAGCCAGCACCTGCAATTCATCCATCGTCAGAAACTCCCGGCGCGTTTCTTTCATAGGGATGGGCTTTACCCGTTCACCCGGATTAACTTCCAGTATCTTTTCCTCATATGCCCTCTTCAGCACTATTTTAAAGATCGTAAAGTAGCCAGAGGCTGAGTTATGGGAAAGTAAAGCCTTGTTTGACCGGGAGGCATTTAATGGCTTCGCTTTCGTCAGGTACGTTCGAAATTGTTTGCAGAACTCTTCAGTTACATCACTAACCAGCAGTTTACCACCTGTAAATTTTTCTACATGTTGATAGGCACTGGGCCAGGCATAACCGCTTTGAAGACTGCGTTTCTTTTTCTCCTTATAAGCCTGTTCCTTAAACCAGGCTAGAAAATCCGCACTAGTATCCGTCTTAGTTAAAAAGCCGTAGTGTCCGCTTTGGATCGCAAGCTGCCGCTGGGCACAGACGTTCTCAGCCAGCAGGCGGGTTTCTTTATTGTGCCTGCGTTCCAGCTCACCCTTAGGCTTTTCGAAAATGTGGAGGCCTAAAAATTCGCGCCGGGTAGGCTTTCCAGTTTGGGGATGTGGAATAGGTGGGTAGAAATCCAGATAAAGACTCTTACGTCCATCATTGATTGGCTTTTCTCGAAGCGTGGCTTTCATTCAATACTAATTTGTACCTCGACTAACAGGGAGTTGTATCCCGGATACTATAAAGGTACAAGAAACCACTAAACAAGGCAATAACAAACTAGTAGTATCTAGAGTAACGACATTAAAAAAGCCCCATTATCAGGACCTTACAATAGTTTTTTAGTAGTTTAGTATAAGCTTAATATTCACCGGGCATTTTGTTTATAGAAATTTCCCTACTTTCGCACCTAATTCTAACCTTTTATTACTGTATGAAAACCAAACAAATTAGCCGGATCATGGCGCTAACGCTGGCCGGATTACTAATGACCATGATGAGTTTTGCACAGGGAGACAAAGCTAGCCGACCCAGTCCGCCAGCTACAGCTAGTGGCAAGATTGGTGGCGCCACCATCACAATCAATTACAGCAGCCCATCCGTAAAAGGCCGAAAGGTATGGGACCCCGCTGGAACACTGGCTCCGTATGGAAAAGTATGGCGGGCTGGTGCGAATGAAGCAACCATCTTCGAGACAGACAAAGACATCAAAGTTGAAGGGAAAAACCTGCCAGCTGGCAAATACAGTCTGTTCGCTATTCCTGGCGAAAAAGACTGGAAATTCATTTTCAATTCGCAAACCGGTCAGTGGGGAATCAAACGGGGTGGTGAAGCCAACCGCGACCCAGCAAACGATGTATTGACGGTTGATGCAAAGGCGAAGCAGTCAGCACCGAATGAAAAACTTGCTTACGAAGTTACAGGGAATGGCGTTACCCTAAGATGGGATACAGTTGAAGTGCCGATTTCCATTAAGTAAGCCAGTAAAAATTACGTTTTGAAACCTAAAAGGTCTCGCAGACCTTTTAGGTTTTTTTATGCTTGCCTACTGCCTACATAATTGGTTCATTGACTACAATTTCCTGCGTGAGCCCACACTTCTCCATAAATTCGTTGGTAAACACAGCTCGAGTCGGCGTATCTAACAAGTGCTGACGAGCTTTAAGCCAGGAATTCACATTTCCGTCAGTAAACATGTTCCGAACACGCTGGGCTGTGAGCCCAAAATTCACTTTTCCCCAATGCATGGTATAAGGGATTCCGTCGGATTCCAGGCTGTCCCATACCCGTACCAGAAACTGATTCGTTAGCGTTGATTCGATGCCGTCCAGTTCTATGACACACGTAATTGGAAAACGAGTGAAGCCCAACGTAGCCGACGTTTGCCTGACCCAGCGAAGCCCCAAAATTCCCGGAAAAGCCGACTGTTTATTCAACTCAATAATTTTTTCCAGTACCCGTGGGCTATCCCGTGAATCGACGCCAATAGCAGCACTGCACGCTTTCCCCCGAATATCCGTAGGCGCAAAAAAGTCCATAACTGTACCTACCCAACCGTTCGTTTGTTCAATAGCCGATGGATACAATTGATTGACCAATAGAGGCACAAGATGCCCAGGATTCAGTAAATCCAGCACTTTTTGCATCAATCCCAATGTATCGTCGCCGTATATAAAATCCGGTTTGGCTGGCGGTGACACAGCCTGCGCAGGCTTGGTAGCATGTTTATACAAAATCCTAACAAACGCGCCCCGGCTAGCATCGATTCCGTTCAGATCGATTTGATGAGGATTTACAATCAACTGAAAATGATAGGGTTTCTCATTGGCAAGCAAATCAGGAAGTGGTGGATTGAACTGATTGGCTATACCCGAAAAATCACAATCCGTCATCGCTTTTTTCAGGGCCGGATTATAAAGAACGTTATCAAAACTGTACGATTTCAGCCAGAATAAATCTTCTGTTTCGAGTAGCAAGCCATGAATAAAGCCAAATGAGCCAAAACCGACCACTACTGCGTTAAAAAGCTCATCATTGCGCAAGACTTCAGAAATACCCAGACCCGTCGTAAAACTAGCCTTAACAACTGGATTCGATGCCCGCTCAAGCCAGATATGGCGATCTGGACCACAAACGAGATGAATACCGACGATGGCATCATGAACCGCTCCAAAATTGAATGCAGCACCGTGTGTTCCGGTCGATATAGCGCCAGCAATCGTTTGCCCGTTACTGGCTCCTGACGCCCGAATCGATTTTTTGCTATCCAAAAGCATCTTCTCGATCAAGTGAACCGTGATACCGCATTCAGTAAACAACAAATTACTAGCCGATTTACCCTTCGCCAGGTAAGCCGACTCAACCGATGTACTGCGAACGTTCAAGGTCGTTGTCAGCGCATTAGCATCAATCATGCCGCCATTGGTAACTCCTACCTTCGCAAATGACCAGTTTTTTCCGATCATTCGCATACGTAATCCGTTCCCAATAGCGTGTCGGATTAGCCATTGCAGGTTAGCTGTTGTTTGCTTATACGCTCCTCGAGTATCAGTCGGAGCAGTCGGAATCCGTAGCTTGAAAGAAGCATTAGGTGTTAAGGGCTGGGTAAAATTTTCGTGTTTATTCGTCAATGAACTGACGTTTAATAGCTCAAGTCCATTTGGCAGGCTCATATGTTTTATACGGATTACGATGAACGAGGATTAGAGAGAATCTCGTGGAGGCACGTAAGGGGCGCAACACCACCGTACTTGTTGCTTATTGACAATACCAAGCGTAAAAGTCGTTAGCAAATAGTGGCCAAATGTGGATTTTACGGTAACACTATTGAGGTGATTGAATCGTGGATCGCAGGGCGGTTTCAGATCGGTCGGTTGCTTGATACCCCAGAAATAACCCGTTATGGTTTTTTGCGTGTACGTAACTCCTGTGGGGGTATCACAGTCGGGCTCGGTTGTGACGCGTGTAGTCATACACCCGGAAAATAAGGGCATGATTGCGATCAGAAATACCCTCGTTCGTTGCCTACAAATGTGGGCAATCCGCAAAGGAGGTGAGTGCCGAATCATAGCAAAAGAGAAGGTATGGTGTAACTGAAGGAAAAGTTAGATTTATTCCTTATACGATCTCCAACACATTGATTGAACGGCAAATACAAATAAAAACCGCAATGATACTTACCCATAGGCAAGTGTCATTGCGGTCGTTTATGTCGGTTAGATAACCCGACTTATTAATTTACCCTTAGTGCATTTTCTGCTTTATCTATACCCGAATGAACAGCATCGGCTGCGTCATCAACGGTATTGTTATAGGCTCGTTTGGCCTGGGTACGTTTTTGATTAACTGTTCCCTGCGCATCATCTTTGTATTTTTCAAATACCTGTTCGGCTTCATTGGCATAGCGGTCAGCCTGGTTACTGGCTCTGCCGACGAGTCGATCAACCTTCGCTTTTACCTGATCAACACCTTCTTCCCACTGATTTTGCAGTTCATTGGCTTTGTCCGTCAATTTCTCACGGGTTTCTTTACCACTCCGTGGTGCTGTCAAGTAACCAATGGCTAAACCGGCTAGTACTCCTCTTAGAAAGCTCATAATAGGGTCTGTTTAAGTTTTTCTACGTTTGTCTGTATCCATTTAAAAAGTGTGCCAACTGTTAGTAACAAAAGACAACCCTTTGTCCATCAGACAGATAGCCAACTCTCTTCTTATATTGTCATCCCGTTTATGGCTATTTTCTGAGTATTTACTTCCACAAGTTAGAGGTTAAGAGTCGGCACATTATAAATAAATCGGGCCGCTAAATCTAGCGGCCCGATGGTCTAAAAGAATAGGCTGGGAAGATTAACGTTTCTCAGCAATCACTTCCCGAATATCGTTGATGATTTTTCCAGCTAGATAGTCTGCCGTAGCGAGTGTATCGGATTCTGAATAGATTCGTATGATGGGTTCTGTATTCGATTTACGAAGATGTACCCACTCTTTATCGAACTCAATTTTAACGCCATCAATCGTATTGATTGGATTACGGGCATACTTGGCCTGAATCCGATCCAGCACTGAATCAACGTTAATATCGGGTGTTAGCTCGATCTTGTTTTTGGAAATGTAATAGTTGGGATATGTCCGGCGCAGGATCGAAACCAGTTTACCCGATTTAGCTACGTGTGTCAGAAACAAGGCAATACCGACTAAAGCATCCCGCCCGTAGTGCAGATCGGGGTAAATGATGCCTCCGTTTCCTTCACCACCAATAAGGGCATTATTGGCTTTCATCATTTCCACGACATTGACCTCTCCCACTGCCGAGGCAAAATGCTTCCCGCCATACTTCTGGGTAACGTCGCGAAGAGCAACCGTACTCGACATATTCGATACAGTATTAGTTGCCCGGCCACTGTCGGCTGGAGTATTTTTCAACACGTAGTCAGCAACAGCAACAAGTGTGTATTCTTCACCAAATGGCGAACCATCTTCTGAGATCAAAGCAAGCCGATCTACGTCAGGATCAACCACAATGCCCAGGTCAGATTTCCCTTTTTGCATCTCCTTAATGATATCCCGGAGATTTTCGGGTAGTGGTTCGGGATTATGGGCAAAATGGCCCGTTGGTTCGCAGTGAAGCTTTGTAATGGTTTCGACACCCAGCGCTTCCAGCAGCATCGGAACAGCAAGTCCTCCGGTTGAATTAACGGCGTCGACAACAATACGGAAATTACGTTTAGCAATCGCTTCGCGATCTACCAACGGCAATGCCAGAATCAGATCGATGTGTTTTTGGAGCCAGGTCGAATCAGCACGGTATTGACCCAATTTTCGAACCTCAGCAAACTCAAACGACTCCGTTTCGGCAATAGCTAGTACCTCAGCTCCGTCCTCAGCGGAAATAAATTCGCCCGCTTCGTTCAGTAATTTTAATGCATTCCATTGAATTGGGTTGTGACTGGCAGTCAGGATAATACCTCCTGCTGCATTTTCACCCGGTACGGCCAGTTCTACCGTTGGCGTGGTGGAAAGGCCAAGGTCAACAACATTCAGACCGAGTCCTTGCAGGGTAGCAGCCACTAATTTGGAAACCATTTCGCCCGACAACCGACCATCGCGGCCAATCACAACCGTGTTTAGAGCTGGATTGCGTTGCCGAAGCCACTGCCCGAAAGCAGCCGTAAATTTCACTACATCTAAAGGGGTCAGGCCGTCTCCGCTGCGTCCTCCAATCGTTCCTCGAATCCCTGAAATCGACTTTATTAATGCCACGTTATGGGTTGGATATGTGTTTTGGTTAAAGTTGTAAAGATAGTCAATCATGACCAGTCAACTGTTGTCAGTTACTGGCTGATGGGCAATAGTTGGAGAGTAGCGCAAACTACGAACGCTCCCGTTTGACAATTATTGACTGCATTTAGTGAAATATAAGTTCGGAGCGAAGTGCTGATTTAGCCGTTCCCATAAACATACCACGAATAGGAGCCGCTAGTTCAGGTTTGGCTGTAGAAGTGAGGAAAATGTGCCGGTTCGCTACGATAGCCCCTTCAGTTGGATCGAAACCGCGCCAGCCAGCCCCCGGTAAATACACTTCTACCCAGGCATGAAGCTGATGTTCCTGTTGCGGATTGCCAAACAAGTAGCCACTTACAAACCGAGCGGCAATCCCTAAACTCCGGCACGCGGCCATGAATAAGGTTGTATAGTCGCGACAGGAGCCTTTGCGTTGTGAAAGAGTTTGCTCTGCCGGTAAGGGAGCACCTTCCTCTCTGATTTCGTAAGTAAAGCCCCAGATTGCCTGATTGAGCGCCAGCAGGAATGCCGTTGTTTGCCAGCCTGCTCCCTCGGCCAATTGCTTCGCCCATTGCTCTACAGAATTTGGTACGCCCATTCTTGACAGATAAGGATAGAGCAATTCTTCTTCAGCTTTAGGATAGTGAAACGGAACCCGCTGAGCATCAAACGGAAACAGCACGAAATCAAACGAATTGAATTCGCCAGACTCAAGCTCCATATCAACCGTGACCAGCAAGCGGGAGGTAAGCTGACTGAAATAAGCTAGTTGTTGCACATTTCCTTCAACATCCACATTTCGTACGACCTTAGTAGGTTCTGGTTCGATAACCAACTTGTACGATAGCAGCCGCTGATAGGGATACATACGCGGGTATAGATAGAGCGTTTGCGGCCCTAACGCTACCGGCATATCGTACGTGTATTCGGATTCATGCCGGACGTGCAGAAGCATGTGGAGAGTTTATTAGTGATGAACGATGAGTGATGAATTATAAACGAAGAAATCACTCATCGTTCATCTCTCATCACTTATACCTTATTTACGGCGCGAACCTTGTCAAAAATAGGGGTCATCCAGTCAGAAGGAAGTTTTCGAACGGAGTTGCTGAGTAAAGCACTCCATTGATGCGAGACTTCTTCCATGTCTTCTTTTTCCAGTCGATATTCCGTCATGTGGAAACTGTCTTTAGGGTAGATAACCACGTCCAACGGATAATCCACATCATTTGCGCTCACGCGGGTAGCATCAAACGCCAGAAAACCGATTTTCAGCGCATCCTGCAAGCTGGACTCATACGATAAATTCCTGAATAGCAACGGCTTACCATACCCTGAATTGCCAATAATCTTAAATGGCGATCCCTGATCAACTTCTACCCAGTTTCCTTCCGGATAAAGCATGAACAATTTATGTTCGGTATCATCTTCCAGTTGCCCACCCACAATGGCGTTGAGGTTGAAATTCAGTCCATTGGCAATAATAGACGCTTTATCCTCCTGCGCTACTCGTTTCACCTGTTCACCAAACGCGTTGACGGCTTTGTATAACTTATTGAATGACCGATCCTGTTCGGTAAGCACTTCGCTGAAATACGTAATGGCTTTGTCCCGAACTGACCGCAAACCTGAGGTCATGATAAATAACGAGTGGTTCTCGACTTCATGAACCGATATTTTCCGGTTTGATGAAACTTCGGTACCGGAGGTCAATCGTCTGTCGGCAATGGCAACCAGCCCCGACGCAACTTTAACGCCTAAACAATAAGTCATTCGATAGAGTGTAAAAGCAACTCGTAAAGCTGACAAATATACAGGTTACCCCTATTTGTGTTCGCTTTACGAGCCTGTTTTTCTTGAAAAAGTATACCATTCAGGTTTATCTTACAACCAGTGCACGTCTGAGTTTAGACCAAAACCCTTTATCAGTTAGTTATCAAGGGTATTTATCTAACCATCAAATCATATAGTATTTCTCGATACGATTATCAATTAAATCAATTTGATTTATTAATATCAACCGTTTAATCTTGTGCCTGTAAATCGGTTTACTGACCTTTACCTGTTTAAAACACATTCTAGATAGGTTCTTACCAATAACTTTCAAAATGGAAAATTTCTCAGGCGACATTAGCAAATGTCCATTTCACTCAGCACTCGGAGGTGAAGTCCAAAAGACTGAAAAAATTAGTGCTGCTGGCGACGGAACTCAAAACCGTGATTGGTGGCCGAATCAATTGAAAGTAAACATTCTTCGTCAGCATTCGTCGCTGTCGAACCCAATGGGCGAAGACTTCAATTATGCAGAAGCATTCAAGAGCCTCGATCTGGAAGCTGTTAAGAAAGACCTCCATGCGCTGATGACCGATTCTCAGGACTGGTGGCCGGCCGATTTTGGTCACTACGGCCCTCTGTTCATCCGTATGGCTTGGCATAGTGCAGGTACATATCGGATAGGTGACGGCCGGGGTGGTGCTGGTGCTGGTCAGCAGCGTTTTGCTCCGCTGAATAGCTGGCCCGACAACGTGAGCCTTGATAAAGCTCGTCGACTGCTTTGGCCGATCAAACAGAAATACGGCCGGAAAATTTCCTGGGCCGATTTAATGATTCTGACAGGTAACGTAGCACTGGAATCGATGGGTTTCAAGACATTCGGTTTTGGCGGTGGACGTGCCGATGTTTGGGAGCCTGAAATTGATGTTTACTGGGGTGCCGAGAAAACCTGGCTGGGCAACGAAGAACGTTATTCTAAAGGGGTTCCGGGTGTAGCCGCAGAGGGCGTAGTGAGTTCTGATGAAGATGCTAGAGGCATTACCCATTCACGCGATCTGGAAGAACCGCTGGCAGCCGCCCACATGGGTTTGATTTATGTAAATCCGGAAGGCCCAGACGGCAATCCTGATCCGATCAAAGCGGCCAAAGATATTCGCGAAACGTTTGGCCGGATGGCGATGAATGACGAAGAAACGGTTGCTCTGATTGCAGGTGGTCACTCGTTTGGTAAAACACACGGAGCGTCTACATCAGACCATGTTGGCCCTGAACCAGAAGGTTCTGATATTGAACTGCAAGGTTTTGGCTGGTCAAATAGCTTTGGCTCAGGCAAAGGTGGTGACACTATCACGAGCGGTCTGGAAGTTACCTGGACAAGCACCCCAACCCAGTGGAGCAACGGCTTCTTCCAAAACTTATTTGGTTTCGATTGGGAATTAACGAAAAGCCCAGGTGGCGCCCATCAATGGGTAGCTAAAGGTGCAGGCAACATCATTCCCGATGCTCACGATCCGTCGAAAAGTCATGCGCCAACCATGCTCACGACCGACCTTGCGTTGAAATTTGATCCTGAATACGAAAAAATTTCAAGACGGTTCTTCGAAAATCCAGATGAATTTGCGGATGCATTTGCTCGTGCCTGGTTCAAACTGACGCACCGCGATATGGGTCCTCGTGCTCTTTATCTGGGTCCTGACGTACCTGAGGAAGTGCTTATCTGGCAAGACCCAATACCGGCTGTTGACCATGCCTTGATTGATGAAGCTGATATTGCTGGGTTAAAAGCGAACATTCTTGCTTCTGGCCTGTCAGTATCTGAACTGGTTTCAACTGCCTGGGCTTCAGCTTCTACATTCCGTGGCTCGGATAAGCGGGGTGGTGCAAACGGCGCACGGATTCGTCTGGCCCCTCAAAAAGATTGGGCAGTGAACAATCCGGCTCAACTGTCAAAAGTGTTGGGTACGCTGGAAAGCATCCAGGAAGAATTTAACAGCACGCAATCAGCCGGGAAAAAGGTATCTCTGGCCGACCTGATTATTCTGGCCGGTAATGCTGGCGTAGAGAAAGCTGCGAAAGATGCAGGCCACGAACTTACGGTTCCATTTGCGGCTGGTCGAATGGATGCGTCGCAAGATCAAACCGACGTAGAGTCATTTGCTGTACTTGAGCCTCTCGCCGATGGTTTCCGCAACTACCTGAAAGCCAAGTTCACCGTATCGACAGAAGAATTGTTGATCGATAAGGCTCAATTATTGACCTTAACAGCACCTGAACTGACGGTCCTGATTGGTGGTTTGCGCGTTCTGGGCGCCAACTACAATGGTTCGAAGAACGGGGTTTTCACCGACCGTCCAGGAGTGCTGACCAACGATTTCTTTGTGAATCTGCTCGACATGAGTACCGCCTGGAAATCGGTGGAAGAGCATAAAGAAATCTTTGAAGGCCGCGACCGTAAAACGGGTGACCTGAAATGGACCGGCACCCGCGCCGACCTCGTTTTTGGTTCGAACTCAGAACTTCGGGCGATTGCCGAAGTATACGGAAGTGGCGATGCACAGGAAAAGTTTGTAAAAGACTTCGCAGCGGCCTGGGCTAAAGTCACGAACCTTGATCGGTTTGATTTAGCTTGATTGTATTTTCGTAGATAAGTGCTAAAGGTCGGGCAGTTTTTTGTCCGACCTTTTTTGTTGAAACTCCGCAAGAATCGGGTTTTAAGGCACTCGGTTTATGGCGAAATTTGTTAAACAAAAACAAAGGCTATGAACACCAACAACACGTACACATACGAGCAAATTGCCCGTGCTATCGAGCACCTGACGGCTCATTATCAGGAGCAACCGTCGCTCCGTGAACTAGCCGAGAAAGCAAACTTGAGCGAGTTTCATTTTCAACGATTGTTCACGGAATGGGCCGGGGTGAGCCCTAAAAAATTCGCGCAATACCTCACACTCGAACACGCCAAGAATCGACTTCGACATGGTGTTCCTCTGGCCGATGCCGCCCATGACGCAGGACTCTCCGGTACGGGCCGTTTGCATGATTTATTCGTCTCTATCGAAGGCGTTACGCCGGGGCAATTTAAGCAGTCGGGTTCTGGGCTTGTGCTTACGTTTGGCCTGTTTGACAGCCCGTTTGGGCAATATGTATTGGGTGTAATCAATGGAAAGATTGCGCTATTGCATTTCCTGAAAGATGGAGACGTACCCGAAGTTGCACTAACTAATGCCTGGCCCGAAGCGATACTCTCCGCTGATTCAACCGCCATTCAATACCTGGCAGATCAGATTTTCGCTACGATTAACGGAACGAATGATATTGGTCAGCATTCTTTACCCGTTTTGCTGCGTGGATCAGCATTTCAACTCAAAGTATGGGAAGCCTTGCTTAAAATCCCTGAAGGTCAATTAGCAAGCTACGATCAGATTGCCGATGCGATTGGTCAACCAACAGCCTCGCGGGCAGTGGGTACCGCTATTGGAAGCAATCCCGTTGGCTACCTGATTCCCTGCCATCGCGTTATCAAAAAAACAGGGCTATTTGGTGGTTATCGTTGGGGAGCCGAGCGTAAACAAGCTATGCTTGGCTGGGAAGCGGCACGGGTTGAACGTTGACAACAGGTCAATTGATTTTTTATCATTCTGACCGTAGGGAAGTTTAAGATTCTAACCTACGATCAGAATGATAAAAAATCGGTTTAAAGGCATAAGACTCATAAACAATGAAATCAACACTTGACTGGCCTCAGTACCAGGCAAACCTTTCCGAAACGGGCTTTACTTTGTTGCCCTCGCTTCTCTCAAAAAACGAGTGTCAGGACTTGGCCAATTTGTTCGATGCGTCCGGTTTGTACCGAAAGACAATTGTGATGCAACAACATGGCTATGGTAGTGGCGAATACAACTATTTCAATTATCCATTACCTCCCGTAATTGAGACACTCCGACATGAGTTGTTTACGCAATTAGCGCCCGTTGCGAATGAGTGGAATGCCAAACTCAGTATACCTCTACGTTACCCAACCGATCTCGGCGAGTGGCTGGAAATCTGCCACAAAGCGGGGCAAAATCGCCCTACACCGCTTATTCTTAAATACGGCCCCGGCGGCTGGAATGCACTCCATCAGGATATATATGGCGAATTGTATTTTCCATTTCAGGCAGTATTGTTTCTAAGTCAGCCAAACGTCGATTATACGGGTGGGGAATTTGTTCTGGTGGAACAACGTCCACGCATGCAATCGAAAGCAACGGTTTTGCAACCCGGGCAGGGACAAGTTGTCATTTTCACAACAAAGTATCGACCGGCCAAAAGCACACGCGGTTATTATCGAGCTGCCATGCGACACGGTGTCAGTGAGATTCGTTCGGGTACACGCATCAATCTAGGGCTAATTTTTCATGATGCCGCATGATACGTCATATTGAGCTTGGCGCAACAGAATTTGCTCGTAAACGGAAGCTGGTGGAATTGATACGGACCAATCAGCTTTCATTAGCTGGCCATAAACCCGGTAAGATTTATGGACGACTCGACTGCCGAACAGGCAAACGCATGAAACCCGAAAACCGTACGTTTTTCCAAGACGTAGCAGAAGCAATTTCAGCCGGTTACCGTCCGTGTGCTGTGTGTTTGCCTAAAGCCTACCAACAGTGGAAACGTGACCTAAACCGCTACTTGTCCGTCTGATGTTTTTTCGTTAATCTTGTTAAGGTATCAACCAACACAGGTATGACTGAAATTGCCGAAAAGAAGCCACGTCGGAACAATCGATCATCTTCTCGCAGTATTCCTCCTGCTCTCATCTATGAAATGTGGAACGGTAAACCGATTTATTACCACGGATACCAGGATGTACTGGCAGGTAAGAAATCCATTGAGGAAGTCATGTCGTGTTCTGATTTACAGGGTGTTTTGGTATCCATTCTTCATGGTCATTTGTACAGTATTATAAACCGTAAAAAGTATTTGCTTGCTACCAATGAGATTGGCCTACACTTAGCATTGAATGACAATTTAGGCAATGATATAGTCATTTTTGAAAAAGAGAAGCTCGGCAAACTCAAAGGAAAATACTTCGATCTGGCTCCCAAAATTGTGATTGAGGTTGACATTAAGGCCGACGTATCTGACTTTCCGAACAAAGCGGACGAGTACATTATGCGGAAATCACAAAAACTGCTTGACTTTGGTGTCGAGAAGGTGCTTTGGGTGATTACGAGTATGCAAAAAGTTTACGTTATCAATCAAAACGATCCAACCTGGTACGTCGTAAACTGGTCAGAAGATATTCCGGTCATTGATGATTGCACATTGAATATCAAGCAACTTTTACAAGACGAAGAAATTGATTATTAAGCCATAATCACTCCTTTCAGGATCGCGACACTGCGTTCCAATTCCTCTTCTGTGCTTGATGCGAATCCAAGTCGTGTACCATTGAGCCGTTGGCCTGGAGGGTTATGCGCTACCCCATTCGACAAATACAATCCATTCTTGCCTGCACGATGAGCCAATGCGTCCATATCAATGGCGGAATCGAATTTCGTCCAGACAGCCATGCCGCCATCGGGTTTGGTAAACTGTACGACATCACCTAATTTGTTGGTTAGTAAATCGCAGAAGCAGTCCCGACGAGCTTGATAAGTACGTAAAGCTTTCCGGAAATGACGTTTCAAATCGCCCGTCTTAAACAGTTGGCCAATCGCAAATTCGAGCATGGGATCGCCCTGGCGGTCAATAATTCGGCGGAGTCTGGCTAGTTCATCGATCAGGAGAGTTGGAGCTACTACGTAGCCAATCCGAAATGCTGGTGCAACGGATTTTGTTAGAGACCCAACGTACACAACCATTCCTTTTCGGTCGGCGCTGGCGAGTGGCAGAATCGGCCGACTGAGGTAGTGAAAATCATAATCATAGTCATCTTCCAGAACCACAAAAGCGTACTGTTCAGCCAGTTGCAGTAGACGAATGCGTCGGTCGGCACGTAGTGTAACAGTTGTTGGGTAATGATGATGGGGCGTCACAAACACCATTCGAATGGGTTGTCTCTGGCATAGATCGGCCAATGCGTCCATATCCATACCATGTTGGTCAACGGGTATAGTCTGGATCGAAGCGCCCGTTTTCTGAATGTTGATCGTAGCCCCAAACCAGGTCGTTTCGCCCGTAACAACCGTATCGCCTGGGCGTAGCAGCGTTTGGCAAGCCAGATGCATACCCATGATACTACCGCGGGTAATCAGAATATTTTCAGGTGTAGTTTGCAGTCCACGCGTCTCGTTCAGATGCTGCGAAAGCTGCTCCCGTAACAATAGATGGCCTTCCGTAGCTACATACCCAAAATGCTGCTGCGGATTCCCCCAGCGAAAATAAGACCGATACGCCCGACTCAATTCATCCATGGGTGCCAGTCGAATATCGGGAAATCCATCGTCCAGATGGAGGTCGGATGCATACGTCAGTACAGGCCGGACCAGAAAATCCAGCGTTTCGAAAGAATAACCAGGAGCCTGTAAACTAGATCGTTCTGCCCGCGATATGGCTTGTCCAGGTACTAGTGGTAATGGTTTTATCTCAGGAAAATGCTCCGCTACGTACGTTCCGCTTCCCGCCCGGCTCTCAAGCCACCCCTGCGCTAATCCTTCGTCATAAGCTGCGACAATAGTTTGTCGATTCAATTGTAGTAACTCACCCAGTTGCCGCGTACCGGGTAATCGTTGACCAGCCTGAAGGGTTCCTTCACGAATCAATTGACCTAACTGATTGCCGAGTTGAACAAATACGGGCGTGCCTGAGGCTTTATCGATCTGAATTAATGACTTGAATGGTAGCACAACTGGACGAGCTAATATCTAAAAACTGGACCATTTTGATAGTCCGGTAAAATACGACATTTGTTGTGAATTTACCGTACAACCATTCCCTATCAACTACTATGCAAACCGCCCGAACAACACCAAGCCGCTTAGCCAAACGCGCCCACTACGACGAAGCCACCATTCACCCGATTCTGGACGAAGCTTTATTCTGTACCGTCAGTTTTGCTATTGATGGGCAACCGATGGCTATTCCAACAGCTTTTGCTCGGAAAGGCGATAAACTGTACATTCACGGGTCGGTAGGCAGTCATTTTATTCGAAGCATCGAAAATGGTGCACCGGTATGCATTACTGTCATGCTGGCCGACGGGCTTGTTCTCGCGAAATCAGCGTTTCACCATTCGGTCAATTATCGCTCAGTTGTCATTTTTGCGAATGCTGAAAAAGTGATCGACGAAGACGAACGTATGGAAGTATTGGCACTCATTACCGATCACTTAATTCCCGGTCGCTGGGACGATTTACGACCAACAACAGTGAGTGAAATGCGCAAAACAACCGTACTGGCGTTCTCACTGGCCGAAGCATCTGCAAAATTGCGCACTGGCGGTCCTAACGATGATCCTGAAGATGAAGATTTGCCAACGTGGGCCGGAGTGATTCCTTTACAAACGGTTCGCCAAACACCCATTCCGAAAGAAGGAGATAAAGCCATTCCGTTACCAGCCTATTTACGATGAGACTTGTTGAACTGACTGCCACCAATAATTTCGGCTATGCATCTTTTATGCAAGCCGGTTTTGTAGCTCACCAGGATTGCTTTCGCATTAGCCCAGCCGACGCATTTGGCGAACCGTTTCCGACGACTGGTCAACCCGATAGTTTTACGCTCGGTGTCCTTTCCAGCACAAATGAACTGGTCGGTTCGGTAAGTTTTAAACGCGAAGGGGAAGCCCGTAAAAAGCTCCGGCACAAGGGGTTACTGTTTGCAATGTATGTAGCCGCCGATTACAGCGGTCAGGGTATTGGACGAATGCTGCTGGAAGAGACCATTCGCCGGGCGCGATGCTTACCAACTATGGAACAGATTAACCTGAGTGTCCTTGCAGCGAATGAACGGGCGAAACGGCAGTACCAAAAGTTAGGATTTCGATCATTTTCGTTTGAAAAAAACGCCATTAAAGATGGGGATCGCTATTATGATGAAGAGCTCATGGTGCTTTTCTTAAACGATATTGTCCCCTAATCCAGAATCATATTATGTTGTCAGTCAATGACATACTCCTCTTCGCGCTGGCTGCGCTAGGGCTTGTTCTGACGCCGGGCCCGAATATGATCTACTTAATTTCCAGATCTATAACACAGGGAAAACGGGCGGGGCTTATATCGCTGACAGGTGTAGTTGTCGGGTTTCTGGGCCATATAGTTTTGGTATCTGCTGGGTTAACAGCTGTCTTTCTGGCAATACCGTTAGCGTATGAAATCCTGCGATGGCTAGGAGTCGGTTATCTGCTTTACCTAGCCTGGGAATCCGTTAAACCCGGAAGCATTTCGCCGTTTCAAACACGCCATTTAGCGCATGATTCAGACTGGAAATTGTTTCGGATGGGCTTTCTGACCAATGCACTGAATCCGAAAGTAGCTGTATTTTATCTGTCGTTTTTTCCGCAATTTACTCATCCGGAATACGGCTCACTCTGGTTCCAGAATATCCAATTAGGCCTAATTCAACTAACGATAAGCGGCACAGTTAATACGATCATTATTCTGTCAGCCGCCCAACTGGCACGTTGGTTTCAGGCTCGTTCGGCGTATATACGAGCGCAGGAATGGGTTATGGCTAGTATTTTGACAAGTTTGGCCGTACGTATGGCGGTCGATAAAGGTAAGTAGGGCCGGAATTTTTGTGATTCCTAACAATTTATACAGAGTATAAGGAATCCAATGAGCTATGTTCTTTTCAGTAACGATGAGCTGATATATGAAAATCCAGTTTTCTCCCGAAGATGGGCTCAAACAGCTACAGATTAGCGCAAATGAGTTTGTCGAATTGTTTACACATGGAAGTCTGGTTGTTGAGTATTACAAGCCTGACCGGATTGATAAACAACAACCGCATCGTCGCGACGAAGTATACGTAATTACGACTGGCAGCGGTACGTTCGATCATGCGGGCGAGAAAATGACGGTAAAACCCGGTGATTTATTGTTTGTCCCAGCCGGAGTTACCCATCGATTCGAGAACTTTACCGATGATTTTGCTACGTGGGTATTGTTTTACGGCCCCGATGGTGGAGAGCAGAATTCTGACAGGATTTCCAGTTGAACCAATACAAATTATGGCCAAACAGCATCACTATACGCTCACAGTCACCTGGACAGGCAATAAAGGCGAAGGCACACGCAGCTACCGTGCTTACGACCGAAATCACATTATTTCTGCCGAAAATAAACCCGACATTCCCGGTTCATCTGATCCTTCGTTTCGAGGAGATAAAACGCGGTATAATCCTGAAGAAATGCTGATCGCTTCCCTTTCAACCTGCCATATGTTGTGGTATCTGCATCTTTGCGCCGAATCAGGTATAGTTGTTGTCGAGTACACCGACTCACCGACCGGAATTATGGAAGAAACAGCCGACGGTGGCGGTCATTTCACTACGGTTACGCTTTTCCCGAACGTAGTGGTTGCCGACGAAACAATGGTGGATCAGGCAAACGAGCTACATCATCAGGCGAACAAGCTATGTTACATTGCCAATTCATGTAATTTCCCAATTCTCCATACTCCTACCTGCCGCGTCGTTTGACAACAAATACCTTATAGTGAATAACTTACATTGCGAAAAAAAGCCGCGTCAAAGAACAACGCGGCTTTTTGATTATTTATGGATAGAAAGAAACGCG
The DNA here is from genome assembly GCF_054776975.1 of Spirosoma harenae. Lineage (NCBI taxonomy): Bacteria > Pseudomonadati > Bacteroidota > Cytophagia > Cytophagales > Cytophagaceae > Spirosoma > Spirosoma harenae. Next base: position 127,302 of record NZ_BAAHBD010000017.1, on the reverse strand, counting down.
TTACTGGTTTACGTGTGAAAATTAGTGTACTGAATCAGCGCGTTGTTCGTAATTTCAGTTCAGTCAAATCGGCCATAAACTGTTTGAATGTAGGATCACTAGTTTTATCCAGAGCAGCCGACCCTCTGCGATATACGGTATCGAGGTATCGCTGATAGAGGATATCAAACGAGTTGGCAGCATCGGTAGATTGAAAGGGATTAACTTGTTTGCGGTCAACAGGGAGTTTCTTTTTCATGGGCTTAAGTCATCAATAATCAGTTGAGAAGTGATCTCTCAGTCGATTGCTCAATGCCCCGGCAAATTGCCTTATCCGTGGCGAACTGGCTAACGCCCTCGTTACATCTATTAACACTTATGTTACATGGCAATAAAAAAGCCCGAGAATTCGGGCTCCGGGAAAAGCAGTATAGAAAGGTGATTAACTGAGCATTGACGTCGACTTGCCGTAGAGTGACGGTAATACGCCATAGTGTTCCTGGAATACTTTTGAGAAATAAGACAGATTATCGAAGCCAACTTCATAGGCTACCTGCGTTACACTAAGTTTACCATCCTGCAATAATTCGGCGGCTTTTTCCAGCCGGATATCCCGAATAAAATTCGTAGCGGTCTTATTGGTCAGGGCTTTGAGTTTACGATGAAGCTGAACTCGACTCAAATTAGCCGCTTGGGCCAGCTCTTCAACGGTAAATTCTGGATTATCCATCTGTTTACTGACCAGCACCGTCAAGCGGTCAATAAACTGCTGTTCAGCTGTGAGCGGAACGGGTATCTGCTCCTGAGCCATCGACATAGTTCGGCTTGCTCCGAACCATTCGAACAATCGCTGTCGCTGTTGAATCAGGTTCCGAACCCGAACCTGAATTTCAGTCTGGTTAAATGGTTTGGTCAGATAGTCGTCAGCACCTAATTCAAAACCTTCAATACGATCCTGAACCGTAGCTTTAGCCGTTAGCATAATGACCGGAATATGGCTGGTCGTTTCCTGTTTTTTTATTGCCTGACAGAAACCAAACCCATCAAGCCGGGGCATCATTAGATCGCAGATTACGATGTTAGGCAGGAAAGCGTTTGCTTTTTCAAGTCCTTCCTGCCCGTCAACGGCTTCAAGAACCTGATAATCTGACTCAAAAATGGTTCGCACATACGCCCGGATGTCGGGGTTATCATCAATGACCAGCAGCACATTGCCAGCTTTTAGCGCCGTTTCGGCCTGTTCCAATTCTTCAGTTTCCTGAGCATTTTTATGTACGCTCAGCTGTTCGATTTCTGCTTGCCGATTCCAGGCAAAAACGGAAGCCGAATTGTCAATTGCGGCTCCTTCAGCCGGGCGCGAACGATACGCTACAGGGAACGATACAACAAACCGGGTGCCTATACCTTCGGTGCTGGTAACCGTAATGGAGCCGTTTAACACCCGAACCAATTCATTAACAAGAGCCAGCCCAATGCCGGTGCCTTCATACGAGCGATTCATCTTGCCATCGACCTGATAAAACCGTTCGAAAATATGGGCCAGATGCGTCGGAGCAACACCAATACCCGTATCCAGAATCGACAAGACTATATTACCCGTACCTTTCGCGTCCGGATAATGAACCATCATCCGCACCTCTTTTCCAGCGGGAGTGAACTTAAAGGCGTTCGAGAGTAGATTGGTCACGATCTTCTCCAGTTTATCCCGGTCAAAATCAGTCCACCATTCCTGCTCATCCTGTTCGAACGTAAACCGAATCTGGCGGCTTTGGGCCAGCGATTCAAACGCGCTGGATGTTGTTCGGAAAAATGTAGCCAGATCGCCGGTGCTCAACTCGGGCTTAAGCTGCCCCGATTCCAGCTTGCTTAAATCAAGTAACTGATTAATCAGACTCAGCAATCGACTGGCATTCCGCTGAATCAATGGAAATCGGCTATCGTGAGCGTAGTCCTGAATCGCCTGTTCAATAGGTCCCAGAATCAGCGTAAGCGGTGTACGGAATTCGTGCGAAATGTTTGTAAAAAACTGCGTCTTCAACGTGTCCAGTTCGGCTAAGCGAATGGCTTCTTTCTGTTCAAAAGCAAACCGCTGCTCCAGCAGTAGTCGTTGCGTCTGGAATCGGTACAATTGCAAACCGATGAAAGCCAGTATCGCTATGTAAATCAGATAGGCCCACCAGGTTCGATAGAAAGGCGGATTCACCCGAACCTGCAATTCGACAGGCTTGCTCCAGGTCTGCCCATCCGTCGAGCCTATCATCTGAAACGTGTAGGAACCCGTTGGTAGCTGTGCGTAATTCGCAAAGCGATTTGTACCTGCTTCTACCCAATCCTTATCAATATTGTCAAGTCGATAGCGGTACTGATTTTTGGCCGAGTTCGCGAAATCCATCACCCCAAATTCGAGTGTAATCAGATTCTGATTATACGCTAAATCAATGCGTTTCGTGTTGTCAATTGTTTCGGTCAGAATACCATCAGGGTCGCCAACGTTAACCGTTTCATTATTGATTTTCAGACCGATCAGATGCGCCTGTGGAGCCTGGCTACTGGAACGAATCACGTTACCGGCCCGAAACACGGTTAATCCGTGGACTCCACCAAAAAGCAGTTCGCCCGAAGCCGCTTTAAGAAAAGAACCCGTATTGAACTCGTCGTCCTGTAAGCCATCGGCTTTGCTAAAATTGCGGAATGTTCGTTGTGCAGGATTGAACATAGCCAGCCCTCGGTTTGTGCTCAGCCAAAGATTTTTGAACTCATCCGCCAAAATCCCGTATACAACCTTGTTCGGTAAACCATCCTTTTCCGTAATATGGCCGAACTTACCAGTTTGCTTATCCAGCCGATCCAACCCTCCCCCCCTGGTGCCGATCCAAAGGTATTTCACAGGCTGGCTTGGATCATCAATCACGCTGGAAACCATGTCGTTACTCAGGCTTGATCGATCCGCCACACTATTTTTATACAGCGTAAACGTAGGCTTTGTCAACGGATGATCGACGCGAACCAGCCCTCGAATTGTCCCGATCCAGAGCGTACCTTCCTGATCGAAATAGAGGGCAGACGTTTCAATATCCGCGACTTTTTGGGGCAAAAGCGATTGATATGAGAAAATCTGGAACGTTTCCGTTTTCGGATCGAACCGTAGTAGCTTTCCATTGATCAGACCGATCCAGAGTTGTCCTAATTTATCTTCGACAGTCTGGTTGTAACTGAACCCAAAAGCGGTATTGGGGGGCAGCTTATACTTTTTGAGAAGTTTCCAATGCGATGAAAATTTAAACAGACTCATCTCCTGCGTCTGAAAATTCGTATTCGATACCCAGAATATTCCCTGGCTATCCTGCATCATATAACGAGCCCGTTTGTCGGCAGGCGCTAAATCAGCTGGTAAATAGGGGATTAATCGATTTGCAAACCGATCCAATTGTTCATAAGCCAGTTCATGACGGATATACGTTCGGCCCTGTCGATCAGCACATAAATAGGAAAGTGTGGCTGCGGGTAATAGCGACTCAAACCGTTTTATCTTCGGATTAAACTTGCGAAGGCCATAACCACTCGTGCCTACCCAGAGATTTCCCGTCTGATCAATGAGAAAATCAGTAATAGCGTATAGGTTCGACGGTAAGGTCGTAAAAGCATTTCGAGTTATCAGACTGTCCTGACGCATCAGTTCGTCGGGCGACATCAGCCATAGCAAGTTATCGACAGCGATGATTACCGTTTTTGACTTAATGATCTGTATCGCGATCTGCGAATAATTTCCTTTCGGCAGGAAAATATCTTTCGCAATCCCCTTCCGACGACAGGCAATTTTATTACCGAGGGTAGCACACCAAATATCCTGATTTATATCGCCTTCCGTAAATAACGTTTCGCTTGGCCCAGTTTTTATTAACTCGACTGTCTCCAGTTTCTGAAAATTCCTCCAGTTAAAATACTGTAAACCAACCGTATAAACGGCCAATGCTTTCCCATCCGCTCGAAAACTAAGGCTATTGATCGAGCCACCTATTTTTTCTGGAATTGGCAATCTTAAAATCTGCACCAGCTTCGCCAGATCAGGCTGTTCAGGAAAAGCCTTTTTTAGCGTATCCGATACACTAACCTTAAACACCTTTTTCAAATCAGCCACTACCCATATATCCCCCTTTGGATCTTCGTAAAGAGAATTGATGGTATAATTTCCAGCATTAGCTGATGTCTGATCACGTATATCGAGGTGGTAAAATCGCTGGGTGCGCGTGTTGAACAAGCTGATTCCCTGGTTGATCGTGCCCACCCAAAGCCAGCCCCGACTATCGACCAGTAAGGTAGAGCAGTTGTTATCAGACAGGCTATACTCGTTATAAGGATCGTGCGTAAAAACCGTGAAATTGTGTCCGTCGTATCGGTTTAGGCCGTCTTTCGTAGCAATCCAGATAAATCCTTTTTGGTCCTGTTCCAGGTCATAAATCATGCCCTGCGACAAGCCATCGGAAATCGTAAGTTCCTGCCACCCCGTTTGTTGAGCGAAAAGGGTAAATGGCAATAGAAAAAGTACCCAAAGGATGCGCATCCGAGATCCCAATTTTCAATCAATAGTACGCAAAAAGAAAAGCCTTCGATTGAGTAGTAGCAATAAGTATACCGTTTTTGGAATGTTTATCTATTAAGCGGATAGGTTTTAGCTAGAATACAAAAACCCGGTGTTTGAGCACCGGGTCTCGATCTTTATTGAATGGTAAGTTACTTAGGAATTAACCTTTATTGGATTTCGAGTACTGGTTATTTCTGTTCATGATAGACTAAAACAGGCACTTCTGATTTTTCGATCAAATTGGCAACAGGATTCGACTGAAATAGTCCATCCAGAAATCCTGACTTTGGATATAACTGCATGACAATCAGATCCGCATGAACTGTATCTAATTTATCCTCAGTCAATACGGTTAGGAAAGCATCAAACGCTTCCACCAACGATTCCGTTTGGGCAGTTACCTGCGCCTGCGTAGTTTGCGCCTGCATGGCATAGGCAATTGTATGGACCTGTGCCGGACGAATAGCCACTCCTTCTTCCGTTGTCGGAACAATCAAAACCGGACAATAAGCCTCGTCCGCTACGTCGGAAACAGCACTACCGGCTAATCGATCAAAAAACGTGCTCAGATCGCTGCGTCCCATAACGATCAGATCAGCTCGAACTTCTTTAGCAACGGCCAGAATTTCATCGTCTACCAATCCAATTCGCCACTCAGCTTGTACAGATAAGCCTTCGGCCTGGAGCGAAGCCGCTAGTCCTGTTAATCGATTACGGCTAATATCTTCCAATTGTTGCGTCTCAATCAACCCAAGTCCAGGATCGGTCACAGATGGAAATACAGTATCGGGAACTATGGGCAAATAAACGTGCAGCAACGTAATAGTAGCCCCGGTTTTTTGAGCGAAAAGCCGTACCCAGTCTAGCGCGGCAGCAGTATTAGTTGAAAAGTCAGTAGGGAAAAGCAGGTTTGTCATAAAACGTTTACGGTTTACAATATACGGCGGTCGGTGCAACAATAACTTTTGCGTTAACTACCGTATACTGTAAACCGTAAACAATAAACTATGTTCAGCGTCTCGAGGGCACGGTTGGTGGCGGTACAATGCCCGAATCACCTCCATTATTCAATTTTTGGATAGCCATTAATTGCTGCATAGTTTTTTCCATACCGTCAGTCGAACCATCCAGGAAAATAACATTACCCCGTCCATTTTCAGCAAAATGCTTAATAGCTTCCGTCCAGATCGAGAACAGAATCAGCGATGCATCGAGCTTGGCTTCGTTCATCACCCGCGCCGATTCGGCCATCCCTTTTGCCACTTCCTCCCGGAACAAAGCCACGCCCTGACCGCGTAACTGTGAAGCGGTTTTCTCTGCTTCGGCCGAAATCTGAATCGCATTACCCTCAGCTTCAGCGGCTTTCGTTTTTGTAATCAGAAGCGCCTGTCCTTCATTCTCAGCAGCAGCTCTTAAGTTCGACGAGGCCACGACCTGCGCCATTGATCGCATAATGACCTCATCGAACGCAATGTCGTTTAATTGCAAATCGGTCAGGTGATACCCCCAGCTTTCCAATAACGCATCAAGCTGAGCCTTAACGTGTTCGATAATCTCAGAGCGCAAAGCCAGAATTTCAGACTGTCTTTTAGTTGCAACAAAACTACGGATCGAACCTTCGATGGTTCGAACCAGAGCCTGCATAAACGACGCTTCGTCGATAAACTTAAACGCTACGTTCTTAATCGTTTCTTCGGCCTGATTCAACACCGAATACACCAACATAGCCTTGAAGTTAACATTGGCCTGATCGGCTGTAATTGCCTGAAACGCTAGCTCGACCGAGCGGTTTTGAATCGATATGCGTCGATAGATGAATTCAATAAAAGGAATTTTAAAGTTTAGCCCTGGCGTCATGACGCGGGTATATTTTCCGAAAACGGTAACAACAGCTACGGTTCCCTGTCGAACAATGACAACTGAGAGATACAGGACGATAGCCGCCAGAATAATTAATACGAGAAAAAAGTCCATTGTGTAAAGATTAGGGTAAAAGAAAACGGATTCTGTGTGAAAGTACAGAATCCGTCGATATACAATGAAAATTTTTACGTAATCGGATTGATACCCTTAGTGACTCGGCGTTATTTCGTAGTTAACCGCATTTTTATGGTGGTAATACACCATGATTGCCATCAAGAAGCCCGTAAACGCCATCACAGCGCCAACCAATTGTGGCGATGCGTAGCCCATACCGGCAGCAATCGGTAGGCCACCTAAATAAGCGCCTAACGCATTCCCCATATTAAATCCGGCCTGACTAACCGAAGAACCCAGCATTTCAGAACCATTCGACGCCCGAATCATCAGAATCTGGATCGGTGCCCCTAACGAGAAAGCTACTGCTCCAGTGATAAACGTCATGACAAGTAAAGGAATCTGGAAAGGCGCTACGAAATAAATAATAAGTAAACACGCCACCATTAAGGCCAAGAACAAAGCCGTAGCCTTAACGGGTGAAATCAGATCGGCCACGCGACCCGAAACCAAGTTACCGACGGCCATGCCACAACCCGCCAGTACCAGAATCCATGTCAATTGATTATTGCTGAACTGCGCAACTTCGGTAAGTAACGGCGCAATGTAACTGAACCACGCAAACAGACCGCCCGTTCCGATGGCCGTAATACCAAGTATCAGCCAAGGTTCTACGTAGGTGAACAATTTCAGGTCTTTCCGCAGATTTGTTTCACCAACCACAGGCATAACCGGCAGGAACCGCTGAATACTCGCCATCGTAATCAGGCCAACCGCAGCGATAATCAAAAACGTCAGCCGCCAGCTCATGGTATGGCCAATGTACGTGCCGAGCGGAACACCAATAATATTAGCAATGGTCAGTCCGGCAAACATCATCGAAATGGCCTGCGCTTCTTTCCCACGGCCCGCTATCCGACTAGCGACAACTGATCCAACGCCAAAAAACGCACCATGCGGCAGCCCCGATAAGAGTCTGGTAATCATCATGGTTTCGTAATTGGGGGCGAATGACGAGAGCGCATTACAGAACGTAAACAAGGCCATCAGGCCCAACAAAATCTTTTTCGGCGGGTAATTTCCAGCAATACCAACAAGCAACGGAGCGCCTAATACAACGCCAAGGGCGTACGACGAAATCAGGTGGCCCGCAACGGGAATCGAGATGTGTAGTGAACTAGAAATATCTGGCAGGATACCCATCATCACAAATTCGGTCATTCCAATGCCGAAGCCTCCAATGGTGAGAGGCAGTAGACTCTTTTTCATTTTTGCAGCTTTCTTTTTTCAGCAACCGACGTTTTAACATTCTAGAAAAAACGCAAAACAAAATCGCCAATTCAGATTGTATTCTCTTGTTGAAATAAATAAAGTACAAAAATGTTCCCTACTCTCCGAATGTTCTAATTTATTAACATGGGAATACAATTAAGCGCGATGAGCCAACAAAAAAGCCCGACGAATCGTCGTCGGGCCAAGTAAAATACATCCTTCCAGATGTTAGTGCGCCAGCAACCAGTTTTCGCCGGTGCCGATGCCGGTTTCCATCCGAACGGCCATGGGGATAGCGTTTTTCATGATATCGTCGACGCGTTCAGTTAGCAAGGCGATTTCGTCGCGGTGAGCGTCGAAGACGAGTTCATCGTGGACGGTTAGAATCATTTTTGATTTCAGACGCTCTTGCTGCATGAATTCGTGAATCCGAATCATGGCGATTTTGAGCATATCAGCAGCACTTCCCTGAATGGGCGCGTTCACGGCGTTGCGTTCGGCAAACATCCGATCAGTCTGGTTACGGGAATTAATGTCACGCAGATAGCGTCGACGACCGAGAATTGTTTCGGCGTAACCGAAACCGCGGGCTTTTTCAATGCACTGATCGATGTAATCTTTTACGGCTGGGAATCCGGCAAAATACTCGTCGATAATTTCGGCGGCTTCTTTGCGTGGAATCTTTAACCGTTGCGATAGGCCGAAAGCAGAAATACCGTAGATAATGCCAAAATTGATGGTTTTGGCTTTCCGGCGCATATCGCTCGTAACTTCATTTAGCCCAACATGAAAAACCTTGCTAGCCGTTTGCGTATGAATATCGACGCCATTATTAAACGCATCGAGCATAGTTTGATCACCGCTGAAAGCCGCCATGATCCGCAATTCGATCTGCGAATAATCGGCTGACATAATCAGGAATTCAGGTCCACGCGGAACGAATGCTTTTCGAATTTCCTGTCCACGCGGGGTACGAATCGGGATATTTTGCAGGTTGGGATTAACTGATGATAGTCGTCCGGTTGCCGCAACAGCCTGATTGAACGATGTATGAATACGTCCCGTACGTTTGCTAATTAGTTGCGGCAATACATCAACATACGTATTCTTCAGTTTAACCAGTTCGCGATAATCCAGGATTTTCCGAGCGATTTCGTGTTCTACTTCCAGCTTCGACAATATCTCTTCGCCCGTCGCATACTGACCCGTTTTGGTCTTTTTAGCGTTTTTGTCGAGTTTGAGTTTTTCAAACAGAACCTCACCAAGTTGTTTCGGCGATCCGATGTTGAACGGATTTCCAGCAATATCGAAAATCTCCTGCTGAACCTGTTTCATATCGACCTCGAGCGAAGCAGATAAGTCGGCCAGTGCTTTTGTATCGAGTGTAACGCCCTCTAACTCAAGATCGGTGAGTACGCGAACGAGCGGCATCTCGACCTGATCAAACAGTTTGTGTAGATTGTCTTTTTCAAGTCGTGGGGCAAACGTGTGTTTTAATTGCAGCGTAATGTCAGCGTCTTCGGCTGCATAATCAACCACTTTCTGAATCTCGACTTCCCGCATCGTCAGTTGGCCTTTTCCCTTTTTGCCAATCAGCGCTTCAATCTCGACAGGACTGTAATTCAGGTACATCATCGCCATCATGTCCATATTATGGCGCATTTCTGGCTCGATGAGGTAGTGCGCTAACATGGTATCGAACATCTTGCCCTGAACCTCGACGCCGTACTTTTTCAGCATCAGCAGATCGTATTTCAGGTTCTGTCCAATCTTTTCAATAGCAGGATTCTCGAAAACGGGTTTAAACTGGTCGACAATGGCTTGCGCTTCGGCCCGATCTTCTGGCACGGGTACGTAAAACGCTTCGCCCGTTCGGTACGCAAACGAAAGTCCCACCAAATCAGCTTCTACAGGATCGATAGCGGTTGTTTCAGAGTCGAAACAAATGCTTTCCTGAAGATTCAGATAATGCACCAAACTAGCTCGTAATTCCGGCGTATCAACCAGTCGATAATCGTGCTTGACGGATAGAATCGTTTTCCGTCGTTCGGGCTGATTTTCCTCCAGTTCAACGTCTGGATAAACATCGAGGTAAGCCGGTTCTTCAGTCACTTCGTTACCGGGTGCATCATCCGTGGTAATCGTTTCTGTGACTTTGGATGGCGTTGCTTTCGCTCCTGAAGCCGCCGGTACACTAACCGATGTTCGTTTGCCTTTTGGTTTATCGGTAGATAAAGTAGCCGACGGAGTGCCTGTAAAATCGAATGGTAAATCGCTTGCTCCAGATGGATTGACCGCGCTCATGTTCGGAAACGGCATGAACGCAGGCGTATCACCACCGGGTGAATCAAACAGATTCATTTGACCAGCAGGATTGGCTTTAAATGCCGCTGGCAATGGTTTTTCGTCGTAATCTCCCCCTAGCAAACGGGTCTTCATTTGCCGGAACTCCAGTTCATCCAGCAGGGCAGCCAAGCGGGGTTTATCGTATTCGGTATGACGTAATTTATCTTCGTCAAACGCAAGTGGCACGTCTAAATGAATGGTTGCCAGTTGCTTCGACAACATCCCCTGCTGCGCAAAATTGACGACGTTCTCTTTGAGTTTTCCCTTTAGCTCGTCAGCGCGGGCAATTAGGTTTTCAATCGATCCAAAATCGGCAATGAGTTTCTGAGCCGTTTTTTCGCCTACACCAGGAATTCCCGGGATATTATCGACCGAATCACCCATCAGGCCAAGCATATCGGTTACCTGCTCGATTCGTTCAATTTGCCAGCGTTCCAGCACTTCTTTTACGCCCAGTTTTTCAACGGGTTTGCCCATAAAAGCGGGCTTGTAGATATGAATATGGTCTTCTACAAGCTGACCGTAATCTTTATCGGGTGTCATCATATACACCTCAAAATCAGCCATTGCCGCTTTTTTAGCAATCGTCCCAATAATATCATCGGCTTCGTAGCCTTCCAGAATCAGAATCGGGATGTGCATGGCCTCAATGATCTTCTTGATATACGGCATGGCCACGCTGATATCTTCCGGCTGCGACTGCCGTGTCGCTTTATACATCGGGAATTGTTCATGCCGGAACGTCTTCTTGGCCGAATCGAACGCGACGCCGATGTGAGTAGGTTTTTCCTTCGTCAGCACCTCGATCATGGCATTCATAAAGCCAAATACAGCCGACGTATTGACCCCCCGCGACGAGATCCGGGGAGTTTTATTAAAGGCAAAATGAGCGCGGTAAATCAGGGCCAGCGCATCGAGCAGGAAGAGTTTTTTAGTTGGTTGGGCCATTCGATAGGAGTCACAAATCAATTTGCCAAAGGTCGAAAGTCTTACGCAGAATCACGTATTTCCAACGAAACAAATTGATAAAATCTGAGGGTAAATTCACTGAATATAGAACATTTACAAGCCGGTTTTGATTCCTCCGAAAGGGTCTAAAAAAGGGTCAGGGCAGGTGAACGCACAAGTAATTTTATGCGTTCACCTGCCCTAATTTATTGATTATAAAGCGTCTTTTTATTGCGGCAATAGCAATCTGTCAATAATATGAACAACCCCGTTTGTTGCACTAATATCGGGGCCAGTAATGCTTGAAGCGGTTCCGCCGTTTCCTTTGCCGGTAACGGTCAGCGCCGTTGTACTAACCCCAGCGGTAATGGTTCCGCCCTGTGCTGTACTCAGACTTGAACCATTGGTAATCAGCGGTGTATATACTCGTCCGTTCACCAAATGATAGCTCAGTACACTAGCTAATGTGGCAACGGGTGCTTTGGCAATAGCAGCCGAATCGTAGCCAACGGCCTTAAAAGCAGCATCAGTCGGCGCGAAGACAGTAATTGGTCCAGTAGCAGTCAGTGAACTAACGGCACCCGTTTTTGCCACAGCCGCCGTTAGTAGTTTAAACGATGCAGTCGGTAACAGGAGCGGAATACCCTGAATGGTTGCTACAACGTTTCCGAATGTAGGTGGCAGTAACACTCGATCAATAGCATAAACGACCCCATTGCTGGCCTGTCCATCGGTCTGTAAAATGCGCGCTCCATTGACTGAAATCGTACTGGATGTAGTCGACGTAGTTGTCGATGAGGTGGACGTTACTTTAGATACATAAACAGGCAAACCACCCGCTGTTTGCTGAGGAGTATTAACACCAACCGGAATATCAGCGGATGCTACTCGAGTACTAAGAACGTGATATTGTAGGATAGATTTCAGCAAATCGGTAGATGCAGCATTAATCGCAGCCACATCATTGTATCCTAATAATTTAAAAGCAGCATCGGTCGGCGCAAAAACAGTGTATGTACCGGGCTGGCTCAGCATTCCATCCAGACCTGCTTTTGTAAGGGCTGCTTTGAGTAAGGTAAATTGGCCACTCGTATTAAGTAAATCGCCGATTGTCGAAAGCGTTGGTGTGTTGTTTTCCTCTTTTGTACAAGCCGAAAAAAAGCTGGTCAATACGATAAGGAGTGAGAATAACAAGCCCCAGGGTTTCACAACGGACGCATGTTTTGATTTGTGCATGATGGTTACTAATTGGTTAAACGTATCCAAATCAGGTTATTTGTTTTCCAAAGAACGACAATCGACTGGTTTTGTTTGAGATTCAATCCATCCTGCTGACCATTTGCCCGTTTCAATTTTCGGTCGTTGGTTTGCAAAAAATCTCTGATTCCTGACTTATTTACTCTTTACTCAATGCCTCAGCCCAAATTTGCCCGCGAGTCTGCAACCATTATGACCGAAATGGTATTACCCAACGATACCAACACGCTCAACAATCTGATGGGTGGGCGACTCCTGCACTTCATGGACATTGCCGCAGCTATTGCGGCTCAAAAACACTCCAATCGAATTGTCGTAACAGCTTCAGTCGATAACGTTTCGTTCGCCGAACCTATTCGCTTAGGCAACATCGTGACCATAAAAGCACAGGTAACGCGCGCGTTCAGTTCGTCGATGGAAGTGTACCTTGAAGTGTGGGGCGAAGACATTCCAGCGGGTATTCGGGTCAGTACCAACAGCGCTTTCTACACATTTGTCGCCGTCGATCAGAGTGGTCGCCCGATTGAAGTACCGGCAGTTATTCCGGAAACCGATGATGAAAAAGATCGATACGCCAGTGCCTTACGCCGACGGCAACTCCGACTCGTATTGGCCGGGCGCATGAATGCACAGGATGCGACGGAGTTACGGGAATTTCTCAAAGTCTGAACCAGGTTCACAGTCAGTTCAATCACATAAATCCCGGTTCTAGTTCGGCATTTTAAACGATTGCCAGGTTACCATTTGCCATTGTGGTCCCTTCCGGACGTACACAGAAGTGTATTTTAAATGCGTATTGATGGTTTCGCCATTATTCATCGCTTTTACCATGCAGATACCATTGATAATCGCCGTATTGCCATATACGCGCACTTTCTGATCTTCGACATCAATAGCGTCATATTTCGATTTGCCATCGCGGATGGATTGAATATAAGACTCTTTAGAATCGCTGTTCCCGTTCGAATGCGTGTACACCAGATCGTTTCCCAGCACTTTATCCAGATACGCATAATCTTTACTAACCTGAGCGGCAAATCGTTTTTTCTCAGTTTCGGCCACCGTTTTTCCCTCGGCAGAGAGCGCAGCCGACGATGATGCAGCGGCTGATGGCGATACGGGCGTTTGCGCCACGGCGCAGTACATCGAGAAAAATAAGCCGAATGTCAGGAGGAATTTCATAGAAGTGAATCTGAGATTATTTAGAACTAAATCAGTATCCTTCAAAAGAACACCATCGATGCATTCTACCTTTCGGCAATGTCCATAAAAAAACCGGCCAACCAGCCGGTTTAATCAATTAAACCCCGAAGCCCGATATCATCAACATACCGGTTCAAAAGTCTTACTTTAAGGTCCCTGAAATATTACCAAGTCTGGAAATGGTCAATCCGCTTTGTAACGTTTCAGTGGTCGTATTGATCACAATCGTCTTATCAACAAACTGCCCCTGTGCTGTGTATTTAGCATCGTTAATGGTTTTACCATCAAACGTAAGAGCTTCCGTACTTTTATCGACAATAGTAAACGTCGCATTCGACAATTCAGCAGTCATCGTCTGTTTCGTAGATCCATTAAAGACTAGATCAAGTGTTACCTGATTGGCGTTCTGTGCTTTCGATACGGTCACCTGTATAGTACCGCTTTCCCGTCTGGACTCATACGAATTATTGACCAGTGTTGAGGCCTGATAGCCTCCATCATATACCCCCAAGTATTGTTCACGAGGGTCGACGTTGTCACCGCCCCCCATATTTTTACAGGATGTTACCAGACAACCAATAGCGATCAGGGCAATGAATGTAGAACGAAAGGAGCGGAAGGCGTAATAAGTAGCCATGGTTAGTTATAAGTATGGGTTGTTAATACTTACCGACTATCAAACGTCGTGCCATGTTTTTAAGTATAACCCTAGCTAAAAAGTGTGCGTTTATGGCTAAAAAACGAAGCAATTTTTTATTCCAATAGCTTATTATTGACTTTCACATTTTTGAGAATAAATCCGCTGACTACATTTTTATCAATAGCTATGTTTTTACTTTCTACTGCAAAGTTTTCGAATGTAAAATTCGAAAGTTTATCCCGCCTGGAAACTGCCACGTCAAAAAATGTATCACAATTGAGATTAATATTTTTCAGCGTCACATGGTTAGCGTAGGAAATCGGCTCGTCTTTGCGACCCTGTAAGTCGAAGAACTGCGTCCAGGGCTTTGCGTATAAAAGACTATGCGCCTGGCCTTTTATGTTTTCTACACGAATGTATTCGTATAGTTGTGGTGTATCGGGCCGCATTTTGAGCCACAACACCCGACTCGCTTCGCTGACATGGCAGTTCCGCATCACAATATTTCGGTTATGAATTGCCTCACTGCCGCACGTCAGCGCCGAATGGCAGAAACCAAATTCACAGTCTTCAATAATGATGTTCGTATTAGCACCATTGCTAGGCACCCGATCTGCCCAGGGGCCTTTGCCGCCTTTTAAGGCAATTGCATCATCATTTACCGACATATAGCAACCTTTGACGAGAACATTGGAACAGGCATCAATATCAATTGCATCAGTGCTTGGGGCTTTTACGGGTTTGTAGGGTGAATAAATATGCGCATCCAACACTTTCACATTCTGGCATTGGTAGTAATGGCTCGTCCAGAAACCCGCATTATGCAGCTTTACGTCCTGTACCTGAACGTTATTGCATTTCCAGATAAATACCAACCGAGGTCGCGAAACTTCCAGGTTCGTACAGTTCGGATTCTCTTTACGTCGTTGCCAAAAAGCTTCCCAGAAACGTAACCCATTTCCATCAATTTTCCCTTTCCCTGAAATCGTAAATCCATCGACCTGATACGCATTGACCAAAGCCGCGAAGTAATCCAGACTTTGCCCTTCCATTCGAGAAGGCAATTTTGGATAGTCAGCGATACTGTCAGAACCTTTTAGTACGGCTCCTTCTGATACGTGCAAATGGGTTTTGGGTTTAAAAAATAAAGCCCCACTCATAAATGTACCTTTAGGAATCACCACTACCCCACCGCCCTTTTCAGCCGCGGTATTGATAACTTTCTGTATGGCTTCCGTTTGCACGATGGTACTGTCGGCTTTTACACCAAAGTCCGTAATCACGTACGACTTCCCAAGTTGAGCAAGGCTTACCTTTTTGACATCTGTAAACCAGTTACTGATTGGCGCCCCATCGGGGAAAGAGGCCTTTCCTATTGTTTGGGCTACAATCTGCGCGCTTACGACAAGCGCACCCGTGAGCAAGAAGACTATTCTTTTCATTTGACAAAATTCTGGTCGCAGGATTTATGGCTGTTAAAACAGCAAGATGCACCACTTTACTGGTTCGCCCGTCCTGTACTTTCGGGTGTTTCTAAAGGTCGTATATTTTAATAAAAGTACTTGAAAGGCAGGATTATTAATATTCTAGAATAAATGAGGATTTTCTTTATGTTTATTTCTTTTAGTCGTACGATATACTCCCTTCAACACCTTTATGCAAACCAAGGAAATAACCAGTAATAATGAAGTTAGTAGTCTATACCGGAATTATGTCCTGGTGATGCTGACGCTGGTATACGTCTTCAATTTTGTTGATCGGCAGCTTCTGGTTATCCTACAGGAATCAATCAAAAAGGAGTTACACCTGTCGGACACTCAGCTTGGGTTGCTCTCCGGGTTTACGTTTGCACTATTTTATGTTACGTTGGGCATTCCAATTGCCCGACTTGCTGACAAAACCAACCGCAGGAATATTGTGGCGGCATCCCTGGCCTTATGGAGTATTATGACTGCTTGTTCGGGCCTGGTGCGGAATTTCGTCCAGTTGCTATTAGCCCGTATAGGCGTGGGCGTTGGAGAAGCCGGTGGAAGTCCTCCAGCCCATGCGATGTTATCCGATTACTTCCCGCCAGAAAAACGAGCTACGGCACTTTCAATCTACTCGACAGGCATTTATTTCGGGATATTGGTCGGCTTTTTAATGGGGGGATATTTGAACCAGCATCTTGGTTGGCGCACCGCTTTTTTTGCAGTAGGTATCCCTGGGGTTATTTTTTCAGTCCTCTTTTACGCATTGGTGAAAGAACCTCGACGTGGAGCGACGGATACGAATCCAACATTGACAGTTGAGTCGCCCTCCTTGCGTGATGTACTGAAGCGGTTGTATGCAACCAAAACCTTCGTGTATCTGGCGTTGGCTACGGGATTGCATGTCTTTTGCCTGTATGGTGTAAATAATTGGGCGCCTTCTTTTTTGGCAAGGCTGCACGGGATGAAAAACGCAGAAATAGGCGCTTTGCTCGGACCAATCTTCGGCATTGGTGGAGCCATCGGTTCGTATGCCGGTGGGGCGCTGACTGACCATTTCGGGAAAATAGATAAGCGACGGTACCTGAGAATTCCAGCTTATGCCATTATCATCTCGATTCCCTGTATAACAGGTGCTCTTTTTCTAGAAAATACAACCTATTCACTAGTCTGTCTGGGCTTAACCGCGTCGCTACAAAGTCTGTATTTGGGGCCATCCATTGCTGTTTCTCATAGCCTTGTCCCATCATCGATGCGTTCGCTTACGTCTGCAATCCTGTTTTTTGTACTCAATCTGGTTGGGTTGGGTTTCGGACCATTGACAGTTGGCATCATCAGTGATCGGCTCGCTCCGACTTTGGGTAACGAGTCATTACGATGGGCTATGTCGATCGTAATCGTTATCAGTGTTGGATCGACTACGCTCTTTTTGGCAGCGGCAAAAAAACTAACGAACGATCTCAACTTAATACGTTGACACGACAACATTACATTACTATTCCTACTTCAAAGCCATGAATCGTCACCTAATCGTTTTATTGATTCTGTTTATTGGTCTTGTTTACGAAACTGCTGCGCAAATCCAGTCAAAAGCAAAAGTCTTAACCGAAGCGGCCCCGGCGGCTGGTGGATTTTCGGCTGAACGTCTAGCCAGATTGGAGGCAAGTATGCAGGATTGGGTTAAGCAGAAGTGGGTAAACGGTTCAGTTGTATTAATAGCTCGACATGGCAAAATCGTTTTTTACAAGGCGCACGGATATAATGATCCAACCACGAAAACACCTGTCGACAAAACCGGCATCTTTCGGGTGGCTTCGCAAACGAAAGCACTCACTACGGTGGCCGTTATGATGCTTTGGGAAGAAGGAAAGTTCTCGCTGGACGATCCGGTTGCCAAGTTCATTCCAACCTTCGCCAATCAAAAAGTACTGGCCACCTTCAACGCCAAGGATACGACTTACACAACCGTTCCGGCGAAACGCCCCATCACGATTCGCGACCTGCTGACCCATACATCAGGCTTGGGCTACCCAGCTATCGGTCCTCCATCAGAAGTCGCCATTTATGCAAAAGCGAATATGACAGGCGGAGTTGGCGTCAAAGGGCAAACGCTGGCTGATGCCATGACCCGTCTAGGTACTTTGCCACTCTTTTTTCAACCTGGTGAGCAATGGAAATATGGATTGAATATGGACGTGTTAGGCTATTTGATTGAGAAATGGTCTGGTATGAACCTGGAAGAATTCTTTTTGAAACGGATTTGTCAGCCCCTGGGCATGAAAGACACCTATTTTAATGTACCTTCTGAAAAAGCTTCCCGGCTGGTCAACTTTTTCCAGGGCGATTCCGCAGGAACGATCAAAAAGCAGGCATCGGTTTTTGGCGGAGCGCTCGACATGAATTATCCGCTTCAAAAACACAGTTATTTTTCGGGCGGTGGCGGTATGTCAACCACCGTTTACGATTACGCTGTTTTCCTACAAATGTTGCTAAACGGCGGGGAATATAACGGCGTGAAGTTATTAGCCCGCAACACAATTCGCCTGATGACCATGAATCAAATTGGTGACCTGAGCCCCAATGTCGGTGACCATGCTTTGGATAATAAATTCGGGTTTGGTTTCTTGGTTATTTCTGACAATGGAAGCAAGTTCACCCCCAGCCAAGCCGGCACCTATTCGTGGGGTGGCGTGTTTTCAACTTCGTATTGGGTTGACCCTAAAGAAGATATGCTTGTGTTGATCTACCGAAATATGTGGGGACCATATGTATCCAATACCGACAAAGCTTTCAAGCCTTTGGTTTACCAGGCAATTAATGATTGATGACCATAAGTCACAAAACCACCTTCAAAATAGTTTTTTTTCATAGAAAAAATAAGACAAAAAGAATCACAATTAGTTATCTGATAATAAAAATTCGTCAGCTAACTATGAATATCGCTCGACTCTGTAGTAGCTTTCTTTTGGTGATTGTATGGCTCAGTGGTTGTCAGAAGAAAGATGACCCTCAAGCAACAAACTGCCAACCACCGACTACCCTTGTTGCCAAAGCCCCCTGCGAAAGCGGATACCAAGGCGCTCAATTAGTGGCGTCGAATTATACTGCAGGATCGTCGACTCAGTTTATCTATTATATTTTCGTTCAAAAAGATACCCTCTCTAGTGATCTGACCAAGAGTTCTTATGCCAATGCGTCCAATGAGCGAATCATTATCGATCAAACTATTCTAAAAGATGCGCCTAAGTTTGTCGTACAAGTGACGATCAATTGTAATGGAAAAGATTTACCGTCTAGATTTTTTTCCTTTGTAAAACGACCTACCGCCAATTCGGGCTGTTATGTTTGGGCCTCGCAGAATCAGTAAGCAGTGTAAGTCTAAGTAGATTGCCACTCAATTCGTTACAAAATTCTTTCTAAAAATCCCTTTATACCAGCACACCTGAACGGGCCAGATTTCCTATTTTTACCAAAGGAACAAAATCAGCTTTAATCCATAAATCTGATAAATCCCGGTTCAGATATGCAATTTTCACATCTCCACTGCCATACCCAATACTCCCTTCTCGACGGACAAGCTGACATTAAGAAGCTGATTAAGAAGGCCAAAGCTGACAATATGCCTGCCGTAGCCATCACCGATCACGGCAACATGTTCGGCGTATTTGAGTTTGTGGCCGAGTCTGCCAAACAAGGTATCAAACCCATTGTGGGATGTGAATTTTACGTAGTAGATGATCATACGCGAAAGCAGTTCACCAAAGAGCAAAAAGACGTTCGGTACCACCAATTGCTGCTGGCAAAGAATCCACAGGGCTATAAAAACCTGGCGAAACTATGCTCGCTGGGGTATATGGAAGGCTTATATGGCAAGTATCCACGCGTCACAAAAGCCCTGATTGACCAGTACAAAGAAGGGCTAATTGCGACGACCTGTTGTATTGGCGCAATTGTCCCAAAAACCATTCTTAAAAAAGGCGAAGAAGCGGGTGAAGCCGAATTCAAATGGTGGCTCGACCGCTTTGGCGAAGACTATTACGTGGAGTTACAACGCCATGAAATTCCTGACCAGATTAAGGCGAATGAAGTATTGGTGAAGTTCGCCCAGAAATACAATGTAAAAATTATTGCGTCGAACGATTCGCACTACGTAGACCGGGATGACTGGGTTGCTCACGATATTTTGCTTTGCGTGAATACGGGCGAAAAGCAGAGTACACCGTCGATGAAAGAATTCAACGACGACGAAGTAATGCCCAAAAATACCCGTTTCGCATTCTTCTCGGATCAGTTCTACTTCAAGAACACGCAGGAGATGAGCACGTTGTTTCACGACCTTCCCGAAGCCATCGACAACACCAACGAGATTGTCGATAAGGTTGAGGTCCTGAAGCTCAAGCGCGATATTTTACTTCCGAACTTCCCGATTCCCCAGGAATTTCAGATTCATACTGACGACGTTGCCAACCAGTGGGAATATCTGAAGCATTTAACGTACGAAGGAGCTCGCAAACGATACGGCGAGATCGAAAGTCACGTACAGGAACGTCTTGATTTTGAATTGTTCACGATCAAAACAATGGGTTTCGCGGGTTACTTCCTCATCGTATCTGACTTCATCAAAGCCGGCCGTGACCTTGGCGTGATGGTGGGTCCAGGGCGGGGAAGTGCCGCCGGAAGTGCAGTAGCCTATTGCATCGGTATCACCAATATTGACCCGATCAAATACGACCTCCTCTTCGAGCGATTCCTGAATCCTGACCGGAAATCAATGCCCGATATTGATACCGATTTTGACGATGAAGGTCGTCAGCGGGTAATCGATTATGTAGTCGATAAATACGGGAAACAGCAGGTTGCCGCGATTGTGACGTATGGTACGATGGCCGCGAAATCAGCTATCAAAGACGTTAGCCGGGTAATGGATTTGCCCCTTTCCGACGCCAACGCCCTTGCGAAGCTTGTGCCCGACAAGCCGACGTACAATATGACGCTCAAACGAATATTTGAGGACCCTATTGACGGACCGGGGGGCTTAGCGGGCGTTATTCAGCCAGACGAAGTTGAGAATGTGAAGCGCATGCGGGCGCTCGAAACAGGTGATCAATCAGTCGGTCGGACGATGAAATTGATCGATACGGAGAAAGTACAGAACGTGTTACAACAAGCGCGTCGGCTGGAGGGAACGGTTCGCAATACGGGCGTTCACGCGGCTGGTATCATCATCGCGCCCGACGATCTGTCGAATATTGTACCGGTTTCGACATCGAAAGATACCAACCTGATTATCACGCAGTACGAAGGGAAAGTAATTGAAGACGCGGGTGTAATTAAGATGGACTTTCTGGGGTTACGCAACCTCACCATCATCAAAGAATGTTTGCGGCTCATTAAGCAAAACTATGGTGGTTTTTATGTCAACGGTGTCGAAACCGACATTGATGATATTCCGCTTGATGATCCAAAGGCTTACGAACTGTTCCAGCGTGGTGAAACGAATGCCATTTTCCAGTTCGAATCCGACGGGATGAAAAAGCACATGAAGGACCTAAAGCCCGACCGCTTTGGTGACCTCATTGCCATGAACGCTCTCTATCGGCCGGGACCTATTGCTTATATTCCGAACTACATTGCCCGGAAACACGGTCGTGAGGAGGTCAAATATGATCTTCCCGAAATGGAGGAGTTTCTGGCGGATACATACGGAATTACAGTCTATCAGGAGCAATTGATGCTACTGTCGCAGAAGCTCGGCAACTTCACCAAAGGGGATGCTGACGTCTTGCGGAAAGCGATGGGTAAGAAAGACCGCGCCACACTCGACAAGATGAAGGGTAAGTTTATGGATGGCTGTTCGGCCAACAAACTCCCTCTGAAAACCTGCGAGAAAATCTGGACCGACTGGGAAGCGTTCGCATCGTATGCCTTCAATAAATCGCACTCGACCTGTTATGCGTTCGTTGCTTATCAGACGGCCTACCTCAAAACCTATTATAAGTCGGAGTATATGGCGGCTGTATTGACCAGCAGCTTAGGTAACATTGAAAAGATTACATTCTTCCTTGAGGAGTGTAAAAACATCGGCATCCCAGTACTCGGCCCTGATGTAAACGAATCGGAACGGGTATTTGGCGTCAATAAAAACGGTGAAATCCGGTTCGGGCTGGGAGGTATTAAAGGTGCAGGTGATGCCGCCGTCGAAGCCATCATTGAAGAGCGAAATGCTGGTGGTGCTTACAAGGATATTTTCGATTTTGCCATTCGGGTAAACCTCCGTACCGTCAATAAGAAAACCCTTGAATCACTGGCCTATGCCGGTGCTTTTGATGCGCTGGACGAATACCACCGGGCGCAGTATTTCGACGTACCGCCCACGGAAACCAGCCCGTATCTGGAAAAAATTATTCGCTACGCCAATAATTATCATGCTGAAAAAGCGGCCGCTCAACAGTCATTATTTGGCGCCATGATGGGTGGCGAACCGATGCTGGCTCGCCCAAAAGCGCCGACCGTACCGGAGTGGAACCAGATCGAAAAATTGAAATTTGAGAAAGATGTCGTCGGTTTCTATATCACCGGACATCCCTTGGATGAGTTCAAGCTTGAATTAGAGGGTTTCTGCAACTGCACCTTAGACAAAATTTACGAGATTAAGGCTCCTGAAATTAAAGTAGCCGGTATTGTCTCAGCAATGCAAACGAAGATTGCTAAAAATGGTAATCCCTTCTGTATCTTCAAGATAGAAGACTACAATACTTCCATTGAACTAGCGCTTTTTGGCGATGACTATGTGCGTCTGGGGCAATACATTGATGTAGGCCGCTTTCTGCACATTACGGGTAAAACGCAAAATCGCTGGAACTCGGATAACCTGGAATTTAAGCCAACAACGATTCGGCTATTAACCGAAATGCGTGAAAAATTCTGCAAAGAAGTCCGCGTATCACTCACATTAGATTCGTTGAATGCACAGTTAATCAGTCAAATCAATGATCTGGTTAATGCTCATCCAGGCACCTGTAATTTATCACTAAATGTGGTTGACCCTATTGAGCGAATCGAAGTCAGTCTACAGGCACGCACATTAAAAGTCTTCCCAGCTAACACGTTCCTACGGGCATTGGAAGCCATGGATGGAGTGACGTGTAAGGTGGCATAGAGAATGAACTAATCGGCTTGAAACGGGTTTATGTGGATGAAACAAGTTCAACTAATAAACTATTTTCACTCATGGCAGCAGGATCACTTGCCGTAGAAGCAACCGACGCGAACTTCAACGATCTCATAAATTCTGACAAACCCGTTTTAGTAGATTTCTGGGCCGAATGGTGCGGTCCCTGTCGGATGGTTGGCCCCGTTGTGGAGCAACTTGCCGGTGAATACGAAGGGAAAGCCGTTGTCGCCAAAATGGACGTCGACCAACATTCGCAGGTTCCAGCTAAATTTGGTATCCGCAGCATCCCAACTCTGATGATTTTCAAAAACGGTCAACTGGTTGATAAAGTAATCGGTGCCGTTCCTAAAAATGTGCTGGAGCAAAAACTGCAAGGTGCCATGGAGCCCGCAGCGATATAATTCCTGGTCTTTTCCATAAAAAAAGTGCTCCTGAATATTCAGGAGCACTTTTTTTATGCTTTTGTCATTCTGACGTCAGAATGACAAAGAAAATTATACTAACATCCGCATTGGATCTTCTAGCAATTGTTTTACTGTTTGTAGGAAAGCAGCTCCCGTTGCGCCATCGACAACACGGTGATCGCAGGAGAGCGTTACTTTCATGACGTTCGTTGGTTTGGCAACCTCACCTTCAAATTTCACGGTTTGCTTGATCGTACCAATCGCCAGAATGCAGGAATCAGGTGGGTTAATGATCGCTGTGAATTCGTCGATACCAAACATACCCAAATTAGAAATTGAGAATGTGCTGCCTTCCCAATCTTTTGGCTGAAGTTTTTTGTCTTTCGCTTTTCCAGCCAAATCTTTCACTTCGCCTGAAATTGTCGAGAGCGTTTTCTGATCGGCGTTGCGAATAACGGGTACTAATAAGCCTTCGTCAACGGCGACGGCCACACCGATATTTACATACTTGTATTTGCGGATTTTGTCACCTAACCAAGACGAGTTCACGTTCGGATGCTGTTTCAATGCCAGCGCAGCGGCTTTGATAACAAAATCGTTGAAGGATACTTTCACTGGGCTAACGGCATTAACCGTACCTCGCAATTCCATCGCCTTGTCCATGGTGATTTCCATAGTCAGGTAGAAATGCGGAGCGGTAAACAGGCTTTCGCTCAAGCGACGAGCAATTGTCTTGCGCATCTGGCTCACTGGCACATCTTCGTATTCGCCAGCTGGCGTTGGAACTTGTGGTGCAGCTGCCGGAGTTGAGGCTGGGGCTTGTGCAGGTTGTGCCACCGGTTGAGTCGGTGCAGGTTTAGCAGCCGGAGCCGTTCCAGGAACAAACGATTCTACATCGCTTTTCACGATACGCCCTTCTGGCCCCGAGCCTTTTACCTGAGCCAGATTGATGCCTTTCTCAGCCGCAATGGCTTTCGCCAGCGGTGACGCTTTTAATCGGCCGTTCGATTCTGATGCATCACCAGCAGCACCGCCATACGACAAATCCGTATCGGCATTAGCAGGTTCCGAAGCTTGTGGATTTTGCTGAGCCGTTGCGCTTCCGCCTTCGCCTGTAGCGGCTTCATTACCAGCTGGAGCGCCGGAGCCGCCTTCAAGTAATACTTTGAAATTCGCTCCTTTCTCCCCAACAACGGCAATGATATCGTCTACGGCAACGGAAGCACCTTCTTTCACACCTACGTAAAGGAGTGTTCCTTCTTCATAGGCTTCAAGATCCATCGTCGCTTTATCGGTTTCAACTTCGGCTAATACATCGCCCGATTTTACCGTATCACCTTCTTTTTTATGCCAGGCGACGATGGTTCCTTCGGTCATGGTATCGCTCATTTTCGGCATCCGAATGACCGATGCATTTACCTTCTCCGCTGGCGCTGCCGAAACGGCTTTCTGATCCGGTAGCTTAGTAGCTACTTCGCCTGATGCGCTGTTAGCGGGTGCAGGGGCTGGCTCTGGCTTAGGAGCCGCCGGAGTTTCCTGGCTTCCTCCACTTGATCCGTTGAGTAACGCTTTGTAATCTTCGCCATCGGCACCGATAACGGCAAGTACGCCGTCTACAGGCACTGAAGCTCCTTTTTCAACACCGATATAAAGCAATGTTCCTTCTTCATACGATTCGAGGTCCATCGTGGCTTTATCGGTTTCAACTTCGGCCAGTATATCGCCGGATTTTACTTTATCGCCCACTTTTTTGTGCCACTCCGCAATGACTCCTTCGGTCATGGTGTCGCTCATTTTGGGCATTCGAATTAATTCAGCCATAAGTTAGCTATGTGTATATCGGGTTATACAAAAATGTCGGCCGAACCGCTGACGCGGTGCAGGGCCAAAATTAGGAAAAAACAGTGATGAGTGATGAACGATGGGTGATAAGTGATGAATGAAAAATAAAAATGATTACAAATTACTTATCACCCATCGTTCATCACTCTACCCAAAGCACTAATCCCTTTAAATACCCCCCTTCGGGATGAAACAAACTGACAGGATGATCGGCAGGTTGGCTCAGGTGATGTAATACCCGTACCTGTCGGCCGGCTTCAATGGCAGCAGCTACAATGGTATTGTAAAACAATTCCCGATCCACAACCTGAGAACACGAAAACGTGAACAAAATTCCCCCTTTTGCTACCCGGCGAAAGCCCTCTGTGTTCAGTCTTTTATAGCCTTGAACGGCTTTGTGTCTGGCGGACAGACTTTTAGCAAATGCGGGTGGATCAAGTACAACAACATCATATTGGTGATCGTGCGCCTTTAAATAGTGCAACACCTCTTCGGCATAGGCCTCATGTCTAGTCTCGTGATCGCCAAAATTAGCGTCAACGTTCCGATTCGTTAGGTCGATGGCTTTTTGTGATACATCGACCGAATGCACCAAACTAGCTCCCGCTTTAAGTGCATAGACCGAAAATCCGCCCGAATAGCAGAAGGCATTGAGCACTTTTTTACCCTGCGCATACTGCGCTAATAAGGCCCGGTTATCGCGTTGATCGAGGAAAAATCCGGTTTTTTGACCTGTGATCCAGTCAACCAGAAACGTATTGCCATTTTCCTGTACGGCATGTGGCACAGGGGTTCGGCCAAACAGATAGCCATTAATGACTGTTGCTCCATACTCATTAGGTAACGTATCCGAACTCTTGTCATACACAGCTTTAAGTTCATCTCCAAAAACTACCTTAAGTGCTTCGGTAATTAATTCGCGTTCGCGATGCATCCCAATGGAGTGAGCCTGCAATACGGCAACGCCATTATACATATCAATAATCAAACCTGTGCATCCATCCCCTTCACCATGAACCAGTCGATAACAGTTGGTATCCCCTACCACAGTTGCTAGACGAATGGTTCGGATATGGGTTAATTTTTGGGTCCAGTAGGCAACATCAGGTATAACTGGCCCTCCTGCATTAGCCGCGAACGAAAAAATACGAACCGCAATACTGCCATCGTGGTAATGACCAGTGGCCAGGTATCGTTGCTTACTATCAAATACCTCAACTACATCGCCGTCGTTTACATGCCCTTCATATCGACTAATCGCCCTTGAGAAAATCCAGGGGTGAAATCGTCGAACAGCTTCATCACGCCCGGCCTGTAGAAATAATTTCGAAAACGTCATGCACAAAGATAAAGAGTGAAATCGGGCCGCCGAAGCGGAGCGAAAGAGCGAAAGATTGCTTTATCAACATTTTTTTCAGTCTTTCATTCTTTTACTCTTCCGCTCTTTCTTTTTCTTCATCTTTGCATTTTAAACCTGCAAACTTTTTTTCAACCTATGCAAAGACGTAGTTTCCTTAAACAGTCTGGTCTGCTCACCGCAGGTGCTTTCGCCCTCGGCCAATCTTTATCGTCGGCCGCTGATTTACTGACTAATGCACCATCTAAGGTAATTAGCCCTTTTGGCGCCCAATTATACAGTGTCCGCGATATGATGCCTAAAGACGCCAAAGGTGTTATGACGCAACTGGCGCAGATGGGGTATAAACAATTTGAAAGCTACAGCGGTCCTCAAGGCTTTTTGTGGGGTATGGAGCCTAAAGAGATCAAGTCATTCCTTGATGGTCTGGGCGTAAAAATGGTCAGTACGCACTTTAATTATCGAGGTGAGGTGGATAAACCGGACCAACTCAAGAAGAGCATCGAAATGGCACATGAAGCCGGATTAACCTATCTTCTCTGTCCTTTTTATGGTCCACAAAAAACCTGGGACGAATGGAAAAAAGTAGCCGATCAGTTCAATATGGTTGGCGAGCAGGTAAATAAGGCAGGTTTGAAATTCGGTTACCACAATCACGATTATTCCTTCCGTCCTCTTGATGGTAAGCTTCCCCAGGAGTTTCTACTGGAAAACACCGATCCCAAACACGTTATGTTCGAGCTGGACTTATGCTGGATTGATGTAGCTGGTGTCAATACAGAAGAGCACCTCAAAAAGTACGGCAAGCGCTATGAACTTTGTCATGTGAAAGATTATACTGTAAAGGATGGCAAACCTGTTCAGAACGATCTTGGGAAAGGGGCCGTAGATTTCAAAAAGACGCTACGCATCGCCATGAATAGTGGCATTAAATACTTCTTAGTAGAACAGGAACAATATCCTGAATCGTCGATTATCAGCATGAAAAATGATGCTGAGTATATGAAGACACTGAGTGTCTGAACCGGAACCGGGATTTATAGGATGTAAGGATTAAACGGATTTTGTTTTCAGCGGAAGCACTTTATTGAAGTAAAAAACAAAATCAGCGGAATCAGTTAAATCAAATAAATCCCGGTTCTAATTATTCTTCTCTCGCCGAAAACAATCGCTTCAACCAACTCTTTTTCTCTTCAACTTCTTCTCTTTGCTCATCTTCGGTGAGCTGGTATTTTGCCAATGCTCGTAAATCAGGCTGGCCAGCATCGACCCAACAAGTGTACCAGAAATCGCCGACCATTTTGATCGACGCTCGCATTTGGCGTTCCACTTGTCCTTTCAATTGCGAATGATACTGTTGCGAGAAATCAGCCGAATAAACTTTGGTTGTAATCCCATTTCGCTCTTCAAATCCGAATTTTCGGGTCTCTCCTACTTCTTCAGTAAGTTTTCTCTCAAATCTTAAAACCGAATCCAAAGCAGCATTAGCATTGAATACAGCTCGCCAGGCTGCTTTTTGCGGTGAATAGACATATTCAGCCTGCCCAACCAGAAAATCATAATCCACACTAAATAACTCTGGTAAACGTGATTCCCAAAAACCATGAATTCCCTGCTGGTTCGTCAGTTGTCCATTATAGTTGCGCGTAGTGTGTAGCGGCACGTTGGCGTCGGCAATATAATGGCCCAGGTCAGCCGCGACGCGTAGTATTCGCCGGACGTTTCGCTGTTTGAAAGCTTCTGTGAGTTGATATTTCGACAGTTGAATTTGCCAGGGTACTATGCCGTGTAGAGCCAGCGTATCAGCGCCATAGCGATCCGTTGCCTCTTTATAGTAGCGTGGTAGTGTACCTGTTGTCGTATCAGCATACGCATCTAAGTCAATAAAATGCCGGGGAGCTTCTCCAACCACAGCATACCGACGTTTGTCTGGGTTTACTGCATTATCTGTCAGGTAGTTTATGTGTTTTTTAAAGAATGGCATCATCTCAATTGGCAATGTAAAAACGGCCAATCGGTTGATCTGTTGGTGTGCGTAAAAACCCCAGGCTGGACGATGTTTCTCCGGTTTTATCGGATTAGCTAATGCACCATTTACTAAACTTTGAAAAAAAATTATGGCCAAAACTATTGACCAAATAAAACAATTGTACATTTGGTAAAACATGGTACTTTACAGACAAAATATTAAACTATTCAACTAAAGCACCATGTCATTCAAAATAAAATTCCGAAAAACAGAATAAAATCAAATAATCATGAATGCGAAGTCAAAGGGATATACCCTCATCATTGTGTTGCTGTGTGCTTTTGCTTTAACAATCTATGGTGCATACTCACCCGCTCGAAAAGCCCAGAAACAGCAGATTGTGTGTATAAAATTTAAAAAAGGGGTGGAATCGCAAGCTGTTGAACAGCATATGGGCAGTTTTGCAGCGCTAAAGCACGAAATTCCACAGATCATCGGTTATACGTCTGGCAAGACAATTATGCCAAATCAGGCCGTTTCAGACTATGACGTAGTACACTACCTTACGTTTCAGTCAATCGACGATATAAAATTGTTTGAGAAGAGTGAAGCCTATAAAGAGTTTGTGAAGCAGAACCAGGGAATCTGGGAAAAAACGTTGATTGTCAACGCTGATATCCGACAATAAAAATTGAACTTTACAAAGAATTTCGGCTGGGGCTATTGGTTGTTCCAGCCGAAATTCTTATTTTTGCGCCCTCATATCGCGACAACGATCTCATTTATATACCAATGGCAAACCATAAGTCATCAAAAAAAGCAATCCGGTCGAGTGCCAAGAAGCGGTTGCAAAACCGATATCAGCATGTAACGACTCGGAACATGGTGAAAAAACTCCGTACCACAACCGACCACGCAATGGCAGTTGAACTGTTCAAGTCGGTTTCATCGGCTCTGGATAAACTCGCTAAACGCAACGTCATCCACAAAAACAAAGCAGCTAACAACAAGTCGAAACTGGCTCGTTTGGTTAACAGCCTGAAAGTCGCTACCGCGTAATTAATTACTACTGTATTGACTACCAGCTTCGTAGTCGAAGTGATTAATTAGCCGCACTTGTGCTGAAAAGGACCCTGTGAACCTTACCTCTTTGTGGGTAAGGTTTTTTTGTGCATTTTGTCAACGAAAATCCATTCGTAACATACTTGCACTTATGAATTACCAAACTTCCGGCACGATTCAGAGTTGGGCTGAAGAAGACCGTCCCCGAGAAAAATTGATGCTGAAAGGCAAAGCTGCCCTGTCCGAAGCAGAACTGATTGCGATTTTAATTAACTCTGGCACAGTCGATCTGACAGCCGTCGACGTAGCGAAAATCATCCTGAAAAGTGTTGGCAACAATCTCAACGACTTAGCTAAACTTAGCATTAAAGACCTCTCGAAATTTCGGGGCATCGGTGAAGCCAAAGCGATTAGTATTGTCGCAGCGCTGGAATTAGGTCGCCGACGCAAAGAACAGGATCGTCCACAACGGGCACGGGTTACCTGTTCGCGCGATGCGTACAATGAAATGATCCCGCATTTGATCGACAAACCTCACGAAGAGTTCTGGATTCTGTTAATGAATCGCGCCAATGAAATTCTTCGGCCGGTTCAAATAAGCTCAGGAGGTGTAGCGGGTACAGTAGCCGATCCGAAGATTATTTTTAAACAAGCCATCGAACATCTGGCTTCGTCGATGATTCTGTTTCACAATCACCCATCAGGCAATCTAATTCCTTCACAAGCGGATAAAGATCTGACCCGTAAACTGAAAGATGCCGGACGCATTCTGGATATTCCCATCCTCGATCACCTCATCTTCACCGATAAAGCGTATTACAGTTTTGCCGACGAGGGAATTTTGTAAGGAAGCTTATTTGATACTCAGGCCACGCATGACCTCTGCCCGACTCAATTCCTGTATCTGGCCTGATTCCATACCTTCGGCAGTTAGGTTTTCGATAGCCCAACGTACCAATCGAAGCGTTGGGAATCCAACGGCAGCAGTCATTTTGCGAACCTGTCGGTTCTTCCCTTCATGAAGCGCAATAGATAGCCAGGATGTAGGAATGTTAGCGCGATACCGAATTGGCGGATTACGCTCAGGCAGAGCAGGTTCTGCAATCGATTTTGCATGAGCAGGCAATGTATGGTAGGCTTTTCCATCAACCGAAATCGTAACACCATTCGAAAGTTGTTGGCAAGCTTGCTCTGTCAACGCTCCATCCACTTGTACATAGTACGTGCGATTATGGCGAAATTTCGGATTCAACAATCGATGATTTAATTGCTTATCGTTGGTCAATAGCAACAACCCTTCGCTATCCGCATCTAGCCGACCGACGGGATATATATCCTTCGGAAAATCATAGTCCAAATCGGCTAACGTCGGTTTATCGCCCTCCCGAGAAAACTGCGACAGCATCAGGTAGGGTTTGTAGATGAGGAAGTATTCTGAACCAGGATTCATGTGATTAAACTGACTGACTATGATTTTGTAGATGTAGATGAGCGCTTCTTTGAAGCAAATACAAAATCAGTTTAATCAGTTCAATCATAAAAATCCCGGTTCAGACAATGATAACCACACCGGACAGTGATCCGCATGAACGGCGTCTGGGAGCATGCGGCAGTCAGTTATTTGGTCGCGGAGGTTATCGGTTACGGAAGCGTAGTCGATACGCCAACCTTTATTGTTTACTCGAGCGCCCGCCCGGTAGCTCCACCAGCTATAGCCTACTTCGCCAGGATGTTTATGTCGATAAGCGTCGGTTATGCCTGAACCAAACCAGCTGTCCATCCAGGCCCGTTCTTCCGGTAGAAATCCGGTTGTGTTTTTGTTACGAACAGGATCGTGAATATCAATAGCATTGTGCGCGATGTTATAATCGCCAACGACTATAAGCTTAGGTCGGGTTTTACGAAGGTTGTCGATGTACTCGTAAAAATCGCGCAGGAATTCCATCTTCACACCTTGCCGTAATTCACCTGATGTTCCTGAAGGAAAGTAGCAATTTAACAGAGTGATATCGCCAAAGTCGGTACGAAGGATTCGGCCTTCGCAATCGTAAACGGGTAATCCGCAGCCCAAAACAACATTCGTGGGCGCTATCTTCGAAAACGTCGCGACGCCCGAATAGCCTTTCTTTTCGGCAGCATGCCAATGATATTGGTAGCCCAACTGCTCAAATACGGACAGATCGACAACATCGGCGGTTGCCTTCACTTCCTGAAAGCAAAGAATATCAAATTCATGACCTGAAAGCCAGTCAATCAGGCCATTCCGCATAGCCGCCCGAATGCCGTTGAGATTATAAGAAATAAGTTGCATTCTATTTAACAGCCTATATTTTGCAGGATTCCAGCCAATATGACTTAGCAAAATATAAACGAGGTTTGGGTATATCTGGGTAAGTAATCCTGGATTCTTTAAGCCAATTAAAGACTAGGCAAAAAATCGCTCGTCAACTGACATAAGATTCCAATCGTCACAAATAGCACGAATATTTTGCGTAATCAGTGGGTCTAAATCAGTAGGAGTTAATTTAAGCTTAGAAGAATCACTCATACATTAACCAGTTCGTCTTCCTTCGCCAGCGTCGTCTTTTTGTCTGTAAATAATAGCACAAAAAGAATCAAAACAACAGCTGCAATACCCGCTGGAACGAGCCAGACTTTGAGCCAATCTTTCGTACCATCTGGACGGGTATACATATCAAGAACAATACCCGAAATTTTAGAACCAATACCCATACCAATTCCGTACGTAGCTAATGAAATAAGTCCCTGCGCCGACGATTTGATTTTTTCACCCGCTTTGTTGTCAGTATAAATCTGGCCTGTTACGAAGAAGAAATCATAGCAAACACCGTGTAGCACAATAGCAATGTAGAGCATCCATTCGGTCGAAGCGTCACCGTAACCGAAGCAGACAAAGCGCACGATCCAGGCGATTAGTCCGACAATCAGCATTTTCTTAACGCCTAATCGGGTGTAAGCCAGCGGAATCAAAAGCATAAAAATTACTTCCGATGCCTGTCCAAGCGACATTTTATTTTCTACGTTTAGCATTCCGCCATCCGTAAGCGACGGATTCGCCATAGCGTAGTAGAACGAGAGTGGAATACAGATCAATACCGACGACAGGAAGAAAATCGCAAACGAACGATCTTTAAATAGTTTGAAAGCATCTAGTCCCAAAATCTGCGAGAAGGAAGTAGACGTTGTCGCTTTGGGAGGAGTGTCGGGCAAGAAAAACGCGAATACGCCCAACACAGCCGCTGAATACATCGACAGTTGGAAAATCGTCACTTTATCACCGAAACCATAGTAACCCACAATATTCGTTACAACAATCCAGGAAACAGTACCTAATACGCGAATACCCGGAAACTCTTTCTCAGGACTGGTCATCTGTTGCATAGCAATCGATGAAGTTAGCGCAAGCGTTGGAGCAAACGTTAGGCAATACCCTAGAATTAGGTAAAAAAAGTTAGCGGGATCGGTATTTTGGGTGATAAAATAGAGTAGTACAGCGCCCAACAGATTCAGAACGCCCAATACTTTCTGAGCGGCAAAATAGCGGTCAGCAATCATACCGACGAAGAAAGGCGCAATAATCATCGCCAGCGAAAAAGCCGCATACGCATTACCGACCTGATCGCCAGTCGCTTTTAATTCGGTTAAAAGATATTTACTCATCTGACCATACCAGGCTCCCCAGACAAAAAACTGGAGGAACATCATGATGGAAAGTTTGACGCGGGTCGCAGACGACATTGGAGATATACGAATTTAAGGTTTTACGCTATGAAGGTAGAAAACGACTGTCAGCCCTGCAAGCCGATTGACCGCGAAAGTTGCCGATTGTGCAGTAAGTAATCCACATAAGAAGACTTCTTCGGATTATTGCCTGGCTAATAGAATAAACCAGGCTGGGTTAAGTAATTATAAAATTAGCCTTCGTCTGATACCAGTTGACAAGTTCTCAATAAGGGATTAGTCAGCAGCGTTAATGAAGTAGTATATAGCCAATTTTTTACCTTTGACACAGTTTCTTACTAAACTAGTTCATGAAAAAACAATTGATGACCCTCGTTGCTCTGGTAGCAATTCCGGCTTTATCTTTCGCTCAAACAGCCGACGAAATCGTTAACAAAAACATTGCGGCTGTAGGTGGTGCCGATAAAGTGGCTGCCATAAAAACAATACAGTACGATCAGAATATGAACATTATGGGCATGGACATGAACGGTAAAGCAAGCATTGTAATCGGCAAGTCTTTGCGCAATGATATTTCGGTTATGGGCCAACAGATGACGACGGTTATTGACGGTGATAAAGGCTGGTCGATTAATCCAATGCAAGGTGGCAGTTCTCCTCAACCACTTCCCGAAGATCAGGTAAAAATGCAGAAAGGCAACGCTATGATCGTTGGTACCGATTTAGCTTCGGCCAAAGCGGAAAAATATCCAGTCGAGTTGGTTGGTAAAGAGAAATTCAACGAAAAGGATGTCTTCAATCTGAAAGTGACACGACCAGAAGGTGTTGCCAATTATTATGTGGATGCAACTACCTATCAGCTTGCTGGTATGAAAGCTACCGTTAATGTTCAGGGCCAATCTGGAGAGATAAAAATCAACTATGGGAATTACAAAACAATTGATGGGCTAACGATTCCGATGTCGCTTGAACTCAGTAATCCGAGCATGCCAGGACAATTGACGATGACGTTATCAAACATGGTGTTTAATCCAACCATTGATCCGTCGATCTTTGCAATGCCTAAGTAATCGGGCTTTTTCTTTCTTCTAAAAAAAGAGACGTATAAACTGCGTCTCTTTTTTATTACCCAATTATTCACTGCAAATAGTGAGCTTTGCCAAAGCTAATAGCGATATTTGAACTTCATGCAACCTAATTTTTATGAGACAATTATCGCTACATACAACAACCTTCAGCGCATTTACTTTGCTGATGGGCGTTGCTGCGGCACAAAGCCAACCCTTATCCGGGTTCATTCCCGCCCGACAGGCCACGCAGGTTAAACTCGAGACAGAGTTTAAGAGTAAACAATCTTCCGCAGCTTTCAAGAATCACCTCGAAAAGTTAAGCAGTGTACCGCACATTACGGGCTCGAAGGAAAACGAGCAGGTACGCGACTATATCGCCGAAACGATGCGCAAAGCGGGTTGGCAAGTTGATATTTATCCGCACGATGTATTGCTGCCAAAAGGACCGGGCGAGATTGCCGTCGAACTCGTAGAGCCAATCCGGCAACCGCTGAATATTCGGGAATTTTTATTCAAGGAAGATAAATACAGTAGCGATCCTCGGTTGACTCCGGGCTACAACGCCTGGTCGGGTTCGGGTGATGTGACAGCCGAAGTGGTATACGCCAATTATGGTCGAAAGGAAGATTTTGAGCAACTGAAGTCGATGGGCATTTCGGTCAAAGATAAGATTGTGCTGGCTCGCTATGGCGGTAATTTTCGGGGCTATAAAGCGCAGTTTGCTCAAGCTGCCGGAGCCATTGGCGTTATTATTTTCACCGATCCTGCCGATTCGGGCTATATGCGCGGACTGACATTTCCCGAAGGACCGTATTATAGCGAAAGCGTAATTCAGCGCGGTTCGTTGATCACTACCCCCTACACGGGCGACCCACTCACGCCCGGCGAAGCTGCCTTGCCTTTGGACGCGAAAAACACGCCCAAACGAATGGATATAAAGGATGTGGTATTGCATAAAATTCCAGTGACACCCCTCCCCTACGGCTCTGCTACAGAGATTTTGAAGCGTATGACGGGTGTGCGACCAGTTCCAGCTGGTTGGCAAGGCGGATTGCCTTATACGTATCGGCTCGAAGGCGGATCGGCGCTTAAAGTACGGCTGATGGTAAAGCAGGAAAAGGCGATTCAACGTATTTATCAAGTCGTTGGTACGTTAACGGGTGCAGA
Organism: Spirosoma harenae; assembly: GCF_054776975.1. Lineage (NCBI taxonomy): Bacteria > Pseudomonadati > Bacteroidota > Cytophagia > Cytophagales > Cytophagaceae > Spirosoma > Spirosoma harenae. The sequence goes on along the minus strand of NZ_BAAHBD010000017.1, from coordinate 91,882 downwards.
GTTTCCAGACGAATGGATCATTGCCGGCTGCCATTACGATGCCTGGTCTTATGGTGCAACAGATCCCAACTCAGGTACGGCTATGTTGCTAAGTATGACCGAATCGCTCGGAAAATTGGCTAAAGCCGGTCAACGTCCGCGTCGTACGATTAAAGTCTGCCACTGGGATGCCGAAGAACCGGGCGTAATTGGCTCAGCCGAATGGAGTGAGCAATTTCGTGATGAACTGACGCAGAAAGCAGTCGCTTATATGAATTATGATGCTGCCGTATCAGGCCGAACCTTTGGTGCCAGTGCATCACCATCAATGAAAAAGCTGATTATCGAAGCCACGCAATCCGTGCAATACCCTGATTCAAATAAAACGGTTTATCAACACTGGATGGCTCAGAAGGCCGCTGGTAACCCAACCCGCGTAACAGGCTCATCGGCTCCAGCTATTCTGGCTGGCGAACCGACGATTGGTAATCTCGGCGGTGGCTCGGATCACATTGCACCCTACATGCATATTGGGATTCCCTCATTAAGTGCAGGTATGGAAGGCCCTACGCTCTACCATTCGCAGTACGACGACCTGTATTTCTACGACAAATTTGCTGATCCAACCTACAAAATGGGGCCAATGATGGAGCAAGTAGTCGGCACCATGACATTGCGTTTGGCGAATGCAGACTTAGTTCCTTACGATTTAGCCCGTTATCCGGCCGATCTGGAAATTCACTTGAAAGCTGCTGAAAAAGCAATTCAATCGTATGCACCCAACTATTCAATAGCCCCTATCCTGGCGACAGTCGCTGATCTGAAAAGGAATGCTGATGCTTGTGAAACGGCTCGTCAGAACTACCTAAAAACGGGGCGTACCGACAAATTGGTTGAGTTAAATAAAGAGTTGCGTCTGCTGGAACGTTCTTTCATCGATCCGAAAGGCAATGCGTTCGGCGGCTGGTATAAATCGTTATATGCTTCATCTGATCCCAACAGCGGTTACGCATCCTGGATGTTACCAGGGTTGCTGTATGAAGCTTCACTCAAATCGACAGCTAATCTGCCTGATTTAGAAGCGCGCTATAAGAAAGCGATTCAGACGTTAAGTGATAAGTTACTGGTATTATCTCAAGGAATGGGTTCACCTTCGTCTGTTGGTGGAGGGAAGTAATTTGTTTCAGGTTCTAAGTTTCATGTTTATTTAAGGAGCTTGGAACCTGAAACTGTCAAGTCTAAGCTTTAACCGGTGGTTTAGCGTGCTCAGGTTTCAGGACCACGACATCCCGAACAATACCACCCCCGTTAATTTTCTCAACCATCTTGTCCAAGAGGGGATTTGCCCAGTCGGGAATGTATTTATCCGTGGTTTGGATCAGTACTTTAGGGAAGTCGTAGAGGGCACGACCTAAACCGAATTGTACGGCCGCTCGTTTCATCGCATCGCTAATGCCGCCCTTGATCGGCTCAACGTTTGTTCGGCTGGCACCGTCCGTTTTCCGAACGATCTCACCACCCGGTAAAACAACTGTGATCGTGCAAAGGAAGCCGCTTTCTATTTCTTTGATTTCATTCTGCCAACCTTCCCAGCCAAATTGCTCATCGAAACGTTGCATCACACAACGGTTAGTAATATACGGCACCACGACAATTTTCTGGCCGTCTTTGGTCTGGCTCTGTACGCGCCACTCGATTTCCTGCGCGGTAAGCGGGGCAGTTAATACGTTTAATTCCATTTTTATTGTTGTTTACTTATTGTTTGTTTATTCCACTAACTTCAGCAATTCATTTAGTTTCAATAATGCCTCAATTGGTGTCAGGCGATTAACGTCAATCGCACGGAGCTTTTCTTTAATGGCTTCGGACTTTGGATCGCCTGCTTCGATGATTCGTAAAGCGAGTTCTCGCTCTTGCGGTACAGCTTCGCGAATCTTTTCTTTGTTCGCTTCCCGTCCGTGCGATGATTCCAGCTTCTTCAAAATCTCGGTGGCTCGGCTCACAATCTGAGCGGGCATACCAGCCATCTGCGCTACGTGAATACCAAAGCTATGCTCGGAACCGCCTTCTTTCAGCTTACGCAGGAAAATGACTTTATTACCCACTTCCTTTACGGCTACGTTGTAATTTTTGATCCGCGAGTTATCCGCAGCCAGATCGTTCAACTCATGATAATGGGTGGCAAACAAAGTCTTGGGGCGACAATCGGTTTTGTTATGCAAGTATTCCGTAATCGCCCAGGCAATCGAAACGCCATCGTAGGTACTCGTTCCGCGACCAATTTCATCCATTAACACTAGGCTTCGTTCGCTAAGATTGTTCAGAATACTAGCCGTTTCCGTCATTTCGACCATGAACGTACTTTCTCCTCTGGAGAGATTGTCGCTAGCTCCTACTCTCGTAAAGATTTTATCGACAATCCCGATTTCAGCCAGCGACGCTGGAACAAAACTACCCGACTGCGCCATCAGTACAATTAACGCCGTTTGTCGCAACAACGCCGATTTACCAGCCATATTCGGTCCGGTAATGATAATGATCTGCTGGGTTTCGTCGTCCAGATAAATATCGTTCGGGATATACGGCTCGCCTGGTGGCAGTTGCTGTTCAATAACCGCGTGACGGCCATCTTTTATAGTCAGTACTTTACTTTCGGTAATCTGCGGACGAACGTATTTATTTTTGACCGCTACTCGTGCAAAAGAAGACAGCACATCCAATACCGACAAGGCACGGGCATTCTGCTGAATAGCGCCAACATATTCACCAGCCGCCAGAACCATCTCATTGAACATTCGAGCTTCGATCTGAAAAATCTGCTCTTCGGCGTTCAGGATTTTATCTTCATATTCTTTCAGTTCAGGCGTGATGTAGCGTTCGGCATTTACCAACGTCTGCTTCCGAATCCAATCTTCTGGCACACGGTTTTTGTGGGCGTGGGTTACTTCCAGATAATAGCCAAATACTTTGTTATAGGCTACTTTCAATGAAGTAATGCCCGTCCGCTCCACTTCGCGCTCCTGCAATTGCAACAGATAATCTTTACCCGAATAAGCAATTGCGGTCAATTCATCTAACTCAGCATTAATACCTGGCTTAATCATGCCACCCTGATTTGAAAGGGCCGGTGGATCTTCGCGAAGCTCCGTTTCAATTCGGTCGAGCAGGAACGATACGGGATTGAGCTGATCAGCGTATTTTTTTAAGGCAAGTGATTCATTCTGCGACAAGGCCGTAATCAACAGCTCTTTAATTGGCAAAACATGTTGTAGCGACCGTTTGAGCTGCAACAACTCGCGAGGGCTAATCCGTCGAACTGCTACTTTGGAAACCAGACGCTCTAAATCACCAATCTGCCGCAGATGTGCCACCATTGCCTCAGATAAATCGATGTCGGCAACGAGCAAATCAACCATATTTAATCGCTCGTCGATCAGGGCTTTTTCTTTTAGCGGTAGGCTTAGCCATTTACGGAGCAATCGCGCGCCCATTGGCGTCACTGTCTGATCAAGAATCTGGATCAAAGGAACGCCACCTTCCTGTTGCGCTGCCGTTAGTTCGAGATTGCGAATAGTAAACCGATCCAGCCAGACATACCGATCTTCTTCGAGTCGGGTGACGCGGGTAATGTGCTGAAGATCTTTATGTTCGGTTTCATTTAAATAATGTAGAATTACACCGGCAGCAATAATTCCATCAGGTAGTCCTTCAATGCCGAATCCTTTCAGGGAAGTTGTCTGAAAATGCTGTTTCAGGAAATTATAGCCAAAATCATACGTAAACGCCCAATCCTCGAGGGTGTAGGTATGAAACTTGTCGCCGAAGAGCAAGCCGAACTCCTGCCGATTTCGCTTGCAATACAAAACCTCCGATGGATTGAAACTTTGCAGCAGTTTATCAACATACGCTGCGTTGCCCTGCGAAGCCAGAAACTCTCCCGTCGAAATGTCCAGAAACGATACGCCAAACTGGTCTTCCGGATGGCCGGACCCTCCTTTACCAAAATGCACCGCTGCCAGGTAGTTATTTCGTCGGGTATCGAGTACATTATCATTGAAGGAAACACCGGGTGTTACCAATTCAGTAACTCCTCGCCGAACAATTCCTTTTGCTAATGCAGGGTCTTCCAACTGATCGCAGATGGCAACTCGTTCACCCGCTCGAACGAGCTTTGGCAGGTGTGTATCAAGCGAATGATGCGGGAAGCCGGCCAACTCTTCGTTAGAGCCACCATTGTTCCGTTTCGTAAGTGTGATACCCAGAATTTTACTGGCTTTTACAGCATCTTCGCCGAATGTTTCGTAGAAATCACCGACGCGAAAAAGCAGCAGAGCGCCAGGATATTTAGCTTTAATCTGATTATATTGGCGATTAAGGGGCGTTTCGTTTTTCTTACTTTGTGGCTTTGCTGGGGTGGCGGTTTTCACTGAATTCTGCGGGTATGTACTAAACAAATATAGTAAAATTTGCCGAGAAAATGGCTGTTTTTCGCCTTATTACGCCCCATAAACTTCTAAATAAATGAATGCTGTATGATACCTTCTACCGAACCTGTATTACCCATTAAGGTCAGTTTCAATCCAATTATTCGAACCTATTTCTTACTGTATGTAGCTTTTATTCTGCTCGTTACTATTATCGGTATTGTTCTGCTTCCTATCTGGCTGCTTGGTGTGGGGCAATGGTGGAGTCGCCATTATTTTCATAATCTGGAATGTGAATTAACTGAGCGCTCGTTACGCTTCCAGAAGGGAATTCTGGTGCATGTCGAGAAAACCATTCCGCTCGAAAATATTCAGGATGTTACGTTTGTTGCGGGGCCGCTGTTGCGGTATTTCGATCTTTGTATTTTAAAATTTGAGACGGCCGGTCAAAGTCCTAACCAAGCCCACAACATGGAACTGATTGGCATCATAGATGCCCAGACTTTTCGGACGCAAATTCTCGAACAACGACAAAAATTAATCGCCACTCGAAGCAACCAATCTCATCCCGTCAATACAGATCAGGCGCTTCTTACCGAAGTCCGTGATACACTACGCGATATTCGACAATTATTACAAGACAATCTTAACCAAACCAATGCGTAAACTTTTTCTTGATGAACTGAATCGTTTATCCGTCGATGATTTTAAAGCTGCCGAAAAATTTCCCTACTGCCTGATTCTGGACGACATCCGTAGCCTGAATAACGTTGGTTCTGTATTCCGCACCGCCGATGCTTTCCGAGCCTCTAAACTTTATTTGTGCGGAATTACCGGCCAACCTCCCCATCGTGACATTACCAAAACAGCATTGGGTGCCACAGAATCAGTCGATTGGGAATACATATCTGACGTAGGCGAGTTAATAGAGCGATTGCAGGTTGATGGCTGGGTTGTGGCCGCTGTTGAACAAGCCGAAGGAAGCACATTGTTAAATGATTTCGTACCTGAATCTAACAAATCGTACGCTTTTGTGTTGGGTAACGAGGTAACGGGTGTTCGCGACGAGATTGTCCAATCGGCGGATATAGTCCTTGAAATACCTCAATTTGGAACGAAACATTCGCTCAATATTGCCGTGACTGCAGGGATAATTTGCTGGGATTTTCTCCAGAAAACGTAACAAAAATTTAACATTAGGCTTTAGTTTATCGCTAAAAATTCGTATTTCTTTGTAAATTTTTCCTACCAATCAGATGGCAAACAAAACCATAAAAACTAAGCAAAAGTCGCTGGCTTCGGAAATTGTCAGTTCAATTGAAACCAAGCTCACTGAAGCAGGAGCAGCCACCAAAAAAATGAAAAAGTCGATTGAGCGATCGGCTGACAAACTGGCCAAGAAACTCGCCAAATTGATGCATAAAGCGGAAAAGAAAGCCACAAAACCCGCAAAAAAAGTAAAGAAAACAGCCGACAAAGCGAAGAAAAAAGTAGCGAAGGCGGAAGCAAAAGCCGAACAAACAGCGGCTAAAGCAATCGACACAGTGGCTAAAACAGCAACAACAGCTGCTTCGAAAGCTCCTCGCCCTGCGGCTAAACCGGCTGCCCCCAAAACAACGGCCGCTAAAGCACCAGCCGCTCGCCCTAAAGCTACCACACCAGCCCCCCCTGCCGAAGCAGAAGCTGACAAAGCCTGAGGAAATACTAAACGAATATTCTTTTATTTATGACGAGAAAGCCTGCTTTATGTAGGCTTTTTTTATTATAATCCTTGCTTTTTAGCCTATTTTCTTATGACATTTACAAAGTTAGCCGCATCGGATTTTCGGATACATACGTATATAATCTGATACGATTCCTGAACAACCCATAATTGTCAGCGTTATGCTGCACCGTTCAACTACTTTTCTTCTCACAGCGATTGCCTTTCTACTCCTCGGCATCATGGCTGGGCTTGTATATAGTAGCTGGACTTCCACACCAGAAAGCACACAACTAATGGCCTCATCGCTACAATGGCTGGCACTCTTCGGACTCCTTTTAGTATTTCTGGCCTTACTAGGCTATCTGTTCTGGCGTCAGCGACAACAACCGGTGGCTCAGACGGAAGTTCTCCATACCATTGTTCATGAGTTCCAGACACCCATTACTGCCATCCGAATGGCTGTCGACATTCTGGATTCACCCATTGCCCGAGAACATCCTGAACGTACAGAGAAGTATGTACGTATTATTCGTGAAGAAGCGCAACGGCTTCAGCAACAGGTAGAAACCATGCTAACGTTAGCCCGTGCCGATCGGAACACCCTTATTCTAAACACCGAGCCAGTTCAAATTCATCAACTACTCCAATCGGTAGCTGAGCGACATGGTGATTATCTTACTTTGCATTTGTGTGGTACCGAAACCCACTTACTAGCGGATCGGCTTCACCTGACCAACGTATTGTATAATTTACTGGATAACGCGGTAAAGTATAGCGAGAAAAACCCTGTTATAACGTTATTGACCCAAACAGATACTGATGGCCTCACAATCACGGTACGTGATCAGGGCGTAGGTATTCCCCCTAAACAAGTTACGCAGATTTTTCAGCCCTTTTTCCGGGTCCAGGAGCGCAATCAGCCCAGTGTAAAAGGATTTGGTTTAGGGCTGAGTTATGTGCAACGAATTATCCAGGCACATAACTGGACGATCTGGGTAAAAAGTACGTTGGGTCAAGGCACCGAATTCATGATTCAGGTACCAAACACATCGATCTTACCCCCTAAGGAACATACTCATTAATAGGCTAAACTAGTTTCAGCCGGACCTTCGGAGTCGTTTAAGGTCCACGTTTCTTGTCAAGGCAACTACCTAACCCGTAAAACGTAAAACTTAAACGACTCCGAAAGCCCGGCTGAAATTAATTCTAACTCAGAACCGCCTATTTCGCGCTAATTCCCGCTCCTGTTTTCGTCACTTTCATAACGCCATTCATGATGCGCCAGTGACCTGGAAATGTGCAAACGAATGGATAATCGCCGGGAGTTTCCGGAGCCGTGAATTTGAGCCGATACGTTTGATCAGGATTCACTAAAGGCGTAGCGACAAGTACCTGAGCAATAGAAGGTACATAGTTTTTCTCAGCACCGTCTTTTGCCGTAATCATTTTATCGGCAGCGGCCCCAATGATCTCCATACTTTTGGGTTTACCGATTACCAGATTGTGCTGCATCGCGTCGGGGTTTTCGAGCACAATTTCGACTTGCTTACCGGCTGTCACTGTAAACTCCTTCTTATCGTAGCGCATTTCTTCCCGAACCGTTTTGATCCGCACCACTTCAACGTTTGGATCAACAGGCGCTTCTTTGGTAATACCCCATACTTCATACAAACGGTTGAGACGATTGCTGTTATCACCTGATACAGAACTACTCAGGCTGGCCAGGAATGATTTGTCAGCATCCCGAACATCGGCTTTCTGTTTGGGGTTCCAGCCTTCCGATACGCCTTTAACTATCGCTTCGCTTTCGGCTGAGGCCAATTTCTGTGTTTGACGGAGGAGTGCAATAACCGAATCGATTGGGGCTACGGATACATAACTGCGAGTAGCACGCTCCAGTACGTACGCACCTATGCTTTGCGGTGCCCGATAGGTCAAGGTATGCGTAGCGTTGTTGTTCTGCTCGTTTCCTTCCGCAATTTTATTCTCCCGATCGAGCATAGCAGTGACTGTATATTGCCCTGCCCGCTCAAACATCACCCCCATATCGCCAACCCACGGCCCGTTGTTTGCCTTGCTGATCGTGACGGTTTCACCTGGTTTAATGCCTGTATCGTGCGTCACACTCACAAAATCAATTTTCGCTCCGTCAGCACTTCCTTTCGGTCCTTCTACCCGAATCGACAACGGAATCGGCGTTCCTGCTGGAATCGCTACTCCGCCTGCATTCGTCACATCAACAAATAATTGCGCTCGTTCGCGTACCGATGGCGATTCGGGTGTTGTCCGAATGGCTTTAATAACGAGATCAGGTTTATCGCCAGACGGGGTAGTCGAAGCCGTTGATTTGGTTGACGCTGTGGCATCGTTGTGCGCATGGGCACTCATATCATGGTTGTGCGTATTTTGCGCTGGCGCTGCCGATGCTACCTGTTTCATATATTGCTTCAGCAAATGTCCGTTCTGAGCGGTCAGCGTGCTGGCAAACGCTTCAGGCAGCCAACGGTCGTTCACCTCGGTCGCTTTGTTTAGTCTGGCGAGAACCATTTCCTGTACTTCTGGCAATTTTACCCAATCCTTCTCTGATAGAGCCAGCAATGTATTTAATACAACTAAAGGTTCTTTATCATTTAGCAGATCATACTGTTTGATCGTATGAACGGTATTGGGGACCATTGGCAAAACCTGTATGGCTGTTTTACGGACACTCGCGCAGGGATGCTGCAAAGCTGTTTTAATACCATCAAATACAGTAATCTGCTCTGGAGTTAGCGATGTTCCCAGATTAGTAAACACTAGTCCTTTCAGGGTCCACAACGCATGAATCGCAGCTGGATTATTGCCAATTTCATCAAGCGATTGATCCTTAACTAAAGCCACCAGTTGCGGAACTACGTCTTTATTATTCCGTTCGATGAGCAGTCGCTGAGCGGTCGTACGCCAGAACATATTATTGTTTTTCAGCGCAGCCACCAGTTCTTGTGGGCGATCTTTGCTCAGGGTCATGGGCGTATAAGCTGGCGCGTTCTTGTAGCCAACTCGGTAAATCCGACCGTGGGTAAAATCGCGCAGGGGCGTTTCGTAAGCATTTCCTGAGCCATTGGTAGCTCCCTTCGGCGTAGGATTGTGCTGAATGATATAACTGTACCAATCGACAACCCAAACGGCTCCGTCTGGCCCCACTTCGGCAAATACAGGAGCAAACCACTCATCGGCACCTGCCATCAGGTTAAAGCCCTCGGTATCTTCAAAGTCGGTACCGGTTTTCTTCATCACATTTTGGTGCAGAATATGACCTGTTGGTTCCGAAACAAACGCAATGTTGTTCCAATACTTTTTCGGGAAAGCACGGGCGGTATAAAAATTATGCCCCGCTGCGGCCGTAAATCCACCGAATACATCCACCTGACGCACTTTTTCCGTAATTGGCTTCATGTCTTTGTGCGTATCAGTACTTCGGCTTCCGTTTTCGCGCAAATGAGGAGCGCCATGAAAATACTGGTTCGGAATGGCCATGTACCAACCATGCGAGTTATTCGCAGTAGAACCGAAGATGTCGCCGGTTTCGGTGAAACCCAATCCCCAGGTATTGTTCGATGTAGCCGTTACGTATTCCAGTTTCGATCCGTCGGGCTTGAATCGGAAAAAGCCCTGGCCAAATTTAACGCTATCGGCCCCAACTTTTCCTTTGAAACCCGAATACCCAACGCTCCCCCAAATCCAGTTATCAAATCCGTAATGCAGGTTGCTTGGCCCAGCGTGGGTATCGAACGTGCCGAAACCTGTAAAAACAATTTTCTTCACATCTGCTTTGTCGTCGCCGTTTGTATCCTGTAAAAACAGCATGTGGGGGGCCTGCGATACGTATAAACCGCCGTTGGCAAAGGCCATGCCCGTAGGAATGCTCAAGCCTTCGGCAAAATTGGTGAACTTATCCGCCTTGCCATCTTTGTTTGTGTCTTCGCAAATGACGATATAATCCGAACCGCCTTCCGGTTTACGCTCGTTAGGATAGTCCTTGGTAATCAGCACAAACAGTCGACCACGCTCATCCCACGACATAGCAATCGGGTGCATGACATTGGGTTCGTGCGCAAACAAGTCCAGCGTAAAATCGACTGGAACCTGAATGTGCTTCATCGATTCCTCCGGAGAAAGGGGCTTCTGCTGCAATTGGGCGCCAGGGCGTTTTTCATAGTTCGGAAGTACTGCTTCCTGATAGGCAAAAGCTTGCGGTTTCAGGTCGTCATGGAGTTTTTTAACCTCGTCACCAACGGCCCATAAAATACCCCGTTCCAATAGTTGCTGAAAACCGGGCTGGCTCCAGGTCCGTTCATCGTGTCCATACGCTGTATAAAAAACCCGCCCTTTTCCGTATTGACGCGTCCAGGTGTAGGGTTCTTCTTTCTGGTCGGGTTTATCTTTTGCCTGATCCGCTTTGATTTCGCGAACAGCCAGCACATTGTTATCTGCCTGAAGATGACTATGCAAATAGGTTTCGTCGAAGGCTTTAAACGACTGCAAACCCATCATAATCGGATGGTTAGGCTGCGTAGTCCGGGTTTGAATCGTATCCATGCGGTGCCGCCAGAACTGACCGCCTACTACTTTATCAACGTATTCAGCCGAGTTGCGGAAACAGTACGATGCGCAATGGACAGGAATCAGGCCTTTACCCGATGCAACATAATCCAGCAACGCTTTCTCCTGCGGCTTGGGAATACTATCCCAGTTGGCAAAAATCAACAATCCATCGTACTTATTGAGATTGTCAGCATTCAGGTCTTCCAGCTTATCCGTATAGGTAAAGTTGATTCCTTTATTGCCTAAAGCTGCCATAATTTGCGGCACACGCTCGATGGGTCGATGGTGGCCATTATCGCCCAAAAACAGGATTTCGATCCGGCGTGGATTAGCCCTGCCGGTACTTACCTTGCTAGCTTTTCCGCTGGTCTGACTAACTGATGTTTGTGAGCCTGATTGACGGGCACATTGGGCGTAAAGGATCGTTAGCCCAATGAGTATGAGTAGTTTTTTCATAGCCTTATTCCGGCCAGCAAGGCCGGTTATTCCTACAGGTTAAAATCTGGCAATTGTATCAATTTCCCCCCCTGAAGCGCCGATTCATGCGCCAGAATACCCACGCTTGTCCAGTTGGCCGATTGAGCCGCATTAGGGAACGGATCACGGTCTTCTACAATTGCCGATATGAATTCATTGACCATGTGCGGGTGTGAGCCTCCATGACCTCCGCCCTGCGTGAAAGACAGGTGCTGTGTCTCATCAGCATCGTACACGCCTTTGGTTGTAAATCGCTGAATGGGTTCGGGCAATAGATGAGCGTAATCCGGAACCGTTACTTTTTCGGGAATTTCTGGCTCTGGTTTTTTAGCCGTATGAATTACCGGTTGCTCATCTTCAATCAGTTGCCACTCAAACGATTTTTTATCGCCGTACACTTCAAAACTTTCGCGGTATTGCCGCGCTACATCAAATAACGACCGATACACATAGGCCGATAAATCGCTGTCTTTAAATTTAATATGCGCTGATTCAACGGCAAACGGTGAGTTGTGAATCTTCGCCAGTTCTTCCCGAATAGTTCCCGATCCAAAACACGATACATAATCAGCCTGAAGTTTCAGCAATCCAGCAACGGGGCCGACACAGTGCGTGGCGTAGTGCATCGGTGGCAGACCGGGCCAATAATCAGGCCAGCCGTCCATGTCCTGCTGGTGGCTCGCTTTCAGGAACTGTACTTTACCCAGTTCTCCCTTCTCATACAACTCCTTGACAAACAGAAACTCGCGGCTATACACCACCGTTTCCATCATCATGTATTTTTTTCCCGACTCCTTTGTTGCTTTCACAATTTCCAGGCAATCTTCCACACTCGTAGCCATCGGCACCGTGCAGGCAACATGTTTCCCGGCCCGCAACGCTTTCAGGCTCTGTTCGGCATGATTAGGGATAGGCGAATTGATGTGTACCGCATCGACTTCTGGATCAGCTAATAGCTCGTCGTAATTGCTGTAGCGTTTTTCAATTCCATACGCATCGCCAATCTTATTCAGGTTCTCGACGTTGCGCTGGCAAATAGCATACATGTTTGCGTCTGGGTGACGCTGATAGATGGGAATAAATTCGGCCCCAAACCCGAGACCCACGATGGCAATGTTAATCATAAATGATTGAATTGTTGAATGATTGAATTACGATCCGCCGTAGCGGTAAATGACTGAGGCTGAACGATTACGAATTCAATCATTCAACAATTCAATCATTCGGCTATTTATAAAGGCCAGCCCATCCACCGCCAGCTGTTCGGGCGATTGGAACATAGGCCGGAAAATATGGGTGGCAGCGGCTAGTGACGGCGGATTGGGTCCGAAGGCTTCAATGGCGATTGGCCCTTCATATCCCACTTCCTCTAATACGCTGAATACTTCATCAAAATTGATATGGCCTTGACCCGGTGTAGAACGGTCATTTTCTGAAATCTGAACGTGAACCAGATAGGGGGCGCACAGTCGGATTGCATCGGCTATATTTTTCTCTTCCATGTTCGCATGAAAGGTATCGAAAGCTGCCCGACAATTTGGGTGATTGACCGCCTGTACATAACGAACCAGATCGTCGGTGCAGGTGAGCAGGTAAATTTCGAACCGATTCAGATACTCAACGGCTAACGTAACGTCTTTTGTCTGAGCATATTCGGCGATTTCACGCATGGCGGTGACCGACCAGTTCCATTCTTCAGTCGTCGCCGGCTTACCCGTAAACGTTTTAAAACCAGCGTACATAGGTCCCATCAGAATGCGCGCACCAACGGCGGCCGCTGAATCAATAATCTGTTTAAGGTACACAATACCTGCCTTCCTTACTTCTTCATCAGGACTAATCAGGCTAACTTCGGGTGCGCAAATGGTACAGGCCTGAACGCCTAACTCCAGTTCGGCTAGTTGTTTGCCCAACTGCTGCCACTTTTCCAGATTGCCTCCACTGATGGGTACTTCAACAAAATCAAACCCACTTTTTTTTAGGAACGATAATGTATCAGCTAAATCTTCGTCCATCGTCGCCGTCCAGACGAACATGTTCATTCCTATCTTATTCATATTATGTCTCTAAAAAATCAAACAAATTTAAACAGTAGTACCGTTACGAGTCTAGCTTTTATTGGCTAATACTAACTCTATTTTCACATAAACTGGATAGCATAATCGTTTTTTGTGTTAAAAAGTAGTAGTTGAATGAAACAGCCCCTCCGAAAAGATATCGAACCCGTTGCGGCTTCCTTTACCGTAAAAGAACTGGTCGCTCCTCACTTCGACCCGAACTGGCATTTCCATCCGCATTACCAGTTATTTTTGGTTGAAGAAGGACGCGGGACGCGCTTTATTGGCGATTCGATTAAACCGTTTGGTCCTGGTGATCTGGTTTTTCTGGGTCCTAATCTCCCGCATCTCTGGCGCAGCGATCAGGTTTATTTCGACAAGCAGTCGGGGCTTACCACAAAAGGGATTGTCGTATACTTTACGGATGATTTTCTGGGCGAGAGTTTTTTCCAAAAGCAGGAAATGCTTCCCTTGCGGCAATTGCTGGATCGTGCCCGGCAAGGGCTGGAATGGACAGATCCGATTCGTAGTCGGGCTCAGCAAGCTCTGAAAAATCTGGCTATACAACCCGTTACGTTCGACCGTGTACTTAGCCTATTGACGTTGCTCAATGATCTGTCAAATGCGACTGATTACCAGTATCTGACTAGCTCGGGATATACGAATACGGTCAAACCAACGGAAACCGACCGTATGCAACTGGTTCATGACTATGTCCTTAGCCATTTTGCTGACGAAATCAGTCTGGATCGTGTGGCGGATCTGGCCGGGATGACCTCACCCGCTTTCTGTCGATATTTCAAAGCGCGGGCGAATAAGACGTTCTCCGAATTTGTCTCAGAAGTACGCATTGGCCATGCCTGCAAACTACTCATGAGCGGCAAGCTCTCAATCACGCAGATTAGTTTTGATAGTGGTTTCCGTACGCTATCGAATTTTAACCGGCAATTCAAGGACATAACTGGTCAAACCCCTTCCAATTATGTAAAAACGTATCGCCAATTTTAGTAACACCTGTTAGCTGTTTCAGGCATTCCATTAAATAACAACGACCCACTTTCACCTGAAAGTGGGTCGTTGTTATTTAATTCAATTAGTTAATAAGCAACTCTCGTGCTTTCTGTTTGGCCTACGGATACACCCTCCTGAACGAACGAAATTAAGTCTTCATTCAGGCGATCTTTTGACGTTACAAATAATCCATGTGGCTCTCCTTCGTAGACAATATATTGCGCTGTTGGCAAGGCGTTGGCTGTCCGTTCGCCCGATGCTTCAATGGGCACCGTTTTATCGGAATCACCGTGAATAATTAGAGCTGGCACCTGAATCTGAGCCAGATCATCTCGGAAATCGGTTGTGGAAAATGAGCTAGCACAGTCCAGTGTGGCTTTGTGCGAGGCTACATAGGCTCGGGCAAAATCGCCGTCAAGGTGGGCCTGGCTAACTGGCTGGCTAACCAGATTAACGCCATAAAACTGTTTGCCAAACGTTTTTAGAAAATCAGCCCGATCTTTCCGTAGGTTGGTTTCAATTTCGTCAAAAACTTCCTGATCTACGCCATCTGGATTATCGTCCGTTTTCAACAGATAAGGAGTCACGGCACTGACAAAGGCAACTTTTGCCACCCGAGCCCCTCCGTGTCGACTCATATATCGAGCCACTTCACCCCCACCCATCGAGAAACCTACCAGAGTTACATTTTGCAGGTCTAATTCGTCGAGGACAGCTTTCAGATCATCGGCAAGCGTATCATAATCATACCCATCCCAGGGCTGAGACGACTTGCCAAATCCACGACGGTCGTAAGCCACCACGCGAATACCATGAGCAGGTAATTCGGCTAATTGATAATCCCACATTTCATGAGCCAAGGGCCAGCCATGAATTAATACAACAGGTGTTCCTCTGCCCAGATCCTGATAAAAAAGTTTTACGTCATTACCTGACGCATCCGTGCCCGCTTTGATGTAGCTCATAACGTGATCAAATTTGTTGAGTTAAACTTTGTCTGTTTATTCGACTTATTTAGTAGAGAACTTTAGGTACGGAGAATAGTTTGTAAAGGATTTTTGAATTACCCATTTTTAACATAAAATTATCACTTGGGAATGAAGCAGTCCTTAGTCAATCGGTTAACCAATCAGCCGGGGGCTTTACCACATCTGCTAGCCAACTTGACGGAAGCGCAAATTCGCCAACGTCCTCAATCAGATAAATGGTCGATTTTCGAGAATTTAGCCCATCTTGGCCGGTATCAGGAGGTTTTTATGGAACGACAGCAACGTATCCGTACAGAAGATACGCCTTTCTTCGATCGCTACATTGCTGATAATGATCCGGATTTCCCCAGTTGGACGCAACTCCCTTTTTCCGTCGTAGTAGATCAATTTCACAAGACGCGAACAACACTTAACAAATTTCTAGGTGAGTTACCAGCAGAAGAGCTGAATCGTATTGGATTGCATCCGGCTTTTGGTCCAATGACTGTAGAAGGCTGGACCGAATTTTTCCTGCTCCACGAAGCCCATCATTTTTTTACGATTCTGAAATTGGGAGGTCCCTTACGGCCGAAGCAATTGCCGATGGGGTTGTAATTCTCCTTACCCCTGCCCCTTTCTTACAGCGGGAGGAGGGTGTTCTTCTGCTACTTATTCACCATCTACCGTTCGATGTCACTCCGAAAATACCTATTTCGGGGTATTGTGCCACTCTCGTTCAACGACCAACTTTGCTTCGTTTCTGGTTCTAATCCACAAATGGAAATTATCGGCACAATACCCGATGAACACTTCTATTCACACCATTTTTTACTCTTATTCGTCGATTAACTTTTTTCATAATCGGTTAGAGGACGTATGACAAACAAGTGTTTGTACTTACGTAGAGTATTAGATAAGGCAACCTTCCTATTTAATTAGGTAATCTTTGTCGAAAACCTAATCTCGAACTCTCTGTATGTTTCTTTTCCCGAAAATCTGCCAATCAGCGGCTCGTTCGTCTGGATTGCTGTTGATTGGATTGATCGCTGGGTCTACTCTGTTTGCCCAGCAGCCCAAAGCAAATGATTCGACCACTCCACTGCATCTACTGAAGCCGGATTATCCAACACCATACGGTCAACCCAAAATCGAAGAGGTAACGACTGTATTGCGCCGAATCCATAATTATCTGGATGCGAATACGCCTACCCAACTCATTGATAAAGAGACGAAGAAAGACATTCCATCGGGAGGCACATTTAATCCAAACGCCATTTTCAAACCGGGTGATTTTCGGCTGATTAGCTACGAGTGGGGGGTTACATACATGGGTATGCTGTTGGCCAGCCAGGCAACGGGCGACGGGCGCTATGCGGATTATACGACCAAACGGATTCAGTTTATTGCCGACCAGTTGCCTTATTTTCGGGCGCAGGTAATGGCTGATCCACAGGCGAATACGCCTATGCGTTCGGTGCTGGCTCCCCATGCCCTCGACGATGCCGGAGCCATGTGTGCCGCCATGATTAAAGCAAGTCGGGCAGGCGGTGTGAAAGCCGACCTGCGCCCAATGATCGACAATTACATCAATTACATTCAGACGAAAGAATTTCGGCTGACCGATGGTACACTAGCCCGTAATCGCCCTCAGCCCAATACACTTTGGCTCGATGATTTATTTATGAGCGTTCCGGCGCTGGCGCAGATGGGTAAACTTACCGGCGAACGAAAGTACTACGACGAAGCCGTAAAACAGGTCACCCAGTTTGCTAAACGAATGTTCAATCAGCAGAAAGGGCTTTACATGCACGGGTGGGTCGAAGGCATGACGGTTCACCCCGAATTTCACTGGGGCCGCGCCAATGGCTGGGGAATTCTGACGGCTGTTGAATTATTGGATGTGTTGCCAGAAGACCATCCAGGTCGTCCGGCCATTCTGGAGTTACTAAGAGCACACGCAAAAGGATTAGCCGCGCAGCAGTCGGGTTCGGGTTTCTGGCACCAGTTGCTCGACCGGCATGATTCGTATCTGGAAACCTCAGCAACAGCGATTTATACGTACTGTTTTGCACGAGCAATCAACAAGGGTTGGCTCGATCCGCTGGCTTATTCAGCGGCTACGTTGCTGGGCTGGAACGCCGTAGCCACGAAAGTGAATACTACTGGTCAGGTAGAAGGGGTTTGTGTCGGTACGGGGATGGGTTTCGATCCGGCTTTTTATTACCACCGACCTATTAATCCGTATGCAGCACATGGCTATGGTCCTGCTTTACTGGCGGGCGCAGAAGTAATCAATATGCTGAAAAAACATACGTTCGAAATCAACGATAGTTCGCTGCAATTGCTTCAGAAGAAATAAGGGAATCGTAGGAATCATTGCCAAACTTTAAAATGGTTGATTCCAACACTGATCGACTGGCCATCGGGGTGAATTCCGCCCCGATGGCCTACAATAATACCAATTTTACCTTTCCTACCTGATTCAACGGATTTATCAAAAAGAATCCGGCCATTCACGCAGACTTTTAAGCGCTTACCAAATCGTTCAACGCGCAGTAGCTGATTATTTTCGCTAGAAATGAATCCGCCCAGACCGAATCGCTCTTTATCATACGCTTTTACATACAAATGATTGGGCGACGAATAAGCTGCTTGATAGTATGCAGGATTCAGATTACCGGCTGGTTTGACGTCCCAACAAATCCCAGCGTAGGCAATATCCCCCCAAATTCCAATCTGGATTTCCGCTATGAAATCATTAAAATCTTCAGTAGATGTGATAAAGTACTCCTGTGGATTCTGGCTTCTATATACTGTTCCGGAGAAATCAAGTTTGTTCGTTTCAAAGTTGAAGTACCTGACAGTCGGGTAATTAAAATCAAGTTTTTCAAAACCTTTGCGGGCAAAGTCCTCATCAATAACGAGTTTCATACCTGATTTTTCATGCTCGATTTCGTCATGGAGTATGGCTTGTTCTCTAACAAGTGCGGCTTGCGTTTCCTTATCCTCAACTTTTCGGGCAGCATCCATAGCGCGTTTCCTCTTTAATGCTTCCACATTCTCTGGCTTGTTCGCCCATTGGACAAACAAATAGCCAAAAACGAGGATCACCAGGAATGCGATTGCAAAAATTTTCATGATGAAACAGAACAGTCAACTGTGAATGACGAAACTCAATTGCACTCGACTTTTAAACAGGCTATGACTGCCTGCGGAATCCCTTTCAATTTTTTGCAGGCGTAGTCGCCTTCCGACAGCGCAATCATTTTCCATTTGCCCTTGCCTAATTTCAGTATCTGCCCAGCCCCTTGTGCCGTTTCCTGTTTATCTCCGTTCAACAGATTAAGACTTACTTCGGCATAATTGCCACAAATTCCACCGCCAGTCACCTCCGCCTTCCGTTGGCTGACAACCTTAGTCGTTTTGAGTTCGGCCATGTATTCGACTTTCCCAATTTTGACCAATAGGTAAACGTCATCATCTGTATGCGCACCGGGCTGACTTGCTTCTTTGACAAGATGAGTAATCAACAACGATTCGTTGGGTGTCTGCCCCTGCCCTGTTGTGCGAAAACCGAGAATTAATGCGAGAAATAAGCTTATTGTACAAACGCAAAAGGTAGTTTTCATTGGTTTTCTGATCACATTATCCGTGTACTGGCTGTTGACGAAATTGAAGCTCGAGGATTGACTGAAGTTGGCGAAGCTGGCTCAGTCGCCGGGACAATACTTCTGACGAAGGGATTCCGTTTACCGTTGTTAATTGAAAAAAATGATTATCTGCCGTAAACAAGGCAACCGTCCGCTGGGCTATTTCGATGTGTGTAATATCCTTATTGTCAAGAAGAAACTGCTGAAGGGAGGGCGTCAGCAATGTTCGAAAATCAACTTCAGAATGCGCCGTTATTCGAAATGCCTGATCCAGTTCGATCTGGTTCGTTTTAAATACGTGTTGGTTAGTCGGTGTGATCGGGCCAAACAGGATCTGCCGGGTATAGATACAAGTTGTAGGATGAGAACTGGAAAGTGTGGCCATCAATACCAAAACAGGATGCGTGGCTCTCCCTCTTCGTTCGCTATAAACAAGGGCTGACACCGTCGTATGCGCTTCTTTTTTTGAAGCGGCATAAACAGTCTTTTCAATGCCAGTGTTCTGGCAAAATTCTGGCAAAAACCGATACGATTCGTGGAGAGTTGGGTTGGTAAAGATGCGTAGCCCTGCCGCTTGCAGCACTGATGGAAACGTCTTTATCTGCTGCAGTTTAGAGCGACTTCGCCAACTGGTATACACGAAAACGCATATAAGGGCGACGGCCGCCAAGATTATCCAGGTTGTCTTTAAAGTACTTTCATCCATTGGTTTACAGCGATTTCAGAGCCATTGGCTTTAAGCAACTGGCATCAGAACGTAAACCTATAACTTTCCTAACGTCAGCACAGGGCTTCTTTACGTCGGGCGGGTTTGGATTTATAATTGGCGAATGTAGATTACTCAGGGAAAATTCCGAGACCGGAGCTGTAGGAAAAGAGGTAACCTTACTTATTTGACAATCAGGCAGGTGAGTTCAGGAGAGTTAACTAAAAAATACGTACTTATTTTGTATAATACGTTTTATCATAGGTTTTGCAGGATAAGCCCACCAGACTTCTGATGGGCTTATTTTTTGCCCATACTCTAGATTTTTACCGCTTGCCGGGCCAGTAATTTCCAGCTGCCTTTCTGCTTAATCCAGACTAGCAATACCGATAATTTTACCTGACCAGGTTTTCCTTTATCTAGTGTTTCGCCCACTAGTTTATGGCGCACCAGCGCTGTATTATCCGTTACTGAAATCGTCTGATCGGATAATTCAATACTAACAAAATCAGACGCGCCACTTACAAGAGCATCAACAAACGCATTTTTGTCTTCGATTTTTCCAGCCGAATGACCATAACTTAACTGATCCGCAGCCAGCGCTTCCAGTTTCTCCTTATCAGGCGAAATCATAAGCTGTCTTAACTGTTCAACTGCCTGAACGACAGCATCCTGATCTTTGGGTTGTGTTAAACTAGTTAATGAGAACGTACCGCAAAATGTAATAATAGCAAGCGCAATAAACTTCATAAGCATTGGGGATTTTGATTAATCACATTGGTAAAACGGTTAAGAGGATTATGGGCAGATACAATCAAAATGGTACTGTGAGAACATTTACTTTAAGTAGGTATGGAAGCTTATGGAGGGATTCGCTGAGTCAATCGCCGGTTGCCGGGATTGTTTTGGGGGGCAAAATTAATTAAAATTCTCCTTCGCCCGGCTCTTTCATTTTCTTTTTAGCCTGACGCAGTCGGTAATTAAACGTCAAATTGAATTGTCGAAGTCGCCCTTGCGAATTGCTTTCGGTGTAAAAGTTAGCTCCCTGAGTAATAGAGCGGTATCGACGGGAATTAAACACATCGATTACATTAAATACGATGGTCGCATTATTTTTCAAAATATCCCTGCTGAACGAAATATCAAGTGTCGCAATTGCCTGGCGAGTGCCTTGCGGGGTCTTCTGAGGAGCTTCATAGTTGCCTCTTAACTGAGCCTCCGTATTTTTCCAGAATGTAAACCGTGACGACATGCGAGTAAACCAGCTGTAGGTATCGCTCTGGTAGCTGGCATCCAGATTACCTCCATTCGTAATGGCTCGAAAAAAGTTAATACTCCCATCGAGTTTCCACCATTTATAGAGTGCATACGAACCGGCAAATTCAGCACCGTACGAATCCTCCGTGGCTAAATTTTCGGGTCGCGTAGTTGAATATCCTTGATCGTTCACACGTCGGATCCGGATGATTTTACCTGTAGTATAGCGATAATAAATCGACGAGCTGAGCGAGCCTTTCTCAACGTACTTTACATGCCCCAGCTCAAACGCATCGGTGAATTCAGGATTCAGATCGGGATTACCACTGAAAAAATTCCGACTGTCGCTAAACGTCATGAATGGACTCAGGTCATTGTATTGCGGACGTCGAACCCGACGGCTATAGCTAATCTGCAATGCATGTTGGTGCGGTAGATCATAAGTTGCATGCACGCTTGGGAACAGATTGGCATAGCTTCGCGGATTTACATCGTTCGTCTGTTTGAGGGTCGTAGTTACGTCAGTCCATTCTGCACGCAACCCCATTTGATAGGAGAACTTGCGAATCTTGTTTCCTACAATTCCGTACAGCGCATTGATCTTTTCCTGATACAGAAAATCATTGGTCAGATTAGGCAATTGAAACCAGCTTCCATCCGAATTCTGCTGCGTAACCGTGTAATCGTTTGTCATATCACGGGTACTGCTCCGTAACCCTGCTTCCAGCTTTCCGTCTTTGCGAAAGGGCCGCACATAATCGATTTGTACCAGCAATTGTTTTTCCGTTTCGTCGTTAACGGCGCGTTGCAGCTGGTTCGGAATACCCGATGGAGCGCCATTGGCTAAAAACGTTTGCTGCGTAAAATACTGATCCGATTTTTCCCAGTTGTCCAGATACCGTATATCCGCTGTCAGTTCGTGTCCTTCGCGCGCAAATGTCTTTTTATAACTTAACACATATTCCGAATTGGGTTCGGTTTCCGTTTCATCCTGTGTTCGGTTCGTCCGGCCGGTCGGGTTGGAGAGATTTTTTAGATAGTCCAGATAATGAATATCCGAAAAGCGTTTTCCTTTGCTGATTCGCCAGGTGTAGGAAGCCGTCAGGATACTTTTGGGGCTGAAAAAATAATCGATACCGGCGCGGGCATTATTGTTTTCTCCCTTCAATTGGCTAGTTGAATTTTGTTGCGAAATAAAGGTTGAATCGTTGCGGTAAACTTCCTGATAAATAGAATTTCGTCCGGGCGTATTCCGGTAAGAAGCCGTGTAATTCACAAAGAAATTCAGGTTTTTTCGCCGATAATTGACATTGGCAGCAGCCCCAAAATTGGCCGGATACCCCGTAATGACATCGAACGATCCATTGAATCCTTCTTTGCGTTCCTTCTTCAACACGATATTAATGATACCGCCCATGCCCTCAGCTTCGTAACGAGCCGATGGATTGGTTATCACCTCAACCCGCTCGATCATGCTGCCCTGTAATTGCTGTAAACCAGCCCCACCTTTAATACTAACCAGGCCAGAAGGTTTTCCGTCAATTAGAATGCGAACGCTGTTACTACCTCGCAAACTAACATTTCCATCACCATCGACGGCTACGGATGGAATGTTTTTCAAGATATCCGATGCTGTTCCACCCGCATTGGCAAGGTCTTTTCCGACATTGAAAATGCGCTTATCCAGTGATACTTCCATTTGGCTTTTCTCGCCAACAACTACTACTTCATCCAATCTTTTTGTGGTAGTTTTCAGCGTCGATGGCCCAAGTTGCAAATCCTGATCAACGACGTGTATATCAGGAATAGTCTTCTCCTGGTAAGATACAGCACTGATTTTCAGATAGTAACTACCCGGTTTAACGGCTATTTCAAATTTACCCGCTTCATCAGATACAACACCCGATACAGGTGTTTTCCCGGAAGCCTGAAACAATGCCACTGTAACAAAAGGAACAGGTTTATTCTCATCATCCACAAATGTCCCCCGAATCCGGTGTTGATGTTCCGTTTTAGAAGTTTGCGCAAAAACCAGCGAAGGAAATAGGACAAGAAAAATGCAGAATCGAAGAAAAGTTGAAGGCATAGTTAAGCAGTCGTGCTCAGGCTTTCCTCAGGAAAACTTGAGTATAGAAATCAGACAAGAAATTGACGATTGAAATTGTAGGTACTACACAAAGGAATATCTTCCGGTTATCTACCAGTCGCAAATAGGATTTTTCCAGTTTACTTACGGAAGGATATAGACGATCAGCGAACGGGCACCGTGCGCTCCGATAACCAGACTTTGTTCAATATCAGCCGTCTTAGAAGGCCCACAGATAAAGGTGCCAAAGCCCGTTGTATCGACTTTCAATAATTTGTATGCATCATGCATATTCGCCACCATCGTCGATTGCCGGATCACCATCACCAGATACTGCGTAATCATTGGAGCGACCCGTTGCGGCAATTGATGTTCATCGACCCAAATCGCTCCATTCTCAGCAACGGGCAAGGCTCCTTCAATAATCGCCAGATTCAAATCAGCCAATTCGTGTGGATCGACAACATCTAGCGTTCGATCAGCTAGTTCCGATAGTTCGGGAATGGTAGTCGCTACGCTCGTCATGCCGGGATAGTGTTTTGCTAGGTCGGCTTTAATCGCTTCGTAATCTGGAACGATGACCGCCTTTCCGCCCACAAACGTCAGAATATCAATAAACTGCTGCGTCAGATCGGGAAACGTAGAGGTAAACGTAAACTGAGTTGGTTGTGGTCGTAGCTCTGGTTGGTTGGCCTTAATATTTGCCAGAATTTTTTCGCGGGAGGTCATGACTTCTTATTGTTGATATACCAATCGCGGAAGCTTTCGGCGGGTGGTTCGGGCATTTCGCGTTGGTTGTACCAAGGATTAAATCGATTTTCAGCAACCGCAGGTGTAAACCGCAATACTCCGCGACCTACTTTTCCTGCGATCCGAAACAATCGGGGCGATTCCAGTACGGTAGCCATGGCTTTCATCGCTGCGCCTTTTCCGCTGGTTCCGTAGCCGTCTTTCATCAGCACCTGCCGCCATTTATAGAGCTGGTCGTGAATATCAATTTTCACCGGACACACATTGGAACACGAGCCGCAAAGCGTTGATGCAAAGGGCAGATCGGCATTCAGTTTCATATCCAGATTCGGTGCCAAAATCGAACCGATTGGCCCGGCTACAGCACTATGATAGCTATGTCCACCTGATCTCCGATAGACTGGGCAGGTGTTCATACAGGCAGCGCAACGAATACATTTGAGCGAATTACGAAAATCCGGTCGCCCAAGTTGACGACTACGCCCATTATCGACAATCACGATATGCATTTCCTGACCGAGTCTTGGCTGATGGAAATGGCTGGAGAAGGTTGTAATAGGTTGCCCTGTTGCCGAACGCGCCAACAGACGGAGGAAAACGCCTACATGCTCGGCCAGCGGAACGATCTTTTCAAAACCCATAGCGGCAATGTGTACGTCGGCCAGATGCGCACCCATGTCGGCGTTTCCTTCATTCGTGCAAACGACAAAACCACCCGTTTCAGCAATCGCAAAGTTGACACCCGTCAGGGCAACTTTGCGGGTCAGAAACGTTTCGCGCAGGTGTTGGCGAGCGGCTTCGGTCAGGTATTGCGGATCCGTCGCGCCTTTTTCCGTACCCAAATGTTCGTGGAAGGTTTCCCCTACATCGGCCTTGGTGAGGTGAATGGCGGGCAGAACAATGTGCGAAGGCGGCTCTTGTCGCATCTGCACAATTCGTTCGCCTAAATCGCTATCAATCACTTCAATACCGTGCCGAATCAGGTAATCATTCATGTGGCATTCTTCGGTAAGCATCGACTTCGATTTCACCATCCGAGTTACCCCAGCTTTCTGGATAATTCCGTGAATGATCTGGTTATGTTCGTCGGCATCAGCAGCCCAGTGTACCGTAATGCCATTGCGTTTGGCATTTTCTTCGAACTGCACCAGTAAATCGTGCATGTTCGATAATGCATAATTTTTTATTTGCGAAGCAGCTTCACGCAACTGCTCCCATTCCGGGATTTGATTAGTGGCTCGATCCCGCTTCGTTCGAACAAACCAAAGCGTTTCGTCATGCCAGTCAACCCGTGGCTCATTTTTATTGAACTGTTCCGCAGCCGTCGCGTGATCTAAATTGAGCTGATTCATATCTGTTTCAACTTGAAACACCAAAAACGTTTATACCGTTGCCGTTAGAATTTCGGCTATGTGTTTTATCTGTACGTTTGAATTGGCACGTTTTAGAATGCCTTCCATATGCATCAGGCACGACACATCGACGCCTGTAATGTAATTGACGCCGTGACGAAGGTGATCCGCCACACGATCTTTCCCCATTTTCGCCGATACGGCTTCTTCCGTTACGCAAAACGTACCGCCAAATCCGCAGCATTCGTCTCGTCGATCCAGTTGCACCAACTCCAATCCATCAACCATATTGAGTAACTGAACAGGTTTAGAGAAAGGCGCAGCGACTAATTCCGACATTTGCGCCAGTCCCAGTCCGCGTTGTCCGTGGCAACTTTGGTGCAACCCAACCCGATACGGGAAAGTGGCCTCTAATTTCGAGACTTTTACGACGTCGGTTAGAAATTCAGTTAGTTCGTAGATGCGAGAGCGGATCGCCGAAGCTTCGGTTTCATTTGACGAGTGCAGGTGATGCTTGATGTGTAGCGAACAACTTCCCGATGGCGAAACGATATACTCATAGCCAGCAAAATTGCGCACGAAATTGTCATTACAGCCGCCCGTCAGATGTTCGTAGCCTGAATTAGCCATTGGCTGGCCGCAGCAGGTTTGCTGTAAAGGATACTCAACGTCGCAGCCAACTTTTTCCAGCAATTTCAGCGTGGCAATCGCCACATGCGGATAAAACTGGTCGATGTAGCACGGAATAAATAAGCCAACTTTCATAGATAAATCAAACAATAGCCAGGCTCTTCGCCCTCCCTTTCGGTACAACCGATGGATACTAAACGAATAAAGTCGGATTCACTACAAAAGTACCGCTCTTACAACGTAAAGCCTTCCTGTACTGTCCTATAAATGTTTTTTTAATGACTTAGCTAAAAAATAACGTAGAATAGCAAAAGGTGCCGTCTTTTCATAAACTTGCAGGTAGATTAAAAATTAGTAAGCCCTACATCATACATGATCAATCTATTCCCAACCAGAGCCGTGACGTTCAGCCTCATAGTGCTGATAACTGCCAGCTTTGGCGCAGCTGATACGTCTGTCTTTTCGCCCGACTATATCAAAAGTACTATGTTGAAGGTGGTCGATTGGCAATTGAAGCATCCGAAACATAAAGCCAACGACTGGACAAATGGCGCTTTTTACGCGGGTGTCTATGCCGCCTACGAAACCACAAAGTCGCCTGTCGTATTGGATTCGCTGATGGCGATGGGTAAGCGGATGAAATGGCAGCCCGGTTCGCGCTTCGATCATGCCGACGATATTGCCATTTCTCAGACGTATATCAACCTCTACCGTCTCAAAAAAGACCGCCGGATGATTCAACCGACGATTGATACAGTACAGAAAATGAGTCGGTTCCCTGGGCGAGAAGTGGAGCTTCATAACATTACGTGGTGGTGGTGCGATGCCTTATTTATGGCCCCACCCGTGTTAGCTAAATTAGGAACAACCCTAAAAGATCCTTCCTACTATACGCTGAATGATAGCCTGTTCCGGCAAACTTACAAGCTCCTCTTCAACCCAGAAGAACATTTGTTTGCCCGCGATGCGACGTATTTGTGGAACACGGCTGGTCAGGGGAAAAAAGAAAGTAATGGCAAAAAGCTTTTCTGGTCGCGGGGAAATGGCTGGGTTATGGGCGGACTTGTTTTGCTCTTACAGGAACTTCCTAAAAACCACCCAACGCGCGATTGGTACGTGGATTTATACAAGGAAATGGCCGCTCGGTTAGTATCTCTTCAACAAGCAGATGGCCTCTGGCGATCAAGTTTGCTCGATCCCGATGCGTATCCAGGTGGCGAAGGCAGCGGTTCTGGTTTCGATTGTTATGCGTTGGCCTGGGGAATCAATCAGGGAATTCTGGACAAGAAAACGTATTTACCTGCCGTTCAAAAATCATGGGTAGCACTCAATACGCTGGTTTCGCCCGAAGGTCGGGTTGGTTGGGTTCAGCCAATTGGGGCCGATCCGCGTCGAAATTTTAGTGCCGATAGCTGGGAAGTTTATGGGTCAGGGGCTTTCTTGCTGGCCGGATCGGAAGTTATTAAGATTCGGGGCTTGCGAAAACTCTAAATCTCTGATAAATACAAAATCTCAATGTATTACTCATTAAAAATTTTGTGTGTAAATCAACCATAGGCGGTAGTTTACCCTCATTTTTTAATCTGAATTTTAAC
Organism: Spirosoma harenae; assembly: GCF_054776975.1. Lineage (NCBI taxonomy): Bacteria > Pseudomonadati > Bacteroidota > Cytophagia > Cytophagales > Cytophagaceae > Spirosoma > Spirosoma harenae. Next base: position 64,651 of record NZ_BAAHBD010000017.1, on the reverse strand, counting down.
TTAAATAATTTTTGGTAACGTTCCCGAGAACGTTTGCATAGAAAAAGTTAGATTATTTCTTCTTTATGTCTACTTTTTTTTAGAAGCTTATGAATAGATTGGATCATAGGTAATTAGCCGCTGCTTAGCCAATACCTGTGAAAAATCCACTAATTATGGAAGTATGGTAGCTAAATTTTCTCCCTCCGCCCTAACGAAACGTCAACCACAGGATGGTTTCGTGGATATCTATCGTAACACATCCGTTCCGACCTACAAACTTCAGTTTAACCCGAAAGACAAAACCCCTAAGTATAAACAGATTGTCCAGTCAGTAATTACCGATATTGAGCGAGGGGTCTTAAAAAATAATGAGCAGCTTCCATCAATCAGCGAATTAAGTGTGGAATACTATCTGGCGCGCGATACGGTGGAGAAAGCATACCGCGAACTTCGGGAGCATGGCTACATCATATCGGTGCAGGGAAAGGGCTATTATGTGCAGACGAATACGACGCCCAAACTAAAAATCCTGCTGATTTTCAATAAACTTAGCTCGTATAAAAAGATCATTTATTACGCGTTCCTGAAAGCCCTCGGCGATAAAGCGACCGTCGATCTTCAGATTCATCACTATAGCGCGTTTCATTTTCGGGAAATCATTGAGAAGAATCTGGGCAAGTACAACTATTACGTAGTGATGCCCCATTTCACGCAGGATCTGGACAAAGCGGATTACATGCGTGTGCTGGAAACCATCCCAACCAATGAGCTGGTTTTGCTGGATCGCGACGTTCTGGAGTTAGCCAACGCTCCGTTAACCGTCTATCAGAATTTCGACAAAGACATCTGTGAATCGCTGGAAAACGCACAGGATTTGCTGGCGAAATATCAGCGAATGGTATTGATCATGCCGGGTGATGGAAACCATCCAATTGAAATTGCGCACGGTTTCCGCTCATTCTGCGTGAACTACAATAAAGAGTTTTCTATTAAAGAGAGCGCCTGTCATGAGAGACTCCAGTCGGGTACGGCTTATGTTGTTATTGAGGAAACGGATTTGTCGGAAGTGGTGAAGAAAGCTCGTCAATCGAAGTATGAGCTAGGTAATGAAATTGGCATTATTTCCTTTAATGAAACAACGCTAAAGGAGTTGCTAAACATTACAGTCGTCACGACAGATTTTGAAGCGATGGGGTACACAGCCGCTTCTCTCCTGCTTGATAATAAGCGCATTAAAGTAAAAAACCCATTCTACATGATCCGGCGCGGATCGTTGTAATTAATTAGTGAATGAGTGAATGAGTATACCGGATGGTATTTACTCATTCGCTCATTCACTAATCCTTCCATACACGACAAAGGCGCACAGCAATAAGACAACTAGATTGAGCAGCACATTCTGGGATTCATGACGACGGTAATGAATTACACTTGCTGGCAGCATAATAGTCCCTAAACAAAGAGCTGCTATTGGTGTCAGCAAGGGCATTATCCACGTATACCACGGAATGAGTAAACCCAATACGCCAATCAACTCTGAAATACCAATAAATCGAATGACGGGGATGGCGAGATGCTCAACACCCGTTTGCCCCATCGCTACTAATTGCGAAGCTGTTCGGGTCGATTTCATCCAGCCTGAGTATGTAAAGACAACAGCTAAAAACCCCTGAGCAATCCAAAGCGCAGTATTCATAATCGCGTTCAATTTTTTGTTAACAAAACTGAACATCGCCAGGAAGCAATCCTTTGATAATTATCAAAAAAGGACCGGGATTTTTGGGATTGATTTGATTACACAGATTAGTCCAATCCGTGTTCTACATTCTAGAAAAGTACTTTCCCTTATGCTAAATCTGCGCTCGCATCCGGCTCAGGGTTTCGGGCGTCATACCTAAATACGAAGCTATCATGCCTAACGGCACTCGTTGTATGAAACTGGGATTGAGACTCATCAGCGTTTGATATCGTTCTAAAGCAGTCGCAAAATGTAACTCGTCGAAGCGTTGTTGTACTAGCAATAAACCATGGCTAACCAGCAATCGCCCTAACCGTTCAATTTCATGATATTGCGAATAAAGTCTTTCCAGATCTGTATGCGGAATCGCCCAAAGTACCGACGGTTCCAGCACTTCAACAATACGGCGGTCGGGTTGCTGGGTAATGAAACTACTGATCGAAACGGCAAACTGACCCTCGGCGCTTAACCAATCAGTAACGTCTTTCCCATTTTTGTAATAATAAGTTCTTGTCAGGCCAGTTTCGATAAAATATACGTATCGGCAAATGGTATTCGCCTGAATCAATATATGGCCTTTCGGAAATTCGAATCGACGAAGAACGTTCCGCAAAGCTTCCTGCCCAGTTTCTGACAAGGGCGTGAATTGACAAACAGCTTCGAGAAACGCATTCCGTTCCATAGAACTTATTGAAGAATAAAGAAATCGTACAAGGTTCGGGTTACTTCAGCAATCGTCCGTTCGCGAGTGGGACCGTCTTTTTTAGACGATTTCACAAAAACAGAAATAGCTAGATGCCCCGCATTTCCGGGCAACGTAATAATACCGACATCGCTGGCAGTCAGGCCAATTGTACCTGTTTTGTGCAGCACTTCCGTATCCGGTGGAAGCGCTCCTTTTAATCGGGCAAAGCCTGTTTCGCAGCGTTTCATGATGTCTAGAATCAGGGCTTTGCTATCGGGTTTGAGAATGGGTTGGGTATACAATTTCGTTAACAAAAGTGTCATTGCTTCGGGTGTCGATGTGTCTCGAATATCATTCTCAAACGCAACGTAGCTGGCTTCGCGCGTTTCAGGCTTGCTCAGTTTAGCCAGTGAATCATACCGTGCAGGCGACCACCCCTGATTCATATCCATCGGAATACCTACGCAATCTGCAATGAGCCAGGCCGTTGGGCGATCTACCCGCAATCCTTCGATACCCAGTCGCTTCAGACAGGCATTCACAGCCACTGGCCCACCCGCCAATCGCAGACAAATATCAGTTGCACTGTTGTCGCTAATCAGCAGCATCAATTCCATTAAACTTCTGGCTGATAAGGCAACTCCCGGACTAGTCGAATTGGGCCAGTTGAACCGATCCGTCAACATGCCGCTTCCGGGGTGCAAATCATTTTTTGTCAGCGTAACAAGCTGATCGAGATTGAGGCTTCCACTATCGACACGGGTCAGGAGCTGTGTCGCAATGGCTACTTTATACGAGCTGGCCATCGGAAAAGGCTCTTTCCCATTCTGCTTGACCGTTTTGCCACTTTCAAGATGCACAGCGCAAATACCCACTTTTCCCCCTGATAATCCGGATAACCGTAGGAGTTCCTGCTCAAGTTTTGCCGGAACCACAAACGCGGTTTCTGTAGTAGCTGGTTTTGTCGATTTTTGCTTTTGCGCTATCGACAGGTGAGCGGAGAAAAGGAGAAGAAGAGGAAGAAGTTTTGTAGAATAACTCATTGATAAGTCGGCTGTATTGGCTTTGTATGGCTCAATATAGTATTTTGATGAGTTTTGCACAATTGCGCGATCTTGCCCTTAACGAGTCAAAATTACCCCAAAGGTCATGCCTATTCATATTCGTCATGAACAGCCAAACGATGTAGATACGATTGAAAAGCTTACCCAAGCGGCATTTTTATCGGGACTGCACTCAGATCATACTGAACAATTTATTATCAATGCCTTGCGACGTGCTGGACAATTGACAATTTCTTTAGTGGCCGAAGAAAATGATGTAATTCTTGGTCATGTAGCCATTTCACCCGTTACAATTTCGTCAGGAGCTACAGGCTGGTACGGTTTAGGGCCAATCTCGGTATGGCCTGACCAACAACATCAGGGTATCGGATCTACATTGGTAAACGCAGCGCTTACGGAATTGCAGCAATTGGGCGGAGCTGGTTGTGTATTGGTAGGTGACCCGGCTTATTATAGGCGATTTGGATTCAAAACCAATGCTGATCTTGTACTGCCAGGAATCCCTGCCGAGTATTTTCAAGTTCTATCTTTCAGGGAAGAAGTACCTATCGGGACAGTACGCTACCACGACGCATTTAATGCTCAGGAATAACTACTCTAAATAACTATCTGTAACAGAGCTCCTAAGAATCACAACCGCTGGACGATTATGGTTATTTCTTTGAAAATCGGGGAAACTATAATTCACCCCGCTTCACCTCGAATAGCGAAAACAGCCCCTTCCAATGTTTCGTTGACGCGAATCTGACACGCCAGTCGACTGTCGGATTCGGCAGCGGGCAAGGTATCGAGCATATCTAATTCAGCGTCTTGTGCAGGAGGTAAAGCCTCTAATCCAGCCAAGACCTGGACGTGGCAGGTCGCACAGAGGGCCATGCCGCCACAGGTCGCCAGAATGTTATAGTCCGAGGCTTTCAGCACTTCCATCAGGCTCAGGTTAATGCCTTCGGGAATTTCCAGGTTTTTCCGCTCTCCGTTGCGGTCTTCAATAGTGAATGTAATCATGGTAAAAAAGTCGTTAGCCGACTGATTTTAAAAAGTCGGAACTCCGTTTACAGTCGTGTATTTAAAGCTTAGTTTCTGATTGGGATACACGTAGTGAAAGGCGCTCTGGCACATAAGTGCGGCTTCGTGAAATCCGCACAGAATTAGTTTAAGCTTGCCGGGATAGGTATTGATATCGCCAATTGCGTAAATGCGCTCGACGTTGGTAGAATAATCAGCTGTATTAACCTGAATAGCAGACTTCTCAATTTGTAGTCCCCAGTCAGCGATTGGTCCCAGTTTTGGCGTCAATCCAAATAGTGGAATTAAGTGATCGGCGGGGAGCGTAGTTACCGATTTATCTTTAGCCGTAATGCTGATTTCTTTCAGGTGGCCATTGCCATTAATGCTCGTAATATTCGATTGTAGCAATAGCCGAACACGGCCCTGACGAGCTAATTCTACTACTTTCTCCGCAGAATCAGGCGCTCCCCGAAACGAATCGCCCCGGTGAACCAGCGTGATTTCCTGCGCGATATCGGCCAGAAAAATAGTCCAGTCGAGGGCAGAATCTCCACCGCCAGCCAGCACAACCCGACGATCGCGGAAGGCTTCGGGGTTCTTAACCATATAGGCAACACCCTTTCCTTCAAACCGTTCCAGGTTGATGATTTCAGGTTTGCGCGGTTCAAAACAGCCCAGTCCACCCGCAATAACGACGACTTGAGCATGTACAGCCGTACCGTCGTTGGTTGTAATAATAAGCGAATTATCCTCCTGTCGTTCCAGCGTCTCGACTCGTTCGCCCAACGTGAAACTGGGTTTGAACGGTGCAATCTGATCCATTAAATTATCGACCAGTGTTTGCGCTTTAACTTCTGGATAGCCCGGAATATCGTAAATTGGTTTCTGTGGATAAATTTCCGAAAGTTGCCCGCCTACCTGCGGCAAAGCGTCGATCAGGTGGCAGCGCATTTTCAATAAACCCGCTTCAAAAACGGCAAACAGCCCCACTGGCCCTGCCCCTATGATGCAAATATCCGTCGTTATCATGTCGTCTTTACCCTAATTAAGTTCGTCTCTCATCCGGTGTTCAAGGCAACCGTGTGAAGGACTGATGCTGGGGCAAAAGTAGAGGTAAACGATTGGTCACTTACATCATAAATCGTGATGCAGTATAACGAAACGGAATGGATTCGAGAACAAATCTATAAGGTCTTCAGCGACCTTATAGATTTGAAAATTACCGTGTCATGCGATAAATCATCAGGGCAGCACGCTGAATGAGGAGGGGAAATTCTTTTATGTTCATCGTTTCTTCGATGCTATGAGCGCCCTTGCCTGATGCACCCAATCCATCCAGACAAGGCATGTATTTGGCAACGAACGACACATCGCCAGCCCCCCGCGCTCCCGGATCAAAAGCCGACACGGGACCAAGTCCCATATCCCGGCTAATTTTATCGACCTGTTTTCGCAGTTCGTCATTCGCGGCCGTTGGTTCCATACCAGGAATACCGTCGGTAAACGAGATCGTTGCTTTGGTCAACGGCAGGCTCTTCTCCACAATTTCGCGCATTTTAGCGCGGGCTTTTTCTTTCTGATCTTCCGTCAAAAATCGTAAATCTCCTTTCACTAAAGCCGTACCGGCTACAATATTTGTTTTTCCATCAACCGTAGCTTTCGCCGTTTTTTCGTCATATTTCACTTCGGCTCCGCCCACAATCAAACCGGGATTGAAAGTCAGGTATTGCTCCTGCCCCAGTGTTCGTCGGAACTCGGTCAGAATACGGGCGGCTTCGTAAATAGCACCGTAACCCAGGTCGCTAAAAATTCGTGAGGAATGACCAGAACGCGCTTTTACGTTCAGTGTCCAGCCACTCGCTCCCCGTCGACCAGTAGTAACGCTGCCAAGTCCCTGTGCTGTTTCGAAAGCTAAGGCTACATCGCATTTTCTGGCGCGTTCAATGAAATCCCGGCGGCTCTCAGGCCCGCCCGAACTTTCCTCATCGCCTGTAAAATAGATGGTAATTGAGGTGTCGTCGAGCAACTTCTGTTCATGCAACGCTTTCAAAGCAGCGATCACGACGACATCGCCCCCTTTCATATCGTTCACGCCCTGCCCCGTAACGGTCGTATCGTTGACACGTTTGTAGGGCTCCATCGGCAGGCTTTTTTCAAATACCGTATCGAGGTGCCCGATCAAGAACAGTTTCTTTCCTTTTTTACCCTGGCGAGTTGCTACCAAGTGACCAGCCCGATTAAGCGAATCTGGTAATGTAACCCACTCCGTTTTGAAACCCAGTTTTTCGAACTCATCAGACATAAGTTTGCCAACCTGCCGAACGCCTTCTTTATTCAGTGTACCACTGTTGATGTTGACTACCTTTTCCAGAAAAGCTTCGGTCTCTGACATTCGGCTTTTTACACTGTTTATAACAGCGGTTTCAACCTTGGAAAGCGACTGTGCTGAAGCGCTAAAACTGACAATAAGTAAGACGAGGAAGATCTGTTTCATAGCGAATTAATTACGGAGAACGCCTAAACTATGAAAAATTTCTTCTCGAAAATTTGCTCATTTAGTTTAGTCCAACTTTTACTTTGTTCCTTTCTACGAATTACGTGACAACTACTGATATTAGCCTATAAGCCAGCATTTCCTGTGGAGTTTAGAGCCATTCTACCTATATTCGATGCGCAAATCGATCATTCTCCAAATGATCATTTCAGCTCACTCATCAAACCGTATTCATGAAAAAAGCTTTCCTCGCAATGACAGCCGTGTGCCTGGCAACTGTCAGTTTGTACGCGCAACCTACCCAAAAACCAGCGGCTACCGAAAAGCCGGCCGCCAAAGAAGACAAACCATCGGCTTCCTCTCGAAGCTTAACCATTGACACGCAAGTTGTTACCAATGGCCAGGTAACAATCAAAGGGCAAAAAGTGCCTTATAAAACAACGGCGGGTACCCTTCCCGTTTGGGATGAAGAAGGTAAAACCGTTGCAGGCGTGTTTTTCACGTATTTCGAACGGTCAGACGTTACCGATCGGTCGACACGTCCACTCGTCATTTCGTTTAATGGTGGCCCTGGCACAGCGTCGGTATGGATGATGATTGGTTATACAGGGCCGCGCATTCTGAAAGTCGATGATGAGGGCTATCCCATTCAGCCTTACGGGATCAAAGACAATCCAAATTCCATTCTGGATGTCGCTGATATCGTGTACGTTGACCCTGTCAATACCGGCTTTTCGAGACCTGCGAACAAAGATGTTCCAGCGCCTAAACTGTTCTTCGGCGTTAACGCTGACATTAAATATCTGGCCGACTGGATCAATACGTTTGTAAGCCGTTATAACCGCTGGGCATCACCAAAATATCTGATCGGCGAAAGCTACGGTACTACGCGCGTATCCGGCCTGGCGCTGGAATTACAGAAAACCCACTGGATGTACCTGAACGGCGTTGTTCTTGTTTCGCCAACGGGTCTGGGTATTGAGCGGGATGGGCCGGCACAAGGGGCCCTGAAACTCCCTTATTTTGCTGCTACGGCCTGGTATCATAAAGCGTTACCAGCTGATTTACAGAAGAAAGATTTGACTGAGGTATTACCTGAGGTCGAAAATTTCACCATTCAGGAATATTTGCCAGCGTTGGCAATGGCCGGTTCCTTAACCGATCAGAAACGGAAAGAAATTGCGGCCAAAGTAGCCCGCTACTCAGGCTTGTCGGAAACGTCCGTGATGCAACAGAACCTCGATGTGCCAACGAATTTCTTCTGGAAAGAGCTTCTGCGAAGCAAAGGCCAGACCGTTGGCCGTCTGGATTCGCGTTACCTGGGTATGGACAGCAAAGATGCGGGAGTTAGCCCTGAATATAATTCAGAATTGACGTCATGGCTGCACTCATTTACGCCCGCCATCAACATGTTTATGCGCGAGGAGCTTAATTACAAAACAGATCTGAAATACTACATGTTCGGCCCGACGTTCCCGTGGGACAATACGAACAACCACACAGGCGAAGATCTGCGTCAGGCAATGGATCAAAATCCATATCTGCATTTGCTGGTTCAATCGGGCTATTACGACGGCGCCTGTGATTATTTCAACGCCAAATACAGCATGTGGCAGATCAACGCCAGTGGCAAGCTGAAAGATCGGATGGATTGGGAAGGCTACCGGAGCGGACACATGATGTACCTCCGCAAAGAAGACCTGGCCACCAGCAACGAAAACCTGCGGAAATTCATCCAGAAAAGCATCCCAAAAAACAGTGCTCCTGCTAAATATTCTGGTAGCAAGTAGGCTTGTTTATAAACTATGAATGTCGAATCAACTTCCCGAAGGTTTGCGCTTTCGGGAAGTTTTGATTCTAACCAATCCTTTCATCATGAAACGATTTAAGAAAATAGCGATTGCCGTGGTCATGATGATTGTCTGGTTAGTGATGTTCGTTATGGTTATTCCGATGAAAAGCAGCAGAGGCCAAGTGGCAACTGTGCTGATTTGCCTATTGATTAATAGCGCATTAGGGATTTACTACAGTTTGATCGACAATCGGCCGACTACCTTTCGGGAATGGCTTAAACACTAAAAATTAATTTACTGGCAGGACTTTTATGCCCATGTCGTCGGAAAGCATCGATACATTCATTCGGTTTCGGCACGAGCTGCACCAACATCCGGAAGTCTCTGGTAAGGAAATTGAAACGCAAGCGCGAATCAAGGCCTTTGTGCGGCAGTTTGCCCCCATTTCATTAGTGGATGTGGGCGGAACCGGTGTATTGCTACAATATGGTACAGATGATAACGGCCCCGTTACGCTGATTCGGGCGGATACGGATGCGCTGCCAATTCAGGAAGTCAATTCATTTGAACACAAATCCCAGAATGAAGGGGTTTCCCATAAGTGCGGTCACGATGGACATACTGCGATTCTCGCTCGGCTGGCGTCGTTATTGGCTCAAAAACCTATTCTGAAAGGAGTCGTTTATTTGCTCTTTCAACCCGCCGAAGAAACTGGAAAGGGCGCCGAAGCCGTACTCAACGACCCTGCTTTCGCTGGTATTCGTCCCGATCAAGTGTTTGCTCTGCACAATTTACCCGGCTATGAAGAAGGCATTATCGTGTGCAGACCTGGTCCCTTTACAGCCTCTGTCCTTAGTGTAATCGTTACATTTACCGGCAGAGTTTCGCACTCAGCCGAACCCGAAAAAGGCATAAATCCAGCCTATTTAATGGCCGACTTCATCCTACGTTCGCGGCAATTACAACACGTTGATCCAAAGGCAGACGATTTTACGCTTATCACGCCGATTTACACGACAATGGGTGAAAAATCGTATGGCGTATCGGCAGGATATGGCGAAGTTCATTTAACCCTACGCACTCGAAACGCCAAACGGATGGAATGGGTGACGGAGGAATTACAAACGTTACTCGCGAAGCTTTCCGAAGGTACTGGAATTGAGATAGCTACATCATATACCGAAGCGTTTTTCGCCAATGAAAACGATCCTGACTGTTTTGAACACATTAAACAGAGTGCGCAGAAACTAGGCTATCCATTTATCGAAAAACAGGAGCCGTTTAAATGGGGTGAAGATTTTGGACTATTTACTCAACATCACAAAGGAGCCATGTTCGGCATCGGCAATGGAATCCTCTCTCCTGCCCTGCACAACGACGACTACGATTTCAACGATAACCTGATCGAACCAGCCGCGCGACTATTTTTAGAATTAATTGATAATCAGCTTACTCAGTAATCACTTCCTCTCCTAAGAATATGACCTCCATATCGCTATCCAGGAATCCTGCTGTATCAATCTGGCTCATCGCCTTTCTGCTGCTCATCAGTAAAAGTTGGGCACAATCGATAAACGCCATTCCAACTGACAGTATCGATGCCATCATCAAGACACACATGGATAAAGATCATATTCCGGGCGTTTCGATTGCCGTAGTCAGGCAAGGAAATGTAATCTTGTCAAAGGGATATGGAATGGCTAATGTCGAGCTGAATGTACCGGCGAGCCCGCAGAGTGTGTATGCCATTGCGTCGGTCAGCAAGCAATTTCTGGCAACGGGAATTATGATTCTTGCCCAGGAAGGGAAACTGAAATTAGACGATGATATTCATAAATATTACCCCGACGCGCCCGAAACCTGGAAGGGAATTACACTGCATCATCTCTTATCACATACATCCGGTATTGTTCGGGAGGCACCAGCGTTCGATCCTGCGAAAATCCAGCCTGATTCGGTTGTTGTCAAATCTGCTTTTCCATTACCATTACAGTTTCCAATTGGTACGAAGTGGCAATACTGTAACGTAGGCTATTTTGCCCTCGCTGACATTATTCGAAAAGTATCGGGTCAGTCCTGGGCGACGTTTCTGAAACAACGTGTGTTCACGCCCACAGGCATGACTGCCACCCGCACAACGACTCTCAGCGAAGTTATTCCAAATCGGGTTGACGGCTACGAATGGGAAAAGGATCATTTTCACCGGGCGATTCCGTATCGAGCATTGCGGCCTAGCGGTGCTTATCTGTCAACGATCGTGGATTTAGCGAAATGGGATGCGGCTCTGAATTCCGATAAAATTCTGACCGAAGCCAGCAAGAAACAGATGGTAACACCTTTTGTCCTAAAAGACGGCACACCCTACCCGTATGGATTAGGCTGGCGAGTCGATAAACTATTAGATACCCCCTGGATTCATCACGGCGGCTCATTGCCCGGTTTTAGAACGGAATATGCCCGTTTTCCGCAAGCAGGTTTATCCGTTATTGTCCTGACTAACAGCGACGATGCAAAGCCTGAAGCGATCGCTAAAGAAATTGCTACATTATACCTGGCTCCTCGTCTGGAAAAGCGGTGAGTGGCAAGTAATCTTGTCAGTAACCCATCCGGTCGAGCGACCTGTGAGGACACAGGTCGCTCGACCGGATGGGTTACTTTGGCTGACGCATAAGTGGACTGTGAGGACACAGTCCACGGGGATGTAATAAGTCTCACGCTCAGATCGATTCCATAACAATCATAACTGGCGTCATACCGCCCGCCTTCTCTTTTATTGACGAATCATTCACCGCTTTCCGGGCGTATATATAGTACACTTGAGGATTCCAATTCATCGGCATGACCACTGTAGCTGCGGGTTCGAAAAGGTTCTTCAGCTTTTACAAAGCCCGTTCGATCATAGCGGCTGTAATAGAGTAAGATGCCTTCTTCAGTCAGCGTTTGAGCTGCTGTAACCAGCGCTGGTGTTGTACTAACGCCAATGTTGACGATATAAAATCGTTTCGGTCCATACGCAGCCAAACTTCGTACGATCTGGACAACTGTCGCCGTAGCCGTTTCAAAATTGATACTGGTCGAGCCGGGGTACTTGAGGAAAGCCGGATAAAATCCGTAACTCACAATGGGAGTTATAAGCACTTTTCGTTGACGGACAATTTGCTTCGTTAGGGCTTCTGCCTGTAAGTAATCGGTCAATAAAGGTAGATGCGGGCCGTGTTCTTTTGCTCCTGCACCCAGCGGAATCACTATCACAGCATCGGGTGTCAGCAGTGTTTGAGCCGTAGTCCAGCTAATGTCTTCCAGATAAATTGCTTTGTTGGCGGGGTCGCGTTTCTACGCAATTCCATTCCAGGCAATCAGTAAAAAGAAATTAGTACACAGTATTTCATTATTATCGGGCTTATGGCGGTGTACGTCAACAGACCCAAAATACAAACTTCTGCTCATAATCAGCCTTCTAACTACATCTTCTTCCCTATTCGTTCGGATATAGGCTTTTCATGTAGCTCACAGATTTAGCGATCATTTGGTTGAGCACATCCTCATCAACATCGCTCAGTTTTTTTAGATAAATGCATCCCTTACCGGTTTTATGCTTGCCTAATTTTTGTACTAGTTCGTCGCGCTCTGCGAAGCTGGAAGCAAGGTAAAGGGTGATGGCATTCGCTCTGGGCGAGAAACCAACTAAGGGGGCATCCCCTTCGCGGCCGCTGTCATATTTGTAATGATACGAGCCAAATCCGATGATGGCTGGCCCCCACATTTTGGGTTCGAATCCGGTTTGCTTTTCCATTAGCTCAGCGATCCGAAAACAATCGTTCCGCTTCGTTTCATCCGACACCGAATTGATAAAATCAGCAACGCTACTTGTTGTTTCAACTGTTTTATTCTGGGCCATACATTAAAGGGGTAAAGGGTAGGTTGACTTTGAGGTTATTCCGGTGAATCTGTTCGAAATTTTTCCTTTTTTATCCTTAACTAAATGGTACGCTTTTGTCACTCCAACGACAGAATGCTTCATTCGTTAAGGCGCTGGCGTACACCTGCCTTTCACTGCGCGAGGAACTATGTTTTACGGGCGTACGGAGTACGGTTGAGTGCAAACGTAGCCCATCAAGCCACTTTTCGAGCGAAGCGAGGTCAGCGGTTTTATGCTTGCTTGCATCGATGACTTCGAAGGCCCACACTAACCCACATCTTCCCAAAGCTCAATGTTATTCCCTTCAGGATCAAGAATATGAACAAATTTACCGTAATCATAAACGGCTATTTCATCAACGATGGTCACACCTTCGCTTTTTAGCTGCTCAACCAGCTCTTCAAGATGCTCGACGCGGTAATTGATCATGAAGTCCTTTTTGGATGGCTCAAAATAGGTGGTGTTTTTGTCAAAAGCACCCCAAACCGTCGACCCTTCTTTACTCGGATCATCGGCATCGCGCCATTTAAACTGCGTACCGTACGAATCCATCGGTAATCCCAAATGTTGAGCGTACCAGTCTTTCATTTTCTGAGGGTCGTCGCATTTAAAGAAAATACCGCCTATTCCGGTTACTTTTTTCATATATCTGATTTTAAAAAATTGACATAACAACTGCTCATCAGCCCAAACCGCTAGTTTGCTTCAGCTGACAGGAATTCTCTTTTCCGCAACAAACCAGCACTGATCAGGGTGATAATGAGACCAACCGGAAAAATTTCCATAAAGGTCATATCGAATCGAATCACCGGGTTCTTGTAAGCTTCGGCGCTCTGCTGAAACTCGGCCATTTTTTTAGCAATGTCTACGGCAGAAGCGCCACTAGTTTGTAAAGCTTTCTGCATATGACGACCATACAATACCATAAAATCGGAAAAGATGGTATTGTAGCAAATTTCCCAGGTGATGCAGTACAGCAACGATGCAATCAGGGTAATAAAAAGGCCTATTTTAAATGCCGTTCCAAACGAAATAACTCCGCCCAGATGATTGTCGCGATAGGACTTTATCCCGAAGAAAATCAGGGATAAGGCGATAACCATGGTCGTATACCCTACCCATATGCTATTGTCGAATGTAATGACCTCGCTTTGCCAGAGGGGAATCGTAACGGCAAACATACCGCTCTCAATAATACCGGCGATCAGACCGTATGTTAAGACGTTTTTTCTCATGTTTTTTTTCGTCAAAGCAAGCGAAACGCCCGTTCAGTCGGCTCACCCGAAAGTATGATTTTGGGATTGAGGCCACAAATCACACTTTCGGACTAGGGAAGTAGGCCCAATTCTTTCGCTTTCTGGACCGTCTGGGTTCGGCGTTTCGTATCGAGTTTGAGAAACAGATTTGATGAGTGCGTTTTGATGGTATTCAGCGAAACAAACAGTGTATCAGCAATTTCCTGATTCGATAATCCTTTCGCCATTAGTTCCAGCACTTCATATTCGCGTTTGCTAATGCCTGCTTTTTCAAGAGTTTTTGGATTGAATTGAAAATCAGATTGGGTAACGATCATCGTTTTTGTTCGGGTCAGTTTTAATCCTGCCCATACGCCGAGAGCTGTAAATAAAATAGCTACGGTTCCTAAATACATTTCCACAGGTAACGCCTGAACAAGAAAACGGTACTCCAACAGTTTGAGCGCAATAACCAGGGCGGCAAGTGAGAGACTGTATAAAAGGATTGTCCGTTTCATGAATCAAATGGTTAGCTTTGTCAGACAGATCTCATGCCACAAACCTCATGCAATTTACTGCTATTTTGCGCCTAAAAACGTCATCAATACCTACCGTGAAAATCCTCTTTATTTTCCTGCTACTGGCTCCGATACTTGCCCTCGCGCAGTCGATTCAACCCGCCAATCCATACCCATACACCCCCGCTCAGGATTCGGCGTATACGCGGGAAAACTATCAGAAAACGGAGTTCATGGTGCCCATGCGTGACGGGACGAAGCTTTTCACACAGATTTATGCGCCCAAAGATCAATCGGTAAAACATCCGATTATCATGCAACGGACACCGTATAGTTGCTCACCGTATGGAGTCGATATCTTCCGTCGGCGTGTAGGACCAAACCCATTTATGTTACGCGACAAGTATATTGTTGTCTATCAGGACGTTCGAGGCCGCTGGGCATCAGAAGGAACGTTTGTTGAAATGACTCCGCACATCGACAACAAGAAAGGGACAGCCGATCATGACGAAGCGTCTGATACGTACGATACGATCGAATGGCTGCTGAAAAATATACCAAATCACAACGGTAACGTCGGCCAATGGGGCATTAGTTATCCCGGTTTTTTTACGTCGGCGGGCTCGGTTTCGGGTCATCCGGCGCTGAAAGCATCCTCACCACAGGCACCTATGGCCGATCTCTGGCGCGATGATGCGTTTCATAATGGGGCGTTCCAGATTGCGGCCAACTTCGGATTTTATACGGGCTTTCAGGAGCAGACAGCCCCAACGAAGCAACGACCAACTCCGCTATTTCGGATCAATGATCCCGATGGGTATCATTTTTACCTGAATATGGGGCCAACGGCGAATTCGGAAACGAATTATTACAAAGGCCGGAACAAATACTATCACGAAAATTTCGAGCATCCTGACTACGATGATCACTGGAAAAAACGGAATATTCTTCCGCATTTGAAAGGTATTAAACACGCCGTTATGGTTGTAGGCGGCTGGTACGATGAACAGGATTTGTACGGAACGTTCAATACTTACAAAGCCATTGAAAAGCAGAATCCGGACATTCAGAGCATTTTCGTGGTGGGTCCTTGGGTACACGGTGGCTGGGCTGGCCCATCGGGACAAACGCTGAATGATCTGGATTTTGGGTCGAAAACGTCGCCATATTACCAGGAAAATATCGAAGCAAAATTCTTCAAACACTACCTTTTCAACGAAACGACGCCTTTAACGCTGCCCGAAGCCAGCTTGTTTGAGACTGGCACAAATCGCTGGCGATCGTTTGATACCTACCCGCCGAAAGGAACGCAGCAAAAGCAGTTGTATCTGCAGGCTGGCGGCAAACTTGGTTTCTCAGCCCCAACAACGGGAGCTACATTCTCCGAATTCCTGTCCGATCCTGCTCATCCGGTGCCGTTTGCCAGCAAAATCAACGATGGTTTTTCAGCAGAATATATGGTTGACGATCAGCGATTTGCTTCCGCTCGACCCGACGTATTGACGTTCCAAACCGAGCCCCTCACTGAAGATTTAACGTTGGCGGGCCCCATTCTGGCGCAACTTACGGTATCAACCACGGGTACCGATGCCGACTGGATGGTGAAAGTAATCGACGTATATCCGCCTGATGCGCCGGAAAACCCACAACATCCAGATGTGGTCTACGGTGATTATCAGCAGCTTATTCGTAGTGAGATTATCCGTGGGCGCTATCGAAACAACATCAGTAAACCGGAGGCCTTCAAACCTAATCAACCAACACCGGTAAATGTCGAGTTACAAGATGTGCTGCATACATTCAAAAAAGGGCATCGATTGATGGTGCAGGTACAGAGTAGTTGTTTCCCTTTGGCCGACCGAAATCCACAAACGTTTGTTCCGATTTTCAGCGCGAAAGAGTCGGATTATCAAAAGGCAATGCACCGGGTTTATCACGGCAAATCAGGGGCAAGTTTCCTAAAAATCGGCGTTCTGGCTCCGTAATGTATCAAATACTATAGTTTTTTGTCATCCTGACGACAGGAAGGATCTCAGATTATCCTTACTTATGTGCCAGGGAATATTGAGATTCCTCCTATCGTCGGAATGACAAAAAACGATTCAATTTCAATTCTATGCGTCTCCTACTATCCGTTTTTGTCGCAATTCTCTCCTATTCGGCTCTGGCTCAGTCGGCAAAGAAACCAAAACTCGTTGTTACCCCACTCAATGATAAGGTATATGTACATATCACCTATGGTCTTTACCAAAACGAAGCGGTACCATCTAACGGATTGATTATTAAGACCAATGATGGCGTTGTGCTCGTCGATACGGGCTGGGATACGGACTCTATCGCCGATAATACCCAGCAATTGATCCAGTGGGTAAAAGACAACCTACACCAACCGATTCGGCTTTGCATCGCTACGCATGCCCACGGCGACCGGGTGGGCGGTACGGGTGCGCTTCGTAGGGCGGGAGTTCGAGTCGTCAGTACGCCATTAACGGCGAAAAATTCGGTTAAAGAAGGTTATCCAGCTCCCGAAGGCATTTTACCGTCAGACACCACATTTACTATTGGTGGGGAACCGATCCGCTGTTACTTCCCGGGCGAAGGCCATACGAGAGACAACATTGTGGTTTATCTGCCGAATCAGCAGATTTTACATGGCGGTTGTTTAGTTAAAAGCGTCGCAGCTTTTGGTATGGGATTCCTTGGCGATGCCAATCTGGCCGAATGGGGTAACACGATTCGAAACGTAAAGACCCGGTTCGGTAAAGCCAAAATTATCGTTCCCGGTCATGAAGAATGGAGTGATGCGAAATCGTTAGATCATACGTTGAAACTTATTGATAAATACCTGGCTACCAAAAAGTAACCACCTTAATGGTTAATTCTCTACGCGGACAGCCTTGGCAAGTCCAAAAATTGGAAACAAGGTAAACTGGCGTTGCCGCGGTTTTAAGTACTCAGTAGCATAATCCATTGGATTGATGTTAGCCAGCAATTGAAAGTTGTAAGGAGCTAAAAAAGTCGGTAGCGTATCCGATGCCAGTCCCGACTGAAAGCTCTCTCCCCGATTATCTAAATAGGTACGCATTCGTTTGGGATACCCTACCTGCGTCGATTGTTGAATGAAGGACTGCTGGATGTAGCTAAACAGAATTTCGCTGCCCACAGGAGCCAGTTGAGCTAACTGAGCAAATAACTTCTCTACATCGGTTAAGGTCAAATAGCCCAACAGCCCCTCCAATAAAAAAAATACCGGTTTATCAAACTGGGGCAGGCAGTCAGCCAGGTTCTTCTGATTGGCCAGATCTACCGGGATAAATTGATGGGCATGGCGCAGAGAAGACCCTAATAAAGCCTGCTTACGACCTTGCGTATCGGGATGATCAACCTCGTATACCGTACAGTTCTTCAGGCAAGTCAGCCGATGCGCCCGCGTATCGTAGCCTGCCCCAATAATAACCAGTGTGTCAATACCCTTCGCTACAGCCTGTTCAATGTGTGCGTCGATCCAGGCCGTCCGACAAATAAAATCAGCGACAACCGTCGGGAAATAACGGTCCAGCGCCCACGTCAACCCGCGTTGAATCGTTGGCACACGTCTGCATACCCCCAGGATCGTTTGCAGATACGGTTTTACAAATTGAATGGCGTAAGAATCATTCGAAATGCGTTTCTGCGCCGGAACGGTCGATTCCAGTGCCCGAATGAACGCTCCTGCGTGGGCCGTATCGCTGGCTCGATTGGTTTTCATGGTGCCAGCGTTTCTTGTTTATGGTTATTGACCGTCATTTTCAGTACATACAGCAGGGGCTTAAAGAGCCACTTTTTGAAGTGTAGTGAATAATAGGTATCCCGAGAAGATGCACCGATCCGGCGTTTGGTCTCGTAGGTATTTGCTCCAAAATCGACATAATGAGCGCCATGTCGAAGGGCTTCCGCAATGAGTTCATAATAGAGATTGAAATAAGCCCGTACGGCTGGGGCTCGTTCATAATCCAATCCGCAGATCTTAAAAAACCAGGCGCCATTACTTTCAACCATAATCCCAAAACCGATCATGGTTTCTTTTTGCCAGATTGTCAGCACTTTTTTTCGGAGCGTTTTCACCTGATCCAGCGCATCAAAATACGACCGACCAATAGAAATTGGCACTTCCATTTCGTCCCTTTTTGCATGGTGAGCACAGGTTGAATCATACAGTGCCGTAATTTCTGCCGCAAACGGCGCTACGGTATCATGCCACTGGAAAGAACAGCCAGCCTCTTCAAAGGTCCGTTTGTTCCGTCGAATGGTGTAGCGGGCGTTTGTACTTCGCTGTTTGACATAGTCTTCGAAGGTATCGAAGGGCAGTTCCATTGCCATATTCGCCAGAAACGGAATCGTTGCCAATCCATCAATCTCCCGGTCATGTGCCTTTTTTACGCACAACAGGTCGTACGAGCAGTTGGCCATCAACCAATTCACGATAAATGATTCGACAACATCCTGCGCTTCGGGCGTTAGGTCCACCGTAAACACAATGCCCGGACGGTTGGCCAGTGGAATTTCGGCGAATAGAATTGTCAGGTAAAAGACCGACAGGCCCATCTGCTGAAGTCGCAGAAAAAAGGATTTCAGCGATGACGGGAAATACCGTGCCAGATTCAGATTATGAAGCGTATGTGTTACGACAAAAGCGATAGGTTCATCCTGCCTATACACCTGATAATACGTTTGCGTAACCTGCGGAATCCGAGCCAGTTCCAGTGCCTGACACCAATCGGCCATGGCGGCTCCAAACGCCTTGTCAGCCCCCGTCGTAACGGCCTCGTAGGGCGACGTAAGTTTGACAAGACGCAGTTCCGACAAGTTAATATCGGCTAATTCTTTCGGCTTAGGAGGTTGCTGACTTACCATACGATGAATGAAGCTAGGATAAAGATTGCCACGCAGAATAGCTGCGCTTCCGAAAACCGTCCGTAACGCGGCCGGGCGCTGCTCACCCGGAAAAAATCAATTCCAAATCGAAGGGGACAATAAAATAGAAAATATACGCATAGCGCTGTACCGGGAACTAGTTTCTGCTCAATGTGTAAGTAGAGCAGACAAAATCCGATAAATAAACTGAAAATCGCTTCGATCAACTGAGTTGGCAAAACCCGGTCGCGGGGAGGGTGGGCTGCTTTAAAGTGCCGACATCCGTGTACATCCCTAAAGTGATCGGCTGAGTACCAGACGCCAAAGGGTGAAGGCAATCCGTAACAGCAGCCACTAACGAAACAGCCCAGCCGGGAAAAAAACAGGTAAAAGGGAACAATCAGGGCAACCAGATCGAATGCTTCGGCCAGGTCGGCCCGAACGACCCACCGGATTATGGCGTAATAGGTAGGCAGAATGATCAGAACGGTATCCTGAAGAAACGAGCGAGAAGCCGTGCCAAACCATACTTTCACCCGATCGCGCACCACTTTGTATATGACAAAAACGGCCCCAAAAACGCCCAGAAATGTATAAAAGGGAAACGACGAGGAGTCGTGTAAATACCAGAACGCAATCCCAAGCGACACCAGACGCCCTAGATCCGTCAACATAAAGTATGGATGATAGGTATAGGAGAAAACCTTCATCGGCTTAACTCCATTGGCCAACGTATCCATATGGCCCTGAAGTGATTCGGGGAGTAAAGTGTTCATTATGAGCTAGCCGGTTTGGTTAATGTAGGAGTAGGAAATTAATCAACCAGCCCCAAAATTTAATTTTTGATACCTGGACAAGAATTCAAATTATTGATTATTAAATCATTACATGCGACATATTTACTCTTATCCATTATTTCTTTCCTTCATAAATTTTACCGGCGTTTAAAATTCAACGGGACAAAAATGGCTCCAGAGTCTAACGTGCTACCTTTGTTCAAGCATTTATCTTATACTACACCATGCGTACTACGCTTCTGATGGACCATGACGGTGCCATCGACGACCTTCTGTCGCAATTGCTGGTTTTGACCATGCCTGATGTTGACCTGATTGGCGTGACCGTAACTCCCGCCGACTGTTACATTGAGCCAGCTCTTGAATCGGCCTATAAGTTACTTCAGTTGATGGGACAGGATTCGATTCCATTGGGGAGGGGTGACTACTACGGCATTAACGCATTCCCAAGCGAATGGCGGGCTAGACCTGAGATTATCAACGCCCTGCCTATGTTGATCAATCTGCCAAAATCGCCTGATCCGTATAGCTATCTGAGCGCCCCGGACCTGATTGTCAAAACGTTGTCGGAAGCTACCGATAAGGTAACAATTCTGATGACAGGCCCCTGCTCGAATCTGGTATCAGCACTGGAAAAAGCACCGGAATTAAAAGAGAAAATCGAGTCGATTATCTGGATGGCTGGCGCGTTTCGTACTGCGGGAAATGTGCAGACATTTCAGCACGATGGTAGTGCCGAATGGAATGTGTTCTGGGACCCAATCAGTTCGCAGAAACTGGTTTCGTATGAATTGCCGCTAACCCTGATTCCGCTGGATGTAACGAATCATGTTCCCGTTACGAAGTCGTTTTTATCGGCATTAGCGAATCAGATTGACTATAAACTCTCGAACCTAACCGGTCAATTTTGGGCGCTAACCCTGGATACAATTCCAAGTTACCATTACACCTATTTCATGTGGGATATTCTGGCGACAAGTTATCTGGCGATGCCTGAGCAATTCACCACCGAAACAATTAAAGCTAACGTCAGTACACGACCTCCCAACGCAGGCCAAACCTACTTTGATCCGAATGGGTACAAATTAACTATAGCTACGAATGTCAATACGGATTATTTTTATGAATATCTGCTGAAGCAATTCAAGCAATAATTTTTGATAATTATCTTCTTGAGAATAAATAAAAAAGAGCTGTTTGTCATGCTGACGAAGGAAACATGACAAACAGCTCTTTTTATACTATATTTTTTAGTTAAGCGAGAATGCTTCTTTATTGTATTTATTACGGTAATCGAGTGGAGATAATCCAGTAATTTTTTTAAACGTTGTTCGAAACGATTTTGTATCGGAATAACCAACATCGAACATCACTTCAGCTACATTTTTTCGATTCGTTTCAAAGTGTTTTTTAGCGGCTTCAATTTTAACGCGCTGAATATATTCAATTACGGTATTACAGGTGGCTTTTTTGAATCGCCTTTCCAAACTTCGCCGACTAACTGATACTAAATCAGCTAGTTGATCGATGGTAATTTTTTCCTGAAAATTAGTTTCAATAAATTCCTGCGCTTTTTTCACGGATTCGTCCTCATGAGCCTTCTGCCCCTGAAAAATTGTGAAGGGCGATTGGCTATCCCGCTCTATTTCAATAGCGAACACTTTCGCCGACAAAACGGCAACTTCGCGACCAACATATTTTTCAATAAGATACAAAATCAGGTTCAGGTATGAAAAAGCGCCACCACTTGAATAAAGCCCCTGTTCATCAGTGATAATCCGCTCCGTAACCAGATTCACATCTGGAAATAACTGCCGAAATTCATTCGTTGCCAACCAATGTGTAGCGCATTGACGACCTTTTAATAGCCCCGTTGACGCTAACAAAAAAGCTCCTAAACAAAGGCTGGCAACTTCGGCTCCCCGATTGTATTGTTTTACAATCCAGGGAATAAAATCTTGATTCACTTCCAGTGCTTTTTTTATGTCGCCATCAAGCGCCGGAATAATTATTAGATCGGTTTTTTTCACCTCATCGATCAAGCGATCTGCATGCGCAGTAAATGAACCACCACTCAACGGAATTTCGTGCGACAGGCCCACTAATTGCACAGTAAACAAAGGTTTAGCGCCTTGATTTTTCGCAAATTGATTTACCTGCGTAAGAAGCTGTCGAGATCCTTCCAAGCTACCTAAAATAGCCCCATTTGGAACGAGTATAGATATGTGTTTCATGAACCAAAAATACAGATATTATTTGTCGCAATCAACCCCAAAACTGGCGCAAGTCAACCTCAAAAACAGATGTATAGTCTCTACCTTTGTTTAGTAAACAACGGTAATAAGTAACAACTAATTTTATCAAAATGAGGAAGTTAATTTTATTCATGCACGTATCGCTGGACGGCTTTGTGTGCGGCCCCAATAATGAACAGGACTGGATGACGATAAACCAGCCGGAGATGGGAAAACTCTTAACGAACGAATTCCGGGAAACTGTTGATACAATGCTGATTGGCCGGGTACTTTATGAAGGTTTTGCCAGCTTCTGGCCAGCTGTACCCACCAACCCAGCCACTCCTCCTGACCTGGTTGACTTCGCTAACTGGATGATCAATACGCCTAAAATTGTCTTCTCTAAAACACTAAAAACCGTCGACTGGACAAATTCGCGCTTAGCTCAGCACGATCTGGCCGACGAGATTGCGCAGTTAAAGCAACAACCCGGTGGCGACATCATTGTATTTGGTGGAGCCGCTCTGGCCGCTGAGCTTACGGCGCAAAATTTAATTGATGAGTACCGTATCAAACTGGAACCGATTGTTTTAAGGGCGGGCAAACCTCTGTTTACACACGGAAAAGAGCGGGTTAAGCTAAAGCTAACAAAGTCTCTGGCGTTCAGTTCGGGAGTCGTGGCACTCTACTATCAGGTTGACAACTAATTCAATCTCACCCATACAACAACTACAATGACTCAGATTAACCCTTATCTGAATTTCAACGGCAACTGCCGCGAAGCCATGACGTTCTACGAAGAATGTTTGGACGCTGAATTGAGTTTGGAAACCATCGGCGAATCACCCATGGCAAATCGAATGTCGGATAAACCCAAAGACGCCATTTTACACGCGGGTCTAACCAAGAATGGGCAGTTGTTATTAATGGGTTCCGACATGCTTGGGAACCAGCTTATTCCGGGCAATTCAATTACGCTTTCGGTTAATTGCAGTAGCGAAGAAGAAATTTATCGATTGTTCAACAAACTGGCCTCAGACGGGGAAATTCAGGATCCGTTAGCTGATATGGTTTGGGGCGCCATGTTTGGTGCCCTGACCGATAAATTCGGCCTGAACTGGGTATTGAATTACACTAAAAATTAGAGATGACCTCACCCCCGACCCCTCTCCTAAAACAGGATAGGGGAGATTTTCGCGCTAAGCTATTTTCCTGAAAATCAGGAATAAACAAATCAAAAAAAGCCCCTCTCCTAAACAGGAGAGGGGTTGGGGTGAGGTCAGCCTATCTTAGTTTCCACCACTCGATTTTGTCCCGGTACCGACTTTCGCTTCGGCGGTTGTAGTAGACGTAGTTGGCGTATCAAGGTGATTCCAATTGATCAGTACATTCCAGACTAACGGTGCGTCGTGGTGGTTCAAAAAGCGGTGTAACGGATCGAAGGTAAAAGCCACCAGACGACCCGCTCCTACCGGTACGTTGAAAGCCACCCCATGACCAATGATGGCTTGCTCATTGCGCACCATCCCCGATAATACATAGGGTTCCTCTTTCTTCGGCGTTGCTGGCTTGGCGGCTTCTTTCGCCGGTTTTTTATCGGGCATTCCCATAATAGTTCCTTTGTACTCTTCTTCGTCTTTGAGCGGTTTGGTTCCGTACTGCAACACCATCATATCACGGTTCGACCTTTTCGTTTGCAGCAATGGTGCGATACCTCGAAAAATAGAGAACGTTTCCGGGAAACCATACATAATCGGGCTATCGGGTTTGCGGTTTTTTACCGTCACAATCGAACCTGGGTGGAACAGCGTTGGCGCATTAGCCTGATCCAAATCGCGGGTAATTCCCGTTTCGGCAATCATCAGCGAAGAGTTATCCAGCGTAACCAGCACACCGCCCTGCTCGACAAATTTTTTCAGATGTTCAACTCCTTCAAAACCTGGCCCTCCCGTAATATCAGCCGTTGCATCAGGAAAACCGTGCGATGGAAATTCGGGTGTTTTCGTGTAGGGTAACGGACCGAATCGGGAATCGATCTCGTGAATAAAATTGGTCGAAGAACCGCGCAGTCGGGGCACCAGAATTACGTCGAATTTTTTACGCAATTCACCCGCTTTCAGATGGTCTTTATTGATCGAGGTGTATGGAATTCCGCGCTGCTCGAAGGTGTAACGCGCCCAGCCTTCATCCTGCGTATTATACCAGCTGTGGTAAATAGCTACTCGGGGCAAACTCACCTCGTGTTGTTTCAAACCCTCAACATTAGCTTTTGTTGCCTGTAAATCAAGGCTGAACTGCGAAGCCAGCTTTTTCGATTGATCGACGGTTAATCCTTTAAACACAACCGCACCAGCCGTCAACGTATCCTTGATGCCTTCCAGCGTATTTTTCGACTCCAGTACGATGGCTTTTGCCTGTTTCCCCTGCCCTTTCATCCAGAATAGTGCGGGCAAGAGGTTGTTCTGACCTTTGTAATTCAGCACATAATTGACACCTTCACCATCGACTTTACCGCCATATTTCACGTTTTCGCTGATCATTTTCAGATCACCCGCTGCGTATTTGACGCTATCTTCCGCTTTTACATCGACGCCGTACAGATAGCCTAACGTCCAGGCAATGTCGTCGTAGGGTGGAAACTTCGCTTCTTTCGGATAATTCTGTTTTGTCAGGAGCGAAACGGCCAGATTGCGGTATGGTTGATTCAATAAAACGACGTAATCACCCTGATTTTTACCCGATTCGGCCTTGTGTACTTCAATATCCTGCGCCCGTAATTGGTTGACCAGATAAGCTGCCATGGCCGGATCGCGCTGGTCTTTCGAGATGACAAACGCACGTGGTTTTTCTTCGGTCCCTTTTCGAATGTTATTCAGCCCTTTCTGGTAAAAATTCTTCAACAGCATTCGGCTGTTCGTAGCTCCGTAAGACAGCGATGCCAGTACACCCGCCTGCATATAATTAATACCGTTTCGATACGACCAGTACACTTTTTCGGTAGCCGGATCAGGGCGATACCATTCTTTCGAGGTTACATCATCACCGGCATATTTCTGATTGGCCAGATCGCGCAGGTACGTATTGGCTCCCGCGTTTCCGAAGGTTTCGTAGAATCGGCCGGCGGCATTGTGGTTGTTGGAGATCCAAAGCGCATACCCCGGATACCAACCATCATAAAACGCCCAGGTGAACACACCCGGAATTCCCTGAGCCGCCAGCGACGTGATGTCGTGATTGGCCATCGTTTGCCACTCGCCAATGGTAATCGGGTCGATGGTTTCGTTATAAGGGCCTGTTCCGGTCGAGATGTAGAGCAGCGGGACAGATTCGTGTAAATCAAGGCTAACGGTTGGGTGCCAATCGTAGTAGATTTTAAACATCGCCTTTGTGATGGCCTGCGATACCTGCAATCCATCGCGGTTATTGTCGTGGTAGACATACTTACCCCAGTACGGTGGCGATTTCGGAAAGCCATCATCGTATTCTTTACGCGCTTTCGAGTAGCGGTAATACCAATCGACCTGCTTATCCCAGCCGTCCGGCTCCGATACGGGATTGATTATCACGATGATATTGTCGCGAATCGTTTTGATTTCTGGCGTCTGGCTGGTTACCAATCGATACGCTAACTCCATCAGCATCTCCGGCGAGCCCATTTCCGGCGAGTGTAATCCACCGTTCAGGTAATAAACCAGCTTGGTATCACCCAGAATTTTCTCAATGTCCTGATTACCTACTTTGCGCGGATCAGCCAGGAGCGCGAGTTGGGCTTTGTAGTGATCCAGCCGTTTCATAGCATCCTCACTGCCAATCGCCACTACCTGAATTGGCCGACCTTCTTCAGTCGTGCTCACCTGCTGCATCGTGATGTTGGGCGACGACTGCGTTAACTTCTGATAGTAGCCGTAAATCTCCGGGGTTCGATGAATGACACCTGGCGTACCTACAATCTGCCCAAAATGTTTGAGGGGCGACGGAACCTTCGGATCGTTGGGAAGATTCAGGACCGACGCAGGTAAAAATCGCTTATCGGTTGTGTATTCCTTGATTTTCTGATTGTACGTCTCATCAATCTGTTGCGCCCGGAGCGATACACTACCCAGTGTAAGACCTGCCAGCAGCATCGATCCAAGCTGTCGTCGGTTGATAAAGGTTTGCATGAGTTAGTTTGTAGTTAAGAAAAGGTTGACCCTTAGAAACAATCCTATTGTCTCGGCTTCATGAGTTTGCGTTTAAAATAATCGGCGGTAGCGTTGCCCATTTTTAGAGCGTTGGTATGTTTCATCCAATGGTGGGTATCGTCGGGAATGACGAGCGTTTCCATCGAAACACCTTGCTTATCCAGTCGCCGAACGAGATCGGTGCTTTGGGTAAAACGCACGTTGCGATCATCGTCGCCGTGTATGACCAATACAGGCGATGTCCAGGTACTAATCGAAGAAATTGGAGAGGATTGATAGACAATTTTACTGGCAGGTTCAATATCCGGGATTTTTTCATACCGCATGGCGCTAGGTGCTTCTCCCCCTCCGGCTCCCCGTTGCTGACTCCAATCGTGCACACCGTGGATATCGACGCCAGCGGCAAAAAGCTTCGAGTCGCGAGCGAGTGCCAAAGCAGTCAGGTAGCCGCCGTACGATCCGCCATAAATACCAATCCGGGCGGGATCGACCTGCGGCTGTTCAGCCAGCCATTGCGCCCCCGTCTTAACATCCTGATATTCAGACGCTCCTAAAGCTCCTCCATTGGCGGGCTGGTGGAACTCATATCCATAGCCAATTCCCAGCCGATAGTTCACGGAAAGCACCACAAATCCCTGACTAGCCAGGTATTGGTTGAGCGCGTATGAATTGGCGTAGTAATCCGAGTAATTCCAGCCCAGGAGCATCTGACGAGGAGGGCCACCATGCACGTAAATAATTGCCGGTTTCTTGGCTGGCCCACCCGTTGGCTCAAACAACTGCCCGTGCACCGTCATACCGTCTGGAGCTTTGTACACTACCTGTTTCGGCGTTACTAACTGATTTTGAGGAAAATTAGCAGGTACTAAATTCTGCGCGAGCACTTTGGGCGTGCCTTTTGTAAAGGCCATGACTGTCGGTAATGGCGGGCGTTGAGCCGTTGCGCTGAACATGGCTACTGTTGATCCATCACCCGTCACAATCGGCATCCATTCCAAACCAGTACCGGGAGTCAATACTTCCATAGCGGCTTTATCGATAGGTACACGAACGGCATGTCGGCGATCAATATCGAGTTTGTCGGGCCCGGTATTTCCGCTAAACAAAAGCCATTTTCGGTCGTGGCTCAGGGTAATATGCTCGGCCATAAATGGCGTGGGTGTTAGTAGCAGGGGCGTCCCACCTGTTGAAGGTACAGAATATAGATGCGGCCAGTTGTCCTGGTACGACAGGAAAACAATCCGGTCGCCAGCGGCCCAGTGCAGATTATAGCCGCCATGTGTAGTCGGTACGGAGCCTGCCAACGTTTTTGGCGCCTGCCAAATCTGTGATGCCAGACCAGAGGCAACATCGGCTGTCCAGATCGACCAGGGACGATGACGACGAGCCAGAATGGAATCGGGGGCGCCCCCTGCACCGGGTGTTCGCACAAAAACGATCTTTTTTCCATCTGGTGACCAACGTGGTGAATCGTCTCTGTAGAACGACGGAGCTATCCAACTGATCGATGTTTTTTCATCGGTAAATACGCCGATAAACGCATGGTCTCTCCGGTCGCAAACGAAAGCCAATTTTGATCCATCCGGCGACCATTCAATCGAACTATTCGTACCCTTCGCGTTGAAAAAAGCCTTAGCCGCAGTCGATGCATCGATCGGCGAAATCCAAACCTGCCCACTTTTGATAAATGCCACCCGATCACTATTGGGTGAGATAACCGGCTCATCTCCTTCCGCAATGGCTTTGGGTTCGCCACCCGCAAAAGGTACCGTCCATATCTGCATTTTAGGCGCTACCGGCGATGCCATTGTGTTGACCGGCAGTTCGTCATCCCAGTTTGATCCGTGATCACCACCACGGACATAAACTACCCATTTCCCATCATCAGAAATCGACAGGCTGGTAATTTCCTGCCCATCGTCTTCACTATAATTGGTCAGCTTACGAGGTGCAAAGTCAGGCCCCTCGGCCACGTAGACATTGCGTTTTCCCTGTTCATCGAATGCCCAGGCAAGTTTGGAACCCTTTGCCGAACTGGTTAATCCTGTCGGAAATGGATAACTTTTAACGGCCTCCAATGAGAAAGTTTGCGCTTGTGAGAACTGTGTCTGGTAAGCAAGGAAGCCCAGTATTAAGGCGAAAAAGGTAAACGTTTTCATCAGCTTGGGGAAGGGAAAAATAGAGACTCTGTGAGCGTAAGAAACGATAGTCAAGTAAGCATTTTATTTTCTACTTCTGATTATTTCACGAATAAAATTCTAACAATCAGCCAGATTATACCATTTCCCTTGTCTCATACGCAATTATGAAATAAGCCCAAAAACAGGTTGTGTAAATTAACCCTCAACCATCTTCGACTTTAATGCCAGTTTATTCGTAACCTCGTTAGGTTAGTTAGCCCTGAACAAACATACCTGGACAATATGCCTACATCGGTTAATCTGAAAGATGTACGAATTGAAACAGCTCGGTTGATTCTTCGTGAATATCGACCGAGTGATTTGGCATCTATACACGACTATGCGTCTCAACCGATCGTTGTCCGCTATCAAAACTGGGGACCAAATGACTTCGCCGACACGGAGGATTTTTTACAACTGACCCAAGCTACCCGACAACTCAATCCCAGGCTCGTTTACGAATTAAGCATCGAGCAGAAATCAGATGGTCGGCAGATAGGCGGTTGCGAACTAGCTATAAACGAAGAAGATAGATCTCTAGCTATGATTGGCTATCTAATCAATCCGCTTTTCTGGAACCAAGGTTATGCCACAGAAGTAAGCCGATCTCTCCTGGATTTTGGTGTAAACTTTTTGGCGATATCAACTTTTCGAGCCACCTGCGATAGCCGAAATATAAGCTCGATCAGGGTACTCGAAAAAAGTGGATTTCGCCTGGAGCAAATCCTACCAGATGATTTCCGTCAAAAGGGTGAGATGCGCACCACGTGTGTCTACAGATATGAAATAGGAGCGCATTAGGTGTTTATCTTATCAGCAATACTGCTACAATCGGCTCACTCAATCGTCGGTTTACTACGGTTATGCTCTGGTCCGTTACCGAACAAACCGACCTATACAGGGTTAAGAAACTGTGGTGCGAGTCCTGTTTGATGCTATCTTTTCAATCAATAGAGTAATCCGTTCCCAACCCAATCAATCCAATGGAAGAATTTGTTGTCAGGAAAACAATCCGTCTCAACGCTACCCCTGCGGAAGTCTGGGATGCGCTGACTAATCCCGCCAAAACGAAGCACTATTTTTTCAATTGCGAAGTATTTTCCGATTGGGAAGTGGGAAGTACGATTCTGTTTACGGGCCGACTTTTTCTGATCAAAAAAATTGAGATGAAAGGGCAGATTGTAAAAATCGAACCTGAGAAACTGCTGCAATACACGCTCTCCAACGGCGACGATTCAGACGATACCGACAATTTCTCAACCGTAACTGACGAACTGACCTACGAAAACGGGCAAACCATTCTGTCTATCACCGACGATGTAGGCCAAGGCAAAGGTGCGCAGGATCGTTATGAACGATCGGTAAAAGGTTGGGATAATATCCTAAAAGGACTTAAGGAATTGGTGGAGAAGCCAGAGGCAGGTTTAAATTAATGCGGCACTTTTTCCTCGTAATTTTTCTGCTTTTTACTACTCATTCAATGAGTTATGGGCAGCAAAACCGGCTGAATGATCGTAATTCGCTGGCCTGGTTTGTTTATACAGGCGACCACCCGATTGCTTCAAAATGGGCGCTGCATACGGAATATCAATGGCGTCGGGCAAATTGGATACATGAACCCCAACAGCACTTAGCGCGGTTAGGATTAGTGCGTACGCTCACTGATCGAGTGAAACTGAGTGGCGGTTACACGTATTTTCAAAGTCACCGCTACGGCAACTATCCCGAGGTTGTCAAACGTCCCGAACCCGAACATCGAATCTACGAAGACATTACCTTAACCGATCAACTGGGCTCGTTAGGTCTGGAGCATCGTCTCCGGCTGGAACAGCGCTGGCTGGGTACACGCGATGAAACCGGCGAAGAGCCTGTTCAGGAATGGATGTATCAAAACCGCATCCGTTACCAGCTTACTTTAGAAATTCCCTTGCAAGGCCCCAAAATTGACGATGGCGAATGGTACCTAAATGCGTTCGATGAAGTATTTATTGGTTTTGGTCGAAACGTGAATAACAATGTCTTCAACCAAAATCGGCTATCAGGTGGCTTGGGTTATCAGTTTACCAATGATGCGAAACTAGAACTGAATTACCTGTATCAAATAAGACAACACGCTGACCCAGACCCTGTTTCGAGCCAACCAGTCGTTGAACTCAACCATGGTTTTCGGCTGAATATTGTGTATAATCTGGCACTCGGTAAGACCTCCAAGGATTAATTTACTCCTATCGAAATCTGGGCTCCCAAACTAGGTTCGTATAATAAAGTCCACCCACAGCCGGTCCGCCGATAAACGTATAATACGGTTGATTGGCAATGTTCGTACCACCGATTTTCATTAAAAGATTGGCCGCCTGAATACGATAACTTACTTGTGCATCGACCGTATTGATAGCTGATACCATACCCGTTGCCAGTTCCGACTGCCATAAAAACGCATCCTGATGTTTGTAATTGACAGAAAAACCCAGATTCTTCCAGAGATTGCTGTTCGAGACGTTCAGGTTTGTAATCCAGCGGGGGGTGTTGAACGAACTCTCCAAACCGTCACCATTATCGGCCCGGTCGAGTTGGGCAAATGACGCATTACCACCTACTGACCAGAATTGCCCCAGACTATACCGAAGTCCTAAACTGGCTCCGTAATTGAAAACCCGCGTTTGGGAATTGGTCCAGAGCCGATAGCGATCCTGCGTATTCGATGACGAGAAATAATACGCCAGTGAATCTGGATTGGTGCCCTTTGCCAGGTTGGCGTTTACCTGTGCAATGAAATTTTTATAGGCTGAGTAATATACATCCGCGTCGATATAAAGTCGATTGTGGAACAGCAACCCTCTATAACCCAGTTCAAAACTATTTACCTGTTCGGGTTTTAAGTACGTATAGGGGCTTTGTTTCAACAATCCTTTATTCTTCTGAATGGCCTGATCGGTAGTGAGTTTGTTGGTATTCACATCCGTGGAAATAGCAGCCTGAAAGGCGTTGATCGAGGTAACCAGGTACGCATTTTCGTAAATCCCCTTCGACATGATCGGCAGGCCGCCAACCCGTTTTACTCCACCCGAGTTGATATTTGTAAATCCCTCAAACAAGGAGGGGAATCGATAGCCATTCTGATATGACAGGCGAATAGTATGCGCATCGGTTGGCGAGTATACTATAGATAGTCGTGGATTAAGTCGGGCGTCGAAATAGGTGTTTTTGTCGAGCCGCAACGAGCCAGCTACTTTCAGCCGATTATCCAGAAACGCGCGGCTTATCTGAACAAACCCGCCCGTTTTTCCATACACTAAATTATTCCCTGGCTCAGTTGGGTTAATAAAATAATTACCATCGGGGTAAACGACGTATTTCCGAAAATCGAATCCGGCCTGGATATTTATGCCCGTTTGCTGCCGGAATCGCTGCCAGAGAACACGCGTTGGTTCGACCTGACCTTCAACATGATACATCCAGGATTGCACGCGCAAAGCGGCACCAATATCCCAGTTATTAATGTCGCGAAGTTTGGTAACCAGGTCGTTGAAGGGTTGAGAACCGGGCACCGGACGACCATTGTCGGCTACAGAACGCGCATCGCGTAGGGCATCTGTTACGGGCAATCCAGCCTGTGTATCCCTGTTAAACTGAGCAGTAAAATCCGTAAACCACTGATTATCCGTCTTGAATGTCCTGTCAATATTTTCAGCCATTGATCGGATATTGTACGAATTACCCGTGTTTTCATGGCTCCGGTAGGCACGAATTTGTATCGAAGGCGTTGTTAACATTAAACTGTGTTGATCGAGTCGGTAGTTATCGAGTCGAAAGCGATTGGTACGCTGATACACATTATCTAACATAGCACCCTGATACGCATAAGCGAGTTCAACCGTCGGTGAAAATCGATAATGGAGGGAGAAATCACCCCGCAGGTTTTGTAATCGGTAATCGGTAGCATCCTGTTCGTAATACCCGGTTCGGCCAATGCTATAGCGCTTCCCTCCCAGCATAATTGTTCGACGATTTGCCGATTCATTTCCGTAGCCATTTACCGGATCGTAAGCGGGATTATCGGCGCCAAATAAATTCAGTGATGCATTGCCATTCGGGTTCAAATCCTCCCGATTGTCCGCTATCCAATCGTAGCCACGCTGATACACCAGGTTTACTTTGAAGGCAAATCGATTACCAATTCGTCGAGCATAGCGAATACTACTTTCTGAATAGAGTTTTGCCGATACAGCCGCATCACCTACCTGATTAACGCCTGTTTTTTGCCCAATACTAAGTCCTTCCGAATCGAATGGATTGCGCGTCAGGATGTTGACCAGGCCATTTAGCGCATTCATGCCGTAAAGCGCCGATGCTACGCCCGGCACGACTTCCACCTGTTGAATATCTAAATCAGAGGGCGCCAGTGCGCTGGCAATGGGCGCTCCAATGTGCGGAGCCTGATTATCGCGTCCGTCAACAAGTTGCACAAACCGAACATTGGTCGTATTGGCAAAACCGCGCGTGTTGTACACTTTGAAACCAAGGCTGGACGTGAGCAACTGAATTCCCTTGAGATTTTCAATCGCATCAAAATAAGAAGGTTGTGCAGACAAGCGAATACGTCGGGCATCAATGGTTTCGATACTAACTGGCGATTTTAGTATGTTTTCCGATACTCTTGAGGCCGATATGACTACTTCGTTAAGCTGAATTTTTCGAAGCGAATCGCTGGAGGTAGCGGTTCGCTCAGACTGAGCAATTGCCTGTATAGTTGAGCAAATGAGGGTAAATCCTACGAAAAAGTGTTTCATAAAAGCGCTATGTATGAGCAAATATATCGCATCGTTATATTCACTCATACATAGCGCCCTTAAAAAGCTATTCTGCGGGGTGTTTTAAATAGGTAAGGGGTAGAATGACAAGTCCATTATCACGATAATGGACTTGTCATTCTACCCCTTAACACAATCTAAACCTCTAAACTAATTAGTGTGAAGCCTAACTATTTGCCAATGGTAATTTCCTTTTCTTTATAGCCACCTCGTGTAGAAAGCAGTTTAATTTTCGCTTTCACTGGTCCTGGTTGAGCCAGTTTTACGTGGAAAACAGCTTCTTTTTTCTCGCCGACATTCGTGTATCCCGCATAGATCGTCTTATCAAATAAGGCTGGTTGCGAAATCACGACTTTGGCATCTTTATCGCCTTGAAGCAGTTTTTTGTCAATGTCCAGCATCACACGATCTTCCTGGACCATTTTCACGCGCTTCGCCTGCTCCAATGCTACCGGTAGCTTACCCGAATTGACCCAGCTCGCTTTAATTTCGTATTCATTATTCGCTAATGCTTTGACTGTTACATCGGTTAGATCAATTTGAGGAAGTTCCTTCGCCATGGCCAGATTGAACTTCGATTGTCGCGAAATCCAGTAATCCAGTATCCAGGCGGGGCCATTCTGCGAGAAAAATTTAGGGTTAAAACCGCCAATTTCTACTTCGCCGAGCTGTGGATGCGTCATTTTGGTCCAGAGCTTGAAACCGCGTTTCTGGTTTGCTTCATCGTCCCACATCAGGGCGTCGTATTCATCCCGATCGCCGTCACCATCGTAATCTTTCATGGCGCCGTTGTTCCAGAGTTCATCGCCATACCAAACCGCACCGTATTGGAAATAGCCAAAATCAGGGCCATGTCCGAATAGTGGCTGCGGTTTCGATGGGTCGCCCGTTAAACGATTGACTTTGTTGCGGGTATTGTATACCTCATACACATCACCCGCCCACGGATAATTTGTAAATGATAAACCCAGACTATCCATGTGTTTGTAAATGGCCAAATCGGGCGGAAACATACTTTCGATACTACTCGATGTGGACGGTGGTCGTAAGTGCATCGGTACACTCGTATCCATCGAGTTCACGACGGTGATGTTCGGATGACCCATCAACCAGACATAAGTTGCCCGCGTTTCGGGTTCGCTGAGTGGATATTGGCTGGCTCCTCCTTGTGAATAGCCACGGCCTGTGAAATCACCACCCTGATCAGGACGCCAGTTTTCGGGATAATTCCGGTGATTATCTAGCCCACCGATACCGTCCTCATTGAATTTGCCATCGCCGTCATTATCAATACCTTCCGTATAGACATTGTACGTTCCCTTACCCGCCTGAACCCGTTTCATTAATCGACCGGATTTATCTTTTGGATCGATCACAAAATCAGCTTTCTCCAGTTCTTCTTTCGTGACGGCTTTTTTACGAATCTGGTAAATCACGCCATCACCATCCAGATCGTCCTCCGAATCTTCGTCCAGTAACCCATCCCGGTCGTTGTCGTCGGGACGCATAGAGCTTCGGTTTCGCTGAGCCGTAAACAAATACATCGTTGCGCCATCCGGGTTGTTTTCTGGACGTAGATAGATCGACTTGGTGTCCAGCAGTTTCGTGATTGAGGGGTCTTTGCCGTAGTTGTCGAGTAGATGCTTTGCCAGCCAGAGAACCGCTTCGCTACTGGTTACTTCTCCACTATGGCGTCCTCCTTCAAAATAGGCAGCGGGTTTGTCGGTGTGTTTGCCCGTTTTTTTGTTGGTGAGTGTCATCTGCAAAATCGGACGACCTTCGTAGCTCTTCGCCACTTCGTACAGGTCGACTAAATCCGGGTATTGCTGCGCCCATTTCCTGCACCAGCTATACATCACATCGGGTGTATGGTAGGTATCGAAGGTTAGTGTAGCGCCGGGCGTGTACTGCACATCCTTATGCTTGAATTTTTTGAAGAAACTGACACCATGCCGTTCGCCTTTTACGGTGTAGAATTTACTGGCAGTGTCCTGTTCAGGCCATTTTTCTTCGGTGCCATAATAGGATCGTTGGGCCAATGTCGCAGTCGAAACGACCAGACAGAGTAATAAGGTACTAGTTTGTCGCATAGAGGATTGGGTGTAAAGAAGATAAGTTAAGTTCCGCTGGCATAGGCCAAGCTCATGCTGAATCGACTATTTTTAGGGAGTACATCCAAGCAGGCAAGTTATTGATCATTTCGCTATTATCGAAAACCAACAAATAATCTATCCCTAAATTGGCCACATTCCCGATTAAACTACCAATAAAAATCGATTTCGTACCAATTTGATCATACTCGTCAGATGTTAACCTGCTCTACCACTAGCTAAGTCGCAGACTCGTTCTTTCTAATTTTTTAGCCTAGACTATCATATTTGCAACCGTATCACCTAACATGTATGAAGCACATTTTCCTCCTTGCCTTCTCCCCTCTTTTTTTTCTGAGCTGTTCCGATAAATCGGAGAAAAATATGAGTCAGAAATCAACTGAATCTGATCCGTTCAAAACAGGTCAGGTAGCTTATGAGGGCTCCGAAACCGCATCGTTCCAATTGCTGAAAAAAGACAGCACGCGAGGTTGGCAATACCGGACTGATGAAACGACCTATAAAGTGATTTATGCCGCCTTGAAGGGAAAAGATACGCAACATTATCTGGCTAAATATCAGGCCATAACCGACGGAGCAACAGGGCTGGAAGGTCAGACCCGAACCATTCAGTTTAGCGTGAGTCCATTGGAGAATCCAGAAAAAATCCTTCTCACGGCCAAACACGATTGCGATGAATTAACACCCAACTGGCAAAATTTCCAGACGGTCAAACATGGCTGTTGCGGTAGTCTGGATCAGGTAAAACTATATGATTATCAAAACCGACTGATCATTGAGGGCGAGAATAAACTTATTGCCGCCGAAATACCGAACCAGTTTACGTTTTATATAGGCTTTCAGGCTGGAGGCTCAGATACAACGACGATTGGCACAATACAATTGAGTTACAGCAGTAGTGAAATGTATCACATCCAGATCAAAGCTCCGAAACCCGCTTCGGAAAACTGCGGGCCTGTCGTTCCGACGCTGACGATACGCACAGCCAGTAAAAAAGATGAGTACAATGAAGCAACCAATCATTACGATCTCTGGTCGCTGGAAAAGAGTTCAACACCCCGTCAGATAACCGGCATCACCCTACGCGCCAATTTCGATTGCGATCCAGCTATTGGCGTCGTCGATATTCCTATCATTAATGGCCGTCCTTTTGGCAAGGAAGACACCAATCAGGTGTATCAGGTGAAGAATAAATAAAACCCTGGGCGATAGTTTAGTATATTTACTCTTGTCGTTCGACAAACTTATTTCCTAAATCCCGATGAAACGCCCTCTCCTATTTATCCTTATTTGCCTGATTAGTCACCCGATGTGGGCACAACCGGCGGTACAGAAACGCTATCAGACTCAGTTCATTATGGCGGATGATGGCAGTACGATTGACCTTGACCAGGGCACGTTCACCTTCACCAGTACTTTATCGCTTCAGGATAAAAAACGGATTGTGATTCGCGGGAAAGGCATCGACAAAACCATCCTTAGTTTCAAAGGACAAACCGACGGAGCCGAAGGGTTACGTGTATCCAATGGTGAAGAAATTGTGATCGAAAATATGACCGTTCAGGATTCTAAAGGCGATGGCATTAAAACCATGAACGTCAAAGGCATAACATTCCGAAACGTAAAAGTGGAATGGACAGGCTCACCTAAAGCAGAAAATGGGGGTTATGGACTTTATCCGGTGCAGTGCGATAATGTTGTGATTGATGGTTGCACCGCTATTGGAGCGTCAGACGCCGGGATTTATGTTGGGCAGTCGCGCGGGATTGTGGTGAAGAATAGCAAGGCTTATCACAATGTAGCCGGTATCGAAATAGAAAATTCGCGCGATGCGGACGTTTTTGACAACGAAGCGTACGACAACACGGGCGGTATCCTGGTTTTTGATTTGCCTGATCTGGTACAGAAACAGGGAGGCAATGTGCGTATATATAACAATTACGTACACGATAACAATCTGCCCAATTTTGCACCCGCCGGAAATATCGTTGCGAGCGTATCCGACGGAACGGGCTTGATGATTCTGGCTGCTAACGGTGTCGAAGTCTTTAACAACCGATTTATCCGAAATCAAACGTTAGGGACGGGCATTATCAGTTATCTACTCACAGAGCGCCCCATTACCGATAAGGCCTATTATCCATTTGCAACGGCAATTTCAATTCACGACAATATCTACGAACGGAAGCCGGGGCCAGCCAGTCCACGTGGTCGCTACAACAAAATTTTCGATAAAGTGCTGAAACCTGGTCAGGATGTACCCCATATTATTTACGATGGTATTGTCGACCCCAACACATTAGGTAAAGACGGAAAACTCCTACCGGATAAGCGAATCTGTCTGCATAACAACAAGAATCAGAGTTTTATCAACCTCGATGCCGGGCGTGGTTTTCAGCAGGTTTCTCTCAACGCTGCCCCTTTCGACTGCCAGTTGGACCCTCTGAAAGCAAACGTAGGTAAGACTCGCTAAACCTATGCGTTACTGGCTATTTTGGAGCTTGATATTATCTTGCCTCGGGCTGACACTGGGCAGTTGGCAAACGGTGGCCGTTCCTGAAAAACTATCGGAGTACGGATTATTCAAAGGGCCAATGGCAGCGCAGGAGCCAGCGAATGGCGTCGTTCCGTATGCGCTGAATACGCCATTATTTTCGGATTACGCTGAAAAATTACGCTTCGTACAATTACCTGCTGGTCGATCTGTTGCTTACAACGATACCGCAGTACTGGACTTTCCGATCGGCACGACGCTGATCAAAACGTTTTATTATCCAGTCGATTTTCGTGATCCGTTCAAAGGGCGTCGGTTGATGGAAACCCGTTTATTGATTCGTCAGACCGAAAACTGGAAAGCGTTTACGTACGTCTGGAACGACGAACAAACAGAAGCGGTGCTGGAAATAGCAGGCGATACTAAAACAGTGCGTTATGTAGATTCTAATGGGCAACCGCATGAACAGGCTTACACCATTCCCAATCTGAATCAATGCAAGGGATGCCACAACCGAAATGAGAAATTGGTTCCAATCGGTCCATCCGTTCGGCAACTGAACGGTGATTTAGCTTATTCATCAGCCTCAAAATTAGAAAACCAGCTTATTCACTGGCAAAAAACGGGGATGATCTCCAGTATGCCTGCGCTGGAAAAATGCCCCAAAACGCCCGTCTGGAACAAACCTGAAACCGGCTCTCTTACCGAACGAGCACGGGCCTGGCTCGACATCAATTGTGCTCATTGCCACAATCCCAAAGGCCCGGCTATGACATCGGGGCTCAATCTCAGCGCGTCAGAAACGGATCCAACTGCCCTTGGCATTCAGAAAACACCCGTTGCCGCCGGACGTGGTTCGGGTGGCCGTCCGTTCGATATTGTGCCCGGTAAACCCGACGAATCCATTCTCGTCTATCGATTAGCCACGACAGATCCCGGCGAAATGATGCCCGAACTCGGTCGAAAAACGGTGCATACTGAAAGTCTCGAACTCATTCGGGAGTGGATCAAAGCTATGAAGTAATCGATAGGTTGCTACCCTCTCGACAATTCAGTATGTTAGCAGAATTGAACATCAACCTGTGTATGAAACAAGTTCTCTCTTTACTCCTTCTGGCAACGTCTGTGGCGATTGCTCAGCCAGCCAGGAATCGCGAAGTCGCACATATAGCTACCTACAAACCAGCCGCTTTTGCTGATCCCGACCGAGCTAAAAAACTGGAAGCTGCGTTTCCCATCGTCGAAAAAATTTACAAAGACGCTGCTGAAAAACGGCACTTTCCGGGTGTTGCGTTTGGGATTGTACTGGATGGGAAATTGGTCTATTCGGGTGGAGTCGGCTATACCAATGTAGCTAAAAAAACACCAGCCACTGCGAAATCGCTCTTTCGGATTGCATCGATGACCAAGAGTTTTACAACGATGGCGATTCTGAAACTTCGTGATGAAGGTAAACTCCGACTCGATGATCCGGCTGAACAATATATTCCGGAACTGAAAAATCACAAATACCTCACAGCCGACGCTCCCCGCATTACTGTCCGCAATCTGATGACGCATACAGCCGGATTTCCAGAGGATAATCCGTGGGGAGATCGTCAGTTAGACGACTCCAAGGCCGATTTACTAAAACTGATCAAAGATGGTATTTCCAACTCGAACGTGCCCAGTTTCAGCTATGAATACAGCAATCTGGCTTTTGCCATGCTTGGTCAGATCATTAACGTGGTTTCTGGGAAACCGTATCAGCAATACATCAACGAGACGATTTTTAGGCCATTAGGCATGAACGATACGCAGTGGGAATACACGCGTGTACCAGCCGAAAAACTGGCCTTGGGTTATCGCTGGCAAGACGAAAACTGGCTGGAAGAAGCCTTACTTCACGACGGTTCGTATGGGGCAATGGGCGGATTGATTACGTCGATTGAGGATTTTAGCAAATACGTTGCCCTGCACCAATCAGCCTGGCCCCCGCGTTCGGACGATGACAATGGCCCGATCAAACGAAGTTCGATTCGGGAAATGCAGCATCCCTGGGTCATCTCCAGCTTTGCGTCACAGGCTAAAAATTCGGCAGGTCAGCTTTGCCCGGAAATCAATGGATATGGCTACGGTTTACGATGGGCGGAAAACTGTAAAGGTCACAAAGGCATCGGTCATACAGGTGGTTTGCCTGGTTTCGGAAGCCAATGGCGAATCCTGAATGATTATGGCATCGGTGTCATTGCTTATGCGAACCTGACATACGCTGGAATGGCTACTATCAATGCCGCCGTACTCGATACGCTGGTTGCTATTGGTAAGCTGAAACCGCGTCAACTCCCCGTTTCCAACATACTGGCCCAACGAAAAACGGAATTGGTTAAACTGTTGCCAGACTGGACGAACGCGGAGAAAAGCGGGATTTTCGCCGAAAATTTCTTCCCCGACAAATCCGTTGCGATCCGTCGGAAAACTGTTCAGGAGTTATACACCAAAGCAGGTAAAATCAGTCGCGTTGGTGAACTCGTCCCTGAAAATCAGCTACGGGGCCATTTTCTGATAGAAGGCGAAAAAGCAAACATTGATGTATTTTTCACCCTGACGCCTGAAAACCCAGCCCTGATTCAACAATTGGATTTCAGGGAAGTAGCTCGATAGCTTTACAAACGAGTCTGCAATTGACGGCCTATTGCCGTTCTGGCCATCTTATTTGTCAACTTTTACTTCATTTTAGTATCCATCGACACTCAACGTATATAGAAAAATAGATTTTCGTTACTATCAGTGGTTACTTCTACGGGTTTCACGGTCTAACCCTAGCGTACCATTCGCCACAAATCGTAACCTGTATGTTTATTAATGAATTCATTTCTACGGCTAGTGAACAGGATATTCCTACCCTGGATCAATTAGTCAATGGCGCTTACCGCGGTGAGCGCTCAAAAAAAGGCTGGACAACTGAAGCTGATTTGCTTGGGGGTATCCGCATTGATGAGCGCGGTTTGCAGAAAATGTTTAGAAATCCACAGGCAACCATTCTGAAATATGAAGAAGTGGGCGAATTACTAGGCTGCGTATTTCTTGAAACAAAAGCCGATGAGCTGTATTTGGGCATGCTCACAGTTTCGCCCGAAGCACAGGCAAAGGGGATTGGACGAAAACTGCTAGAGGCCGCTGAACTATATGCTGCGGCTAGATACTGTCGGTCAATTACGATAACCGTAATAAAGATTCGCCATGAACTTATTGCCTGGTACGAGCGACGTGGCTATCAGGCAACCGGCCAAACCAAGCCATTTCCTAATGATCCCAGCTTCGGGATTCCGAAACAACCGCTTGAATTCATCGTTATGGAAAAAGTACTGGAGTGATTGTGTTAGTTTATTCCTTTTAAGCCGATTCAACTAATCAATCTGCTGTATTTTGAGGTGACTTGCCAATAGATAGGTAAAAGATGGGCTAGACGAATATTCGACCGCAAGCCATTTTGCGTTTGCCAATTTAACTCTATAATTTCACCGCATTAATTGAAACCACGATCTCCAAACATATTATGTCAGTTTCCAAACGCGTCCTGATTGCCGAAGATAGCTCTGTTATCCAGAATCTGGCCCGCAAAATTCTTGAGTTTCAGAACTACGATATCACCGCTGTTAAAAACGGTGAGCAAGTACTGCAAATTCTGGACAAAGAAGATTTCAGCATCTTATTGTTGGACATCAACATGCCGTTAATGGATGGGATGGAATGTGTTCGGCGCGTTCGGGCATTACCCGATCAAACGAAAGCGAGTGTGCCCATCGTAGCGATCACTGGCAATGCCAAAAACTACACCGAAGAGGAATTTAAAACCGCCGGTTTCAACGACGTTCTCGTAAAACCACTCAACTTCGACCGCCTGGTAGAAGTCGTTAATCAACTTACAGAATAATTAATAATTGAATGGCTGAATGATTGAATGATTGAATAAGTGCTTAGGACCACAAGTCAATGATTCAATCATTCGATCACTCAATCATTCAATCATTATGATTATTACCCTGCTCGGTACAGGAACCTCATCGGGAGTGCCACTGATTGGGTGTCAGTGCGATGTGTGCCGATCAGTCGATTTTCGGGACAAACGACTTCGGACATCGGTTCATATCTCGGTCGAAGGTCGAAGCTTTGTGATCGATACGGGGCCTGATTTTCGGCAGCAGGTACTCCGCCTGAATCTTCTGCAACTCGACGCCGTTCTGTTTACGCACGAACATAAAGACCATACGGCCGGTCTGGACGAAATAAGGGCCTATAATTTCCGCTCAGGGCATGATATGCCGGTATATGGCCGCCCAACAGTGCTCGCTCAGCTCCAGCGCGAATTTGCCTATATTTTTGCCGAACATAAATATCCCGGAATTCCACGGGTTATTCTCCACGAAGTCTATAACGAACCCTTCGATATATTGGGTGTTCAGGTAACACCCATTGAGGTGATGCACCACAAATTGTCTGTATTCGGCTATCGCATTGGCGATTTCACGTACCTGACCGATTTGAATTACATTTCAGAGGAAGAGCTGGAAAAAGTGTATGGCTCCCGCGTTCTGGTTGTCGATGCGCTTCAGCGACAGGCACATATCTCCCATTTCACCCTCGATCAGGCGGTTGCACTTGCCCAGCGCATTGGAGCCGATCAAACGTATTTCGTTCACATCAGCCACAAACTGGGCCTGCATAGCGAGGTAGAGAACGAACTTCCTCCCTCCATTCGATTGGGCTACGATGGCTTACAGATTAAACTATAAGTTCTTTTTTGCGCCTTTCATTTACTTTGGTAAGGTTATGAACTCGTTGACATTGTCCTTCGTAATGCGGAGTAAGCCTGTGTTGACTGACGTTGGGACATTAACGATTCCGGCCTTAGAATCGCTGGCTGACAATTTATTGGTCTGGTGGACCATATCATACAGAAATTGAGCGCCATACCACGTAAACAGTTCACGCTTCTGCCCAGCAAGCATCTGAATAACGCCTTCCCGGACAAGCTGCAAATGCTCAGGTTCCCAATCGACTGTCGTAACTTTTACTTTACCGACTCGACCCGCTTCTTTGACGGCCAGCCCAATACCGGGGCCGGAATTTGAGTCGAAACCGCACAGGCCAGCTAAATCAGGGTGGGCCGAAAGCAGATCCGATGTGATGCGAGCGGCTTCTTCTACATTCGATTTGTCATCAAATTTACCAACCACTTCAATACCCGGATAATTTTTCACGACATCCAGAAGTCCCCGAAAACCAGCTTCCATGCTGTTTAAACCCAGAATACCCATGTATGCAATTTTGCCTTTTCCACCTATCAAACGTACCATTTCTTTGCCCTGCATTTGCCCAATTTCATACCAATCGGTGCCGAGAAAT
Organism: Spirosoma harenae; assembly: GCF_054776975.1. Lineage (NCBI taxonomy): Bacteria > Pseudomonadati > Bacteroidota > Cytophagia > Cytophagales > Cytophagaceae > Spirosoma > Spirosoma harenae. Next base: position 21,126 of record NZ_BAAHBD010000017.1, on the reverse strand, counting down.
GCGTGTCGTTTGGAGTTTGGAATATCCGAATCATAAACAACCGTTGGAATTCCAGCTGCTACGGCTTTGTCGATAACCGGGCCAATAGCAGGGTCGGTACCATTAATGAGTAGTCCGGTTGGGCGTGTGCCGATCACTTCTTCAATCACATTAATTTGAGCCGGTACATCCCATTCGGCAGGGCCAAGAATGGACGTTTTAACCCCTCGCTCACGACCCCAACGCAGAAACGTTGCCTCATCGTGATGGATATACATAGGCATGGTAACAGCCGTAGTTACCATTACGTATTCTTCGTCGGCGATGGATTTAGTGGAGTCGGCAATCGTAGTAAGTGCCGTGCGAGTGGTATTCTGACGAGGGGGAAGCTCGCAGGAAACAAAAGCTAGTAAGCTAAGAATCAGAAGTTTTTTCATGCCAGTGCACCCCGTTTTTGAAGCGCTTTATCGGTCCAGACGGCTGCAATCAGAATAAGACCCAGAATAATTTCCTGCCAATAACCCGATACGCGTGCCAACACCATTACGTTACTGACCAATCCCATAAAGACGGTTCCCAGCAGAGCGCCAATAATTTTACCGTGTCCGCCCGACAAACTGGCTCCCCCCAAAATTACCGCAGTTATTACGCGTAGCTCCAATCCCCGACCCGCCGTAGGCAATGCCGTTCCGAGTCGGGAGGCCAACAAAATACCGGCTATACCTGCCAGTACGGATGTTAATAGATACCCATACAACTTCATGTTCCGCACGCGAATACCTGACAAATCAGCTGCTCGCTCGTTGCCACCGATGTAATAGTATCGACGAAAAAAAACGGTTCGATTCATCAGGAAAGCGAACGTAGCCACAATTAGCAGCATATACCAGACCGGCATCTGAATGCCTAGCAACCGCGATTGACTGATGGCATTGAACCAGTACGGTAGATTCTGAATACCAGCTCCACTTACCAGCAAGGCTCCCCCACGCACAATACCCATTGTAGCCAGCGTTTGAATCATGGGATTAATACCCTGATAAGCAATCAGATAACCATTAACCAGGCCAACTACACCAGCTGCTGCCAGTGCTAAAAGCAGAGCCAGTGGGATGGGTATTCCGAGTGTAATCATGGCATAGGCGGCTACCCCGCCCGAAAACGCGACTACCGAACCAACCGATAAATCGAAAACGCCCGATACGAGCAGGAGCATCATACCGACGGCTACAATGGTGTCGATGCTCAGGTTCAGTAGCAGCTGACTCCAGTTGCCGAAAGTTGGAAACGTCTGAGGGAACATAATGGCCGCACCCATGCCAACCAGTAAAATGGTCAACGTCAGGGAATAGGTTCGTTCCTGCAAGAGTGATCGCATAGGGAGAGATGAACGATGAGTAACGAGAGATGAGCGATAAGTGATAAACGATGAGTTTAGCATAACAAATAATTCACCACTCATCACTTATCGTTCATCTCTCGTTACTATTTAAAAGGGTTGATAATTCTTGGCAGTATCGTCCAGCACCAGCACCCAATCGTGGCCGTATCCTTTTGTGGGAGGGGTAAATTGCTGCGCTTGTTGGTTATTAAATGTACCGGCTGATTGGGTTTTACCTGTGCGTGGATCGTACCACGTAGCCGTAATGCTTTTGCCCGAAATCTTGCCCGGATTAACCGTAAACGGCTTACCTACTGCCGAATACACGAAGGCAAAATCTTTACCGCGCGTAGCCTGAATCCGTTCGCCAGACGCCAGGTTGTTTTCAACGATCAGAGATTGATCGGGAACGCGATCGAGTAATGGGCGAGCTGTGATCAGCTTTCGAACGTGACGCATCTGATTGGCACCGGGCAGATCCAGCGCTTCCGGCCAGAAAATGTGCGGGCCGTTTACGGCAGGCCGTTTTGAACTGTACATCTGCCAGATGTCATGGCAACCGTAGGTATGTCCATGAGCGCCAGCGAATAGGTCCAGATACGCGTACACCCGTACGTCATACGCATTCGACGTACCTAAATCTTTGACGTTGAAACAAACCGGATGGTCTTCGTAAATCGGTTCTGCATCTATAGTTGGCCGGATTGGCTGACGGTTGTATGACACTGAAATCTGGTCATACATAGGCGTAAACCGGCAGTGGCCATTCTGGTGCATGTTGAAATCGAACCAGGGTTCGTTATTAAACCATTTCGATGAGCCGCCATCCATACCGTTTGGTTGCGGGTGATACGAAATCAGTGCTTTGTCGGCACCGCCAACGGCCTCCTGAATACCCTCGGCCATCGCCCGCCAAACCGCTACGTCCTGCGACCCATCCCGCGGATTCCGGTCGCCACCCAATATCCAAACGATGTTCTCGCGGTTTTTGTAACGATCACCCACGTAGAGACCATAAACACGGGCATTGGTTGGATTAAAAATCTCCGGACCATTACCCCAGGTGCTTTTAAACAGTTTATCCCCCCAGGTTGGCAAAAAAGCGATCACAATACCGTATTGAGCGGCTCTATCGACAATGTAATCGACATGTTTGAAATAAGCTTCATTAGGTTTGGTTGGATCGTTATCGACTAATGGCGTTTCATTATACGGATTCGGTTCTTTCAATCCGTCGAACTCAGCTAGGGCAACTGCCTGAACAACCGTAAAACCTTGCTCGGCCCGTTTTTTAAGGTATTGATCGGCTTCCTCGCGGTTCAATCGATGAAACAATTCCCAGGCGGTATCGCCCAGCCAGAAAAAAGGCGTACCATCCTGATGAACCAGATAGCGTTTATTATCGGAAACCTTCAGGCGGCCATGCGAAAAGGGCTGTTGAGCCATCGCCAGGCTTTGCCAAAGAAGCAGTGCAAACAGAAAGCTGAATTTATTCATAAAGGTTTAGGGAAGTCAGTTATTTATCGAGCCGTAATATCTTTTACCTGCTCGCGAATGTCGTCCATCTCGAAAATGCGTTGCCATCCTTCCTGGAAAAGAATCGGTTTGGCTCGTTTCGATATTTTATAAGCCGCATCGGAGAACGTACCGTTAACTTCTTTAAACAAGACCGCAATCTGGATGCGAAGGTGTCCCAGCACAAAATCGCGGGCAGCGGCTTCGGGCACGCCCAACGTAACGATACGGTCGTAGCCCTCTTTTACGACTTCCATACAGGTCTGCGCCAGCGTTTCCACCATAGCGGGTTCCAGAATCGCCATTTGCTCCAGCGTAATGCGGTGTGTTTTATCGATGGGCTGATACATATCCTGTGCTATTTTTTCACCCAACTGATAATGCGCTTCGTTACCCGACATCAAGGCGACCACAATTGATTGTTTAGCCGAAATACCGCCGTAAAAGTCCCGGAAAGCCGCTTCGGTTGGTTCCCAGTTGAAAACTGATGGGTGACACGGATGCGCAATGACATAACCCAGATCGTCGCGATGGGCGATAACACCATCGAGCGGAGCGGCAGGGTCGAGTGTAAGTACCAGTGCACCCGATTTCATTTGTGGAATGATTTGCTCCGAGAGTTTTCCAATCGCTACGTCGGGCAGAGCCAGAATCACTACGTCGGCATCGGCAACGGCGGCAGCTTCTTCACTCACCGATACACCCCGCAGCCGAAGATTTTCGATGCCTTGTGGGGCTATTTCAAGATAAGAAACGTCATAATCAGGTAACTTCAGGAAGTTATCGGTAAGGCGGCACCCCATTTTGCCGCCTGCACCCACTAACGCAATTTTAGTCATATCAGATAAGGGTTATACGCTCGTTGGTCAAATTAAATAGCTGAGTGTTTTTCAGATAATTGATGCTTTCTCTTGCCCAGACTTCTTCCTTTCGAATACTCTCGGCCAATGTTACTTCTGGCACAACCCATTGTTCCAGAATCGCTGTCTGACAGCGCCCATACGGAGCGACTTGTTCAACCAGCCAGGGAATATTCAGCATTCCCTGGCCCGCAATCCGACCATCGATCTGAAAGCCCATCAGGTGGAGAAGTCGCTGAATACCAAAATCTTTCAGGTGCAGATTGACCGTATACGGCGCTAGCGTATGGACAACTTCGGCCAAACCTTCGCCCGCTCCCATTGAGTTGACTGAGTCCAGGCAAATACCAACATTCGAGCTACCAACCCGGTCCATTATTTCAGCAAACTCAGTTGACAGCAGTCGGTCGTGATTCTCAATTCCTAACGTTATCCCTGCTTTTTCCAGAACAGGAATCGCATTTTTTAGTATGCCAACTACCTGATCAACAGTCGGTCGATACGTTCCTTTATCAATCACAAATCGTAATAAACGACTTTGCAGACGGGCACTTAATTCAATATAGTGATCAAGATGCTCGTCGGTCAGGCTGCGGGCGCCAACCTCTAGTTGCACACCTGATCGCGTCACTTCCTGTTTAAAGGCATTTAATCGCTGAGTCGATAATTCATGTAGCGGCCAGTTATCGCCAAACTGCACCAGCGAAACGCCCAACTCTTTCGCCCGACCGAGTAAAGCCAGTTCGTCCATCGGTTCCGGTGGCTGATGATTACCTGGATCGCCAATTGCCCAGCCGTAGGTGTATGTACTGATGCCTAACTGCATAGTTTACAGTGAGTTTCTCAGCGTTAGTCCGCCTTGGTTAGCTAGTTTATCGCGTCGGCGTTCGGCCAGAAGTTGCCCGGCGGTCTGGCCCATCAGGGCAAAATCAGTAGAAATAACACTGATGCCTCCCGACAGAATCTCTTTCATTGGCGTATCATCGTACGAAAGCAGGCCGACCTGCTGACCAAGTGTTAAGTCAAGCCGATGAATGTCTTTCAGAAAATCAACCAGATCGCGATCGGCAAAAATCAGGAACACCTCGCCCGGCTCTATCAGTTTACTGGAATAGGTATCGACAATACGTGTTGGGAAATTGAAATCCTGCCCGAATCGCTCAAATCCGGCTAAAAGGCTGGCAGGTACGTACTGAAACCGATCTTTCGATAAGACCAGCGTAATGCGCTGGTAACGTTTCAACCGCTCAAAAGCCGATGAAAGTGCGTCGTAAATATCCCGCTCAAAGTCCTGGTACACAGCAGAGAAATCGCCCGCAAGGTCAGGTAGATTTTGATCGAGCAAAAGCAGCTTTTCAGGCGGAATCAGCGCGATAATCTCTGATATATCCGTATCGAAATGGGGCATTACGACGTACGCACTAAATCGGCCCAGGTTGTTACGGATCAGGGTTTCGAATACCGTTGGGTTATAATGATGAAAGAATACACTCAACGTAGCATCGCCGGGTAAAGCGGCTTTAAAGGCATCGTAAAGTGTTTCTTTATAGGCATTTAGCGTATCGAAAATGACCAGTACGTTCAACGACGTACGAACATTCGTACTCGCTACATAAAAGCCTTTGCCGTGTTGCGAACGTACCACGCCCCGTTGCCGAAGGTCTTCATAGGCTTTGGCAACCGTGACTTTCGCGACCCCCTGCTTATTGGCCCACTCACTAATCGATGGTAGCTGCTGACCGAGTTCCAGAGTTCCTTGTTCAATATTCAGTAACACCGTTTCGATTAACTGCTGATACTTAGGCTGGTTGGCCGACTGATCGATGAGACTTTCCTGCATTGAGTATGAATAGTTGACAAACGAACGCTAACGTATTGTTTCTATGACTTTTCCTATAAATTCTTGCAGATAAGTCAAAAGAAATTACATTTGCTTTATAAACAACAATACAGTAGAGTACAGTATAGTTAATGACAAATGTACTGTCTTTTTGAAATAGTCAAACAAAATCATCTAAAAATCAAAAATATTCGATTCGCCCACTTTTAGTTATTCACCAATACTCTTCGATCCGATGTCACGGTTCTATCTAAAAACATGCTAAAGTTTGCGGTTATCGGCACGGGATTCTGGGCTAATTATCAGATCCCGGCCTGGCAGGAACTGCCTGGTGTTGAATTAATTGCGGTTTATAATCGAACGCTTACCAGAGCAAAAGAAATTGCCCAGCGATTTAATGTACCGAACGTCTACGATAACGTTGATCAACTTTTTGATAATCATGCTTATGAACTCGATTTTGTGGACATTATCACCGACGTCGATACGCACCCTATTTTCACGGCTAAAGCGGCCGAACGGGGCATTGATGTGATCTGTCAGAAACCGATGGGGCCAAACCTGGAAGCGGCCCGGCAAATGGCTGACACCTGCCACCGAGCGAACGTTCGCTTATACATCCATGAAAATTTTCGCTGGCAAACACCTTTGCGTCGGCTGAAAGCCATTCTGGATTCGGGAGAGATCGGTACACCTTTTAAAGCGAAAGTGAGCTTTTGTTCGGCCTTTCCGGTCTTTGATAATCAGCCGTTTCTGGCTGAACTCGATCAGTTTATTCTGACCGATATTGGCTCACATATTCTGGATGTATGTCGGTTTTTATTTGGCGAAGCCGAATGGCTTTCGTGTCAGACCATACGCGTTAACCCAGCGATTCGCGGTGAAGACGTAGCGAATGTACTGATGAAAATGCGGAGTGGTCTGAGTTGCTTTGCCGAAATGTCGTATGCTTCGTTACTCGAAAAAGAAGCCTTCCCACAAACGTTGGTGCAAGTGGAGGGTAATGCTGGCTCGGTGGTGCTTACGCATGATTTTCAGCTATGTATCACAACAAAATCAGGAACGTATCAGATAGATGCTACTCCGCCTTATTACCCCTGGGCTGATCCGGCTTATTCGATTGTCCATGCGTCAATTGTGGCCTGCAATCAGAATTTACTGGCTGATTTAGAAGGGAAAGGAGGAGCAGAAACAACCGGAGCCAATAATTTCGAGACCATCCGGCTCGTATATGCGGCTTATGATTCGGCCAAACGTAACGAAACGATTTATCTATGACGCCTTTTCTCCAACTCACTGGAATCAGTAAACAATTTCCAGGCGTAAAAGCACTGGACAACGTATCGTTTGACGTACAATCGGGCGAGATTCACGCCCTTTGTGGCGAAAATGGCGCGGGTAAAAGTACATTAATGAACATCCTAACGGGCAACCTGTCGCCTGATTCGGGTGAGTTGGTGCTACGTGGTAAACCGATTCGGTTGAGCGGTCCCGCTGAAGCAACGCGACAAGGCATTGCGATTGTGTACCAGCAGCTTAGCCTGGTCGATAGTCTATCAGTAGCTGAAAATATTTTTGCGAATCGCCAACCCCGAAACTCGCTGGGGTTAATTCGATATAAGGAATTATATGCGGCAACAGCCTCGCTGCTGAATCGCCTGAATTTAACCGATCTACAGCCGCAAATGCTGGTTGGAAATCTATCGGCTGGGCAAAAGCAAATGGTCGAAATTGCGAAGGCGTTATCGCAGGAGCCTGATTTACTGCTACTGGATGAACCCACCGCTTCACTCACCGAACGTGAAACGCAAATACTCTTTCGACTGATTACGCAACTTCGGGAATCGGGTAAAGCGATTATCTACATTTCACACCGGCTTCACGAAATTTTTGCGCTCGCCGATCAGGTATCTGTGCTGAAAGATGGACGTTATCAGGGTACATTACCCGTTCGTGATACGAATCCGACCGAACTAATCCGGCGGATGGTTGGGCGCGATGTAGTGGTTTCCCGGCAACCGTCGATGGCTACGCAGGAAGCTATTCTTGTGGTTGAAAATCTATCGGGGCCGGGTTTTACCAACGTAAGTTTTCAGTTGAACCGGGGCGAAATTCTGGGGTTGGCTGGATTGATTGGAGCGGGTCGCACTGAGATTGCGCGCGCCATTTTCGGCGCAGCTCAACCGAGTTCGGGAACCATTCGGCTACGGGGTCTGGCCGTTTTTCCAGCTCATCCGGCTGATGCAGTAGAGCTAGGCATCGGTTATTTGCCTGAGGAACGTAAAACGCTGGGATTGTTCGGCGACCAGACCATTACACAGAATATTGTTGCTATTCATTCGCCCAAAACAAGGACAGGTTTGTTCAATGCCTCAGCTAGTCAGGACATAGCCGAAGAGTATCAAAAAAGATTAGCCATTCGAACGCCGTCAGTGCGCGAATTGGTTGGGAAATTGAGTGGCGGCAATCAGCAAAAAGTAATGCTGGCGCGCTGGCTTCTGACCAGCCCTGACGTATTACTGGTTGATGAACCCACCCATGGTATGGATGTTGGCGCAAAAGCCGAAGTCTACGCGTTATTACGTCAGTTGGCCGCTGAAGGAAAAGCCATTCTACTCATTTCGAGCGAACTCCCTGAACTCTTAGCTTTATCGGACCGCATTCTAGTCATGTCCGCAGGGCAATTGACCGGCGAATTACGCGGAGATGAAGCTACCGAGGAACAGCTTATGGCGTTAGCCACTCACTAATCGCACAGGTTTATAAACCTTAACTTACTAACACAAAGGAGTGCACTATAATCAATCGATTGATTATAGTGCATACTCACCCCTACGCCGGGGTTAGCACGAAATGCGCACTACCTAATCACCAGCACACTCAGGCCGAGCTTATCTGGCTGGATTGGCTCGCCCATACTCCCTTCGAGGCTCCTTTTGTGGGCAGGGCTCCTTTTGTGGGCAGATGCTGCCTAATTCCAACAAGTTGGCTGACCACTCAAGACTTGCCACACTATATACTCCTCGACATTGCAGGAGGTATTACGGTGCATCGGTTACGGGGGCCTCCTTTCCCATGTCCTGCTATTGATTAGTGACTTCAGCAAGTTGTTGCTGAGTGCAATTTTAGTATATCCGGCAGCCTCGCGCGTACTGGATATATAAGCTATGGCTTTGGGCCAGCGCTATTCGCCAATTCATCTGTTTCCTCTTATAAAATTTTATACATCCTTGCTGGCCATTCTATTGGCCACTTCTTCTCTTATATATGCACAGGCAGGTACAGTCACTGGAGTTGTCCAATCAGACGATAAGCCAGTTTCCTATGCGTCTGTCGCCCTGATAAAAACCTCTTTTAGTACTCAGACCGATTAGCCACATTATCGGCCCGTTATTATTACGAAGACCGCTGGGGAGGGCAAACGAACTGGGAGCGGAAGTACCGAGGTGGCGACCAGGTATATGGCGAAAGCATCTTCACCAAACGCTTTGAGTTGATCGGTGGATATCAGTTGCCTACTACCCAGAAACTAACCCTGCAGTTTTCCTTCAGTACACACAATCAGAACTCCTACTACGGCACCACGCCCTACATGGCGGATCAGACCATTGCGTTTGCACAATTGCTGTGGGACAAAACAGCTGGTCATCACAGCCTGCTGTTTGGTTTACCATTCCGCTACACATACTACGACGACAACACACCGGCCACCATGGGTACAGATGGACGAAATCAGCCTGATCGCATTCGCCTTCCAGGCCTTTTTGTGCAGGATGAGATTACCATAGGCAAGGGTAAGTTGCTGCTGGGTGCACGCTACGATTATAATTCTCGGCATGGTAGCATCTTTACGCCACGAGTGGCTTATAAATATAGCCTGAACCAAACCGACGTGTTGCGGCTGAACATTGGCCGGGGATACCGGGTAGTGAACTTGTTTACCGAAGATCATGCGGCTTTGACAGGTTCCCGTGAGGTGGTGCGAGAAGCCCTACGACCTGAGCAGAGTTGGAATGCCAACCTGAACCTGGTAAAGAAAATCGTGACGGGCAACTCATTTATTGGTTTCGACGGATCACTGTTCTACACCTACTTCTCCAACCGAATTCTACTCGACTATGACACCAACCCCAACCAGATTATCTACGATACCTTACGCGGATATTCAATCTCACGGGGAGTGAATCTGGATCTGGATTTTAACTTTTCAATTCCGCTGAAGATCATTGCCGGAGGTACGTTTGCCGACAACTACTATATTGAGAATGGCGTTCGCACCCGCCAGATCCTGGCCGAGCGGCTGTCGCGGGTGGCCACAATTTCCTACGAGTTTGTCCAGGCGGGCCTTTCGATCGACTACACAGCTAATGCCTACGGCCCCCATGCGCCTACCTCTGCTGAGCGAAGATGATCCTCGACCGGAGTATTCGAGTTACCTATTCCTTGCAGAACATTCAGCTACGCAAAACATCTCGCAACGGGCTGGAAGTGTTACGATCAGGGCGCAGAGTACTTCACTGTCACACCAAAATGGACCAGGAAAGTTCTCCGCTTATCTATAGCATTTATTATCAAATTATCTATTGCTGTTGCCTATCCCTTTCTTCCACACAGTAGATAGTAGCCAACCTGATACCAATCATTATTTTTTTGGTTCGTATTGATGAAATATTAGATCTGCAAACGCTACCCAACGGGCCGCTGGTCATGATTAATTTTATCAGTTTCAAATGTCAATCAATTGCAGATCGAGACTAACCCATACTAAGCGATGGCTCTACTTTAGACCTACTATTGATTGCGCAGATAAATGCCAGCAGCCATCTGCAGACTAGCCTGCCTGTAAGGTCAGTAGTGCAATTTATTAAGCACGATTACTTTCCGATACAGAATGTAATCAATGCATATAACACATTAATAGTCAAACAATTAATGTGTTATATGACTATAAAAGGTACAAATAGTGATCAAAAACAGAAAGTTTACTAAGAGATGGTATATTTCACTCACTATCCTCTTCTTGGATTTCTTCTATATTTAGACAGTGCTTGTAACTACTTGAATCAGGAATTAACCTTTCGAATGTACCAGATAAGCTCAACGATTTCAGGTTAATTATTTTCCTGTAAGATTCAGTTTTACAGATTCTTTGAATACTATGCCCCCTTGTTTGACCATCATTAGGCTGCTACAGGTTCCATTTGTGTTTAATACAGGCTTAAAGGGAACATCGCCTGGAATGATGACATTAGTAAACTCATCAGGAACTATACCGCAACTCCAGTTGGCTGGATTATGCCAGCTCTCTCCGGCGATGCCTAGCCAGCTTGAAGAAAATTTGAGTTTTCGTACTGGGCTATAGCTAACGTTGCCGCCGATTGTAATTTGACACCTGTATTGGTAACCCGAATAGGTACTAGGCGCTGAATTGATCGTAAGCTGAACACTACTAGCTCCTGAGTAGATAGCATTATTGGAAATATTAACAAAACCTGATCCCGAATTTACCTGCCATTGATACGTAGCTCCCGAGCCCGCATCAGTAGCGCTCAAATTGATACTGGCACTCGGGCAAACCACACTGGAAGTAGTAGGTACTTTAATCGTTACAATCCGATCTCCTACTAACTTGGCTGTTTCCTGATTACCTGAATTATCGGCTGCGCGTGTGTAGAAAGAAAGCGTGGTACCTGGCTCTCCCGTTAACTGTTCGGTGGTGGTTGTAAGATTGTCTTTATAGAGCGTGAAAGGTCCATTGTTTTTGGATACGTATAGCACATAATCTTTTAGCCCCGACCCTGTTGGATCATCTTGACCTACCCAGCTAATCGTAAATACACTATCTACAAGTGTGGCCAATGCATTGATATTTGAGAATGGCGGAACCGCATCAACTGTATTAACCCATTTATTGGTTTTGATTGACTCTTCGGCATCGAAAATAATAGTGGCTTGAGCGGTTACTGTATCTCTGGTTTGGGCTGAGGATAAAGATTGTAAAGTAAAGGTAACATAACCTTCACCCTTATGACTAATGCTATCATTGACGGGTAAAAAACCCTTATTTACAGGCAAAGTGGCGGCTAAACCTGTAGCTGGGTCAATGCTCTGCAAAACCCAGAACGCTCTTCGATTCTCGATGTCCAGACCGGCTGTAATGTCCACAAAAACACCGAGGCTATCCCGCACATCCAGCCGGTTGCTATAAATGCTGGTGTTTTCTGGCACATCGAAACTAAAATTACCGAAACCAAACTCACTCAGGCGTAAGGAGGCCGGGTTCAGCTTAGGGTGAATCGGTACATAAATCGTTACTTTTTGAGCAGGTGCTGTAGCGAAATCAGGGTCATTTTCGAATAAAACTTTGTAAGGCAATGTCTGCTTGATGGATACCCATTTTAAACTATCATAGCCTGCTGGGCCGACTAATTCATTTGGGTCATAAGAAATTTGTGGAGTTACACCAACAATTGGATTTTTTAAACGATCTAGGTTAGGTTTTTCATTTTTACCATTTCCACCAGGTGGATACAAACAATCTTTAGCATTAGATGGGGCATTAAAATACTTCTGCACTGCTCCCTGTGCAATGCATCTTAGCAAGTCAGCTACACTAGCTTCCCCTTCGTTTTTCTTATGGTCGAATTGATTTATATAGTCTCTTTCAAAGTCTCTATTGTTAGGATCCTGTTTATATCTATCATTAATTCCTTTATCGTGCTCATCAACTGCATTCCTTACTTCTTTTGTACTTTCTCTTACTGAATCGTTAATCTTTTTTATCTTTTCTGCAATTTTTGTTGCTTTTTCAATCCCTTTTTCGCCTGTAACTTTTGCGATGTTTTTTATGACTTTAAGCACATTATCACCACTAATATTGAAACCTTTTGGATCATATTTGGATTCACCTGTATTATCAATATAATTGACAGGACTATTCTCAACATAATTATATCTATTTAAGCTTAAGGGAACTATTTGATCCCCCCATACATCATCCTTATTAATAAATCGACCAATTTCTGGAGAATAAAATCTATTTCTAAAATCAAACAATTTTGTTAAAGAGTCAAAAAGTCGTCCTGTATAAAGGACTGAATTATCTACAGTTGAATTTTGAAGGATAAGATTTCCATAAACATCGTAATTATATTGACTAGAAATTAGAGCATTCTGATTTGATATTTCAACTATACTATTCAATCCGTCTTTATGATAAAAATAGTTGTTGCCATCGATTTGGATACTTAGCCAACTATCCATTCCAATACTGGTAGTATACAAGCTTTGTGTTGTGTTATCTATGCTTAATTCACCTAGCATATTATCACCATCATATATCATACGAGTGATGACAGACAGTGTATCCTGCTTTTCAATCTTATCACCAAACGGATCGTACTTATATTGAACTTTGCGTTGAGGTTTTATCATAACCTCAGATAAGCGATTTTCACCATCATATTTATATGTTCTCTGACTGCTATCGTTTTGACCAATAGTATTGCCATTAATATCAATTGTGAAACTACGAGGGCCTGCCGTTTGAATTTGGTCCGCAGCATTATAGGTGTAATTGGTTGCTACACCATTTTTTGTACGCTGGGTACGATTACCTGTTCCATCAATGGTGAAATTTTCTGTATTTCCATCAGAATAAGCGACGTTAACTAGTCGGTATGCAGCATCGTAGGTATAGGTATTCATTCCTCGCTTATCCTGCATGGTTTTGCGGTTGCCATACTGGTCGAACGTGTAATAGAAAAAAGAGATTTTTTCAGTGCTGTTTTTCCAGTTAATCAGGCTGTCCAAACGCCCTGCTAAATCGTAATGATAGGTTGAAAAAGTTCCGTTGCCATTTGTCTGTTTTTTTATTCGGCCACCCGCATCGTAGTCAAATGTTGTTGTCAGATTGGCTGGATTCGTCAGTTTGATTAATCGGTTATTGCTATCATAACTGTAGGTCGTTAGTCCTCCATCATGGTTCGTCATCGTTTTGCGGTTTCCTATAGCATCGTATGTATAGGCTAACGACTTGTTCCATGTTAAAATATTCTTTTTGAGCAGTCGGTTCAGGTCATCATACTCAAAGTTGTAGGCAATATTTTTGTTATAGGCACTAACCAGGTTACCCACCTCATCGTAGCTATACTTATCTGTATCCTCGTTATAACTTTTCTCAATCAATCGATTTAGCCCGTCATATTTATAATTCACGACATTGCCATTGGGGTCGCTACGCTTGCTCAGATTCCCATTCACATCGTAACTATACCCGACACTATGACCCAGCGGGTCGGTTTCTTTGATAAGCTGACTATTCTTATCATAGGTATACTTCGTGATGTGACCGTTCGCATCGGTCATTTTCAGCAGATTCCCCAATCCATCATAGTCGTAGGACCAGGTGCCTACGGGGAGTTTAACTCGAATCAGTCGGTTCAAACCATCATAACTATACTCTTTACTATTGCCGTTAGGGTCTATCTCTTTAAGTACATTACCGACTGCATCGTAATCATAACTGACTGTGTGGCCTTGGGCATCTTTCACCGTCTTAGTGCGATTGAGCAGATCATACGTCATTTCCAGTGTAGTCCCATTGGCATCCGTTATTCTGCTCACATTACAGCAGTTACCATTATACTGGAACTGAATATTGCCAATTGGAAGCTGTATTTTGGTCAGATCACCATCGGCATTATACTGATAACTCGTCGTTCCATTATTCGCATTGGTTGATGTTAAGCGTCGGCCTGCATTGTCATAAGTAAAGGCGCTGGTTAGCCCACCGGGTTGTACAATACCGGTCAGATTACCTTTGACATCATAGTTGAGGGTGGTCATACGCCCTTTTGCATCTTTCAGGCTGTTGAGATTGTTAAAAACAGACTCATAGCCATATTCCGTTGCATTACCTGTCGGATCGATAAGCGTGATTAGATTTCCTTTTTCATCATAGGTAAACCGGCTCACTGTCCCATTAAAGTCCTTCTGTGTTATCAGGTTGTTCCGGTTATCATAGGTAAATTCGGCTTTATTGCCATTCGGATCAGTTAGCATGGAAAGCCGGCCAGCCGTATCGAACCCGTAACTGATAACTGAATTACCGGATTCAGTTTTTTGACTTACAAAGCTCTTCCGTTCCGTATCCAGAAAGGTGAAGCGTTGTTCCGTATTACAGGACGTAATTTGCTTGACTCGACCTCCAGTGCCCACGTAGTAGATCACGACCGGATTATTATTTTCATCTCCTAGTCGCACCAGGTAATGATTCGAATACACAAAACTCTTTCGACCTTGCAGGGGGTCGGTGACCGCAATCAGTTCTTTCGAGCTACTATATGAATAGGTAAACTTTTTAGAAGGGTCCGTCCCATTAACTGCCTGGGTCAACAGACCGTTGGTCCAGGTCAGGAGGAGGAAACGCCCAGACGAGTTCGTTATTTTGATCGGATTTCCGTTGGTATAGTCAATCGTAATAAAGTTGCCATTAACGTCCTGAATGCGCGTTAGCTTTCTATGGGTAGCATCACCAAAAATACGCTGTTCACCATTTTTTGCGGTTAATATAAATTGGTTACCATTTTTGGTTAAGGTTTCATAAACACCAGCTGGCGCCTGATATCTACCCGATC
Source organism: Spirosoma harenae (assembly GCF_054776975.1). Taxonomy (NCBI): domain Bacteria; kingdom Pseudomonadati; phylum Bacteroidota; class Cytophagia; order Cytophagales; family Cytophagaceae; genus Spirosoma; species Spirosoma harenae. Next base: position 5,913 of record NZ_BAAHBD010000017.1, on the reverse strand, counting down.
GCAATAGAAACGTATCTTTTCGGGCATCGGCTCTCTGAATAAAGACTGTATCACCTAATGCTCTATACGAAATATGATAGTAAAATGACCATCCTCGACCGTAACCTTCGTTCAATGTATCCTGGGCAGAGTTATAATAAAACGTCTGATAAATGCGGTACCCTGTACCTCGAAGGCTTTGCTCGTTCCGTTGATAAAAAAGATTACCCGTGTAGCTGTTTACGGATAGGCCCTGAGGCCCCGGAATGTTGGGACGGGGAATAACCTGAGCCCTGACCGATAGGGCTAGCAGGAAGTATAGCCAAAGAAAGAGTAGTCTGGTTTTCATCGGGTGTGGGTTTATTGGGTAATGGTATATAGTAATGGACCAGGCTGGGTGACAATTGCTTTCGAGTAAATAGTAATGAAACCCGACGAGCCCGCTCGCAAAATGTCTGGTGGTCCATCTTTTTCAGTCAGCTCAAGAACTAGTTCGGAAAGAGACTTATTAAACTCAGGGGAAAAATTGATGGGAGCCCCCGACAGACTTAGGAATATTCTGGATTGAGCCGGAATATCTACGTTGCCTCCATTCGTATAGGTGACACTCATTTTAAAAACTGCGTTTCGTCTCGCAACGGCCGGGTGCACAATGACCAAATCGATATTTTCATCAAAACCGATATTCTGAATCGTACACGTAAATAATTGTAGAGCCCCATCAACGCCACCTGGTGTACCGGAGATAATGGTAAAGCTATTAGGTAACTGGGCAGATACACCACCTGCTTTTGTTACGTTAACAGTATAGTTGCCCAAAACAGCACCCGCTAAATTGAATGTAGCAAAGAGTTTGGATGGGTCACTAAAATAGACGTTGGTTGCTGTATAGGTTTGAGAACCGATCAGGGTAACCGTCATGCCAGATTCAAATTTAGCTCCGGTAAGTTTAATGGTTACTAGACCTGTATTCCCACCTTTGTTGGCATCGACCGTCGATATTCGGAAGGGAATTATATTGGCCAATAAGGTAATCGGCTGGCTGGCGCTGGATGTATTCGTACCTAAGGCCATCAGGTAATACGTTCCTGCCTGTAAGGCGGGTATAATAATCTGCTGATTAGCCTTGAAAGCCGCTAAACCGACATACGTATATTGGTTAGCTGTAGGGACACTATCTTTCCGAATAAACAATCGATTGATGGCATTATTGAGCGAGTCACCTTTTAACGTGAGGGATAAGGTTTCTCCGGCTAATCCCTCCGGGATCACTAGGCGATAGTAGAGTGTAACATCCTGTCCCAGGGTTGTTGCTGTCAACACATTCAGGGGTAACTCTCGGACATTAATGATGAGTTTTCCAGTCGATATGGTCTGATTATTAGCTTCGTTCTGCTCAATGATATTGTTGAGTATATCGGTCTTGACGATTACATAATATTCTCCAACAGCCAGGTTTGCCAAGGGCTTTTCCAGGGATCGTGTTTCAGAAGCTTGCGAGGCTAGATAGGTCGTTTTATCTACGGTACCAAATAGGATGTCTCCTGCATCGAGTATAGCATCTTTCGATAAATAAACGGCCTCCCGTAAGTAACCATTCACGGGATTGGCCCCTATATTGGTTAATTGCCAACTAATAGTCGCTGAACTGCCAGCATATTGTTCCGTCAGAGGAAGATCGATGTGCGATACGGTTAAATCGCTGGGCAGTTGTGGGTTAATAAAGATATTGGCAAAGGCAACGTTGTTTTCCTCGTTGTTTCGCTCATAGACATTGTTATAGGCATCTGTCTTGACAAGTAAGACATAGTTTCCTAATACGTTTGAAGGGATAAACACCTGTTCGGTTACTACATAGGATGCTCCAGGGGCTAACGTACTCGTATGGGCAAACGTGCCCAATACAATGTCGGTAGCAGCCTGTGGTTGAGTACCTGTCGCTAAAATCACCTGATCATACCAGTAACTGGATGCTGTAGGACTGGTACCCGTATTTTTTACCGTAAACGTAATATTAATGGGTTGTGAGAGTGTTCCTTGAGTTGGGCTGACTAGTGATAGTGGAACCAGATCTGCTGGTGGCGGAACTGTAACGGTTATCGATTGGCCATTATTAAGCGGTAGCACATTGTTTTCCCGGTGATCATCTTGGTTATGATTATCTTTATCGACGTTGACCAGTAAGTAGAGTGTACCGGAAGCTTCATTAGGAAGAACAATTGTTTGTGTTTTTGTATAGGTTCCTCCAGCGGCTAGCGGCCTGTCGTTATAAACTGGCGCCAACAACACATCACTGGCGTCGAGAATCGGATTAGTGCTTAAATAGATACCGTCATACCAATAAGGCGTAATCGTAGACGATGAACTATTATTTTTAACCGTCCACTGTACTGTCAGCGTCCCCCCTGCAATAGCCGAACCACTTAGAATAGTCCCTGTTGTGGCTGCTAAATCAATAGCAGGTAAAAATGATATAGCAGTGGATGTTGATGCCACCGTTGTGTTATTGGCTTCACCAGTACTCTCAAAAATTTGATTATTGAAATCGGTCTTTATTACTACATAATAACGCCCTGGCAATAAATCAGCCGGGAGTGCAACCGATGCGGCCTGAGTAAAGGACTGACCACTGGCCAACGACCGGCTCTGAAAAGTATTACCTACATATATCAACGTAGCATCATTGACTATGCTGGTTGGAGATAGGTATATGTAGTCAAACCAGTTTTTTTGATCAATCGTACCGGCTCCTGTGTTCTTAATCGTATATTGTAATGTAAGCGCTGTGCCTACCGTATCAGTAGCAGGAACAGCTATCGTTGTAGTTTGCAAATCTGGCCAAGGAGCCAGTGTGATCGTGATGGGTACGGCCTGACTATTATTATCTTCATGCTTTTCCAAAACATTATTATCGGCATCACTTACCAATAAAAGGTAATAGTTGCCAGAAACGCCAACGGGTATTGTAGCTGTGGTCTGCCGAGTATATTCATTACCTGCGGATAGGAGTTGGTTTAAGGTACTACTAGCTAGTACGATATCAATACCAGGTTCATATGTAGAATTTGCCGATAAGTAAACACGGTCAGTCCAATTTCGATCATATAAACTTCCCTGTCCGATATTTTTGACTCGCCACTGAAGGGTAATCGTTTGCTCGGAAATGGCGTTTGCTGGGGTCGTTAGCTGAACAGGTGATAAATCGGGATTCTGGACATGGATAACAGCAGAAGGTGCTGATAAATTGTCGTTTTCATTCTCGTTTTCAAAAACCAGATTACCTACATCAGTTTGTACGAACAGATAATAATTTCCTTCCGCCAGATTATAAGGTAATATCCCTATTTGTTGCGTAGTGCTGGACCCAAGTGATGGTATCGACTCAGAACGTGTTAAGGCTAAAATACTAATGTCATCATAGATACTAAAAGTTGTATCCGCTGATACATATACCTGCTCTACCCATGATGGTTGTGCTTGAAACGCGCCCGAATTCTTCGTATCCCACTGGATCGTAATGGGCTGATTATTGCTAACTGCTGTAGTGCTCACCAGTAGATTACTAACAGTCAAATTAGGCGTTGGCCGTTGTATGACATTCAGGGCAAGGCTATTTCGACTATTATTCTCTTCCTTGTTATATTCGTAAACTTGACCATACTGGTCTGTAAGTACGTGAATGTAATAGGTACCACTGATGCGAGCAGGTAATTTTACTTTTGTGTTAACTGTATATTCGCTATTAGCAGTTAGAGGTTGACTGCGTTGTGTACTGAACAGATAGGCATCAGAACTCACATTCATCGGTTCATGTGAGCTTATGGATATGTAATCGTACCAAAAAGGGTTTGTCGTTGGCCCATCACCTGCATTTTTTACCGTGTAACTAATCGAAACCGAATCCTCCGAAAATACATTGAGAGGGTTGACTACCACATTGGTAACTTGTAAGTCAGCGGGAGGGGCAAGCGCAATTGTGATTGGTTGACTCACACGTTCATTATTGGCTCCATTTACCTCTTTCAGATAGGCATAAGAATTGGACCTGACAATAACATAATAAGTCCCCAGAGCACCTTGCGGAATCCGAAAACTAAGATTCGTTGCCAGATAAGATTGACCTGCATCAAGAGCACTAAGATTTGGAATACTTCCGATAAAATAGTTTTCGTATCCGGCATTCAGTACAGGCTGATCACATAAATAAACCAGATCTGTCCAGCCTTGATTTAATGTCGAGCCTGCACCCTGATTGGTTACTTTCCAGTTAATAATCAGATCGGTCTCGGAAGTAGCGGTAGCCGGTACATTTATTTGTTCAACGACTAAATCAGGCAAGGAGCGGGTGGTAAATGTTTGTATAAGGGATTCGGTTCGACAGCTTATTCTACGAGCCACTACCTTCCATTTGTAGGAGATACCATAGTCTAGAGTGGGTGTATAAGAAATCTGCGCTAGGTTACTGGCTATGGGCTGACTTGGTTCGGTATCTGTAGATTTCCAGATATACAGGTCATAAGATGTTGCACTATCAACAGCTCCCCATGTAAACGGAGCAACGGCATCGACATTAACGACCTGGTTAAATGGAGTAAGATTAAGCGGGGCACCAATCGCTGAAAGATGCTGGATACCAGTCCTAGTAGTATCATTGAGTCGAAGAGTATCGCTAACCAGTGAAGTAAAAGCACTAATGGTAAAGGAGGTTAGTGCTGACAAGTCTGCTCGCTGGATAAACGTGTATGCTTTAGTCTGTCCTGGTAACAAAGGACTATCCGTAACCAATTCTGTTATGACTGGCCCTGTCCCGATTCGATAGGATACCGGAAAACCTGACAGGCTTACATTCCCGTAATTACGTATCTGCACCCGAACACTGTCTGCTATTGTATGATTGCAATCTGTAATAGGTGTCAATAGCGCACTAACCCCAATGTCTCGGATCTGGCCATTCTGGGGTTGTTGAGTATACGGATTGATTTTTACCCGGTCTGATACTTTATTACCCGTTCCAAAAGCGTTTAGGGCTGGGTGATAAGGCCCCGAAGGTGTTCCCCAGTAACAATTGCGGGCATCAACAGTATCGACAATGGCGGTGCTTACGTTATTAATGCCAAAGTCCGTATTCGAATAAATATTACATCGATTGAAAATGGGACGACCACTTACAACATGAATACCTACTTTATTGTGAACGAAACTGGAGCCGGAAATGATTGAAGTCCCAACATTGGTGCATCTAACACCAGTACTTAACGCATTAGAAACCGTAATGTTCGCTATGGAAAAACTAGCTGATTCAAGTACCAGAGCCGCGTTTCCATCCGCTGTTCCCAACTTGTCCATTCTTACGAAATTTAGAATGGAGTTGGTACTGGTTGCACTTAAATAGACCCGACCATAATAAACATTCGCTGTCGTATCCTGCTGCCTGGTCAATAGGATTGGAGCGGCTTCTGTCCCAATGGCCCGTAATGTACCCTCTACATACAAATCGCCAGACTGCCACCCAAAATCAACCAATGACCCGGCCCCAATAGACAAGGTATAGTTTTGCTGAATGTGCACCTGCCCTGTAAGCAGATAAAAGGAATTGAGTCCTGGATAAGGCCACGAAACATTTGAAGCAACACTACCTCCATTTAAGATAATTTTAGCGTTTTGATTATTAGATATTCCACTACAGGCACCCGGATATGCATTAATAGCAATTTCATTGTTCTGGAATTTGTTATTCTGAATAACTGGTGAAATAACAGAAGGCCCAATGAGAATTGCCAATTGCTCGGAATTTCGAATGGTAGAGTTTTTAATGGTACAATTAGAAGCAATATAAACAGCTCTTCCCGAGCTACTCACGTCGCCCATCTGATCAATCGAGACATACTGCAAGATCGAACTACTGCTTTCAGAGTTAAAATAAATGGTTCCTCC